>NZ_NPEV01000079.1 GCF_003258835.1 Rhodobium orientis | reverse complement strand
ACGCCGCGAAACGTCTGAAACCAAGTAGAATCAATGCCATGCACCCTGTCTACAAAATTAGACCGGACAGTAGTGGGCTCGACCCGGCAATCCATGCGGCCTTTGATTTCAAACCATTAGGCTGGATTATGCCGCACCTCATCATGGACCACCGGATCAAGTCCGGTGGTGACGCGGAGTGGGTGGACAGGCCGGAGTTGGAGCCGTTGGCTGCATGGTCATAGGCGACCTCCGGACGGTAGTGTGCGCGCCCAATCCTCAATCCGCCAACCTCCCTACTCCGCCGGCACGGTGATCCCCCAATCGGCCAGGATGTCGTCGCGGTTGGCCCCAGGCGTCGGCGGCGGGCCTTGCACCCGGCCCGGTGTGCGGCTGAAGCGCGGGGCGGGGGCCGGCTGGATGACGCCGTCGCGGGAGACGAAGGTGCCGCGGGCGGCGTTGTGGGGATGCGCGGGCGCTTCCTCCATGTCGAGGACCGGCGCGAAACAGGCGTCCGTATCTTCCAGCAGGGCGCACCATTCCTCGCGCGTCTTCTTGGCGAAGACCGCATCGAGTCGTTCGGCAAGGTCCGGCCACGCCGCCGTGTCGAGCTGCGCATTGAAGGCCGGATCGTCGATGCCGGCCTTTTCCAGGAGCAGCGCGTAGAATTTCGGCTCGATGGCGCCGACCGAGACCCATTTGCCGTCCGCACAGCGGTAGCAGCGATAGAAATGGGCGCCGCCGTCAAGGAAATTGCTGCCGCGCGCCTCATCCCATCTGCCGTTCGCCTTGAGGCCGTAGATCATCGCCATCAGGCTGGCGGCGCCGTCGACGATGGCGGCGTCGACCACCTGGCCCTTGCCGGAGGTCCTTGCTTCCAGCAGTCCGCAGACGAGGCCGAAGGCGAGATAGAGGGCGCCGCCGCCGAAATCGCCGACGAGGTTGAGCGGCGGCACGGGTGCGCCGTCCTTGCCCCCGATGGCCGAGAGTGCGCCGGAGAGCGCGATATAGTTGATGTCGTGGCCGGCGGCGCGGGCGAGAGGCCCGTCCTGGCCCCAGCCGGTCATGCGGCCATAGACGAGGCGCGGGTTGCGTTCCAGGCACGCGTCGGGCCCAAGGCCGATCTTCTCCATGACGCCCGGCCGGAAGCCTTCGATCAGGCCGTCGGCCCGCGCGACCAGCGCCATGGCGGTCGCCCTCCCCTCGTCGGACTTCAGGTCCAGTTCGATGGAGCGCCGGCCGCGGTTGAGGATGTCGTAGTCGATGGCAAAGGTGTTGTTGCCGCCGTTTCGCTCGATGCGCACGACGTCGGCGCCCATGTCCGACAAGAGCATGGCCGCGAAAGGCCCCGGCCCGATGCCGGCAAATTCAACGATACGGATGCCGGAAAGCGGCCCCATGGCGTTCCCCCATTCTTTTTTTCTGGTTGCAGCATCGCCGACGAAACACAGCGACCGCAAGCGGGAAAGACGGGGCGGCGTCAGGAAAGCACGAAGGTGTATTGGGAGACCGCGCAGGGCTTTTCCGCATCGTCCTGCCAGGCCCTGGTCGTCAGCGTCGCCACCCGGCGGCCGAGGCGGACGATCTGCGCATCGGCCAGGCAGTCACGGTCGCGTACGGAGCGCAGGTACGAGACGTTGACGGAGAGCGGGCGCAGCAGTTCGGCCCGGCCCAGATAGAGCGACAGGGTGAGGCTTGCCGCATAGTCCATCAGGCTGGCGACGATGCCGCCCTGGACGGCGCGCAGGAACGGGTTGCCGATATGGTGCTCGTCGACATGCATGCGGACCGCAATCCGGCCGTGCGCCTCGACGGCCTCGGTCCTCAGCCAGTGGGCAAAGGGCGAGGCGGCGAGGAGATCGTTGGCGCGTTCCAGTTCCGGCAGGCAGACGGTCATGCGCCCTCTCCCGCCGCTTCGGTAAAGAACGTCGGGCCACGCGTGCCGAGCATGAACGTGGCCGAGCCGCCGGCGACGAGCCCGCCGTCTCCCTGGCGGGTGATTTCACCGCGGGCATAGCCGACATTGTCGGCAATGGCGTAGCACTCGCCGGTGAAGACGAGGTCGGCGTCGGTGCGGGCGTCCTCGATGAAGTCGATCTTCAACTCAATGGTGGCGATCGCCTGGGGGACCGGCACGCGCATGCACACGCTGAGGCCGAAGACGCCGTCAAGGACGGTGAGGAGCACGCCGGGGGCAAGGCCGGCCCCCTCCCGGAAGGTCAGGTCGTCGCGCATCGGCAGGCGGCAGACGACGCGGTTCCAGTCGCCCTCCACGAACTCCATGCCGAGGGCACGGGCCATCGGGTGGTCGTCGATGAACAGCGTCACGAGATCGTTGCGGCGCTGGTCCAGAAGATCGGCGTCGTCGGCCACGCGGGGCTCCCTCCTCACGCCGCCCGCGTCCCTCACCTGTTCGGTGCGAGGTGCCAGGCCACGGACGGCTGTTGGAAAAGGTAGTCGCCTGAATGCGATTCCGCCAAGCGCTGGAAGCGCGCTTCGATCTCCGCGCGAACGGCGGGCACGCGCGCCGCGCGGGTCGGATCGATGCCGACGACATCATCGATGATCGCCTGAAGGGACGCGTAACGATAGGGAACATCGTAGCTTTCCCGGGCGTGGAGCGAGAGGTCGGCGCCGATCCGTCGCTCGATCGCTGCGCGGCTTTGCCGCAAGATTTCGCTCTCGTCCTCCAGCGGCAGAAGGATCTCGGTGAGCGCGCCCTCCGCCAGCGGCTCGGCGATATGGAGCCGTCCGCCGGGCTTCAAGACCCGCAGCGATTCGGTGAGCGCGGCGTCCTGCACGTCGCCAGGCACATGGTGGAAGGAGAACATGAAGGCGACGAGGTCGAGGCTTGCGTCGGCAAAGGGCAGCTTTTCGCCTCGCCCTTCCACGACCTCAAAGCCTTCGGCCTCTCTCGCCAGCGCGGCGACCTTGTCCGCCTCCACTTCGACGGCCGTCACCTTGGCCCCCTCGCCCGCCATCTCGCGGGCGAACGCGCCGTCGCCGGCGCCGATGTCGGCAACGGCAAGACCTTTGAGGGACAGGTTGCGGATGAGGAACGGCAGATGGCTCATTGCAGGAAGGGTATCACACACCGAGCCAGCGGTGCTGGATCTCGCTCTCGCCGCGCAAGTCGCCGGAGGGGCCGGACCACTGGATCTCGCCGCGGCCGAGCACAAAGGCGCGGTCGGCAAGGGTCGTGGCAAAGCCGAAATTCTGCTCCACCAGCAGGATGGAGAGCCCCGCCTTCTTCAACTCCATCAGCCGCTCGTGGATCTGCTTGACGACGATCGGGGCAAGGCCCTCCGTCGGCTCGTCGAGGATCAGGAGCTTGGGGTTGAGGAGAAGGCCCCGGGCGATCGCCAGCATCTGCTGCTCGCCGCCGGAAAGCTGCGAGCCGCCATTGTCGAGCCGTTCGCGCAGGCGCGGGAAGAACTCGAACACCCGCTCCATGGTCCAGCCGTCGGCGACCTCGCGGCGCGTGGACCGGGTCAGTTCCAGGTTCTCGCGGACTGAGAGCGAGGGGAAGATGCCGCGGTTTTCCGGCACGAAGGAAAGGCCGAGGGCGGAGAGGTCGTAGGTCTTCACCTTCTTCAGCGGTCTGCCGTCGAAGCGGATCTCGCCCTCCATCGCCGGCAGCAGGCTCATGACAGCCTTCAAGGTCGTCGTCTTGCCGGCGCCGTTGCGGCCGAGGAGCGTCACCACCTCGCCCTCGCCGACGGTGAGGTCGACGCCGTGCAGCACGCGCTTTTCGCCGTAGCCGGTGTGCAGTCCGGAAATCTCAAGCATCGCCGGCCCAGTCCCCCAGATAGATTTCGCGCACCTCGCGGCTGGTGCGGGCCGCCTCGGGCGTTCCGTCGAACACCACCTTGCCGAAATTCAACACGGTGACGCTGTCGGCGATGTCGAAGGCGACGTCGAGGTCGTGCTCGATGATGAGGATGGTGAGGTCGCGCGGCAGCCCACCGACCATGGCAGTGAAGGCATCGGTCATGTCCGGGCCGACGCCGGAGGTCGGCTCGTCCATCAAGAGCACCTTCGGCTCGGAGGCGAGCGCCAGGCCGACCTCGAGCTGGCGGCGGGCGCCGTAGGAGAGCGCGTCGCAGGAGACGTCGATCTGGCTCGTCAGGCCGACCATGCCGGCGATTTCTTCGGCCCTTTCGACGATACCGGCATCGCGGGTGCCGTCGCGCCACAGGGAAAAGGTCTTCTGGCGCTTGATGGCGAGCGCGAGCCTGAGGCTCTCGCCGACAGTGAGGCCGTCAAAGAGATTGTTCTTCTGGAAGCTGCGGCCGAGGCCGAGGCGGACGCGCTCGTTCGGCAGCATCTGGTTGACGGTGACGCCGTCGATGTTGATGCGGCCGCTGTCGGGGGAGAGTTCCCCGGTCAGAAGATTGAACAGCGTCGTCTTGCCGGCGCCGTTAGGGCCGAGCACGACCCGGCGCTCGCCCTTCTCCAGCCGGAACGAGACATTGTTGGTGACCCGCAGCGCGCCAAAGGCCTTGGAGAGTTCGACGACCTCAAGCATTGCCGGCCTCCGGGTTTTTTTGGGCCGTCGTCTTGCCAGGCTCCTGTTCCCGTTCTGACTTTCTGCGTGTCAGGCGGGCAACGCCGGCTTCCAGCGAGCCGTAGAGCCCTCTGCCGCCGGCAAGGATGGCGACGATCAGGAAGACGCCGATGAAGAAGTGCCAGTGGTTGGTGAATTCGGAGATCTCGTGCTTCAGGAGCACGACGAAGGCGGCGCCGACGACCGGGCCGATGAGCGTCTCAAGACCGCCGAGGATGACCATGATCAGCACCTCGCCGGAGGTGGTCCAGTCCATCATGCCGGGCGAGACGAACATGGTGTGCTGGGCGGCGATGGTGCCGGCAAAGCCCGCCGCAGTCCCGGCGAGCCCGCTCGCCATCGCCTTGTACCAGCGCACCGACAGGCCGAGGGCGCGCATGCGGTTTTCGTTGCGGTGGAGGCCGACCAGCGTGCGCCCGAAGCTCGACGTCAGGATGCGCGAAAAGACCAGATAGACGAGGCCGGTGGCGACGACGACGGCGCAGGCGAAGATGCTCGGATCGTTCATGTCGATGCCGATGGCGGTGAGGTCGATGCGCGGCACGCCGGCAACGCCGTCGCTGCCGCCGAGCATGCGGTTCTGGAAGGTGAAGACGTAGATCATCTGGCCGAAGGCGAGCGTTGCCATGATGTAGAAGATGCCGCGCACCTTGGAGGTGACGATGCCGAGCAGCCAGCCGGCGGCAAAGCAGGGAACGAGCGCCAGCGCCATGGCGGCGAGCGGCGGCACGCCGGCTTCCATCGTCATGATGACATAGGCATAGCCGCCGATGCCGTAGAAGGCGGCGTGGCCCAGCGAGACCATGCCGCCGAAGCCGGCGAGGAAATCAAGGCTGAGGGCGAGCAGCGCGTAGAGCGCGATCTCGACGAGGATTTCCTTGCCGAAATAGCCGGCCTGGAAGGCGGCGACGATGCCGGCGACGAAGAGCAGCGCGGCAACGGCGGAGCGGAGCTTTGAGGGATAATACATGGGTCAGTGCGCCCGCGCCGGGAACAGGCCCTCGGGCCGCAGGATGAGGGTCGCGCCGAGGAGGATGTAGCTGAGCGAGCCGGCGAGCTGCGGGATCAGCACCTGGCCGAAGGTCTGCAGCATGCCGATCAGCAGCGAGCCGACGATGGCGCCCTTGAGGCTGCCGAGACCGCCGATGACGACGACGATGAGCGTCGGGATCAGGATCTCCAGGTCCATGCCCGGATAGACCGAAAAGATCGGCGCGGCGGCGACGCCGGCAAGGCCGGCGAGCAGGCAGCCGGTGCAGAAGACAGCAAAGAACAGCCGTTCCACATTGACGCCGAGGCAGGAGGCCATTTCCGCATTGTCGACCGAGGCGCGGACCATGGCACCGATATTGGTGCGCTCCAGGGCGAGCCAGAGGATCAGGTAGACGGCAAGGCCGAGAGCGATGAGGAACAGGCGGTAGAGCGGATAGGTCTGGCCGAAGATGTGGATGTTGGTGGCAAGCAGGGTCGGGGCGGAGACGCCGAGCGCCAGGTCGCCCCAGATGACGCGAAAGGCGTCGAGGAAGATGAAGATGAGGCCGAAGGTCAAAAGCACCTGGGTCAGCGGCCCGGCGGACCGCACCTGGCGGATCAGCACACCGTAGAGCACGGCGCCGATGACGCAGACGGCGAGCGGGGCGAGGAGGAACGCGGCCCAGAAAGACCCCGTCCAAACGGCGATGGAATAGCCGATGAAGGCGCCGCAGGCATAGAGCGCGCCATGGGCGAGGTTGACGAAGTTCATCAGCCCGAAGGTGACGCTCAGCCCGACCGACAACAGGAACAGCAGCATGGAGAACTGCAGCCCGTTCAGGAACTGAACGAAGAGATATCCGGGATCGGTCAACATCAGGAAGCTCGCCTCCCGCCGTCGCGTCCTGCCGACGCCACGGCCCCCATCACAGCCAGAATTTTCGGGATTTGCAACGCCGGCGTCACGCGGGTCTTTTCAAAAAGACTGCGACGGGCGGGCGAAAGGCCGGAGACGGGGCGCGCCCGCCTCCGGCCCGGTGCCGGATCAGTTCATCTGGCAGCCGTTCGGCGCATCGCGAACGGCCTCGACCGTGTCGAGGATCTCCTGGGACGTGGAGCCGTCCTCGGCGACCTTGGTCTCGTAGATGTAGATATTCTGGACGATGTTGTTGGTCGCCGGATCGATCTCCAGGGGGCCGCGCGGGCCGGAGAACTTGACCTTGGAGAGGTTCTTCTTGAAGGCGGCCTTGTCGCCGCCGGAGGCCTTGATGGCCTCGACGATCAGCCGGCCGGCGTCATAGCCCTGCACGGCGTATTCCGAGGCGGCACGGTCATGGGCGGCCATGTAGTCCTTCTGGAAGCGCTCGTTCTCGGGGTTCTCGATGCTCGGCGAATAGTTGAGCGAGGTGATGACGCCGTCCGCGGCCTTGCCCTCGGCGCCGACATAGAGCGGCGAGGTCAGCCAGCCCGAGCCATAGAGCGGCATCTTCTCGTTGATGCCGAATTCGCCGTACTGCTTGACGAAGCCGATCGCCTCGCCGCCGGCATAGAAGACGAAGATGCCGTCGGCGCCGCTGGCGGCGGCTGCCGTCAGGTAGGGGCCGAAGTCCTTGGTCTTGCGGAACGGCGTGAACTGGCCGCCGACGATCTCGCCGCCGGCTTCGGTGAAGGACTTGGAGAACGCCTCGATCATCTGGCGGCCGGCGGCATAGTCCGGCGCCAGCGTGTAGATCTTCTTGACGCCCTTTTCGACCAGCCACGGGCCCATCGGCCGGTTGACCTGGCCGTTGGAGAAGGAAACGCGGATGATGTAGGGGCTGCAGCGCTCGCCGGTCATCTGGTCGTTGCCGGCATTGGCGACGACGAGCGGGGTCTCGGTCTGGTGCACGAAATCGCGCAGCGCGGCGAGGACGCCGGACGAGACGATGCCGGAAATGGCGTCGACCTTGTCCTGCAGGACCAGCTTGCGGGCCTTGGCGAGGCCGACCGGCGGCTTCACCTCGGTGTCTTCCTGGACGAGGGTCAGGGTGTCGTCGCCAAGATCCTTGCCGAAATGCTCGACCGCAAGGTTGAAGCCGGCGGTGATGTCGTTGCCGAGCGAGGCGTAGACGCCCGAATAGGGCAGCAGCAGCCCGACCTTGTAGTCGGCCGCCTGAGCGGGCAGCGTGAGCGCCGCCGCCAGAACGGCGGACGCCATGAAAGTCTTTCGCATTTTATTTCCTCCCTGGTGGTGTCCCCGACCTTACCCGGCGGGGACCCGCGTGCAAGCCTACCTGGATTTCCCGATGTGCATCCCGGGATTTCGCATTGTCGTTCCGGGAGGTCCCCGGCCGAATACGAGCACTATAATTCTTTCCCGCAGCGGCGCAAGTGATGATTTGCGAATATGTCCCGGTCGGACATCATTCCTATAACCATATGATTTTGCATGTGTAATATCTTTCACATCCGGGTTGTTCCGGATTTTGCTTGATCCGGACCATGGAATGCGATTATGCGATATAATGCACATTACAAGCACGACGGCCGCAAAGGCCGCGGGAGGACCGACCATGGACGCATTCAAGACTTCGATCGCCACCGTCGTCGATGCCATCGGCAAGCGACCGCTTGACGGAGCGCTCGCCGACGACCTCAACCGCACGTTCCCGGAAAACGGTGATATCGTGACGACACTCGCCGAGGCCTGCGCGCGCGGCGAGGAGCAAGGCTGGCTGATGCAGCGCGAGGCCGGCGGCATCAAGTTCGGCCGCGCGGTCAAGCCGGGCGCGGAGGCGGGACGCTTCAGCGTCGACGTGGTGCGCATGAAGGACGTCAAGGGCCCGCACCATGTCCACACCAATGGTGAGATCGGGCTCTTGATGCCGATCGACGGCGCGCCGCGCTTCGATGGCTTTGACGGCCCCTGGTACGTCTACGAGCCGGGCAGCGCCCACCACCCGACGGTGAGCGGGGGCGATGCCTATGTGCTCTACCTGCTCCCGGAGGGGGCTATCGAGTTCACCGGCAAGTAGGCGGGAGCAACGGCCGCGGCATGACGGCCGGCCCCGACACTCAACAACAATGGATCGGGCGCATTCCCGGCGCCCCGCGCAAGGGCAGGAAGCACATGGACGACAAGCGCATCTTCAATGTCGCGGTGGATTTCATCGACCGCAATGTGGACGCCGGGCGCGGCGACAAGCCGGCCTTCATCGAGGGCGAGAACAGCCTCACCTATGGCGCGCTGCAGGCGGAAAGCGAGCGCATGGTCGGGCTTCTTTCCCGCTTCGGCCTGAAGCGCGAGGACCGGGTGGCGATGATCACCCTCGATACGATCGAGTACCCGGTCATCTTCCTCGGCGCGATCCGCGCCGGCGTCATCCCGGTGGCGCTCAACACGCTGCTGTCCGGCGAGCAGTACCGCTACATGCTCTCAGATTCCCGCGCCCGGGCGCTGTTCGTCTCCGAGCCGCTCTACCAGACCGTGGCGCCGATCCTTGCCTCCATCCCGACGCTGGAGCATATCTTCGTCGTCGGCCATCCGGTGGAGGGAACGCTCGACTTCGCCACCGAACTCGCCGCCTCGGAGCGCGGCGCGACGGCCGAGACGACCGCGGACGAGGTCGCCTTCTGGCTCTATTCCTCCGGCTCGACCGGGGCGCCGAAGGGCGTGCCGCATGTGCAGACGAGCGCGGCGGAAACCGCAAAGCTCTTCGGCACCGACATCATCGGCTTCTCAGAGGACGACGTCGTCTTTTCCGCCGCCAAGCTGTTCTTTGCCTATGGGCTCGGCAACGGCCTGTCGTTCCCTATGGCGGCCGGCGCCACCACCATCCTCTATCCGGCGCGACCGACGCCGCAGGCCGTGTTCGACATCCTGCAGAAATACCAGCCGACGGTCTTTTGCGGCGTGCCGACGCTCTATGCGGCGATGCTCGCCTATCCGGAGGCCGGACCCGCGATGGGCTCGCCGAACTTGCGGATCTGCGTCTCCGCCGGCGAGGCGCTGCCGGAGGATGTGGGCAAGCGCTGGAAGAAGCTCTTCGGCGTCGACATCGTCGACGGCGTCGGCTCCACGGAAATGCTGCACATCTTCCTTTCCAACAAACCGGACGACATCGTCTACGGCACCTCCGGCAAGCCGGTTCCGGGCTATGATGTCCGGCTGGTCGACGAGAACGACAAGGATGTCGCCGACGGCGAGGTCGGCGAACTGCTGGTGCGCGGCTCGACGGCCGCCGTCGGCTACTGGAACCAGCGCGAGAAAAGCCGGCGCACCTTCATGGGCGAATGGACCCGCACCGGCGACAAATACACCCGCGATGCCAGCGGCAACTACGTCTATTGCGGGCGCACCGACGACATGTTCAAGGTCAGCGGCATCTGGGTCTCGCCGTTCGAGGTGGAATCGGCGCTGATCTCCCATCCGGGCGTCCTGGAAGCGGCCGTCGTGCCGCGGGCGGACGGGGAGAACCTCATCAAGCCCTGCGCCTTTGTGGTGCCCAAGAACGGCGCCGATCTCGACTATGACATGCTCAAGGAGCACGTGAAGTCGGAAATCGGCAAGTGGAAGTATCCGCGCTGGATCGAGTTCGTCGACGAGCTGCCGAAGACCGCCACCGGCAAGATCCAACGCTTCAAGCTGCGCGACATGCTATGAGGGCGGACGCCGCCGCGCTCTCCCCGGAGGGCCTGATCACCATCGGCGATGCCGAGTTGCACTATCGCTGGATCGGCCCGGGGCCGGAGGACGCGCCGACTATCGTCCTGCTGCATGAGGGGCTCGGGGCCGTCACCACCTGGCGCGACTTCCCGGACCGGCTGGCGGAGGCGACCGGGCACGGCGTCTTCGTCTATTCGCGCCAGGGCTACGGCAAGTCGTCCCCTTGCGCCCTGCCCCGCCCGCTCGACTACATGACGCGCGAGGCCGTCGAGGTGGTACCGCCGCTGCTCGATGCCATCGGGTTCCGGCGCGGTGTGCTGCTGGGCCATTCCGACGGCGGCTCGATCGCCTCGGTCTATTGCGGTCGCTTTGACGATACGCGCGTCGAAAAGCTGATTTTGCTGGCGCCGCACTTCTTCAACGAGGACTGCTGCGTCACCTCGATTGCCGAGATCAACCGGATCTATGGCGACGGCCTGCGGGAAAAGCTGAAACGCCACCATGGCGACAATGTCGATTGCGCGTTCCGGGGCTGGGCCGATTCCTGGCTGCATCCGGATTTCCTCAACTGGAATATCGAGGCGGACCTGGCCGGCGTTTCGGTTCCGACCCTCGTCGTCCAGGGCAAGGACGACGAATACGGCACCCTCGCCCAGATCGAGGCGGTGCGCCGGCACGTCAGCGCACCGGTGACGGTCGCCCATCTGGACGATTGCGGCCATTCCCCGTTCCGAGACCGGTCCAACGCTACCCTCGATGCGATTTTCTCATTTTTGCAATCTTAAGTGACATTTTATGCATTATTTTTCTCTTTTCGCCGCCAACGCTTTGCTGGTCTCGCAAAAAGAGGTGTAAAATGCATATATTCCGCGATGGCTGATTGACAATCATGAACTATATTGCAATATGCCACGAAACGAATATCGGCCCTTAAGGGAGGACCCATGACCATCGACTTCCAAACCGACCCGTCCAAATACCGGCACTGGCGGATCGACACCGACGGGCCGATCGCCACGCTGACCATGGACGTGGACGAGAACGGGGGCCTCTTCGAGGGCTACCAGCTCAAGCTCAACTCCTACGACCTCGGCGTCGACATCGAGCTTGCCGACGCCATCCAGCGGCTGCGCTTCGAGCACCCCGAAGTCAAGGCCGTCGTCCTGAAGTCCGGCAAGGACCGGGTGTTCTGCGCCGGCGCCAACATCCGCATGCTGGGCGGCGCCACGCACGCCCACAAGGTCAATTTCTGCAAGTTCACCAACGAGACCCGCAACGCCATGGAGGCGGCCGGCACCCTGTCGGGCCAGACCTACATCGCCGCGGTCCAGGGCGCCTGCGCCGGCGGCGGCTACGAGCTGGCGCTCGCCACCGACCACATCATCCTGACCGATGACGGCGCGTCCTCCGTCGCCCTTCCCGAGGTGCCGCTGCTGGCCGTCTTACCGGGCACCGGCGGCCTCACCCGCGTCACCGACAAGCGCAAGGTCCGCCGCGACCTCGCGGACGTCTTCTGCTCCATCGAGGAAGGCATCAAGGGCAAGCGCGCCGTCGACTGGCGCCTGGTCGACGAGATCGCCACCAACTCCAAATTCGACGAGGTGGTTGCCGAGCGGGCCAACGAGATCGCCTCTCGCTCCGACCGGCCGGACGACGCCAAGGGCGTTTCGCTGACGTCGCTGACGCGCACCATCACCGACAACGCGGTCACCTATTCAACCGTCTCGCTGGAACTCGACCGTGAGACCCGGATCGCGACCATCACCATCACCGGCCCGGAAACGGATGCGCCGGCCGACACCGACGCGCTCGCTTCGGAGGGCGCCGATGCCTGGTGCCTGAAATTCGCCCGCGAGTTGGACGATGCGATCCTGCACCTGC
Organism: Rhodobium orientis; assembly: GCF_003258835.1. Taxonomy (GTDB): domain Bacteria; phylum Pseudomonadota; class Alphaproteobacteria; order Rhizobiales; family Rhodobiaceae; genus Rhodobium; species Rhodobium orientis. The sequence continues at coordinate 5,627 of NZ_NPEV01000079.1, read as the reverse complement.
GCTTCAACGAGCCGGACACCGCCGCCGTCGTCTTCAAGACCGTCGGCGACCCGGAAAAGGTCGTCGCCCACGAGGCCTTCCTCATCGCCAATGACGGCAACTGGCTGGCGCGGGAAATCCTTCTTTACTGGCAGCGCCTCTTCAAGCGCGTCGACCTGACCTCGCGCACCCTCGTGGCGCTGGTCGAGCCCGGCTCCTGCTTTGCCGGCCCGCTCGCCGAAATCGCCTTTGCCGCCGACCGCAGCTACATGCTGATCGGCCAGTTCGAGGGCGACAACCGGCCGGAGGCGACGCTGACGCTGACGGAGGGCAATTTCGGCCGCTATCCGATGTCGAACGACCTGACGCGGCTGCAGACCCGCTTCCTCGGCGAGCCGGAGAGCGTCGACAAGGCCAAGGCCGCCTGCCGCAAGGCGCTCGATGCGTCGGAGGCCGACGAGTTCGGCCTCGTCACCTTCGCCTATGACGACATCGACTGGGAGGACGAGATCCGCATTTTCCTGGAAGAGCGGGCCTCCTTCTCCCCCGATGCCCTCACCGGCATGGAGGCGAACCTGCGCTTTGCCGGGCCGGAGACCATGGAGACCCGCATCTTCGGCCGGCTGACCGCCTGGCAGAACTGGATTTTCCAGCGCCCCAACGCCGTCGGCGAGAACGGCGCGCTGCGCCGCTATGGCAGCGGCATCCGCGGCGACTTCGACACCACGCGCGTTTGACGGCGCCAACGAACAAGATTTCTGGAGGAACACGCAATGCTCGATGCAATGAATGTCAGCTACGACACGCAAATCCCGAATAATGTCAGCCTGTCCGACGACCGCCGCCTGCTGAAGGCGCTGGAGCGCTGGCATCCGGGCTATCTCGACTGGTGGCAGGACATGGGGCCGGAAGGCTTCCAGGAGTCGCTCGTCTACCTGCGCACCGCCATCAGCGTCGATCCCAAGGGCTGGGCCAAGTTCGACTATGTGAAGATGCCGGAATACCGCTGGGGTATCCTGCTTGCCCCTCAGGTCGAGGATCGCAAGATCCCGTTCGGCCAGCATTTGGGCGAGCCGGCCTGGCAGGAGGTTCCGGGCGAATATCGCGGCCTGATGCGCCGCCTCATCGTCATCCAGGGCGACACCGAGCCGGCCTCCGTGGAGCAGCAGCGGCATCTCGGCGCCACCGCGCCCTCGCTCTACGACATGCGCAACCTGTTCCAGGTCAATGTGGAGGAAGGCCGGCACCTTTGGGCGATGGTCTATCTGCTGCAGAAATATTTCGGTGCGGACGGCCGTGAGGAATCCAACGAACTCCTGCGCCGCCGCTCCGGCTCCGAGGATGCGCCGCGCATGCTCGGCGCCTTCAACGAGGCGACGCCTGACTGGCTCTCCTTCTTCATGTTCACCTACTTCACCGACCGCGACGGCAAGATGCAGCTCGAAGCGCTCGCCCAGTCCGGCTTCGATCCGCTGTCGCGCACCTGCCGCTTCATGCTGACGGAGGAAGCCCACCACATGTTCGTCGGCGAGACAGGCGTCGGGCGGACCATCGAGCGGACCTGCGAGGCGATGAAGGAGGCCGGTATCACCGACCCCTACGACGTGGAAAAGGTACGTGCGCTCGGCGTCGTCGACCTGCCGCTGATCCAGAAGAAGCTGAACCTGCACTACACGCTGTCGCTCGACCTCTTCGGTTCCGAAGTCTCCACCAATGCCGCCAACGCCTTCAACTCCGGCATCAAGGGCCGCTTCCAGGAGCACAAGATCGAGGACGACCACCAGCTCGTCAACGACACCTATCCGGTTATCCGCCTCATCGACGGCAAGGCGGTGACGGTCCAGGAGCCGGCGCTGACCGCCCTCAACATGCGCCTGCGCGACGACTACTCCAAGGATGCCGCCGGCGGCGTCGGCCGCTGGAACCGCATCTTCAAGAAATACGGCGTCGACTTCGAGCTGTCGCTGCCGCACATGGCCTTCCATCGCCATATCGGCGAGTTCGCCGGCGCCCATGCGAAGCCGGACGGCACTCTGATCTCCAAGGACGAGTGGGAGAAGCACCGCGATGAGTGGCTGCCCAACTCCGACGACGGCGACTATCTCGCCAGCCTGATGAAGCCGTGCTTCGAGACCGGCAAGTTCGCCAACTGGATCACGGCGCCGAAGGTCGGCATCGATCACAAGGAAGGCGACTTCGAATACGTGAAGATCTACGACGCGTAGGACCGGTTTTCACCGCTTTTCGCCGTCATTGCGAGCGCAGCGAAGCAATCCAGTGCAGCCGATGCCGCATGGATTGCCGCGTCGGCCTAGCGGCCTCCTCGCAATGACGGTGGCTAAGCGGTGCCCCGACCGATAGCCGGGCATTTCCCGGCACGCCGACACCAAAAACACCCGCAGCCCGAAGCACCTGCACCCATGAACAAGCCCGTAAAGCAACATCTCATCGATCCGGAAATCTGCATTCGCTGCAATACCTGCGAAGAGACCTGCCCGATCGATGCCGTCACCCATAACGACGACAACTACGTCGTGCTGGCGGAAAAGTGCAATTTCTGCATGAGCTGCATCGCCCCCTGCCCGACCGGCGCCATCGACAACTGGCGGGTCGTGCTGGAGGCCTATCCGATCGACGAGCAGTTCGAGTGGTTCGAGCTTCCCGAGCAGGAAGAGATCAGCGGCGCGGCCGAGGCAGCCGAAAGCGACGATGCCGTCGAGGACGATGTCGCCCGGCTGCTGCACGAGGCCCATGAGGGCGCCGGCGGCAAGGTGCACCCGCCCGCCTCGGCGTCCGCGCCCAGCATCAATCTCTACAATCGCAAGCATCCGCTGACCGCCGTCGTCCAGGGCAATTACCGGCTGACGGCGCCGGATGCGGAGAGCGACATCCGGCACATCATCCTGTCGGCCGGCAACCACAATTTCCCGGTGCTGGAAGGCCAGAGCGTCGGCGTCATCCCGCCGGGCACCGACCGCATCGGCAATCCGCACGCGCCGCGGCTCTATTCCATCTCCAGCGCCCGCGACGGCGAGCGGCCGAACACCAACAATTTCTCGCTGACCGTCAAGCGCGAGCCGGAGGGCATCTGCTCCAACTATCTGTGCGACCTGAAGAAGGGCGACACGGTCGAACTTACCGGCCCGTTCGGCGCCACCTTCCTGATGCCGAACGACACCGAGGCCGACATCGTCATGATCTGCACCGGCACGGGCTCGGCCCCGTTCCGCGCCTTCACCGAGCGGCGGCGGCGCACGGCGCCGAATGCCAACGGCAAGCTGCACCTCTTCTTCGGCGCCAGGCGGCCGGAAGAGCTGCCCTATTTCGGCCCGCTGAAGAAGGTGCCGACCAAGCTGCTGGTGCAGAACCTCGTTTTCTCCCGCCTGCCGGACCGGCCCAAGGAATACGTCCAGGACCGCATGCGCAATGAGGGCGCCACCCTCTCGGAGCTCTTGCAAAAGGCCACCACCCACATCTATGTCTGCGGGCTGAAGGGCATGGAGACCGGCGTCGACGAGGCGCTCGACGAGATCAGCCGCGAGGCCGGGCTCTCCTGGGACGCCATCAAGTCGGAGATGCGGGAGAACGGCCGGTACCATGTCGAAACCTATTGAGGCCCCGTCACTTAGTGAGGTGCCGGGAAAGACGGCGGCAAAGCGCGGCTGGGTGTTCCCGGACCGGGTAAAAGACATCGAGGCGATCCCGGCAACGCCGGAAGCCCCGTTCCGCTACATGCGCAGCATCACCTGGGCCGATTGCGACCCGGCGCAGATCGCCTATACCGGCAACATCCCGAACTGGTGCCTTGAGGCGCTGGAGGCCTGGTACAAGGCCGTTCTCGGCGTCAACTGGTACGAGCTCAACCTCGACCATGGCCTCGGCACGCCCTTCGTCCATCTGGAAAACGACTTCAAGTCCCCGGTGACGCCGCGCCACGACCTGGAGCTCGTCGTCCGGCTCAGCCGGCTCGGCTCGCGCTCGCTTGCCCACACCATAGAGGGCCGCCAGGGCGGCACGCTCTGCTTCACCGGGGCCTATGCCAGCGCCATGGTCGCGGCGGTGGAGATGAAGGCGATCTCGCTGCCGCCGATGATGCGCGAGGCGGTGGAGCGGTTCGTCGCCGTCCAGGACGCCAGTGACGCGGAGACGGCCGCGAGCCCGGCTCGCAGGTAGCAGGATTCGGTTGACTACCTGGGATTGCGATGCGGCTTTTGCGCGCGCATCGCTTAGCAACAGTTGCGTCGGTTGCATTATATTTCTAGTTTGGAACGGAGTTATGATCGGAGGGACTCGCTTTGAGCGAGCCTTCCACGCAATGGACTGGCGATAGAACACGATGACCCGCGATAACGAGGCCAACGGTTTTCTGGACGAACTGGGTGCCAAGGTGAAGATTGCCCGGGCCCGGCGCGGCATGTCGCGCAAGCTGGTGTCGGAAATATCCGGCGTCTCGCCGCGCTACATCGCCCAGCTTGAAAACGGAAAAGGCAATATTTCCGTCGTCCTGCTGCGCCAGATCTCCCAGGCGATCAGCGTGCCGCTGGAAACCCTGTTCTCCGACATCGAGCCGATGACCGGCGAGATCGCCCAGATCGTCAAGAAGCTGCAGACGGCCTCGCCGCTGGAAGTGGCCCGGGTGCAGACCATCCTCGGCGTCAATTCCGAAGAATACGACAAGGCCGAACGCTACGTGCTGATCGGCCTGCGCGGTGCCGGCAAGTCGACGCTCGGGCGGATGGCCGCACGCGAGCTGAACTACCCCTTCGTGGAACTCAATGCGGAAATCGAGCGCCAGAGCGGCATGGCCGTCGACGAGATCTTCGCGCTCTACGGCCAGGAGGGCTATCGCAAGCTGGAAAAGGCGGCGCTGGACCGCATCGCCTGCAACTACAATCAGGTGGTGCTGGCGGCCGCCGGCGGCGTCGTTTCCGAGCCGGAGACCTACGACCTCCTGATGTCGAAATTCGTCGCCATCTGGCTGCGCGCCTCGCCGGACGAGCACATGAACCGGGTGCTGGCCCAGGGCGACAAGCGGCCGATGGCCGACAATCCCGAAGCGATGGAAGAGCTGAAGGAAATCCTCACCAGCCGCGAGGCGCTCTATGCCCGCGCGCCAATGACCGTCGACACCTCGGACCGCTCGATCGAGGAAAGCCGCAACGACCTCATCGCCGCCATCCGCTGCAATCGCTGCGCGGTGCTCGATTCCATCGAGGAAGGCGGCGCCCGGGTGCGCGATGCCTGCGCCGGCGGGCGATCCGCGGCGTCTTGAGGGCGGGCCGAGGGCGCTATCACTTCGGCCGTTCCACCGCCGTCATCCCGGCCGTAGCGAAGCGGAGAGCCGGGGTGACGACGGAGTTTGTGGCTGGCGGAGCGCGTTCGACGGAAATGCGGAGCTTGCCGCCGACGCCGTCTGGATTGCCGCGTCGGCCTTGCGGCCTCCTCGCAATGACGTTGAAATTTTTGAGAAATTAACCACGCGCCGTCATTGCTGTGCAAGTTCACGAATTCGGTGATGGCTGTTCGGTTTTCTTTTGTTCGGCGAAGGTCTTTGGCGGGATGTTTCCGATTGCCTGGTGGGGCCTGAACTCGTTGTAGTAGATGATATATTCGATGAGCTCGTTGGCCAGGTGCTCGGGGGTGTCGAA
>NZ_NPEV01000078.1 GCF_003258835.1 Rhodobium orientis | reverse complement strand
TTCGACACCCCCGAGCACCTGGCCAACGAGCTCATCGAATATATCATCTACTACAACGAGTTCAGGCCCCACCAGGCAATCGGAAACATCCCGCCAAAGACCTTCGCCGAACAAAAGAAAACCGAACAGCCATCACCGAATTCGTGAACTTGCACAGCAATGACGTCCTGTTGGTTTGACGGCGCCAACCTCCACATCATGCCGGGCGGAGCGAAGCGAAGACCCGGTTTCCAATGCCCGCCTCGACACGGTAGCCCGTCGCGGTTCCTGTCGCAGACCAGCATTCGCGCGACTGCCCTTTCCATCGCCACGCGGCATACCGTGCGGATCGGGATAATAGGCCCCGCGTCTCCGCTTCGCTCCGCCCGGGGTGACGGCTGAGTAAGAGGCGCCGCCGGTTTATCCCCATCCATTCCACAATCTATCCACAGCCGATCCCTGCCAGGTCCCCGCTCAATCCCCGCTTCTATCCCCTTTTGCGCGTCCCGCCGCGCGCGTACCATCCGGCAAGGGATTCGCCGGAAGACGCGCCGGAGTTCCATGAGCAAAGGACGGGGCAGGCATGGCCGGAGAACGGGGACCGACGGGCGGCAGAGGCGCGGTGACGCCGCGCGTGCTGACGATCCCGCCAGAGTCCCCGTTCCTGCCGACGCTGGTGCGTGGGCTCTTCTCTGGCGACCTCGTCCCGGCCTTCACGCTCGACGACGATCCGCTGGCACTCGCCGATGTGCGCATCTTCGTACCGACACGGCGCGCGGCGCGCGCGCTGCGGGGGGTCTTCCTCACTGAACTCGGCGGCCGGGCGGCGATCCTGCCGCGCATCACGCCGATCGGCGATGTGGACGGCGACGACGACATCGACGAGGCGACGCTCGCCGACGAGACCGCGCTGCCGCCCAATATCGGCGACCTGGAGCGGCGGCTGGTCATTTCCCGGCTGGTGCTGTCCTGGACCGAACGGGTCGCGCGGGATCTCATGCCCCATCTCGGAGGCGACGGGGAGATCTCCATCCCCGCCTCACCGGCGGATGCGGCGCGGCTTGCCGACGACCTCATCCGGCTCATGGACCAGGTGGCGACCGAGCGGGCCGACTGGCGCAGCCTGTTCTCGCTGGTGCCGGAGGACTACGCCCGTTACTGGCAGATCAGCCTGGAATTTTTGAAGATCGTCACCGAGCACTGGCCGGCCTATCTCGCCGAGCGCGGGCTCGCCGATCCGGGCATGCGCCGCGACCGGGCGATCGAGACCGCCGCGCGGCGCCTGCGCGAGCACCCGCCGGCCGGCCCGGTGATTGCCGCCGGCTCGACCGGTTCGGCGCCGGCGACCGCCGATCTCCTTGCCGCCATCGCGCATCTGCCGAACGGCGCCGTGGTGCTTCCCGGCCTCGACCGGCGGCTGGGCGAAGACGCCTGGGCGGCGATCGGCGACCGGGAGGCGGAAGACGCCGCGCCGAGCCATCCGCAATTCGGCATGCGCCAGCTCATCGCCCGGATCGGCATTGGCCGCAAGGACGTCGCGACGCTCGGGCCGGAGAGTACCGATGCGGCGCGCGCGACGCGCATGCGGCTCGTCAACGAGGCGCTGCGGCCGGCCGAGGCGACGGAAGGCTGGCGCGACCTTGGCGTTGCCGATGCCGAGATCGCCGATGCCTTTGCCGACGTCGCCCTCATCGAGGCGCGCGGCGAGGAGGAAGAAGCGCTTGCCGTCGCCATCGCGCTCCGCGAAGCGGTCGCCGATGGCGAGACGGCGGCGCTCATCACGCCGGACCGGGTGCTGGCCCGCCGGGTGGCGCGGCATCTCCTGCGCTGGGAGATTTCCGTCGACGATTCCGCCGGCCGGCCGCTTTCCGGCACGCCGCCAGCCGTTCTTGCCCGGCTCCTCGCCGACCTCGCCCTTTCCGGCTTCGATCCGGTGACCCTGCTTGCGGTGCTGAAGCACCCCCTCGCCCGCTTCGGGCTTTCGGCGGAAGACCTCAGGCGCGCCGCACGTCTGCTGGAAATCGCCGTCCTGCGCGGCCCGCGAACGCGCGACGGCAGCGCGGGCCTGTGCGCCGCCATCGAGGCCCTCAAGACCGGGCGGGAGGGGCGCCGGCTGCACCGGTCTGTCCGCCGGCTTTCCGATGCGGACTGGAAGCGGGTCACCGATCTCGGCGCGCGTATCGCCGAGGCGCTGTCACCGCTCGAAGCGCTTGGCGCGGGCCAGGGGCCCGTCAGCGTCGGCGATCTCGTCTGCGCCCAGATTGCCGTCCTCAACCGCGTCCTCTGCGACGACACCGGTGCTCTGGCGCAGCTCGCCGATCCTGCCGCCGGCACGCGGCTTGCCGGGTTTCTGACCGAGCTTTCCACCCTCGGCGTCACCGACTTTCCCGTCGCCGCAACGGACTGGCCGGCGCTGTTGCGCGCGTTGATGGACGGCATCGCGGTGCGGCCCAATATCCCGGCCGACCCGCGCATTTCCATCTGGGGGCCGCTGGAGGCGCGGTTGCAGAGCGTCGACCGGCTGGTGCTCGGTGGGCTCGTGGAAGGCGACTGGCCGGCCTCCACCCGCTCCGATCCCTGGCTGTCGCGGCCGATGCGGCGCGACCTCGGGCTGGAAGCGCCGGAGCGGCGGATCGGCCTTGCCGCCCACGATTTCGCCCAAGGCTTCGGCGCGCCGCGCGTGTTTCTCTCCCGTGCGCTGCGGAAAGAGGGCGCGCCGAGCGTTGCCTCGCGCTGGCTGCAAAGGCTGCGCGCCGTCGTCGGCAAGGAGACAGACGCGGCCATGACCGCGCGCGGGGGGCGCTACCTGACGCTCGCCCGCGGCCTTGACGGCAGTTCGGACGCCGCAAGGCCCGTCGCCCGCCCGGAGCCGGCGCCGCCACTTGAGGCACGTCCGACCAGCCTTTCGGTGACGGAAATCGAGACGCTGATCCGCGACCCCTACGCGATCTACGCAAGGCACGTGCTCCACCTCGACCCGCTGGACGACATCGGCGGCGTCCCCGACCTTGCCGAGCGCGGCACGGTGCTGCATGCGATCTTTGCCGACTTCATCCGCGGCCGCACCCCGGCGGCGCCATTCGATGAAACGGCCCTTGAGGCGCTGATGGCGCTCGGGCGCCGGCACTTTGCGGACCTCGAAGTCTTTCCCGACATCCACGCCCTCTGGTGGCCGCGCTTTTCGCGCATCGCCGGCGCCTTCCTCGACTGGGAGCGCGAGCGCGCGCCAACGCTCGCCCGCTCGTTCGTGGAGATATCCGGTTCTTTCGAGATCGCCGCCGGCGACACCCCGTTCCGTCTGCGCGGCCGGGCCGACCGCATCGACGTCCTTGCCGACGGCAGGCTGGCGCTGCTGGACTACAAGACGGGAACCCTTCCGTCGGCGAAGCAGGTCGATGCGCTTCTCGCCCCGCAATTGCCGCTGGAGGCCGCGATGGCCGAGCGCGGCGGCTTCGACGGCCTTCCTGACAGCACGGTCGCGGAGATCGCCTATGTGGCGCTGAAGGACGCGAACGCCGCCGCCTTCTTCCAGTCGCGCGGCCGGGACGGCGATGCCGAAGCGCTGGCGGCAAAGGCCGTGGAACAGCTTGCCGCGCTCGTTGCGCATTATCGCAATCCGGCTACCGGCTACCGCTCGCGCGCGCGGCCGATGTTCGAGCGGCGCTTTGCCGGCGACTACGACCACCTGGCCCGCGTTGCCGAATGGTCGCTCGGCGGGGGAGAGGACGCATGACGCGCGCGATCCCCGCCGACACCCTCGCCCGCCAGGCGCGCGCCTGCGATCCCATGGCGTCGGCCTGGGTCGGCGCCAATGCCGGCTCGGGAAAAACCTTCGTGCTGACCCAGAGGGTGGTGCGGCTGCTGCTTGCCGGCATCGATCCGGGCCGCATCCTCTGCCTCACCTTCACCAAGGCGGCGGCCGCGGAAATGGCGACCCGCGTCTTCGACCGGCTCAGTGGCTGGACCCGGCTCGATGACGCCGCGCTCGCCGCAGAGCTTGAAGACCTGGAAGGTCGGCGGCCTGGGCGCGAGGGTCTCATTCGCGCGCGCCGCCTCTTTGCCCGGGCGCTGGAAACGCCGGGCGGTCTGAAAATCCAGACCATCCACGCCTTCTGCGAGGCGCTGCTGCACCAGTTTCCGCTGGAAGCCAACGTCGCCGGCCATTTCGAGGTGCTCGACGACCGCGGCCAGGCCGAGCTTCTGGGCGAGGCGCAAGCCTCCCTGCTCCACCGCACGGCCGAGCAGCCCGAAGGCAGGCTCGCCGAAGCCCTGCAGACCGTGATGGCGCGGGCGAGCGACTGGAGCTTTCAGGAGGCGATTGCGGAACTGGTGGCAAAGCGCGAGACCCTGTCGCGCTTCATTGCTGCCAACGGCTCGCTCGATGCGGGAATCGCGGCGCTCGCCGCCGATTTCGGTCTTGAGCCCGGCACGCCGCCCCACGCCATCGCCGCCGAGGCCGACCAATCGCAATCGTTCTCGCCCCGATTTCTGGCCGTGCTGATGCCAGAGCTTGCCGCCTCCGACAAACCGACTGACGGCAAGCTTCTGGACCGCCTGAAGACAGCCCTTTCCGAACGCGATCCGGAAGCAAAGCTCACGGCGTGGGTGCAGGTCTTTTTCACGCAGAACGAGACGCCGCGCGCGGCAAGAGGATTCGCCACCAAGGCGATCAAGGACGCGTTTCCCGATCTGGAAGAGCGGCTGGCAGCCGAGTGCGACCGGCTCGGCGACGTCCTGGACCGCCACCGCGCCGCCGTCACGGTGGAAGCGACCGCCGCCATCTCCCGGCTCGCCGAGGCGGTCATCGCCCGCTACGAGGCGAAGAAGGCCGCCCTCGGCCTCCTCGACTTCGACGACCTGGTCTCGCGTACCGCCGATCTGCTCTCCTCATCGGAGGCGGCGCGCTGGGTGCAGTACAAGCTCGACCTCGGCCTCGACCACGTGCTGGTCGATGAGGGCCAGGACACGAGCCCGCGGCAGTGGGACGTGATCACCCAGCTCGTCGGCGACTTCTTTTCAGGAACGGGCCGGCGCGACCGGCCGCCGACCGTCTTTGCCGTCGGCGACGAAAAGCAGTCGATCTATTCGTTCCAGGGCGCCGCGCCCCGGCTCTTCGGCGAAAAGCGCAAGGCATTCGGCCGGGCGGCGAGGGAAGCGGGGCTCACCTTCCACGACGAGCGGCTGAACCTTTCGTTCCGGTCTTCGCCCGATGTGCTCGCCGCCGTCGACACGGTCTTTGCCGCGCCGGAACACCATGAAGGGCTTTCCGAGCCGCCCGCAGCGCCGATCCACGAGGCGATCCGCAGGAGCGATCCGGGGCTCGTCGAGGTCTGGCCGCTGATGGAGGCCGACAGCGTCACCGAGCCGGAGGACTGGACCGAGCCCCTCGACCATGAGGGCCCGGCCGAACCGGCGCGCCGGCTTGCGGAGCAGATCGCCGATACCGTCGCCGGCTGGATTTCTTCCGGCGCACGGCTGGAAGGCACGGGGACGCGGATCACCCCCGGCGACGTGCTGGTGCTGGTCAGGAAGCGCGGGCCGTTCGTCGATGCGCTGAACCGCGCACTGAAGGACCGGCAGGTGCCGGCCGCCGGCTCCGACCGGCTCGCCGTCACCGACCACATCGCCGTCATGGACCTGATCTCGCTCGGCCGGGCCGCGCTGCTGCCGGCGGACGATCTTTCCCTTGCCGAGGTGCTGAAGAGCCCGCTTGTCGGCTTCGACGAAGAGAGCCTTTTCGACCTTGCCCACGACCGGGCTGCGAGCCTTGCCGAGGCGCTCTCGGAACGCCGGGGCGAGCCCGCCTTCGGCGCCGGCCACGCGCTGCTTGCCCGCGCCATCGGCCGGGCCGACCGGGTGCCGCCTTACGAGTTTTTTGCGGACATCCTGGGGCCCTTCGGCGGGCGGGCGAAATTCCGCGGCCGGCTCGGGGCGGAGGTCGACGAGGTGCTCGACGAATTCCTGGCGCTGGCCTTGTCCTTCGAAGAGACCCAGACGCCGAGCCTTCAGGGGTTCCTTTCCTGGCTGTCGCTGACGCCGACGGAAATCAAACGCCAGCAGGATTCTGTCGCCCGCGAGGTGCGGATCATGACTGTCCACGGCGCCAAGGGGCTTGAGGCGCCGATCGTCTTCCTGGTCGATCCGGCCTCGGCGCCGTTCAGCCATGCCCACGCGCCGAAGATTCTCATGCGCGAGATGACGGTCGGCGGGCAGACAGTGGAGGCGCCGGTATGGACACCCGGTAAACCAGCCTCGACGGACTGGCACCGGACCGCCATCGATGCCTACAGGGCCGACCAAGAGGACGAATACCGCCGGCTCCTCTATGTGGCGATGACCCGGGCGCGCGACCGGCTGATCGTCTGCGGCTATCGCGGCACGCGCCAGCCGCCGGACACCATCTGGCACCGCACCATCGAGACGTCGCTCTGCCCTGAAGCCGAAGAGGTGCGGGACACGGAGGGCGACGTCATCGCCTGGCGCTGGCGCAAGCTCGATGCCGCGCCGCGCGAAGCCGCCGGCGCGGAGGCGGAGGCTGTTCCCGCCGTGCCGCGGCCCGGCTGGCTGATTGAGCCCGCACCGCCACCGGAGCGGATCCGGCCGCTCGCGCCCTCGCGCGCCTTCGGCGGCACCTCCGCGCCGCCTGCCGACGAGAACAAGCTTTCCCAGGAGGCGATGGCGGCAGCCCTTTCCCCCGGCATCGATGCGCTGCAGCGCGGCCGGCTGGTGCATCTGCTGTTGCAGCACCTGCCCGCGATCGATGCGGACAAGCGGCCGGAGATGGCGGCAAAGATGCTCGAAAAGCTCGCGCCGGATCTCGCCGAGGCCGAGCGGGCGGGCCTTGTCGCGGAGGTCTTTTCCGTGCTTACCCATCCCGACTTCCGCCACGTCTTTTCGCCGCATGGGCGCGCCGAGGTCGCCATCGTCGGCACGCTGGCCACCGAGGGCGGCGAGACGCTTTCCATCTCCGGCCAGATCGACCGGCTGGTGGCGACGGACGACACGGTCCTCATCGTCGACTACAAGACCAACCGGGAGGTCCCGGCCGAGGACGCGATCCCGCCAGACTATGTCGTCCAACTCGCGCTCTACCGGCATGTGCTGTCGGCGCTCTATCCGGGGCGCCGCGTCCGCGCCGCGCTCTTGTGGACCGCCGGTCCGGCGCTTTGCGAGCTCGATGCGGCGCGGCTCGATGCCGCGGTCGGGCGCCTCAGGACCGGGGCATCCGGCGAAATCGTTTCCTGAAGATCGCGCATTTTCGGAAATGCCCGTGCTTGACGCTCCGGTCCGGCGTTCTTACTTTCGAACCAACTAATGAGCGACATGCTTCAGGCATGATGCAAGCCATGAAAGAAGGACACCCATGACGACCGAAAAAATCACCGATTCGACCTTTGAGGCCGACGTCCTGAAATCGTCGGAGCCGGTTGTCGTCGACTTCTGGGCCGAATGGTGCGGCCCGTGCAAGATGATCGCGCCCGCGCTTGAGGAAATCGCCACCGAGATGGCCGGCAAGGTCAAGGTGGCGAAGCTGAACATCGACGAGAACCCGAACACGGCGATCAAATACGGGGTGCGTTCCATCCCGACGCTGATTCTGTTCAAGGACGGCGAGCCCGCTTCCATGCAGGTCGGTGCGCAGCCGAAGGGCCGCCTCCTCGACTGGATCAACGGCGCCGTCTGACCCGGGCTTCCAGTTCAGCCCTGTCGCTGCCCGGGCCGGTCCGCCGACCCGGGTTTTGCCGTGTCTTTTCGTGGCCAAACCTTGACGGCGGCCAGCCAAGACCGCATATCGCGACCCGGATATTCAAGAACGGACGGGCTCATACGCCGACACCCTTAAAGAGGGCTCCGGACGCGGATCCCGAAGAGGAATGCAATGAGTGACGAGACGGGAAAGACCCCTGAGACCGAGGCTGCGGACGACACCGCCATGCAGCCGGAGGCGGATGCGGCCGATCCGGCCGCAGCGCTCAGCGAGGAAAACGCCAAGCTGAAGGACCAGCTCCTTCGGACGCTGGCGGAAATGGAGAACCTGCGCAAGCGAACCGGCAAGGAGCTGCGCGATGCGCGCGACTACGCCGCCTCCAGCTTCGCGCGCGACATGCTGACCGTCAGCGACAATCTCCGCCGGGCGCTCGATGCCGTCGGCGACGAAGCTCGCGCGGGCGCCGATGCAGCCCTGACGGGCCTTCTCGACGGCGTGGAGATGACCGAGCGGGAAATGCTGAAGACGCTGGAAAAGCATGGCGTCAAGAAGCTCGACCCGGCCGGCGAAAAGTTCGATCCCAACCTGCACCAGGCAATGTTCGAGGTGCCGAACCCGCAGGTGCCGAGCGGCACCGTCGTGCAGGTCGTGCAGTCCGGCTACGTCATCGGCGAGCGCGTGCTGCGTCCGGCGATGGTCGGCGTTGCCAAGGGCGGCCCGAAGGCGCCGAAGCCGGAAGCAACCGAGGCACCGGCCGAAGCATCCACTGAGGCGGCGAACGATGCCGGTGTGCCTGAGAGCGGCGAGCCCAATGAGGGCCCGCGTCCGGCCGGCGGCCCGGGCGCAACGGTCGACAAGACGGCCTGAGCCGACGATCCGATTTGTTCGTTTTCGAAGGGCGCCGCGGCAGTCGTGGCGCCCTTTGTTTTTGTCTTGAACGGGCTGCCGTTGGCAAAGCTGCTCTGGATTGCTTCGCTCCGCTCGAAATGACGGAAAGTGGCTAATTTCCCAAAAATTTCAACGTCATTGCGAGGAAGCCGTCAGGCCGACGCGGCAATCCAGCGGGCGTTGGCAGCGAACTCCGCGCGCCCCTTGGGACACTGCTGTGTGCCCAAATACTCCGTCGTCACCCCGGCCCCCGAGCCGGGACCTATTGCCCCTGTCAAAGCGGTATGTCGTTCGTTGGAAGAACGCGGCCTTGGCGCGGATGCAGGTCAAAATTGCGACGGGCTACCGTGTCGAGGTGGGCAATGGGCCCCGGGTCAGGCCCAGGGTGACGGGAGAGGGTGTGGGGTCGCCGGGACCACTCCTCAAACGCCGCACTGGATCGCTTCGCTGCGCTCGCGAGGGGACCGCTTGGACGACGACCCCCGGCCGCTCACCGCCCGCCGGCCCCCGTCGGGATCTCGCGCGTGGCCTGGCCGAAATTGGAGCCGAAGATGGCGGCGGCGCCGGCGAGGCCCGAGGAGTTGCCGACCACCGTGTTCGGCACCAGCTTGCCGACGATCTGGACGAGTTCGGGCTTGCGCTCCAGGCTGCCGAGCACCTTGTCGAGGGCCTGCAGCAGCGCCACCCGGTCCTGACCCAGCACGTTGGCCTGTGCCATCTGGCCCTTGGCGAGCTCTTCCAGGAACTTGCGTTCCGCGCGGCCGAGGGCCTCGCGCTCCTGTTCGCGCTGGTTGGCGACCTTGACGGCGATCTGCGCCTGGACGAGGCGCGGCTGCTCGTTGGCGGTGGAGCGGGCCTGTTCCGTCTCGATGCGCTTCTGCTGGGCCGCCGTTTCCCGGTCATAGGCCTTGGAGAGCTGGTCGGCGAGCTGGACGCGCAGGCGCGAGACCAGGAGCTCCGGCGGGATCGCCGGCTCGCCGAGGCGGATCTCGCGGATGTCAACGCCGGCCTTGTCGCCCTCCACCTTGATCTTGGCCTCGATGGTCTCCTCGAGAGCCTCGCGGTTCTCGATCAGGTCGAGGACGCGGGTCGGGCGGACCTCGTATTCGATCGGCAGGGCGACGGCCCCGCCGTCCTCCTTGATCGGCACGCGCACGGTGGAGCCGGCGACGTTGCGCACGATGGAGCGGATCGCCGGGGTGAGAATGCGGTTCTCGATCTCCTCCAGACCGCCGACGGAGCCGACGACGATCGGCGCGTGGTCGGGGCTGACCTGGACGAGGGCGCGCAGCTCCAGCGGGATGTCCCAGCCCTCGACCTTGACGAAGACGGCCTTGTCGGCGGCGTTCGGCGGGATCGCCTCCGTCACCTGGCGCTCGACCTGCTGGATGTTGCCTTCCTGGTCGACGGAGAGGTCGATGATGCGCTTGACGTAGCCGCCCTTGTATTCCCAGGTCTGGACCCGCACATCGACCAGCGTCACCTCATAGGCCTGGCGGTTGAGGTAATAGGCGCCGGGAAGAAGCGGCTCCTTCCAGATGCCGACGCAGCCGCGCGGCACCAGCGGTACCGTCAGGGCGCCGCGGGTCGCATCGGTGGCCGACACCTCTTCCTCGCGGCAGTCGACGCCGGGCGCGGCAACGTTCGACTTGACGACGCCGACAAAGCCCTTGGGGATGATCGTCGCCTCGGTCTCCTCGGTGACGCGGACGTCGAAGAGGTAGCGGTTGAGGCGGTAGCGGCCGGGCTTCAGCACCGTTTCCTGCGGACCCTTGAAGCCGCCGGAGGTGAGGAACGTCTTGGCGTCCAGCATGCCCTCGGTCTTGTCGTCCGGGAAAGACGGGGCGATGTACATGCCGCTCGGCATCGGCAGGCCGTCATTGGCCTTGATCTGGCCGTAGTAGCCCTCCGGCACGGTCAGGACCTCGAACTCCTCGTAGTCGTAGAGGACGCGCACGAAGGGAATGAAATGGAAGCCCGGGCCGAGGATGTCGGCCTGCGGTCCCTTTTCGCCCTCAAGGGCGACGATGCGCCCGCGCGGCAGTTCCTCAAACGCGTAAATGCGCTTCAGGTGCCCGACGCCGTCCGGGTCGACATAGACGAAGGAGGTGGAGGCCAGGAGGAAGAGGCCGACGGCGGCGAGCACGATGCCGAGGCCGCGACGCCCGAGGGCTGCCAGCGTTCGGCCGAGACGTCCCTGGGACGTCGTTGGCTGTGTGGTCGAGCCGCCGCCGCGAAACAAGAGGAAGATGCCCACGCCAAGGGCTAGAAATCCGATAACGACGCCGACCATAGGTTCCCTCCACCCAGGTGTTCCGGAAGTGCGGGAAGCCTAGCCGGTTTGCGCGGCCAAAAGAACCGGCCTTCGCCGGGCTTTGCGATTTTTTGATCAAGAAGACAGGTGGCGACGCATAGCGCTGCAATTTCGGCGTGTCGCCCGTCGCCGCGCGGACGACGTCATGTCGCCGCCGGGGCGCAACGAGACGGACGCTTGCGACGATCGCAAGCGTCCGAAACCTCGAAAAACCGTCGGCAGACCGGCGGTGTCAGGCTACCCGGTGGCGTCAGGCCGCCCGGCGGCTGGCAGGAGCCGGCAGGGCGGGACCCGGCCGGGCGCGTTCCTTTTCCTCGCGGAGCTGGTCGGCCTCCTTGTGCCAGTGCACCGCCTCGTAGCGGCGCTCGCGCGCCTCGCGGCGCCAGCGGCCCTGCTTCATCCAGGCGCCGACGCCGCCAAGGATGAGGCCGACGAACAGCGCGGCGAACAGATACATGTAAAGCGGGAGGGTGACGACCAGCGCCGGAGCATCCGTCGCGAAGGGATCGAGCGACAGGGTCACCAATTGCCGGTTGGCAACAGCCACCACGACGACGACGATGCCGACCGGGATCGCCACCAGAAGCCACAGCAATCGTTTCAAAGGACCAGTTCCTTATCTTGATAACAGGACAATAGGGGCGGCTTCACTCGTCCCCGGCCGAGCCGCCGTTCAGACGCTCCCGCATCTCCTTGCCGGTCTTGAAGAACGGCACGTATTTCTCTGTAACGCTCACCTTTTCTCCGGTCCGCGGATTGCGGCCCACCCGGGCCGGACGGTTCTTGACCGAAAAGGCCCCGAAGCCGCGCAATTCGACGCGGTCGCCACGCATCAACGCCTCGACCACCTCGTCGAGGATGGCGTTGACGATCTTCTCCACGTCTCGCTGGTAAAGGTGCGGATTCTGAGCGGCGATCCGCTGGACCAGCTCCGACTTGATCATCGAGGTGCCCCCTGGCTTGCATTGTTTTGTGTTGTGGTCGAAGGCTGCCAAACGGAGATTAGGCCGTCAAGCGGCGCACCGTCGCGGAACAACCCGAGTTCGCGTCCGAGCGTTGCGGCTGCCTTGTCGCCGAGCAGCCATGCAAACTTTCGCATAACTGCGGCGGAAAAGGGAAGGTCGTTTATCCCCTCGTCCTTTTTCCAGTCGCGCACGGGCAGACCCGGCGCGACGTCGCGCTCCGTCTCGAGCCAGGAAATGGCGACGTCCTCGCCGCCGATGGCATCGATCAGGCCGTTCTCCAGGGCCTGTGCGCCGGAATAGATGCGCCCGTCCGCAAGTGTCGTGGCGCGGGCCGGCGTCATGTTGCGGCGCTCGCGCACGAGGCCGACGAACCAGTCGTAGCTGTCGTCGACGACGTCTTTCAGGACCTGGCGCGCTTCCTCGCTCGCCGGCTTGTAGAAGTTCGGCGTCGCCTTCAGGGGCGAACTCTTCACCTCATCCATGGAAATCCCGATCGTCTCGAGCAGCTTGGAGGCCTCGCCGAACTGGATGATGACGCCGATGGAGCCGGTCAGCGCGGACCGGCGGGCGACGATGTGGTCCGTGGCGAGTGCCACCATGTAGCCGGCCGAGGCGCCGACGGTGCCGATATGGGCGACCACGGGCTTCTTTTCGCCGAGGCTCCTCAGCGCCTCGTAGAGCGCCTCGCCGCCGACCGTGGTGCCGCCGGGACTGTTGATGGCGACGATCACCGCCTTCACCGCATCGCTCTTGCCGACCTTTTCGATCAGCTCGCGCTTGGCGCGGTCGTCGGTGATCAGGCCGGAAATGGAGATGCGGGCGATATGGGCGCGGCTGCGGCCGGCGACATCGCCGATGCCGGTGGCATAGACGACGATGCCGGCAATGAGCGCGGCAACCGCGACGACGCCGATCACCCGCCACAGGGCGAGCTTGCGCCGCAAACGGCGCCGGTCGACGATCAAATCGGCATCGATCATGGGGTCCGCATCCCAATCCGGTAAGGCGTCCCGGGCGACCTCTGCCCGGGCCGGTGACTGTAAGGGCGCCACCATACACGAAAAAAGGCCCGTCGAAACAGGCCTTTAATCGTTTCCTTGAATTTCCGGGGGTCAACCCGGCAACGACGGGACCTACTCTTCGTCGTCGTTCTCGCGGGCCTTGTTGAGGGCCGCACCGAGGATGTCGCCGAGGGAGGCGCCGGAGTCGGTGGAACCGAACTGGGCGATCGCCTCCTTCTCTTCGGCCACTTCCAGGGCCTTGATGGAGACGGCCATGCGGCGCGCCTTCTTGTCGAACTGGGTGATCCGCGCGTCGAACTTCTCACCGACGGCGAAGCGTTCCGGCCGCTGCTCGGAGCGGTCGCGGGCCAGTTCGCCGCGGCGGATGAAGGCCGACAGATCGGAGCCGACGACGCTGACTTCCAGGCCGTTCTCCTTGACCTCGGTCACCTCGCAGGTGACCACCGCACCGCGGTGCAGCTCGCCGCTCGCCTCGGCGAAGGGATCGCCGCCGAGCTGCTTGATGCCGAGCGAGATGCGCTCCTTGTCGACATCGACGTCGAGGACCTGGGCCTTGACCATGTCGCCCTTGCGGAACTCCTCGATGACCTGCTCGCCCGGACGGTTCCAGTCCAGGTCCGACAGGTGCACCATGCCGTCGACGTCGCCGTCGAGACCGATGAACAGGCCGAACTCGGTCTTGTTCTTGACCTCGCCTTCGACGACGCTGCCGACCGGATGGGCGTCGGCGAAGACCGACCACGGATTGTCGAGGGTCTGCTTGAGGCCGAGCGAGATGCGACGCTTGGTAGCATCCACTTCCAGGATCATCACTTCGACTTCCTGGCTGGTGGAGACGATCTTGCCCGGATGGATGTTCTTCTTGGTCCAGGACATCTCCGAGACGTGGATCAGACCCTCGATGCCCGGCTCCAGCTCGACGAACGCGCCGTAGTCGGTGATGTTGGTGACCCGGCCGGTAAACTTGGCGTTGACCGGATACTTGGCCTCGATGCCATCCCACGGGTCGGCCTCGAGCTGCTTCATGCCGAGGCTGATGCGGTGGGTCTCCTGGTTGACGCGGATGATCTGCACCTTGACCGTCTCGCCGATGGACAGCACCTCGGAGGGATGGTTGATGCGGCGCCAGGCGATGTCGGTGACGTGCAAGAGGCCGTCGATGCCGCCGAGGTCGACGAACGCACCGTAGTCGGTGATGTTCTTGACGACGCCCTCGATGACCTGACCCTCTTCCAGGCTCTGGACCAGTTCCTGGCGCTGCTCGGCGCGGCTTTCCTCAAGCACGACGCGGCGCGACACGACGATGTTGCCGCGGCGCTTGTCCATCTTCAGGATCTGGAACGGCTGCGGGGTGTGCATCAGCGGGCCGACGTCGCGCACCGGGCGGATATCGACCTGCGAGCGCGGCAGGAAGGCCACGGCGCCGTCCAGATCGACGGTGAAGCCGCCCTTGACCTGGTTGAAGATCTGGCCGGTGACCTTTTCGTTCTTCTCGAACGCGGCTTCCAGGCGGACCCAGCTTTCCTCGCGACGAGCCTTGTCGCGGGACAGCACGGCCTCGCCGAGCGCGTTTTCGATGCGTTCCAGGTAAACCTCGACTTCGTCGCCGACGTTGAGCTCGCCATTGCGCGCACGGGCGCCGAATTCCTTGGCGGGGACACGGCCCTCGACCTTCAGGCCGACGTCGATAACCGCCAGATCCTTCTCAAATCCAACAATCTTGCCCTTAACGACGGTGCCTTCGAGCATGTCCGTCGCCGAGAGGGACTCTTCCAGAAGAGCGGCAAAATCCTCACGGGTGGGGTTGGTCGCGTTCATCTAATCTCCCAGAGCCTTCAGGCTCTCAAATGCCGGCGGTTGGCGTTGCGTCGGTCGCCGCGGCTGCACCCGGCCCCGGTCAATTCGGGACATTCGCGTTGAAACGCGGGCCGGCAGTGGCGGGCGCTGGGCGACCATTGATATTCGTATTCTCGTTCCACACGGGTGACCGATCCGGACCATGGGGTCCGTTCCGAACGCCCGATCACGTAACGCCGATAAGGGCGCGCCGGTCAGCGCTCCCTATTCAATTGGCGTTGCGCACGCGGTCGATCAGCTCAACCGCCTTACGGAACGCGGTCTCTATATCCAAATCGCTGGTGTCGAGCAAGTGCGCATCTTCCGCCTTTTTCAACGGCGCGACGGCGCGGGCCCGGTCGCGGGCATCGCGGCGCTCCAGATCGGCGAGCACTTCGGCGTAATCGGCGGGCTTGCCACGCCCCGCCATCTCGTCGGTGCGACGCCTGGCGCGGACCTCCGCAGAGGCCTCCACGAAGAGCTTCGCGTCGGCGTCGGGGCAGACCACCGTGCCGATGTCGCGGCCGTCGAGGACGGCGCCGGGATCGCGGTGCGCAAAGCGCTGCTGGGCCTTCACGAGGGCCGTGCGGACCTTGCCCATGACGGCGATCTTCGAGGCTGCCTCGCCGACCTCGTGCAGCGACAGGGCCTCGCGGTCCAGCGCGCCGAGATCGACCTCGCCGGCGACCCGTGCCGCCGTTTCCTCGTCGTCGAGCGGCAGGCCCTTTTCCAGGAGTGCGGCGGCAACGGCGCGGTAGGTAAGGCCGGTATCGAGATGGTTGAGGCCGTAATGGGCGGCGAGGCGCCGCGCCAGCGTGCCCTTGCCGGACGCAGCCGGCCCGTCGATGGCGATGATCATGCCTTCGCCTCCCCGGCCGTATTGCCGGCAGGCTCCAGATCGGCGCCGAGGCCGGCCATCAGGTCCGCAAAACCCGGGAAGCTGGTGTTGATGACGCCGGCATCGTCGACCGTCACCGGCCGGTCGGCGGCAAGGCCGAGGACCAGGAAGCTCATGGCGATGCGGTGGTCGAGGTGGGTCGTGACCGTGCCACCGCCGATGTCGCCCGTGCGGCCGGTCACGACGAGGAAATCCGCGCCCTCCTCGTGCGTGACGCCGTTGGCGGCAAGGCCGGCGGCGACGGCGGCAAGGCGGTCGGACTCCTTGACGCGCAATTCGGCGAGGCCCTCCATCATCGTCTGCCCGTCCGCGAAGGCGGCGGCGGCGGAAAGCACCGGATATTCGTCGATCATGGACGGCGCCCGGTCCGGCGGCACCGTCACGCCCTTGAGCGTGCTGTGGCGCACGTGGATGTCGGCGATGGTCTCGCCGCCCGAGACCCGCTCGTTCTCGAACGACAGGTCTGCGCCCATTTCGATGAGCGTGGTGAAGAGGCCGGTGCGGCTTTCGTTGAGCATGACGTTTTCAACGACGACGTCGGAACCCGGCACGATCAGGGCGGCGACGATCGGAAAGGCGGCCGAACTCGGATCGCCCGGCACGGTGACGGGTTGGGGTTTGAGCTTCGGCTGGCCGACGAGGCGGATGGTGCGGGCGCCGTCGTCCTCGACGGTGATGTCGAGGTCGGCGCCGAAGCCTTCCAGCATGCGCTCGGTATGGTCGCGGGTGGCGACCGGCTCGATCACCGTCGTGATGCCCGGCGCGTTGAGGCCGGCAAGCAATACCGCCGACTTCACCTGGGCGGAGGGGACGGGCACGCGGTATTCCAGCGGAATTGCGGTCTTCGGGCCGCGGATCGCCAGCGGCAGGCGGTCGCCGTCGCGGGCGATGACCTCCGTTCCCATCGCCCTCAAGGGCTCCAGCACCCGGCCCATCGGCCGGCGCGACAAGGAGGCATCGCCGAGGAAGACGGCGGCGAGCGGATGGGTGCCAATGAGGCCGAGGGCGAGCCGGGCACCGGTGCCGGAATTGCCGAAATCGAGCGGCGTCTCCGGCTCCATGAGGCCGCCGACGCCGACGCCATGAACCTTGTACGAGCCGTTCTCGCCGGCGACGACCGTTGCGCCGAGCGCGCGCATGGCGGCCGCCGTGCACAACACGTCCTCGGACTGCAGGAGCCCGTCGATCGCGGTCTCGCCGATGGCGAGGGCGCCGAAGATCAGCGCGCGGTGCGAGATCGACTTGTCGCCGGGCACGGCAACGCGGCCGGAAAGCGCCGATCCGGGGCGGGCGGTGAGCGGGCGCATGGGGTTTTCTGTCATGGCTTTGATCGTCGTGACGGCGCAGCAAAAGCGGTTCGCCGGGCCGTTGGCGGGGCGCACCGAAGCGCGGGATGGAGCGCCTGACTATCACGGGCGAGCGGGAACGTCACCCGGCCGTGCGGCGTTCGACCTTGACCATTGCGCAAAAAAAAGCGTGGTTGGCGCCAATTGGCGCTTGTGCCGAAAGCAAAGATTTGTTTTTGACACAGATCGTTTCGCACCTTAAAGCACGTGCGCTGTTATATCGACGAGGTTCTAACGTGACCAAACCGGAACTCGGCACAAAGCGGCTGTGCGCCGATTGCGGCACCAAATACTACGATCTCAACCGGAACCCGATCACCTGCCCGAAATGCGGCGCGGTGTTCGAGCAGACCGTCGTTGCGACCAAGGCCAGCAGGGCGACCGCCAAACCGGCCCCCCCGCCGGAGGAATCCGAGGAAGAGGATCTGGAGACAGAGGACGCCGAACTGGTCTCCCTGGAAGACGCCGAGGAAGACGAGGGCGAGACCGTCGACAACGAAGACGCGGACGACGGCGAGGCCGTCCCCGAGATCGAGGACACCGATATCGACGTCAGCGTCAACGACGACGACGATACGTTCCTGGAAGAAGACGACGAGGACGACAGCGTCGACGACATCATTCCCGACGTCTCCAAGGACGATGAGGAGCGCTGAACAGGCGCCGATGTGCCGCGGCAAGGGACTGTCGTTTTTTTGAAACAAGGCTCTTGATTATCGCGCGGGCGGCGCATAATTTCCGCCCACTCCAAGGCGCCCTGCAGGCACTTGCGCCCGCGTCCGGAGCCTTCACAAGATCGTCTTTCCCAAGGGACGCTCTTTAAGAGATTGGGGCCATAGCTCAGTTGGGAGAGCGCTTGAATGGCATTCAAGAGGTCGGCGGTTCGATTCCGCCTGGCTCCACCATCTCTCTGGTTTTTTCGCTCACGCCAGCTCACTTCGTTCGCGGCTCCGCGGGGGCGGCGCATGGGCGCCGGCGGCCGTTCGGCCTTGCGAAGCCTCACGGCTTCGAATATTCGCTCACGCCAGCTCACTTCGTT
>NZ_NPEV01000077.1 GCF_003258835.1 Rhodobium orientis | reverse complement strand
GCGGCGTCTCGCTGCTCGGCATCGACTCGGTGATGGCGCCGAAGCCGCTGAGGATCGAGGCCTATGACCGCCTTGCCCGCGATCTCGACAAGGACAAGCTGAAAGCGCTGACGACGACGATCTCGCTCGACGAGGTCATCGACAAGGCCGGCGCAATCCTGGAAGGCAAGGTCCGCGGCAGGACCGTGATAGAAATCTAGGCGCCCGCCGACCCGAACCTGAGGCCCGGCGCCGGGCGCTCCAGGAGCACCTCGCGCCGGAACCGGAAGAGGGCGGCCGGTCGCCCGCCCGTGCGGTCACTGGTCGCCCCGGTCGGCTCCACGAGCGCGGTCTTTTCCACCAGCCGGCGGAAATTCTGCTTGTGCAGGTGGCGCCCGGAGATCGCCTCCACGGTCCGTTGCAGTTCCGTCAGGGTGAAGGTGTCCGGCATCAGCTCGAAGACGACCGGGCGATATTTCAGCTTGGCGCGCAGCCGCGAAATGGCGGTGGCCAGGATCCGCCGGTGGTCGAACCGCATCGGCCGGCCGAGCGCCGGGATCTCGTCGCGCCTCAGCGCCGCCGGCCGTTCGTCGCGCCGCGCTTCCATGGCGAGCCCGGCCTCGTAGAGGAGTTCGTAGCGGTCGAGCGCCCGCTCCTCGTCCCAGGGCGGCCCGTCGACGCCGAAGGAGAGCCTCAGCCGTTCGATGCGCCCGAGTGCGCGCATCGGGGCACCTGCCGCCGGCGGCTCTGCGGCCCACTCGCGAAGCAGCGGCAGGATGGTCTGGTCGAGCACGGCCGGGCGCCCGGCGCGCCAGTCCTCCCAGGGGAAATAGGCATACCAGGACCGCCAGTTGGCACCTTCCCGGGCAAAGCCGAGCTGCGCCTGCGGCTCCGGCCGGGTCAGCGCCAGATAGCCGACCGAGACCACGTGCGGGGCGGAATCCCGCTGCTGCAACGTATGTCGGCCGCGGTCGCCGAAGGTGTAGAGCTGTTCGACGTGGCCGAGCTTCAGCGCCGCCTGCTCGGCGACCCAGGACCTGAGGCCGATCTCGAAGGTGCGGTGGGTGAGGGGATCGAACGGGCCGTAGGGCAGGCTCTCCGGCTCGCCGGAAGGGTCGCAGCCGCCGACGACGAGGATCAGCGGCGTCGGATCCTCCACCGCGACGATCGCCGCGTTGAGGCCGATTTCGATCCGCGCGCCGGAACTCGCGTTTTCCGCGGCTTTCAAGGGTGCCAGGGTGGGGTTGTCCGCCATGCCGCTTCGTGTGCTCCCGATTGCCGATGCTCTACCAGCAGCAGGGCGCCGTCAATCGATCGGAAGCTCGAACGGGTCGTTTTCAAACGCCATGGCGCCGCGGCCGATCTCCTGGATCGCCGCGGTCATCCGGCCCTCGCGCTTCAGCACCTGGTCGGCGATGGCAACGAAGAGGGCGTTCGGCGTCGCCTTGGCCGAGGCGCGGCGCAGCCGGCGGGCGATGATCGCCTCGTCGCGCTTCGGGTTGAGCGCGCAGGCCGCCACATAGGCGCCGGCCGAGGAGCGGCTGACGCCGGCCCAGCAATGGATCACCATCGGGTCGGCCCGGTCCCAGGAGCCGACGAAGTCGAGGAACTCCCGCACATGGTCCTCGCAGGGCTCCGTCATGCCGTCCTGGCAGTCGGTGATGTCGTTGAAGCCGAGGAACAGGTGATCCTCCGGCGCGATGGAGGCCGGGCGCGGCACCGGGGTGCCGGCATTGATCAGCGTGACGAGACGCTTGGCGCCGGTGCGCGTCACGGTCTCGTCGATCCGGGACAGGGGACAGACATGAATCATTTGCAACACCTTTGAACCATTCGAGTGTTTACGGCGGGCCGGTCGCTGGCAAGGCCTATTCGCGCCGAAGCGGTAACAT
Organism: Rhodobium orientis; assembly: GCF_003258835.1. Lineage (GTDB taxonomy): Bacteria > Pseudomonadota > Alphaproteobacteria > Rhizobiales > Rhodobiaceae > Rhodobium > Rhodobium orientis. The sequence continues at coordinate 16,167 of NZ_NPEV01000077.1, read as the reverse complement.
CTGCGTGGACAACCGCGCGAGCACTTCTCGGGATCGTTCGATCTCTCGAAATGCTCTCCTCTTTGTCTTGCGCGTATTCTCGTCCGAAAACCGGTTCCCACTTTTCGCTGACGCGGACCTTCGGTTCGGGAATACGCTTTAGCGCGCCGCGTCGATCGCGAAAAACCGCTCCAGGAACCGCTGCTGCGCCGTGTCCGCCGGCCAAGGCTCCAGCAGCGCCCGCCAGGATGGGTCGCTGTCCAGCGGATAGCCGTTCGGCCGGCCGAAGTATTTCGCCGCCTCGGCCTCCTCGAAGCCGGCAAGGAGGGTCGCCTCGAAATAGGCGGAGACGATATCGGCCCGCTTGGTGAGGCGCGTAAGCGCCCCGGGCAGCTTTGCCGGCAGGCCGAAGCGCAGGTGGATGGCACCGTGCAGCCGCGCCTCCACCACCTTGTAGTCGCCGCCGATCACCGCCTTGAACGGCGAGATCATGTCGCCGATGACGTATTCCGGCGCATCGTGGAGCAGCACCGCCAGCCGGTCGCTGGCCGAAAGCCCCGCCTCCATCCGCCCTGCGATCGCCTCCACCAGCAGCGAGTGCTGGGCGACGGAATAGGCGTGTGCGCCGACCGTCTGGCCGTTCCAGCGCGCGACCCGGGCGATGCCTTGCGCGATGTCCTCGATCTCCACGTCGAGCGGCGAGGGATCCAAGAGGTCGAGCCTGCGCCCGGACAGCATGCGCTGCCAGGCACGGGGCGGAGCGCCGGCGCGGTCGGCCATGGACAAATCCCCGTCTCGTTACCGCCGTTACGCGCTTTCCGCGTCGGCCCCCGGCCAGCCGAAGCCGGCCCAGTCCGGGATCGAGAGCGTCAGCTCGGCATCCCCCGAAAGCAGCGGCGTGCCGGCGTCCATCGCCGTCTTGGCCCGGTCGATGCGCACCAGCGCAAGGCCGTCCGTGCCCGCAACCGAGCCGAGGCTGCCGATGGTCTTTTCCCCGGCGGTGATGGCGGTTCCCGGCGCCGGCAGGTCGGCCTGCGCGCTCGCCTTGACCACGCGCCGGCGTGCCGTGCCGCGGTGCTGCATGCGCGAGACCACTTCCTGGCCGACGAAGCAACCCTTGGCGAAGGAGAGGCCGGCAAGGAAATCCATGTCGACGTCGTGCGGGAACACCTCACCATAGTCGAAATCGACGCCGGCTTCCGGAACGCCGATGGCGACCCGGTGCGCGGTATAGGCGTCGACGTCGGCCGTATCGCCCGCGGGCGCGAAGCCGGCGCGCTCCACGATGGCGCGGTAGCCGAGGCCCGCGTGGCGCGGATCGGCGAAGACGGTGCCGGCGACGTCCGGCGCTGTCTCCGCGTCCCAGAACGCCACCACCATGTGGCTGTCGGACAGGTTGGCGACCTCCACTTTGGCCCGCAGCTTGTAGAAAGAGAACCGCTTGACGAGGTCGGCGACCGTCGCCTTCGGCGTATCGAAAAGATAGCCGTCGCTGTCGCGCGCGATCAGGAAGTCGAAGAGGATCTTGCCCTGGGGCGTCAGCAGCGCGCCGAAACCGGCGCCCTGTTCGTCTACCGCCGCCATGTCGTTGGTGACGAGTCCTTGCAGGAAGTGATGCGCCTCCTCGCCGGAAATCCGCACCACGGCTCGATTGGATAACTCGCAGAATGCCATTTTGACCCCGAATCCCCGCCTCTCATCGTTGCCGAAGAGATAGGGCCGGGCCGGGATCAGCACAAGGCGCCCGGTTCGGCTTGGCGCCCGAGGCCCGTCCCCCTATAACCGGACGGACAACCGAGGAGCCCTCCATGCCCGCGACCTACGACACCCTTTTCAAGAATGCGACGGTGGCCAATCACGACGGCATCGGCGCCCGCGACATCGCCGTCAAGGACGGCCGCATCGCCGCCATCGGGTCGCTCGACCCGGCTGCTAGCGGCGAGGTCGTCGACTGCGCGGGCCTCACCATCGTTCCGGGGGTCATCGACAGCCAGGTGCATTTCCGCGAACCGGGCCTGGAGCACAAGGAGGACCTGGAGACCGGCTCGCTTTCAGCCGTTCTCGGCGGTGTCACTGCGGTCTTCGAGATGCCTAATACCAATCCGCTGACGACCAGTGCCGAGGCGCTCGCCGATAAGGTCGCGCGCGGCACGGACCGCATGCATTGCGACTTCGCCTTCTGGGTCGGCGGCACCCACGACAACGTCGCCGACATCCCCGAGCTGGAGCGCCTGCCGGGCGCTGCCGGCATCAAGGTCTTCATGGGCTCCTCCACCGGCGACCTCCTCGTGGAGGACGATCCGGGGGTGCGGGCGATCCTTGAAAAGACGCGCCGCCGCGCCGCCTTCCATTCGGAGGACGAATACCGGCTGGAAGAGCGAAAGGGCGAGCGGATCGAGGGCGATCCGGCCTCCCACCCGGTCTGGCGCGACGAGGAAACGGCGATCCGCTGCACCAGGCGCCTCGTCAAGATCGCCCGCGAGACGGGCGCGCCGATCCACGTCCTGCACGTGACGACGGCGGAGGAGATCCGCTTTCTCGCCGACAACAAGGACGTCGCGACCGTGGAGGTGACGCCCCAGCACCTGACCCTCGCCGCCGACCTCTATGCGACCCTCGGCACGCGGCTGCAGATGAACCCGCCGGTGCGCGATGCCCGCCACCGGGACGGGCTGTGGTGGGGCGTTGCGCAGGGCGTTGCCGACGTCGTCGGCTCCGACCACGCGCCGCACACGCTTGAAGAAAAAGCCAATCCCTATCCGAAGAGCCCGTCGGGCATGCCTGGCGTGCAGACGCTGGTGCCGGTCCTCCTCGATCATGTTGCGGCCGGACGGCTGTCGCTGGAGCGCTTCGTCGACCTGACCTCGGCCGGCGCTGTCCGCCTGTTCGGCATCAGGGGCAAGGGCCGCATCGCCGTCGGCTACGACGCCGACCTCACCGTCCTCGACCTGAAACGAAAGCAGACCATCCGCGACGACATGATGGGCACGAAGAGCGGCTGGACGCCCTATGACGGCATGACGGTGACCGGCTGGCCGGTCGGCACGGTGGTCCGCGGCGCCCGCGTCATGTGGGAGGGCGAGGTTACCGCGCCGTCCCGCGGCAAGCCCGTCCGTTTCTGGTAGACTGCCCCGAAAGGCGTCCCGCAAAGGGGGCGATACCGGGGGAGAAGACCATGCAATTCCGCTTCGTCGGCTGCGGCGATGCCTTCGGCAGTGGCGGCCGCTTCAACACATGCTTTCACGTCACCGGCGACAACGCCAATTTCCTCATCGATTGCGGCGCCACGTCGCTCGTTGCCCTGAAGCGTCAGGCCGTCGACCTCAACGCCATCAGGACGATCTTCGTCACCCATTTCCACGCCGACCATTTCGGCGGCCTGCCGCCCTTCATCCTCGATGCCCAGTTCTTTTCAAAGCGCACTGGGCCGCTGACGGTGGTCGGCCCGCCGGGCACCGAGGACTGGCTGGTGCGGGCGCTGGAAACGGCGTTTCCGGGCTCCTCCACGGTGTTCCGCAAGTTCGAGACCCGGCTCGTCGAGCTGGAGCCGAAAACGCCCGCCGACATCGATGGCGTCACGGTCACCGGCTGCCGGGTCTCCCACGGCAATCCGCGCGGACCGTTCTTCGGCTACCGGTTCGAGGTGGAGGGAAGGGTGATCGCCTATACCGGCGACACGGAAGGGACCGACGCGCTGGTCGATCTCGGCCGCAATGCCGATCTCTTCGTCGCCGAGGCCTATTTCCGCGACAAGAAGGTGCCGCTCCACCTCGACCTGGCGAGCCTGGAGGAGCGCCTTGACGAGATTTCCCCCAAGCGCCTGGTGCTGACCCACATGAGCGAAGAAATGCTCGCCCGCCGGGACGAGGTGCCCTACGAGTGCGCCGAGGACGGCCTCGTCCTCACCCTGTGAGGGACCGGTCCGCTCAGTCGCCGGCGACGAAATAGTGCAGCGTGCCGTCCGGGCCGATGCCGACGCGGTAGAAGATGTAGGTGCCGTAGGTCTGCATCTCCTGATAGTCGTAGGAGGTGACGATCCGGAACAGCTCCACGAGTTGCGGCGGCGTCAGGTCGGCCAGCGGATACTGGGCGAAATAGGGCCAGACATACATCTCCGACGGCTTGCCGGCATCCACATGGACCCAGCCGGCCTCCAGCACTTCCAGAAGAATCGCCATCACCTCGCGGCCCTCGCCGTCGCCGGACGCCTTCTTCAGGTGCTCAATCGGATCGGTGATGTCGCCGAAGGAAAGGGTCGGCATCAGCTCGTTCATTTCGAAGACGGTGCGCAACTCTTCCACATTGCCGGATTTCGCCGCCTCGATCAGCGCCTCGCGCATGCGCTGCACCGGTTCCGGGAGTTCGGCCCTGCCGTAGCGCACCTCGGGCAGCGGCGCGGCCTGCTTGGGATCTTCCGACGCAGCGTCCGCATCCCCCTCGACGCCGGTCTCCGGTGTCGCCTCCGGCGCAACGGCATCGGGCGCCGGCACCGGCGTCGCGGTGTCGCCGGCGGGCTTCTCCTTGGACAACTCGTCGATGACGATCCGTTCGGTGGGAACGGTCTTTTCCTGCGCGGCAAGGGCACACGGCATCGTCGCAAGCAGGGCGGCTGACAAGAAAACGGCACAGCGGATCATCGTCTCATCCCGCATCTGGCTGAAGCGTGCCCGGAGAAGGGCGCGCGTATCGCCAATGGAATACAGGATTTCGATGACCGAAATAAGAGTGCGGTCAACAGGGAATCGCCGGCCGTGGCGAAGCTGCCACAGCGGCCGTGCCCGGTCCTACTGGTAGAGCCGCCGGACCGTGAATTCGCCGCTCTGGATGCGGGTCGGCAGCGAGGCGGCGAGTTCGGCCACGGCCACCTCGCCATAGGTCTCGACCATTTCGGCAAGCGCGACGAACAGCGCCGCATGCACGAAGACGTCGCTGTCGACGCCCTCCGTCGTCGCTTCGGCCCAGGCGTCGTAGAGGTGGTCGAGCGCCGCGCGCTTCTGGGCGTCGATACCCGTCTCGCCGAGGTCGGTCCTGTCCGTCATCATGTGTCTCAAACCTGGTTCGCGGCGCATGCGCCGACGGTGGCAGTCGGGTTACCCTACATTAACACACCGGGGGGCGCCCGCCGTTTCTGAAGAAAACGTTAACGGCATCCTAACAATTGCGCCGGCCGCGTTAACCTTTCAAAAAACCGGGAAGTTCCGGCATGGCACCGCCGCCCGACGAAAGCTCAGCGCCCGTAGCGGTTGACCACGTCCCGGGCGATCGCCGCGCCCTCGCGCAGATAGCGCTGGATCGCCAGTTCCGCTGACGGTGTGCAGCGGGTGTAGACGTTGGAAAATCCGTGATAGCCGCGGTTGAAGGCATCGACGATCAGGCGCTTGCGCTCCGCGTCGGGCGCCTCCGCCTCGATCAGCTTCGACATCTCCTCGCGCCAGACCTGCTCGCCATCGGATTTGCACAGCGTCGTCAGGTAGTGCACCGCGCCGAGGATCTCCGACAGCCTGAGGAGCTGGGGATCATAGGGCGGGGCCTCCGACTTGGCTGACGGCGCTTCGGCCTCGCCGGTCGTCTGGGCCGCTGCCGGGGCGGTGGCAAAAAGGGCAATCGCGAAAGCCGCGGTAATCGCACCGGCAAGCCATATCCTGAAGGCACGTCTCAAGACGCCGTCCCCGATTGTGGTCGAATGCGGGCGCCAACATGGGCCGAACGCCGCGTGCGCGCAAGACCCTAGTCCGGCGTCGTCGGCCCCGGTCAGGACGGCCGGTTGCAGGCGATGGCATAGGACCGCCGCACGATCGCCTCCGTTCCCTCGGTGAGGTTCATGGTCGAGAGCGCGTCGAACCCGGTCCAGCGTATCGCGGCCGCGTCGTCGAGCGGTGCCGCGGTGCCGTCCACATAGCGGCCGCAGAACGAGGCGATGGCATAGTGGGCTTCAAGCGCGCCGCCGCGGTCGCGGCGGATGACGTCGACGATGTCGACGAGGCCGAGGACTTCCGCCGTCACCGACGTCTCTTCGCCAAGCTCGCGAAGCGCTGCCGCGGCCACTGTCTCGCCGGGCTCCACATGGCCGCCGGGAAGGCTCCACACGCCCGCAAGCGGCGGCTTCTTGCGCTGGACGAGCAAGACTTCGTCGCCACGCCAGACCGCGATCGAGGCGGCGAGCCTTGGAAAGGGGCCCGTCCCGGCTTCGGCAAGGGGATGCTTCATGCCCGATCCGGTGCGGGTTCCCGAACCCGTTCCGCTGCGGCTGCCGGTGCGCCGGCGGGTGTCTGATTGTGTCTGGCGGGCCATCGATGTCTCCGTGTACTCCCGGGCGGGAGCAAAGGAACAGCTTACTCGAAAAGCTCGTCGATGGCCGACTGGGTATTTTCCTCGGAGGTGTCGTTGATCGACGGCATCGCCGCGATCTCGCCATGGACGAGGGCCCGGGCCCTGGAAATCAACGGCCGAAGCTCGTCAACGGCGAGCGCGGCCAGTCGCCCGTGGCTTTCGAAATCGCCAGGTTCGGCCTCGCGCAGCATGTTCTGGGCGGCGACGAGGTGGCCATCGATGCGGGCGATCGTCGTGTCGAAGTCGGCGCGGATCGCCACCGGCGCCGATTCGTAGGCAAGGATGGCGAGGTCGCGGTCCTTGAAGCCGGAGACCTCGAAATGCTGCTGGTAGCTGCACGGCTCCCAGGCGAGCACGTCCTCGGCGCAGTCCGGCATCTCCGGCAGCATCTCCATGAGCATGATGATCTCATTGAAATGGTTGAGATAATCGGTCGCCAGAAGGGATTCCGGATGGATATTGGCTTCGACAAGCCGCTCCGGGCTCAACGCATCTGCAGCCGCATTTGCCGCCGTTGCCACCTGTCGATCCATCCATCGCTTTGCCCGCTGGCGGGCGCCGGGTGTTAGGGTCTTGCCAAAGGGTGGCGCGACCCAACTTGAGGAACTGTATGCGCTCGTGGTTGCGAAATGCTTACCCGCAAAACGATGCAACCTGTGAGCAAGGTGCCCTGGAGAGGACTTACGATCGATGTGCGGCCGCTTCGCCCTTTCCGAAATCCCGGCAACAATCCGGCGCGTGTTCGCCTATGGGGACCAGCCGAATTTCCCGCCGCGCTACAACATCGCCCCGACCCAGCCGATTGCCACCGTCCGGCTGGAAAACGGCGCCCGCCGCTTCGTGCTGGTGCGCTGGGGCCTAGTGCCTGGCTGGGTCAAGGATCCGGCCGATTTCTCGCTGCTGATCAATGCCCGCTCCGAGACCGCGGCGGAAAAGCCGGCCTTCCGGGCCGCCATGCGCCACCGCCGCTGCCTCATTCCGGCGAATGGCTTCTACGAATGGCAGCGCCGCGACGGCCGCAAGCAGCCCTACTGGGTGGCGCCGAAGGATGGCGGCGTGGTCGCCTTTGCCGGCCTGTGGGAGAGCTGGTCGGGGCCGGACGGCGGCGACGTGGAGACCGGCGCCATCCTGACCACGGCGGCGAACGCGTCCACGGCCGAGATCCACAACCGCATGCCGGCGGTCATTGCGCCTGAGAATTTCGAAGCCTGGCTCAACACGGTCGAGGTCTCGGCGAAGGAAGCCTCCGAAATGCTGCGCCCGGCGCCGGATGACCTCTTTGCGGCCATCCCCGTCTCCACCCGGGTCAACGCCGTTGCCAATGACGATGCCGGGCTCGTCGCGGAAATCGCGCCGGAGGAGATGGTGCCGATCCCTGAGAAGAAGCCGGCGCCGAAAAAGAAAGCCGCCACGCCGCCCGACGACGGCCAGATGTCGTTGCTATAGCCCCGCATTCTTGCCGCCCTTGTGCGCAATGCCGTTGTCGCGGCATGAGACCGCACGCGATCGAGTCGCGCTGAACCCCCGCCGGCGATGGAGAAGGAACTGCGGATGAAACATGCGATTGTCCTGCTCCTTGGCGCCGGTCTCGTGGCATCGTCGCCTGCGCGAGCCGAAACGGTCACCCTGTGTACCGTTGTTGCCGACGCCGCGACCGGCGACGTGATCGAGCAACAAGGCACCTGCGATCGCCGCGTGACGCCTGCCTCCACGTTCAAGATCGCCATCAGCCTGATGGGTTTTGATGCCGGCATCCTGAAGGACGTGCACACGCCGGCCCTGCCGTTTCGCGATGGCTATGTCGACTGGATTCCGGCGTGGCGCGCGACGACGGATCCGGCCCGGTGGATGGAAAAGTCCGTGGTCTGGTATTCGCAGAAGGTCACCGAGGCTCTTGGGGACGAGCGCTTCCGCGGCTATGTGCGCGCCTTCGGCTACGGCAACGCCGACGTCTCCGGCGATCCGGGAAAGGACAACGGCTTGACCAGGGCCTGGCTAAGTTCGTCCCTGCAGATATCACCGCTCGAACAACTGGCGTTTCTGCGCAAGCTGGTGACGCGGAAGCTGCCGGTCAGCGACCGCGCCATTGCCATGACGGAGGCGCTCACCGACTACGGCGTGCAGCCGGGCGGCTGGCATGTCCACGGCAAGACGGGCGCCGGATTGCCGCGCAAGCCGGACGCCACCCTGCTCAGGGGCCAGCCCTATGGCTGGTTCGTCGGCTGGGCGCGAAAGGACGGCCGGGCCGTCGTCTTCGCCCGGCTGATCCAGGACAGCGAACGCCAGCCCGTGGCGCCCGGTTTCAGGGCCCGCGACAGCCTTTTTGGCGATCTGTTCGCGGCCCCCGACGCCCTGCCGGCGACCAGATAGTCTCTCGTCGCCGGCTGCCTTTTCGACTGGGGCAAAAACGCTCGCTCAACCGCGGCGCCGTGGAACGGCTGTCCGCCATCGGTTGTTATGGGGATGGTCCTCCCCAAGACCGCCCGACAATCGATTGCCAGCGAGAGCGTCCCGATGACCACCGAGACCGATCCCGTCATCCTGCGCCACCGCGACCTGGAGCAGATCGCCATGACGGCGCTGGAGGCCGGACGCATCCTGATGGAGACGGGCGCGCGCTGCGAGGTCGTGCGCCAGGGCATGGAAAAGGCGGCACGGGGTCTCGGCGCCAGCCATATCCACAGCCGCATCGGCTTTGCCTCCGTCTCGCTGACGGTGACCAGCGGCGCCCAGACCATCACGCGGATGATTTCGGTCGGCCATCACGGCGTGAACATGCGGCTCAACCACGCCGTCCGGGACATCTGCCGCCGCATCGAGGCAGGCACCATGGACCGGGCGGAGGCGCTGGCCGCCCTTTCCGACCGGCTCGGCAACACCGCCCGCCATCCGAAAATCCTCAACGCGTTTGCCGCAGGGCTTGCCTGCGCCTCCTTCGGACGGTTGCTCGGTGCCGACTGGGCCGCCTTCCTGCCGGTGCTGGTCGCCGCCTCGGCCGGCCAGGCCGTGCGGTTGCTGCTAACGGCCCGCGGCGTCAACGTCTTCGTCGTCACCGCCATCGTCGCCCTCGTCGCCTCGCTGATGGCCGGCGGCCTGGCGCTCGTCGCCGGCAGCGCCATGGTGGCGATCGCCATGAGCGCCGCGGTGCTGATGCTGGTGCCCGGCGTTCCGGCCCTCAACGCCCAGACCGATATCATGCAAGGCTTCCCGACCCTGGGCAGTGCGCGCTTCGTCACCGTCGCCATGGTGCTCGTCTTCGTCACCGTCGGCGTCGCGCTCTCCCATGTGGCGCTGGACGGTATCAATACCGATCCGCTGGCCGAGAGCCACGGTGTCCTCCACCAGGCACTGTTCGGCGCGCTGGCGGCCGCCGGCTTCGGCGTGCTCTTCAATTTCGCGCCGCTGGCGCTGCTGTGGGCCGGGGCGGCCGGCGGCATCGCTCTTGGCGTGCGCACGCTCGGGCTTGAGGTCGGCTGGCCGTTGGAGGCCGCGTCCTTCGTCGCCGCGGCCGCGGTCGCCCTTGCCGTGGAATGCCTCGACCTGTCGCTCGGCGGCCACCATCGCGCCGGCAGCGCCCTGGCGCTGGCCGGCTGCATTCCGATGGTGCCGGGAAGCGCTGCGACGGAATGCATCGGCAGCCTGATGGCGCTGAGCGCCCGTCACCCGGCATTACCGGAGGCAACACTGGCGATCGCCGCCTCATCGAGCCTGCAGGTCCTTTTCACCATCGGCGCCATGGGCGCCGGGCTCACCATCGTGCTGTCGCTCCTGCGCCGCTCCGACTTCCCCGATTGAGGCGGCTGACCGCGTTCAGGTCACGCCTGGAGATCGTTCGCGCTTGTCGCCTAAAGCACCCGTCCCGGATTGAGGATGTTGTTGGGATCGAACGCCGCCTTGATGCGCCGCATCAGGTCCAGTTCGATCTCGCTCTTCACGTCCGGCAGAAGCTTCTTCTTCAGCTTGCCGATGCCGTGCTCGGCCGAGATCGAGCCGCCGAACTCCGCGACGATGCCGTGGATCACGGCGTTGAGCTCGTCCCAGCGCGCAAGGTAGTCGGCCTTGTCCGCCCCTTCCGGCTGGGAGAAGTTGAAGTGGATGTTGCCGTCGCCCATGTGGCCGAACGGCACCGGCCGGATGCCCGGAATGAGGTCGGCGGCCGCCGCCATTCCCTTGTCGAGGAACGCCGGGATCTTTGAGACCGGCACCGAGACGTCGTGCTTGATGGAGCCGCCCTCGGACTTCTGCACTTCCGACAGCGAATGGCGGATCTGCCACAGGGCTTCGGCCTGGGCGACCGATTCGGCAACGACGGCGTCGGTCGCGATCTCCTTTTCGAACGCCTCCTCGAACATCGATTCCAGGAGCTGCCGCGCCGGGATGTCGTCGGAATTGGAGGAGATTTCCACGAGCACGTACCAGGGATGGGGACCTTCGAGCGGATCGCGGGCGCCCGGCAGGTGTTTCAGGACGAACTCGATGCCGAGCCGCGGCATCAGTTCGAAACCGGTCAGCAGCGGCCCGGCATGGGCCTGGGCGACGTTGAGAAGCTCCAGCGCCTTGGCCGGATCGGCAAGGCCGGCAAGCGCCACTTCCTGGCTGCGGGGCTTGGGAAAGAGCTTGAGGACCGCAGCGGTGACGACGCCGAGCGTGCCTTCGCCGCCGATGAAGAGCTGCTTCAGGTCGTAGCCGGTATTGTCCTTGTGCAGGCTCCTGAGCCCGTTCCAGATCTCGCCCGTCGGCAGCACCACCTCGAGCCCGAGGATCAGAGCCCGCGTGTTGCCATAGGCCAGCACCGCCGTGCCGCCGGCATTGGTCGAAATGTTGCCGCCGATCCGGCAGGACCCTTGCGCGGCGAGCGTCAGCGGAAACAGTCGGTCGACTTCGTCGGCTGCCGCATGGATGTTCTCAAGGATGACGCCGGCCTCCACCGTCATGGTGTTTTCCACCGGATCGACGGAACGGATCGCATCGAGCCGGTCGGTGGCAAGGATGATCTCCGCGCCGCTCTCGTCCGGCACCTGGGCGCCGACGAGGCCGGTATTGCCGCCCTGGGGCACGATTGCGATGCCGCGCTCGTTGGCAAGCCTCAGAATCTTGGAGATCTCCTCCGCCGAGCCGGGGCGCAGCACCAGCGGCGTCCTGCCGACGAAGAGATCGCGCATCTCGATGCAGTAGGGATGGGTATCCTCGTCGGCCGTCAGTGCATTGCCGGGGCCGACGATGGCGGCAAGGGCGTCGAGCGTGTCGGAATCGATGGCGGTTTCGGTCATGGCAGCAAGCGTTTTTCGTGAATGGGGCAGGGACCGCGTTGGCCGGGTCCGTTGCCGCGACCATAACGCCGGATCGCGCCATTGTCCGCCCTTCTCCGCGACCTGCGATGTATCCGACTGAAATAATTTGTGAAACGATCCGGCCGCCGGCAAGCCGCCGTTTCCCTTGCATTCGCTCTTTTGGGAAAGACCGTCAAACTGCGCTGTTCGGCCACGCTTGCGGGCCGCAACGGGTGCGCTGCGGCGCCCTCTCCCCATGCTTCGCCGGCTTGCAGGCATCCCCCTGCTGTGCCATAGGAAGCCGGATTACCGGTAAGTGGTGCGCGTTCTTGGCGAGCGGTGACGAAGGGGCAGACATGGTTGAATCGCGTGCATTGATGGCGGGCAAGCGCGGGTTGATCATGGGGGTGGCCAACAACCGCTCGATCGCCTGGGGCATCGCCAAAGCCCTGCAGACCCACGGCGCCACGATCGCGCTGACCTACCAGGGCGACGCACTTAGAAAGCGCGTCGAGCCGCTCGCCGAAGAGCTTGGCGGCATCGTCGTCGGCCATTGCGACGTCACCGACGAAGTCAGCATCGACGCCGTTTTCTCCGAGCTGGAACGCCAGTGGGGCACCATCGATTTCGTCGTCCATGCGGTCGCCTTTTCCGACAAGGGCGAGCTGACCGGCCGCTACGTCGAGACCTCGGCCGACAATTTTTCCAAGACCATGCTGATCTCCTGCTATTCGCTGACGGCCGTCGCCCAGCGCGCCGAAAAGCTGATGCCGGAGGGCGGCTCGATCCTGACGCTGACCTATTACGGCGCCGAGAAGGTGATGCCGCACTACAACGTCATGGGCGTCGCCAAGGCGGCGCTTGAGGCGAGCGTGCGGTACCTGGCCGCCGATCTCGGCCCCTCGGGCATCCGCGTCAACGCGGTCTCGGCCGGCCCGATCAAGACGCTGGCCGCCTCCGGCATCGGCGACTTCCGCTATATCCTGAAGTGGAACGAATACAACGCGCCGCTGCGCAAGACGGTCTCGATCGAGGAGGTCGGCGACGCCGCGCTCTACCTCGTCTCCAATCTCGGCCGCGGCGTCACCGGCGAGATCCACCACGTCGATTCCGGCTACCACGTGGTCGGCATGAAGGCCGTGGACGCGCCGGATATCTCCACCGTCTAGAACGGGCCGCACCGCCGCTGCGCGGTCGACCGATACGCCAAGGATGCCATGACTGAACAGAATCGCGTCGTCCGCCTGGCCCGCCGTCCGGTCGGGCTCGTCTCGAACGACGACTTCACCATCGCCGACGAGCCGATCCCGGAACCGGGTGAGGGCGAGTTCCGCGTCCGCATCGCCTGCATTTCGCTCGACCCCGCCATGCGCGGCTGGATGAACGCCGGCAAGAGCTACGCCCCGCCGGTCTCCATCGGCGGCATCATGCGTGCCTTTGCCGCCGGCGAGGTCGAGGTCTCCAACCACCCCCTGTTCAAACCGGGCGACAAGGTGACGGGGCTCTTCGGCGCCCAGAAATACGCCATCTCCGACGGCCAGGGTGCGCTCGTCGTCGACACCGACAAGGCGCCGCTGGAGCGCTGGATCGGCGGCTTCGGCATGCCCGGTACGACGGCCTATTTCGGCCTCATCGACATCGGCCGTCCGAAGAAGGGCGAGACGGTGGTGGTCTCGGCCGCCGCCGGCGCTGTCGGCTCCATGGTCGGCCAGATCGCCAAGATCCAGGGCGCCCGCGCGGTCGGCATTGCCGGCGGGCCGGAGAAGTGCCGCGTCGTCACCGAGGAATACGGCTTCGATGCCTGCGTCGACTACAAGGCCGGCAATCTCGGCGGCGAACTGGCCGCGGCCTGCCCGGACGGCATCGACGTCTATTTCGAGAACGTCGGCGGCGAGATCCTCGACACCGTGCTGCCGCTGATGAACACCTTCGGCCGCATCCCCCTGTGCGGCCTGATCTCCGCCTATAGCGCCAGCGAGCCGTTGCCCGGCCCGAAGAACCTGCGCTCCGTCCTCGTCAACCGCCTGACCGTTCGCGGCTTCGTCATCTTCGACTTCGCCGACCGCTACGAGGAAGCGGCGACCGCGCTTGCCATGTGGGCCGGCGAGGGGCGCCTGAAATTCCGCGAGGACGTGCGCGAGGGCGGCATCGATGCCTTCCCCGAGACATTGAGGCTCCTCTATACCGGCGGCAATGTCGGCAAGCTGGTGCTGAAGGTCTGACCATGTCCGGCCGGCCTCCCCCGGCCCCAAGACAAGACACCATCCGAAGCGAAAGGTGCCCGCGATGGCCCCTCCCGTGCTCTATTTCCTGCGCCACGGCCAGACCGACTGGAATGTGGAAGGCCGCCTGCAGGGCCAGACCGACATTCCGCTGAACGATACCGGCCGCGCCGAGGCGCGCCGCAACGGGCTGGCGCTCAAGCAACATTTCGAGAAAGAGGGGATCGACCCGGCGGGCCTCGATTTCATCGCCTCGCCGCTCGGCCGCGCCCGCGAGACGATGGAGATCGCCCGTGCGGCGATGGGCCTGGCCCGCGACGGCTATCGCATCGAGCAACGGGTAGCAGAAGTGAAGTTCGGCGTCTGGGAGGGCTTCACCTATAAGGAGATCAAGGCCCGCGACGCGGACGCCTTTGCCTCTCGCAAGGCCGACAAATGGGCCTTTACGCCCGAGGACGGCGAGAGCTACGCGACGATGTCGGAACGGGTAAAGGCCTGGTACGACGCCCTAGAGGCGCCGACGCTGTGCGTGGCCCATGGCGGCACCAGCCGGGCCTTGCGCGGATTTCTCCTCGGCCTTAACAGCCAGGAGATCCCGGTCCAGGAAGCGCCCCAGGACCGGGCCTTTCGCTGGCAGGACGGCGAACTGATCTGGATCTGAGAAAGGCGGCGGCGGTGGGCTATTCGGCCGGCTGGTCTTCGCCGATGATCTCGATGATCTGGGCCACCTTCTGGCCATCGATGACGTCGAAATCGACATAGATGTGCTTGCCCGGGTCGAGGCCTTCGACGTTGAACTCCTCCGGCAGCATGATCTGGGTCCCGTCGGTCAGGATGATGGCGCCGATATTGGTGTCCATCCTGGCGATCGTGCCTTCCTTTTCCTCGGCCTGTGCGCCTGCCGGCAGGAACGCGAGGCTGCCCAGAACGGCCGCAACGGCCAGAGCCCTCAGAGGTGAACGCATAGCTAGGATCCTTGTCGTTGTGGACCGGCATTGTCCGGCTCGGTGGCCGCAGCCGGGAATCGGCATTCGTTATGGCAAGCGTCCGGATAATCTGCAATTGCGAAAAAATTGCGGGAAGCCGTTCACGTTCTTGTGGGCGGCGGGCAGCAGCCGGTCGCGACCATTTGCCTCCGCCGCGCCGCCGTGCCGGCGTCAGGCCGCGTCGGATCTGGCCTTTTGCGGCGTCGTCTGCGTCCGGTAGTAGGCGCCCCATTCGTTCATGGCATGGAGCACGGGGCGCAGGCTGTCGCCGAGCGGGCTCATGGCGTAGTCCACATGCGGCGGCACCACCTCGCGCACATGCCTGAGGATCAGCCCGTCGGTCTCCAGCTCGCGCAGGCTCAGCGTCAGCATCCGCTGGGTGATGCCCGGGATCATCCGTTTCAGGGCGTTGAAGCGGACCGGGCCGTCCTGCAGGCAATAAAGGATGATCGGCTTCCAGCGCCCGCCGAGGATTTCCAGCGTCGTCGTCACCGGGCAGTTGCAGTGCATGCTGTCGGGGTCGAGGTCTTTGGCCATCTGTGCTTTTCCGATGTGTCCGCGTTTTCGCCGCGCAATATTGGCGCTCGTGACGGTTTCCAGTACCTAATTTGATACTACCTATCAATTTTGTACGTAATTGCAATTCCGGATGCGATGCGCCACTTGCGGGTCTGACACGGATTTGCGGCGATCCCTCCCGATCGCCCATCCATTGCAAGGAGCTATTCAAATGACCACCGAAGGTGCGGCCGAAGTTGCCGTGATTTATCATAGCGGCTACGGCCACACGAAGGTCCAGGCCGAGGCCGTTCGCGACGGCGTCGCCGAGGTGCCCGGCGTCGTCGTCCATTTCCTGACCGTCGACGAGGCGGAAGAACAGTTCGACCTCCTGAACAGGGTCGACGCCATGATCTTCGGCGCGCCCACCTATATGGGCAGCGCCTCGGCCCGCTTTAAGCAGTTCATGGAAAAGGGCTCCAAGGCGTGGATGGAGCAGAGCTGGAAGGACAAGCTGGCGGCAGGCTTCACCAATTCCGGCAGCCAGTCGGGCGACAAGCTGAACACGCTCGTGGAGCTTTCGCTCTTTGCCGCCCAGCAGAGCATGGTCTGGGTCAGCCTCGGCATGATGCCCGGCAACAATTCGACCACCGGCAGCCCTGAGGATCTCAACCGGATCGGCGCCTATCTGGGCGCCATGGCCCAGTCGGACATCGACGCCGGGCCGGACGTGGCGCCGCCGCCGGCCGACCGCGCCACGGCAAAGCACCTCGGCAAGCGCGTTGCGGAAATGGCCGTGCGCTGGCGTGCCGGCGCCGCTGGCTGAGCCGCGCTGAGGCGGGACGAAAACAAATGACAGCGCGGCCGCGAATTGACGCGGCC
>NZ_NPEV01000076.1 GCF_003258835.1 Rhodobium orientis | reverse complement strand
GGGCATCCCCCGCGCGCCTTTTCTTTTTGGCGAATGGGAAAGGTCAGTCGTCCGGATCGTCGGACGCCTTTCGCGCCGCGCGGATCTCCTCTTCCGTCAGGTCGCCGCCAGGCGTGACGATCTCCTCGCCGATGCGCTCGCGCACCACCTTGCGGATATGCGCACCGATGGTCGGGTTGCGATCCATCAGCACATGCAGGTCGGCGGCGTCGAGGGCAAGAAGGTTGCAGATGGAAAGCGCGGTCATGTGCGCCGAGCGCGCGGTCCGTTTCAGCACGGCGATCTCGCCGAAGAACGCCCCGTCGGAAAGTTCGAACGTCTGGTTCGGCAATTCCACGCGGACCCGGCCCGACGCGATGAAATACATGGAGTGGGCGTCCTCGCCGGCGCGCGAGATGATCGCGCCCTTTTCCACCCGCTGCGCCCGCAACAGCTTCATCACCTCCGCGATCTCCGCCGCCGACATGGAGGCGAACAGCGGCACGCGGGCGACCATGCCCCAGGTGACGACGAAGTCGCGCTGGTGGATTTCCCGGGCAAAGGCCGTGGCGACGATGCCGATCGGCAGGGCGAACATGGCATAGCCGGTCAGCATGACGATGCCGGCGACGACCTTGCCGAAGGTGGTGACCGGCACGACGTCGCCATAGCCGACCGTCGTCAGCGTCGCGATCGCCCACCACATCGCCGCCGGGATCGAACCGAAGGCCTCCGGCTGGATCGTGCGCTCGGCAATGTAGAGGACGGTCGCGGACGTCAGCACCACGCCCATGATGATGATCAGGCTGCCGACGAGCGCCCGGCGCTCCGAAATCACTGCATTGCCGAGCGAGGCGAGGCCCGGCGAGAAGCGCGCCAGCTTCAGGAACCGCACGAGGCGGAAGAGCAGCAGCGCGCGCAGATCCGTCGTCTCGAAGAACAGCAGCGCATAGAGCGGCAGGATCGCAAGCAGGTCGACGATGGCCGCCGGATAGGCCATGTAGCGCAGCCGGGCGAGCCAGGACGGCAGGTGGCGCAGCGCGCCGTGCTGGTCGGCCGTCCAAAGCCGAAGCACATATTCCACGGTGAAGACGAACAGAGAGACCAGCTCGATGACGAGGAACGCCTGGCGATAGCGCTCGCCATAGGCCGGCACGGTCTCCAGCACCACCGAGCCGACATTAAGGATGACAAGGAGCGCCAGCATCCGGTCGACGAAATGGCTGGCGCTGTCGCCGGCAGCGCCTTCCTCCAGGATCTCAAAGACCCGCTGTTTCGTCCGCCCGGCCATGCCCGCGGCCACTCCCTGCCCCGTCCGTCACGCCGCCTTCCGGAGGGAAGACGCCCGCGTGTCCCGCAAAATCCCTACCAGCTTTCCGATAAGAACTTGCTAAAGCGCGAATGGGAGTAGAGTGGACAGGCCATATAACGAGCCCGCGCCTGCAATTGCCACGGAGAAAAGAAGGCGGCCGGCGAGATTGGACGAACCTCTGCGAGCGCATTTCCTGAAACAAGACGTGGCCCACCGCAGCGAACGCATCTACGCCGCCAGGTCCTTCCGCGACGCGTGGATTGCCGCGTCGGCCTACCGGCCTCCTCGCAATGACGTTGAAATATTTATCGAATCTGAAACGGGCGTCATTGCGAGCGAGAGCGAAGCAATCCAGCACGGAGCCGGCCCGAGCGAAGGCCATTCCACCAGGAACCGGGCAATGGACGCTCGTCGTCCGCAGGCCCATCGATCCAGACGGTCGGAAGTGCCCGGCATTGCCGTTGCCAAACGCACCCCCAAAGTCCGTCCCGATCAGGCGGCGCTGAGGGCGGCCTCGATCGCCTCGATTGCCTTCTCGGCCCGCGAGCCGTCCGGGCCCCCGGCCTGGGCCATGTCGGGCCGGCCGCCGCCGCCCTTGCCGCCGAGCTCCTGGGAGCCGATGCGCACCAGATCGACGGCGTTGTAGGCGCCGGCAAGGTCCTCGGTGACGCCGACGACGATGCCCGCCTTGCCCTCGTCGGTAACGCCGACGACGACGACGACGCCGGAGCCGACGGACTTCTTGCCGTCGTCGACGAGGCCCTTGAGGTCTTTCGGACTGATGCCGCTGACGGCGCGGGCGAGCAGCTTGACCTTGCCGAGGTCGCGGATGGGCCGGTCCGTGCTGGCGCCGCCGCCACCGAGGGCGAGCTTCTTGCGGGCCTCGGCGAGGTCCTTTTCGAGCCGGCGCCGTTCCTCAACGAGGGTCTTGGTGCGCTCCAGCGCCTGGTCGGGCGTCACCTTCAGGAGCGCCGCAATATCCTGCAGGGCCGCATCGTGGCCTTCCAGATAGCGCCGGGCCGCCGCCCCGGTCAGCGCCTCGATGCGGCGCACGCCCGCGGCGACTGCGCCTTCCGAGACCAATGTGAAGAGGCCGATATCGCCCGTGCGGCCGACATGGGTGCCGCCGCAAAGCTCGACCGAATAGGGCTTTGCCGGGTCTTTCAGGCCCTCGCCCATGGTGACGACCCGGACCTCGTCGCCGTATTTCTCGCCGAAGAGGGCCATGGCGCCGGATTCGATCGCTTCGTCGACCGCCATCAGCCGGGTCGCAACCGGCGCGTTCTGCAGCACGACCGTGTTGACCATCTCCTCGATCGCCTCGGCCTCGTCGTCATTAACGGGCTTGGGGTGGGCGAAGTCGAAGCGCAGCCGGTCCGGCGCCACCAGCGAGCCCTTCTGGGTGACGTGGTCGCCGAGAATGCTGCGCAGGGCCGCGTGGAGGAGGTGCGTCGCAGAGTGGTTGGAGCGGATCGCGGCACGCCGCTCCGCATCGACGACAGCCTCCACGGCAACGCCCTTCTCCATCCTGCCCTCTTCGACGACGCCCATATGGACGTGGAGACCGTCGGCCTTCTTGGCGACGTCCGTCACTTTGAACCGACCGCCGGGGCCGACGAGGACGCCGATATCGCCGACCTGGCCGCCGGACTCGGCATAGAACGGGGTCTGGTTGAGGATGACGGCGCCTTCCGCGCCGGCCTCCAGGGCATCGACCGGCGCACCGTCGGCGATGAGGGCGGCAACGACGCCTTCGGCCTTCATGGCATCGTAGCCGAGGAACTCGGTCGCGCCGAGGTCCTCGCGAAGGCCGAACCAGACGGTTTCTGTGGCCGCCTCGCCGGAGCCGGCCCAGGCCGCGCGGGCCTCCGCCTTCTGGCGCGCCATCGCTTCCTTGAAGGCGTCGGTGTCAACGGCGATGCCGCGCGGACGCAGGGCATCCTCGGTGAGGTCGAGCGGGAAGCCGTAGGTGTCGTAGAGCTTGAAGGCGGTGCTGCCGTCGAGGGTCGCGCCCTCGCCCATCCCGGCCGTCGCTTCTTCCAGCAGGCCGAGGCCGCGCGACAGTGTGCGCCGGAACCGGCTTTCTTCCAGCTTCAGGGTTTCGGTCACCAGCGCCTCGGCGCGGGCCAGTTCCGGGAAGGCCCGGCCCATCTCGCGCACCAGCGTCGGCACCAAGCGATAGAGCAGCGGGTCGCGCGCGCCAAGGAGGTGGGCGTGGCGCATGGCCCGGCGCATGATCCGGCGCAGCACATAGCCGCGACCCTCATTCGACGGCAGCACGCCGTCGGCGATCAGGAAGCTGGTGGCGCGCAGATGGTCGGCAATGACCCGGTGGCTGGCGAGGTGCGGTCCCTCGGCCACAACGCCGGTCGCGTCCTCCGAGGCGCCGATCAGCGCCCGGAACAGGTCGATGTCGTAATTGTTGTGGACGCCCTGCAGGACGGCGGCGATGCGCTCAAGGCCCATGCCGGTGTCGATCGACGGGCGCGGCAGCGAGACCCGCTCGTCCTTCGTCACCTGCTCGAACTGCATGAAGACGAGGTTCCAGATCTCGATGAAGCGGTCGCCGTCCTCGTCCGGCGATCCCGGAGGACCGCCCGGGATGTCCTCACCATGGTCGAAAAAGATCTCCGAGCACGGCCCGCACGGTCCGGTCTCGCCCATCGCCCAGAAATTGTCCGAGGTGGCGATGCGGATGATGCGCTCGTCCGGCAGGCCGGCGATCTTCTTCCACAGATCGAACGCATCGTCGTCCTCGGCAAAGACGGTGACCAGCAGCCGGTGCGCCGGCAGGCCGAATTCCTTGGTGACGAGCGTCCAGGCAAGCTCGATGGCGCGCTCCTTGAAGTAGTCGCCGAAGGAGAAGTTGCCGAGCATCTCAAAGAAGGTGTGGTGCCGGGCGGTATAGCCGACATTGTCGAGGTCGTTGTGCTTGCCGCCGGCGCGCACGCATTTCTGCGACGTCACCGCCCGGTCATAGGGCCGGGTCTCAAGGCCGGTGAAGACATTCTTGAACTGCACCATGCCGGCATTGGTGAACATCAGCGTCGGATCGTTGCGCGGCACGAGCGGGCCGGAGGAGACGATCTCGTGACCGTTCCTGGCAAAGAAGTCGAGGAAGGAAGACCGGATCTCGTTGACGCCACTCATGGATGTCCAATGCCCTTGCTGTCGGCCCGGCGCGGCCGGAGGATTTCTGCGGCAGGTTTAGCGCGCCGGTATCATGCTGTCCACCGAGCTCGCGCGCGCCACCGCCCGGCGCCGGAGGACCTGGCCATGCCGCGGCGCCACGCCCGTTTCACGGCCCCGATGACGCAAAAAGCCGGCGCCGCCATCGGGCCGCGCCGGCTCTCATATAGGGTTTTTGGACCGTTCGTCACCGGGGTGCAATACGACCCCGGGACGCCCGCCCGCGCGGCGTTCTAGCTGCCGACGGCGACGTCGTCCTCGTCGCCGGGGCCGTCCTGCAGGATCTGCTCGGCGATCAGCCCGGCATTCTGGCGGATCGACATCTCGATGGTGCCCGCGATGTCCGGGTTCTCGCGCAGGAACTGCTTGGCGTTCTCCCGGCCCTGGCCGAGACGCTGGCTGTCATAGGAGAACCAGGCGCCGGACTTCTCCACGATGCCGGCCTTGACGCCGAGGTCGAGGAGTTCGCCCATCTTGGAGATGCCCTCGCCATACATGATGTCGAACTCGACCTGGCGGAACGGCGGCGCCATCTTGTTCTTGACCACCTTGACCCGGGTCTGGTTACCGACCACCTCGTCGCGGTCCTTGATGGCGCCGATGCGGCGGATGTCGAGGCGCACGGAGGCATAGAACTTCAGGGCGTTGCCGCCGGTGGTCGTCTCCGGATTGCCGAACATGACGCCGATCTTCATGCGTATCTGGTTGATGAAGACGACCATGCAGTTCGACTTGGAGATCGAGCCGGTAAGTTTGCGGAGCGCCTGGCTCATCAGCCGCGCCTGCAGGCCCGGCAGGGATTCGCCCATCTCGCCCTCCAGCTCGGCCCGCGGCGTCAGCGCGGCGACCGAGTCGATGACCAAGATGTCGACGGCGCCGGAGCGCACCAGCGTGTCGGCAATCTCCAGCGCCTGCTCGCCGGTGTCCGGCTGCGAGATCAGCAGTTCGTCGAGATTGACGCCGAGCTTGCGGGCATAGATCGGGTCGAGCGCGTGTTCCGCGTCGACGAAGGCGCAGATGCCGCCGGTCTTCTGGGCCTCGGCGATGGTCTGCAGCGCCAGCGTCGTCTTGCCGGACGATTCCGGCCCGTAGATCTCGATCACCCGGCCCTTCGGCAGGCCGCCGATGCCGAGCGCGATGTCGAGCCCGAGCGAGCCTGTGGAGACGGTCTCGGTCTCCACCACCTGGCCCTGGCCGAGCTTCATGATCGACCCCTTGCCGAAGGCACGTTCGATCTGCGTCAGCGCCGCGTCCAGCGCCTTGGACTTGTCCATGGATTTACCCTCTACGAGGCGAAGTGCTGCCTGACCCATAACTCTGATCCCTTATTTCACGGCCCGCGCGCCGGTTCAAACTAAGACAATTGTACATGTTTTGTTCCGAACTGGAAAGGCCCTTTTAAGATACTGTAAAAATTGATGAAATGGAAAAATGTTCTAAATATGTCCCGTGGGTTTTCGCGAGCGGGCGGACGGCGTGCGGCCCGCAACCGCGCCGCAATGGCGCGGATCGGGCGGCAACGACGGCCCCGCTTGCGATTCGGAAAGCGCCCGGCTCAGCCGAAAGTGGCGGCGTCGGAGAATTGCCCGTCTGCCTCGTCCGGCTGCCGGCCATTTTTGCCTTGCGCTCCGAAATGCCCCTCCCCACTTATGCCCCGTTCCGGGCACCATTCCGCTGGTATGAGGCAAGGCGACCGGCTATCGTTCTGCCGCAACCGGGACAGGCAGAACACCGGCGTTTCAGGAGGGAAACAGACGATGAGCGACGTGGCCTTGAAGCCGATGCAGTATCTCGACCGCGCGACGACCGCGCTCCGGGACATGGGGGTTTTCCCCGAAAACGTACCCGAGGAGACGCCGGTGACCGCGCTCCTGGAACAGATTTCCGAACTCGACCCCGACCGCATCGTCATCATCAACCGCACGCTCAACCAGCAGTCCGTCTTCAACGAGGTGGTCCGCGAGCAGATCTCGGCGATGAATATCGGCCAGCGCTATGAGGAGATCACCGAGGGCTTCAACTCGATCCGCGACGATGCCAAGTCGATGGTCGACCAGCTCGACGACGGCAAGATCGACATCTTCGAGCGCGCCCAGAACATCTGGATGAAGATCGCCCGCGGCGACATCTCCAGCCGCTTCGACAAGGTCCAGGAGATCTATCTGGACGTCGCCAGCGACACCAAGGACCAGATCAAGCGCGAGAAGGTCATCCTCGATTCCTACCGCGACTTCCGCGGCGCCCTGAAGCAGGCCGAGGTGCTGGCGCTTGAGGTGCTGGAGACCGCGGAAAAGCGGCTCCAGGCCACCAAGGAACGGCTGAACGACGCCTCCACGCTCGTTGCCGACTATGCCGGCGACAAGCCGGCCGAGAAGGCCCGGCTGGAAATGGCCCGCGACGAGCGCCTGCGCGAGATGCAGTCCGAGGAAGGCCGCTACCAGATCGCCAAGGACCTCTCCGACAATCTGACCATCGGCTACAACACCTCCGAAGTCGTCATGGCCCGGCTGATGCAGACGACCAGCGCCAAGGAGAGGGTCTACCAGCAGTCCGTGTCGTTCTTTTCCACCAACGAGACGGTGCTGACGGCGCTGAAGGCCTCCTTCACCGGCCTTTTCGGCCTGCACGAGGCGACCGAGACGCTGAACGAGATGAAGGAAGGCGTGTCGAAGAGCCTGGAGACGCTGGCGGAGATCGGCGACATCGTCCAGGAAGAGGCGATCAAGGCCGGCTACGGCCCGACGATCCGCGCCGATGCGGTCAAGAAGCTGGTCGATTCCGTCGTCAACTTCCAGACCCGCTCGCGCGAGATCATCAACGAGATGCGCGACCTCTCCACCAAGAACTCCGCGGAGATCCGCGACGCGGTGGAGGACGGCAAGCGCCGGCTGGCGCGGCTCGCCGCCGAGGGCAACCAGGTCCTCGCCGAACGCGGGTAAGCAGTAACGGCAGGGGCACCGGCGGGTACCGGTGCCCCTCCACGACCGACCGGGGGCTGCGACCATGTCCGATACGGCGCAGAAAAAAGACCAGCCGCTCGACGAACTGATGATGGCGATGGACGTGGTCGACACGTTGCGCCATCGCGACCGGCTGGTGACGCGAGAACTCGCCGCGGATCTGCGCGAGGACCAGCTCGTCGATCGCCTGCGCGAGATCTACCGCAACCAGGGCATCGAGGTGACGGACGAGATATTGGCGCAGGGCGTTGCCGCGCTCGCCGAGGAGCGCTTCGTCTATTCGCCGCCCGATGCCGGCTTCTCGCGCACCCTCGCCCTCCTCTACATCCGCCGCGGTTCATTCGCCAAATGGATCGGCGGCATCGTCGTCGTCGTCGTGCTCGCCGTCGCCGGCTGGTATTTCCTCCTGGAGCGGCCGCAACAGCAGGCGGCCGCGGAGCTGACGGCGCAACTGACGACAGGCATCCCGCGCCAGATCGAGACGACGCTGGCCGCGATCTCGCGGGACGCCAAGGACCCCGCCGTCATTGACCGCGCGACCGCCATCGCCAACGATGGCCTTGCCGCCGCAAAGGCGGAAAACGCTGCGGCCGCGCGCAAGGCGGTGGCCGATCTGAACGCCCTGCAGGCGCAGCTTCGCCAGGCCTATGACGTGATGATCGTCTCGCGGCCGGGCACGCCGTCGGGCGCCTCGCGCATTCCCGACGTCAACCGCCAGGCCCGCAACTACTACCTCATCGTCGAGGCGATCGACCGCAACGGCACTGTAGTGCCGCTGCCGATCAAGAGCGAGGAGGACGGCACGACGACAACCGTCGAGCAATGGGGCGTGCGCGTGCCGAAATCGGTCTACGACCGGGTCGGCCGCGACAAGCGGCGCGACGGCATCGTCGACGAGGCCCGCATCGGCGTGAAGCAGCGCGGCTTCCTGGAGCCGCGCTGGTCGGTCGCGGTCGAGGACGGACGGATAACCAAGTGGTAGCGGGACGGAAAGCATGATCAGCGGCCGCAACGCCTTGTCATCGATCGAACAGGCCCTTGCCGATCTCCGGCGAGAGGAAAACGACGTCAAGGGCCGCCTTCAGGCGGCGACCGAGCGGCTCGCCGCCGTCCAGGCCGAGCAGACCGACGCCTATCAGGACCTCGCCCGCTTCCGCCTCGACGACCACGCCGGAAAGGCCCTGCGCGGCCGGCTCGACACCTCCGCCAAGCGCGCCCGGCAATTGCTCGCCGAGCGAAAGGACGTCGTCGCCGAGATCACCGCACGGCGCGAAAAGGTCGAGACGGACCTGGAAAAGCTGGCCCAGCTCCGCACCGATCGGACGAAGGCGCTGGAAGCCGCCGGCGAAAAGCTCGATGCGGCCTCGGCGGAGGCGGAAAACGTGCTCGCCGACAACGAAGCCTGGCAGAAGCAGCATGCCATCGTGGAGGCCGCCGCCAAGGTGATCGGCGAGGCCGAGAGAAAGGCCGAGACGGCAGAAAGCGACCGCAAGGAAAAGGGCGCGCCCTACGAGGCCGATCCGCTGTTCATGTATCTGTGGGAGCGCGGCTACGGCACCTCGCGCTACAAGGCCGGCAACATCGCCCGCATGCTCGATGCCTGGGTCGCCGGGCTCGTGCGCTATCAGGACGCAAGGCCGAACTACGCCATGCTGACGGAGATCCCGAAGCGCCTGCGTGAGCACGTCGAGAAGATGAAGGAAAAGGCGCAGGGCGAGCTGGCCAAACTGAAGGCGCTGGAAAAGGACGCCCTGGAGCGGGTCGGCGGCGCCGGGCTCGATGTGCAGATGGCAAAGCTGCGCACCGAAATCCATGCCTTCGACAAGCGCTTCGGCGAGTTGAACGGCGAGCTCGACCGCCTGCGCGCCGAGGAGGACCGGGTCGCCTCCGGCGAGGACGAGACCTTCAATGCCGCCGTTGCCGCGCTCGGTGATTCGCTGAAGGACGACGATACCCGCCGGCTCTGGAAGGAGGCCAAGCAGACCCCCTCGCCGGAGGACGAGCGCATCCTTGAGCGGATCGAGAAGACTTACGACGACATGCACGACTGCGACATGGTCATCGAGACCGCGCGCAAGGATCTGCGGCGCATTTCCCGGCGCCGCGACGAACTCACCGAGGTCGCCCAGGACTTCCGCCGCCGGCGCTACGACGACTACGGCTCGAATTTCGCGGACGACGCCATCATCGGCTCGGTGCTCGGCGAGTTCCTGCGCGGCGGCATGAGCGGACGCGACTACTGGAGCCGCATCGAGCGCGGCCACCGACACGCACCACGACGCGGCCCCATCGGCGGCGGCTTCCCGGGCATCCCCGGCGGCGGCGGCCCCTGGGGCGGCGGCGGAGGCGGCGGCGATTTCGGCGGTGGTGGCGGAGACGGCTTTTCCACCGGCGACACGTTCTGACGTCCGTCCAAGGCTCGCTCAGGCGATAGCTTCCGGAACGGTGGTGAACGTCAAGGCTCCTGGATTGCCGCGTCGGCCTGGCGGCCTCCTCGCAATGACATTGAATGCATTGGGGAATCCGTCATTGCGAACGGAGCGAAGCAATCCAGAAGCGGCGTGGGCGACGAGCATCTGAATGCCGAATGGACAGGGGCAATAGGCCCGGCTCTCCGCTGCGCTCCGGCCGGGGTGACGCTGAGGACGACGGACCCTCGCAGCGCCACCCACAAACTCCGCCGCTCCTACTGCTCGAGCGTTGCCTTGACCACCTCTTCATAGGGCGTCGTCGGACGGCCGATCAGGGTCGACAGCGTCCCGGAGTCGTCGAACAGCGCACCCTTGGCGGCGCCGGCATCGGAATCCGCCAGCAGCGCGGCGAACGGCTCCGGCAGTCCGGCGCCGAGGAGTGCTGCCTTGAATTCGGCCTCAGGCAGATCGTTGTAGGCGACCTCCTTGCCGGAGAGGCGCGCGATGGCGGCGGAGAATTCCGCCAGCGTGTAAAAATCGTCGCCGGCAAGCTCATAGACCTTTCCGGCGTGTCCGTCGCTCGTCAGAACGGCCGCAGCAGCAGCGGCGTAGTCCGCGCGGGCGGCCGACGCGATCCGTCCCTCGCCGGCAGCGCCGAGGAAGACGCCGTGGGCGAGCGCGGGCGGGATCGAGGCGGCGTAGTTCTCGGTGTACCAGCCGTTCCGGAGGAGCACGTGCGGCACGCCGGAGGCCGCCAGGGCCGCCTCGGTCTCCCGGTGCTCGACGCCAAGGCCGAGCGGCGAGGTGTCGGCATGCAAAAGGCTGGTATAGGCGAGAAGACCGACGCCGCCTGCCTTGGCGGCTTCGATGACGGCCCGGTGCTGCGGCGCCCGCTTGCCGACCTCGCTGCCCGAGATCAGCAGGACCTTGTCCGCGCCCGCAAAGGCGGTCGCAAGGGTCTCCGGCCGGTCATAGTCGGCAACGCGCACGGTAACGCCCTTGTCGGCAAGATCGGACACCTTTTCCGGCGTGCGCACCGCGGCGACGATTTCCTCCGGCGGGACTTTCTGGAGCAGTTCCGCGATGACGAGGCGGCCGAGCTGGCCGGAGGCTCCGGTAACGACGATCATGATGAAATTTCCTTGGTTTTGTCTGTCAGGACCTCCAAGGTATGGCCTTGCAAACTTTTTGAAAGTACCTACAAAAAGGTAAGTATGAACTTTTGGAAAACGCCATGACCGAACGCACGCATCTGCCGGCCTCCGGTATCGCAGAAAAGCTGGCCCGGGGCGACGTCTTCAGCGAGGCGTGCCCCTCGCGGCAGATCCTGCAGCACATCACCAGCCGCTGGGGCGTCCTGGTGCTGGTGGCGCTGTCGGGCGGGACCCATCGCTTCGCCGAACTGCGCCGCAAGGTGTCGGGCGTCAGCGAGAAGATGCTGGCGCAGACCCTGCGCGCGCTTGAGACGGACGGCCTCGTCGACCGCACCGCCTTTCCGGTGGTGCCGCCCCATGTGGAGTACAGCCTCACGCCGCTTGGTCGCGAGGCCGCCATACGCGTGGAGGCGCTGGTCGACTGGATCGAGGACAATCTGGACGATCTGCAGGCCGCACGGGCGGAAGCGGAGCCGGCGGCGGTGTTGTAGGCCGGCTACTGCCCGAGCGCTTCCTTCACCGCCGTCGCAAGCTGCTTCAGCGTGAAGGGCTTCGGCAGGAAGCCGAATTTCTCGTTCTCCGGCAGGTTCTTGGCAAAGGCGTCTTCGGCATAGCCGGACACGAAGATGATCTTCAGGTCCGGCCGGCGCTTGCGCAGCTCCCTCAGGAGAGACGGGCCGTCCATCTCCGGCATCACCACGTCGGAGACGACGAGGTCGACGGCGCCGTTCTCGCCGTCCAGCACCTCCAGCGCCTCGCTGCCGGAACTCGCCTCGTGGACGGTGTAGCCGCGCGAGGCAAGCGCCCGGGCGGCAAAGGCGCGGACCGCCTCCTCGTCCTCGACGAGGAGGATGGTGGCATCGCCCGTGAGGTCGCTGAGCTGCGGCGCCTCGGCCACCTGCTTCCTGGTCTCGGCGGGGACCGCCTCCTCCACGTGGCGCGGCAGGAAGATGTTGAAGGTCGTGCCCTTGCCGACCTCCGATTCCGGATAGACGTAGCCGCCGGTCTGCTTGACGATGCCGTAGACGGTGGACAGGCCCAGGCCCGTCCCCTTGCCGACCTCCTTGGTGGAGAAGAACGGCTCGAAGATCTTCTCCATCACCTCCGGCGGCATGCCGGTGCCGGTGTCGATGACCTCGATGCGCACGAACTCGGCATCCGGCAGGCCCTGGAAGTCGAAGGCCGCCGTCTCCTCCGGCCCCACATTGGAGGTACGGATGGTCAGGGTGCCGGATTGCTCCATCGCGTCGCGGGCGTTAACGGCAAGGTTGATGATCACCTGCTCGAACTGGTTCAGGTCGGCCATCACCGGCCAGAGATCCCGGCCGTGGACGACCTTGAGCTGCACCTGTTCACCGAGCAGTCGGTCGAGCAGCACGGAAAGGTCGGTCATCACCTCGCCCAGCTCCAGCACCTGCGGGCGCAGCGTCTGGCGGCGCGAGAAGGCAAGCAGTTGCCGCACCAGGCCGGCGGCCCGGTTGGCGTTCTGCTTGATGTTCATGATGTCCTGGAAGGCCGGGTCGCTCGGCCGGTGGCTGGCCAGCAGAAGGTCGGAAAAACCGATGATCGCCGTCAGCATGTTGTTGAAGTCGTGGGCGACGCCGCCGGCGAGCTGGCCGATCGCCTGCATCTTCTGGCTCTGGGCGAACTGCGCCTCCAGCGCCCGCTGTTCGGTGGTCTCCAGCGCATAGACGATCGCCGCTTCCGCCTCGCTGTCGACGTCGGCGTCGTGGGCGCCCTCTTCGACGGCGGAGACGTAGAACCTGACGAAGCGGTTCTTGTTGCCCTCCAGGGCGACGTCGAAGGGCGGGATCTCGCCCTTGCCGGCACCGGCCGCGGCAAGCGCGGCGCCGAGCCGTTCGCGGTTTTCCTCCGCGACCACGTCGGTGAGATGCGCCGGCGCGCCGGCCTCGGCCTTGGCAACCTCGCCGAACAGCCGCATGAACGGGGCATTGGTGCGTCCGATCCGGCCCTGCCGGTCGACCGAGGCAATGGCGATCGGCGTGTTGTTGAAGAACCGGGTGAACCGGACCTCGGCCGCCCTCAGCGATTCGGAGATGTCCTCGCCGGGCGAGCGGTTGAGCACCAGCGTCCGGCTTTCGCCGCGCAGGCCTTCCGTGCCGAACGGCACCCGATGCATCAGCCGCACCGGCAGGCTCTGGCCGTTGCGCTTGACGAGGTCGAGGTCGATCAGCTCGGTCACCGTCTTGCCCGGCTCGCCGGAGATGGAATCAAACAGCACCGTGCCGTCGCCCTGGACGATGTCGGCGAGCATGATCGAGCCGACGTCGAACTGGGCAAGGTCATAGCCGAGCCAGTCGGCGAGCGTTGCGTTGATGTAGAGCAGCCGCCCGCTCGCGTCGGCGGAAAAGAAGCCGGCCGGCGCATGGTCGAGGAAGTCGATCGCCCGCTGCAGCTCCTGGAACGAATTCTCCTGTTCGTCGCGGTCGCGGGTGATGTCGGCGACCCGCCAGACCGTCAGGTTGCGCTCCGCCTTGCCGCCGCCCTCGACCTGGAACGGCCGCACCCGGATGCGATACCAGCGCGCCCCGCCCGTGCTCTCGCCGAGCGAATGGCCGAGCCGGATCTCCTCGCTCGCCGGCCGCCCCTCGCGGCCCGCCTGGGCCAGCCGGAACACCGTTTCCGTCACGCTCGGATCGCCCGAAAACACCCGCTCCACGGTGCGCACGTCGCGCGGGGTCTCGGCGCCGACGAGGTCGGCATAGGACTTGTTGGCATAGACGATGCGGCCGTCCGCATCGACGACGATGGTGCCCTCGCTCATGGAATCGAGGAACGCCTTGGCGAGCGCGTGGTTCTGGGACTTGCCGGCGAATTTGATGAGCCCGATGGCGCCGGCAAAGAGGGAAAAGACGCCAATGACGGCGAGCACGCCGAGCAGCGCCAGCACATAGGGTTCGGCCTGCTCGCGGCTCATGAACGCGAACGCCCCGGCCGCCGTGACCAGCGCCACGGCGAGGAAGATCAGGAGGCCGATATTGCCCGTCCGCTCGGTGCGGTCGATGATCGGCTCCCTGGCGGACGGCGCGGCGTCGATACGGCTCATGGGTCTCCCGCAGGCGATTCAGGCGTGCCGGAGAGCATTCCCCGGCCAAACGTCAATTGCAATGAAGATTGCCGTCGCAAAAAACCCGTCCCCAGATCGTTGCCGGATCGCCCTCTGCCGCCACCGGCCGCTGCCCTTAAGCGTCCCGGCGTCGTTTCCCGTTACGTCGCCCGCCACCCCTTGGACGACTTCTGACGCATGATATAGCCGATGACCTCGGCGACTGCACGGTATTGCGCCTCGGGAATCTCCTCGTCGATGTCGACGGCGGCGTAGAGCGTACGCGCGAGCGGCGGATTCTCGATGGTCGGCACCTCGTGTTCCTTGGCGACCGCGCGGATCCTGAGGGCGACCGCATCGGTGCCCTTGGCAACGCAGAGCGGCGCGTTCATGCCGCGCTCGTATTGCAGCGCCACGGCAAAGTGGGTCGGGTTGGTGATGACCACGGTCGCCTCCGGCACCTTGGCCATCATCCGGCGCCGGCTGCGCTCGTTGCGAAGCTGGCGGATCTTTGCCTTGACCGCCGGATCGCCTTCGGTCTGCTTGTACTCGTCCTTGATCTCGCGCAGCGTCATCTTCTGCTTTTCGTGCCAGCGCTGGCGCTGCCACATGAAGTCGAGGCCGGCGACCACCGTCATCACGGCGATGATCGCGCCGAGCAGCTTCAGCACCAGTTCGCGCAGGATCGCCAGGATCACGTTGACGTCGGCGGTCATCATGGTGTCGAGCCGGTCGCGCTCCGGATAGATGACGATCACCATCAGCGTTGCGACGATGCCGATCTTCACCACGCCCTTGGCGAAGTTGAACAGGCTCTCGCGCGAGAAGAGGCGCTTGAAGCCGGACGCCGGCGAGATCTTGGACAGCTTCGGCTTGATCGGCTCCAGCGACCAGACCATCTGGTGCTGGACGAGGCTGCCGGCGACCGCGATCGCGGCAAGCAGAAGCATCGGCAGGATGAGCGCACCGGCGAACGCCGCGCCCGATTGCCAGAACAGGTGCTGCAGCGCCCCGCCATCGATGGGAATGGTGCCGGCGTGCTCCAGGTATCCCTTCAGCGATTTGCCGAGGGCTCCGGCCATGTGCGGCGACAGCATGGCGACGACGATGGCGATGCCGGCCATGGCGAACCAGGACGAGACCTCCTGGCTCTTGGCCACGTCGCCCTTCTTCAGGGCGTCGTCGAGCCGTTTTTGTGTGGGTTCTTCTGTCTTTTCTGACTGGTCGGTATCGTCGGCCACGGCGCGCTCCTACTGCACCAGGAAGCGCGTCAGGCCGGCTTCGATATGGCCGACATAGGCGGTCATGATCGCACCGATCAGGAGGAACATCAGGATGAGGCCCATGAGGATGTTGGCCGGCATCGCGATGAAGAAGATCTGGATCTGCGGCATCAGGCGGTTGAGCAGCCCGAGACCGAAATAAAACACCAGGCCGAAGACGAGGAACGGCGCGGAGATCTGCAGCGCCACTTCGAACGACGAGGTGATGACCATCAGCACCATCTGCGCGGCATCGCCGACCGGCGGGATGGTGCCCGGCGGAAACAGCGTCAGGCTGTCGTGGACGCCGGCAATCGCCACGTGATGGAGGTCGGTGGCGAAGATCAGGGTGGTGCCGAGCAGGCCGATGAAGTTGGCGAACAGCGCGCCCTGGATCCCTTGCGCCGGATCGACCGCCTGGGCGAAGGCAAGGCCGCTCTGGCTGGCGATCGTCGTGCCGGCGACCGTGGCCACGGACAGCAGCAGGCGCGTCGACAGGCCGATGGTGAAGCCGACCAGCATCTCGCCGCCGCCGAGCGCGATGAGGCGCGGGATGGTGATGTCGACGCCGACGGGATAGAGCGGCGCGGCAGCCGGATACATCACCAGCGTCAGGAGCACCGCAAAGCCGAGCCGGGCCTGCATGGAGATCGACGTCTCGCCGAGTGCCGGCATCAGCATCAGCATGGTGCCGAAGCGCGCGAACATCAGCATGAAGATGGCGGCGATGGAGGGTAAAAGGGTGATCGTCACGGCCGGCCTACCCGGCGACGATGAGATCGGTCAGCCGGGCCATATAGGTCGACAGCACCTGTCCGATGAAGGGCAGCGAGACCATCATGGCAAAGAAGATGGCGAGGATCTTCGGCACGAAGACCAGCGTCATTTCCTGGATCTGCGTCAGTGCCTGGAACAGGGCGACGACGACGCCGACGGCCAGTCCGACGATCATCATCGGGCTGGCCACCTTGATCAGCGTCCAGATGCCCTCGCGGGCGACGTCAAGAACTTCAAGGCCGGTCATGGCCCCACCCCTTGTCAGATGCCGCAACGGTCAGATCGGCATCCGCATGATCTGTTCGTAGGCGGCGATCACCTTGTCGCGCACCGACACCATGGTCTCCAGCGCCACTTCCGTCTCGGCCACCGCGGTGACCACGTCGACGACGCTCGCCTTGCCCTGCAGCATGTCGACCGCCTTGGTTTCCGCGGCGCGGCCGTCACTGACGACCTCCTTTGCCGCATCGGTGACCAGGTTGGCGAAATCCGGCCGGGCCAGCGCCTCCTTGGCATCGACAGCTTTGCCCGAGTTTGACTGATTCGCCAGCCGGAGGGCGGCGTTATAGGCGTTGGCGGCAACGGTGGGTGTGGTCATTGTCCTGTCCTCGTCTGGCGAAGGCGGAAGGGCGGGCGGTCAGCCGCGGTTACCCCCTGAGGATATCGACGGTCCGCTGCAGCATGCTGCGCGTCGAGCGGATCACGTTGAGATTGGCTTCGTAGCTGCGCTGGGCCTGGCGCATGTCGACGGTCTCGATCAGCGTGTTGACGTTCGGCATCTTGACGTAGCCATTGGCGTCCGCCGCCGGATGGCCGGGCTCGTATCGGGTGTTGAAATCCGAACGGTCCTCGGCGACGCGCCCGAGCTTCACGGTCGACGCCTCAAGCTCCCGGTCGAACTTCGTCACGAAGGTCGGGATCTTGCGCCGGTAGGGATCGCCCTCCGGCGTGCGCGCCGTGGAATCGGCGTTGGCGATGTTTTCGGCGATCACCCGCATGCGGCCGTTCTGGGCCCTGAGGCCCGAGGCGGCGACCATGATCGACTTCAGAAAATCCATGCCGGATCAGTCCTTTCTGGCGCAAAGGCGCCGTCAGCGGTTGCGCACGGCAAGCTTCAGAATGCCGAGGCCGCGCGAATAGAGCGTCGTCGCGGTCTGGTAGTCCATCTGGTTGGAGGTGATCTTCATCATCTCCTCTTCCAGCGTCACGCCGTTGCCGTTCGGGGTCAGTTGGAACTCGTCGTCCTTCTCGGAAAACCGCGGATCGCCGGGCGAAACGGGGATGTGCATCGGATGGGTCAGCGCCGCACCGATTCCGGGCTGCGTCTGGACAAGCGCCCGGTCGAAGCTGATCTTCTTGAGGTCCTTGCCCTCGAAGTCGGGCGTGTCCGCATTGGCGATGTTCTCGGCGAGGACGCCCTGGCGCACCTGGTGCCAATGCATCTTCGTCCGCAACGCCTGGAACAGCCGCAAGTCGGTGAACGCCACGGTGAATCCCCTTGCGCATCGAACAGTCCGGCATATCTTGCCGGCTTCATGGTTAACGGGGTGTTAACGCGCTTAACGATCGGGTAACCATGTTGCCGGAAGAAACGGCTTGATTGCTGGCATTGCCTGCGGCGTTTGAACCGCGCGGAAACGGGCATGCGGCAACATTTGCCGGCTTCTGTTAACCTTGCCGGAAACGGCGCGAGATTCGCGCGCGCACCGTTCGTTACGTCGGGAGACCGAACCGCATGAGTGACTGGCTGATGGAGACCTTCGGCATGAGCGCCGGCTGGGCGCGCGGCATCCAGGTCGTGATCGCCTTCGTGATCGTCTTTGCCCTGCTTGCGGCCTTCCTGTGGATCATGCGGCGCCTGACCCGGACCGGTTTCGGCCATGGCGGGCGCACCCGCCAGCCGCGGCTGGCGATCATGGACCAGGCCCATATCGACACCCGCCGCCGGCTCGTCCTGGTGCGGCGGGACAATGTGGAGCATCTGGTGCTGGTCGGCGGGCCGAGCGACGTGGTGGTGGAGCAGAACATCGTCCGCGGCCAATCGATGGCCCCGGGCATGCGCGCGCCCTACCCGGCGGTCGCCCAGCCGATGCCTGCGGCGAGCGTTGCCCCGGCGGCACCACAGCCGCCGGCCGCGCAGGGCCCCGTCGGACCGGTCGCTGCCGCTGCGGTGGCCGTTGCCGCCGCCACCGACGACGAGATGCCGGAGC
>NZ_NPEV01000075.1 GCF_003258835.1 Rhodobium orientis | reverse complement strand
AAGCGCGAGATCTCGCGCGCCTTCCGGATCACCGGCAGCGACCGCATCGGCCTGAAGAAACTCCTGAAGGACCTCGCCGCCGACGGGCTGATCGCCGGCAGCCGCAAGTCAATGCGCCGCCCGGGCGACCTGCCGTCGGTCACCGTCGTCCTCGCCAGCGGCCGCGATGCCGATGGCGAACTGATCGGCGCGCCGATGGAATGGGACGAGGACGAGAACGGCCCGCCGCCCTCCGTCATGATCCTGTCGGACCGCGGCAAACGCCCGGGCCGCGCCGCCGGTGTCGGCGACCGGGTGCTGGTACGGATCGCCGAGGCGCCTTCCGATGCCGGCGTCGGCTATCTCGGGCGCACCATCAAGGTGCTGGAGCGCCAGCCGACCGCCCTCCTCGGCGTCTATGTGGTCGGCCCCGACGGCACGGCGCGCATCGCCCCGGTCGACCGCAAGCAGAAGGAATATATCGTCGAGAAGGCCGATGCCGGAGACGCGGTGGACGGCGACCTCGTCACCGTCGACGTCCTCAAGGCCGGCCGCTACGGCGTGCCGCGGGCCAAGGTCCGCGAGCGCATCGGCTCCATGAAGAGCGAAAAGGCGGTCTCCATGATCGCCATCCACACCCACGCCATCCCCCATATCTTCCCCGACGCCGTGCTCGCCGAGGCAGACGCGGCAAAGCCGGTGACGCTGCAGACGAAGGGCGACAAGCGCGAGGACTGGCGCGACGTCCCGCTCATCACCATCGACCCGGCCGACGCCAAGGACCACGACGACGCCGTCTATGCCGTTCCCGACGACGACCCCAAGAACGAGGGCGGCTTCGTCGTTACCGTCGCCATTGCCGACGTCGCCTATTACATCCGACCGGGCAGCGCCCTCGACCGCGAGGCGCTCCTGCGCGGCAACTCGGTCTATTTCCCCGACCGGGTCGTGCCGATGCTGCCGGAGCGGATATCCAACGATCTCTGCTCGCTCCGCGAGGGCGAGGACCGGCCGGCGATCGCCGTGCGCATGCGCTTTGCCGCCGACGGCCGCAAGCTCGACCACAGATTCCACCGGGTGATGATGCGCTCCGCCGCCAAGCTCTCCTATCAGGAGGCGCAAGGGGCCATCGACGGCAAACCGAACGACAAGACCGGCCCGCTGCTGGAGCCGATCCTGAAGCCGCTCTGGGCCGCCTACGCCTGTTTGAAGAAGGGCCGCGAGGCCCGCGCGCCGCTCGACCTCGACCTGCCGGAGCGCAAGATCGTCCTGAACGACGACGACACCGTCGACCGCATCATCGTGCCGCCCCGCCTCGACGCCCACAAGCTGATCGAGGAGTGCATGATCCAGGCGAATGTCTGCGCGGCGGAGACGCTGGAGAAGCAGCGCGCGCCGGTGATCTACCGCATCCATGATGCCTCGACGCCGGAAAAGCTGGAAGCGCTGCGCGACTTCCTCTCCACCATCGACATCAAGCTCGCCCGCACCGGCAATCTGCGGCCTGCCGTCTTCAACGCGATCCTCGCCCGCGTCGAGGGCACGGAGAACGACGAACTGGTCAACGAGGTGATCCTGAGGAGCCAGGCCCAGGCGGAGTATTCGCCGGCCAATATCGGCCATTTCGGCCTGAACCTGAGGCGCTACGCCCATTTCACCTCGCCGATCCGGCGCTATGCCGACCTCGTCGTCCACCGCAGCCTCGTTGCCGCCCTCGGCTTCGGCAAGGACGGCCTGCCGTCCGGTTTCGAGGAGAAGCTTGAGGGGATTTCTGCGGAGATCTCCGCAACGGAACGGCGCGCCATGGCGGCCGAGCGCGACACCGTCGACCGGCTGATCGCCCACTGGCTCGCCGACCATATCGGCGCCAGCTTCAACGGCCGCATCGCCGGCGTCACCCGGTCCGGCCTGTTCGTGCGCCTCGACGACAGCGGCGCCGACGGCTTCGTGCCGGCCTCCAAGCTCGGCGACGACTACTACCGCTACGACGACGTCACCCACTCCATGACCGGCGAGCGCACCGGCGAGACCTACCAGCTCGGCGACCGGGTCGAGGTGCAACTGGCCGAGGCAATGCCCCTTGCCGGCGCGCTCAGGTTTGAACTTCTCTCCGAAGGGCGGTATCAGAAACCTTCCGGGAAAGGCGCGGCAAAACGCCGTCCGCCCCGCAAGAAGCCGGTGCCGGACAAGTCCGCGCGGGCCAAGAAACGCGTCAAGCGGCGCTGAGGACAAACGCCATGCACCAGCAGATCTTCGAGTCGCCGCCGGACGAGGCCCCCACGCGCCCGGTCGGCAATGCAGTTGCCCGCGGCATGGCGTCGAAATGCCCCTCCTGCGGCACCGGTGCCCTGTTCGACGGCTATCTGACGGTCAAGGACCATTGCGGCACCTGCAACGAGGCGCTCCACCACCACCGCGCCGACGACGCCCCGCCCTATTTCACCATCCTCATCGTCGGCCACATCATCGTCGGCATGATCCTGACGGTGGAAAAGCTCTGGGCGCCGCCGATCTGGCTGCAGATGTCCATCTGGCTGCCGCTGACGGTGCTGCTGTCGCTGGCGCTGCTGCGCCCGGTCAAGGGCGCCGTCGTCGGCCTGCAATGGGCACTCTTCATGCATGGCTTCGACCCCAACCACACGCCGGAATTCGGCGAGGACTGAGCCCCGCCCAAAAAAGAGAGCCGGACATGGCCGATCTCGCCGAACGCCTGACCAACACCGAACGCAACCAGACCTACGCCAACCGCCGGCCGAAGGATGCGGCCACGCTGTTGATCCTCGACAGGACGGCGGGCGGGCCGGTGCGCGTGCTGATGGGCAGGCGCCATGAGCGCCACGTCTTTTTGCCGGGCAAGTTCGTCTTTCCCGGCGGCCGGGTGGATCCGGGCGATTCCCGCGTGCGCGCTTGCGGCGACTACCACGAGGCCATCCGCAACAAGCTGATGCACGCCATGAAGGGTCCCAAGACGGAGGCCCGCGCACGGGCCTTCGGCATCGCTGCCATCCGCGAGACCTTCGAGGAGACCGGTGTCTTCATCGGCAGCAAGGAGGACACGCCGCACCTGCCCAAGTCCGATCCGACCTGGTGCGCCTTTGCCGAGCGCGGCATTGTCCCCGACCTGTCGCCCATCCGCTATGTCGGCCGCGCCATCACCCCGCCGCGCCGCTCGCGCCGCTTCGACACCCGCTTCCTCGTCGTCTTTGCCGACGCTGTCGCCGGCACCCTGCCGGAAGGCACCGGCCCCTCCGGCGAACTGGAGGAGGTCGACTGGCCGACGCTCGCCGAGGCCCACGACCTGGAGCTTCCGACCATTACCAAGGTGATCATCGAGGAGTTGGAGGAGCGGCTCGCCTGCGACCCCAAGCTTGCCCCGGAAACGCCGGTGCCGTTCTATTATTGGTTGGGCAGCGGCTTTCGCCGCGACCTGATCTGACGGCGGATGGTGCGGCGCCCTGGCGGCGCCAGTGTCGAGGGTAACGGGGCGTCATGGCGGAAGGAAGCGTGCAAGGGGCGGCCCCTCGGCCGGTCGACCGCCGCGGCATGGCCGCCGCGATCGCCTCCATTTCCATCGTCGGCGTCGCCATCAGCCTGTCCATGCCGCTGCTCGCCCTGGTCATGGAGGCGCGTGGCTTTTCCGGCACCGCCATCGGCATCAATTCGGCTATGGCCGGCGTTGCCTCCATCGCCTGGGTGCCGTTCGTCACGCCGCTCGCCCGGCGCATCGGCACGGCACGGCTGATCCTCATCCTCATCGCCGCCTCGATGGTCAGCTTCCTCGGCTTTTTCGTCATCTCGTCCTACTGGGCCTGGTTCGGCCTGCGCTTCGTCTTCCACGGCGCGACGACGGCGATCTTCGTATTGTCCGAGTTCTGGATATCGTCGGCCGCGCCGCGCGAACGGCGCGGCTTCGTCCTCGGCGTCTATGCCACCTTCCTGTCGATCGGCGTCGCCGCCGGCCCCATCCTGCTGTCGCTGACCGGGGCCTCGGGCGCCCCGCCCTTCCTCATTGGCACGATCATCCTCGCCGTATCCGCGATCCCGGTCATCATGGCCCGCGACACCAGTCCGCGCATCGAAAAAAGGCCGGAGCACTCCTTCGCCAGGTTCCTGATCGCCGTTCCCGTGGCCACCATCGCGGTCCTTGCCTTCGGCGCGGTGGAAACCGGCATGCTCTCTATCCTGCCGATCTACGGCCTCAGGATCGGCCTCGATGCGGCGACCGCAACGCTGCTGGTGACCGCCGCCGCCCTCGGCAACGTCGTGCTCCAGGTGCCGCTCGGCTGGATGAGCGACCGCATGGACAAGCGCGTCCTGCTCCTCGTCTGCGGCCTCGTCGGCGTGATCGGCGCACTGCTCATGCCCGTCTTTGCGCACCGCATGACCGAGCTTTTCGTCACCCTCTTCATCTGGGGCGGCGTCACGGCGGGCCTTTACACCATCGGCCTTGCCCACCTCGCGGCCCGCTATCGCGACGCCGACCTTGCCTCCGCCAACGCCGCCTTCGTCATGATGTACTCCATCGGCATGCTGGTCGGCCCCGCCGCCATGGGTGCCGGCATGGACATCGACCCGCACGGCTTTCCCATCGTCTGCGCCCTGTTCTTTGCCGGATATGTCGTGATTGCCGCCTTTCGCATCGCAAGATGGGCCGGCCGGTG
The DNA here is from genome assembly GCF_003258835.1 of Rhodobium orientis. Taxonomy (GTDB): domain Bacteria; phylum Pseudomonadota; class Alphaproteobacteria; order Rhizobiales; family Rhodobiaceae; genus Rhodobium; species Rhodobium orientis. The sequence goes on along the minus strand of NZ_NPEV01000075.1, from coordinate 13,810 downwards.
ACACGAATTCTTGACAAGGGCCGCGCAATGACTAGGGTGGCGCACCAATCGGGACCGTGCGGTGAAATTGGCACCCGGACCCGGCAGACCGATTTCTCCGAGGACAAGCGGAATGGCTAAGGCAACCACGATCAAGATTCGTCTCGTGTCGAGCGCCGACACGGGCTACTTCTACGTCACCAAGAAAAACAGCCGGACGATGACCGAAAAGATGGTCAAGAAGAAATACGATCCGGTCGCCAAGAAGCACGTCGACTTCCGCGAATCCAAGATCAAGTAGCGCGCCCGCCGGCACCGCCGGCAGTCGCGCGAAAAGATGTGAAAGCGCCGTCCGTCAGGGGCGGCGCTTTGCTTTGCCGTGCAAGCATGCGCCCTGCCCCGGCGACGACCGGAGGTCGGAACCGGCCTGCCGGGCGACAGACACTCTTCTACCCTTGATTGGTGAGGGATCGAATCCCTGAACGGCCTTGCAGAATCTCCGAAAACGCGGATGCAATCGGCCCGGAAGAGGTGGCCGACCGGAGGCGGGGCTTAACGAGGAGGCCACTCAACACCCTGCTTTCCGGCCGGCCTGACCCCACGGACCCAGGAGATGCGGCGGACCTGAGCATTCCGTAGGGTATCTCTTGATGATACTGGCTAACGAAAAAATCCTTTGAATATCCGATATTTCGCCGATACAGACCGGTTTCGCTGAAATGTGACTATCGCGTTTCCGGTTTCGCCTGATCCAAATATCAACGAAATCGTAACCAAAAACCAATGAAAAACGCCGGATTGGTTAAGAGCCACCAATAGACGGCAATGCTTTCAGAGTTGAAGGCTGTTCAATACATGCGCGGGACCGCCCCCCGGCGCCTCGTTGCAGGGAATTATACCCGCCAAAGGCATGGCGTTGCCACTACCGGAGATTGCGCTGCGGTTGTGCGGGAAGGCGTGCCTGAAAGGGCGGCTCAGGCCGCGTCGGCGACCACCCGGTTGCGGCCGTCGCGCTTGGCCGCATAAAGCGCCTCGTCGGCGCGCTTCAGGATCGTCTGCGGCGTGTCGTCATAGTGGTCGAGCATGGCAAGGCCGACGCTGATCGTCACGTCCAGCGCCCGCGCCCCGCCATTGACTAGGAACGGCTCGCCGGCGACCTTCTGGCGGATGCGCTCCGCCACCGCGACGGCCAGCGACAGGTCGGTCTCCGGCATGACGACGACGAATTCCTCGCCGCCGAAGCGGCAGGCAAGGTCGATGCCGCGCAGGTTCTTGCGCAGCCGGCGGGCGAATTCGCGCAGGACGTCGTCGCCCGCATCGTGGCCGTAGGTGTCGTTGACGGCCTTGAAGTAATCGAGATCGACCATCAGGACGGCCAGCGTCTTGGAGCGCTGCACGGCCTGACTGACCAGCGTCGCCAGATGGCTTTCCAGATAGCGCCGATTGTGCAGCCCGGTGAGCGCGTCGGTAACCGCCAGCTCCATCGTCTGCTGGACGTTGTCGCGCAAATGGTCGGTGTAGCGCTTGCGGCGGATCTGGGTCCGCGTGCGCGCCATCATCTCATTCTTGTCGATCGGCCTGACGAGGTAATCGTTGACCCCGAGGTCGAGGCCGCGCAGTAGCCGCGCATTGTCTTCCGGCTCGGTGATGAGAAGCACCGGCACCATCCGCGTGCGCTCCAGCGAGCGGAGCTGGGAGCACAGCCTGAGGCCGTCGAAATTGGCCAGCGCCAGCGAGATCATGACCAGTTCGAAATCGCCCTCCGCGGCCCGGAACAACGCCTCCTGGGGATCGGTCTCCACCGTCACGTCGTGGGATTTCGCCAATGACGCCGCCATCCGCTCATAGGACGAGCGCCGGTCGTCGACCAGAAGGATGCGGCCCTTGCCCTTGGCCGCGAAATCGTCCGCGGCGGCGGTGTCCTCAAAGCCGATATCGCGGCCGGTCACGGAGCGCATGCGCCACTCGTCGGTCAGCATCTTCAGCCTGACGAGGCTCTTCACCCTTGTGATCAGCGCGATGTCGTTGACCGGCTTGGTGAGGAAATCGTCGGCCCCGGCGTCCAGGCCCTTGACCCGGTCGGCCGGCTGGTCGAGCGCCGTCACCATGACGACGGGAATGTGTACGGTCCGCGGATCGGCCTTCAGCCGCCGGCAGACCTCGAAGCCGTCCATGCCGGGCATCATCACGTCGAGCAGGACGATGTCGCATTTGTCCGCCTGGCAGATCGCCAGGGCATCCGGCCCGTTGGCAGCCGTCAGGACCTCGAAATATTCTGCCGTCAGCCGCGCCTCGAGCAGTTTCGTGTTGGCCGGTATGTCGTCGACGACAAGAACACGGGCGGTCATTGCGCTATCCCCTCAGTCACGCATCGCCGAGATACGATTTTACCGTTTCAAGAAACTTCCCGATCGAAATGGGCTTGGACAGATAGGCCTCGCAGCCGCCCTGGCGGATACGTTCCTCGTCGCCCTTCATGGCGAAGGCGGTGACGGCGACGACCGGGATCATCTTCAGGTCGTCGTCTTCCTTGATCCATTTGGTGACCTCCAGGCCCGAGACTTCGGGGAGCTGGATGTCCATCAGGATGAGGTCGGGATGGTGCTCGCGGGCAAGGTCCATGGCCTCCAGGCCGTTGCGGGTCTGGACCGTCTCGTAGCCGTTCGCCTCCAGAAGGTCGCGAAACAGCTTCATGTTGAGGTCATTGTCCTCAACGATCAGAACCTTCTTGGCCATTGGTTCGCCCTACCCCTGCGTCCCCGTGCTCATACCCCATGGACCGCTCGCCGGGCACGCGCTCGTCCCGAACGGGCGGTCCCCGGTGACGCGCCATCACACGCCGTCTTGCGGTCCGTCCATTTTCAGAACATACAGAAAGAATCTTTCACAAAGGCAAACACAGGCGCAAAATGGAGTCCCGGATCCAGCGAATGCCTTGGGAATCCGCCGAGCGGATCGCCGTCTCCGGACTTGCCTTCATCGCCGGCGAAACCGAATCGCTGGGCCGGTTTCTCGCCGAGACCGGGCTCGGCCCGGAGAACCTGAGGAGCGCCGCCGGCGAGCCCTGGTTCCTGTGCGCCGTGCTGGAATTCCTGATGGCCAACGAGGATCTGCTGCTCGTCTTCGTCGAGCGCATCCGCGTGCGCCCGACGATGATCGCCGCCGCCCACCTGGCGCTGTCGGAGGACGGGGGCGATGTCACGATCAACTGACCTGCCGGTCGGACCCGTGGTCGACATGGCACCGGAAACCGCGCGCCAGATCGAGGAACTCGACCTCAAGGACGGCCCGCTGATCCTGTGCGACGTCGACGAGGTGGCGCTGCACTTCATCGCCCCGTTCGAGCGGCATCTTCTCGCCCACGGCTTTGAGTTGGTAGCCCGCTCCTACGGCCTCAACGGCAATATCGTCCGCCAGGAGGACCGGGAACCCGCCTCCCGCGAGGAGGTCCGCGAGCTGCTGCTCGGCTTCTTCGATGCCGAGACCGGCAACCAGCAGCCCGTGGCCGGCGTCGCCGAAGCGCTTGGCGAGCTGAGCCAGGCTGCGGAAGTGGTCATGCTGACCAACATTCCCGAAAGGCACCGGCAATTGCGCTCCGAGACCCTGGCTCGCCACGGCATGCCCTATCCGGTCATCACCAATACCGGGCCGAAGGGACCGGCCGCCAGGCTTCTCGCCGAACGCGCCGACGGCGCCGTCGTCTTCCTCGACGATTCGCCCTCCAACATCCGCTCCGTCGGCGCCTTCGTCGACGGCGCCAGCCTCGTGCAGTTTATTGCGGACCGCCGCTTCTTCGACCTCGCCGGTCCCATCGACGGGCTTTCGCTGAAGGCCAACGACTGGCCGGCCGCCCGCAATTTCATCGTCGGCCGGTTCGGGTTCTAAGGCATCGGGCACGGCGCCAATGCCCGGACTGGGATCGGGCGACGTCGTTTAATAACCACCGCAGAAAAGCTGGATTGCTTCGCTCCGCTCGCAATGACGGTCCTGGTTGGATTCTTTAAACATTTCAACGTCATTGCGAGAAGGCCGCAAGGCCGACGCGGCAATCCAGTCGGCATTCGCTGAGGTGCTGTGCGGCCGTCCAGGGCACGGCCCCAGCAACCTCTGACCGCAATGAGATCTGACGTCTTTCGGCCAAAGCCTGCTAGACTGGCAAGCCGCAAAACGCTGCGGCGACGATGACGAGGCCATGCGCGACATCGACCATTCCGCCAACACTGCCCTATGCCGGGATTGCCTGACGTCCTTTGCCGGCACCGCTCATCGCTGCCCGGCGTGCGGCAGCCCCCGCGTCGTTGCCCACCCGGAACTGCACCGCCTGGTCATCGCCCATATCGACTGCGACGCGTTCTATGCCGCGATTGAAAAGCGCGACGATCCGAGCCTCGACGACAAGCCGCTGATTATCGGCGGCAGCCGGCGCGGCGTCGTCTCCACGGCCTGCTACATCGCGCGCATCAAGGGTGTCCATTCGGCGATGCCCATGTTCAAGGCCCTGAAGCTCTGCCCGGAAGCCGTCGTGCTGCCGCCGAACATGGAAAAATACACCGCCGTCGGGCGCCAGGTCCGCGAGATGATGCGGGCGCTGACGCCGCTGGTCGAGCCGCTCTCCATCGACGAGGCGTTCCTCGACCTTACCGGCACGGAGCGCCTGCACGGCACCAGCCCGGCGGTCACCCTCGCCCGTTTCGCCCGCGATGTGGAGGCCGAGATCGGCATCTCCGTCTCCGTCGGCCTTGCCGCCAACAAGTTCCTCGCCAAGATCGCCTCCGACCTCGACAAGCCGCGCGGCTTTTCCGTCATCGGCGCGGCGGAGGCAAAGGACTTCCTTGCCGACAAGCCGGTCGGCATGATCTGGGGCGTCGGCAAGGTCACCCAGCGCCAGCTCCAGGCCGACGGCATCCGCCTCATCGGCGATCTGCAGAGGATGGACGAGGCCGACCTTGCCCGCCGCTACGGCGCGCTGGGGCTGAAGCTTTTCCATCTCGCCCGCGGCGAGGACCGGCGCACCGTGTCTGCCGCCTCAAAGGCCAAAAGCATCAGCGCGGAGACCACCTTCGACGTCGATATTGCCGACGCGCACGAACTCATGGCGCATCTGCGACGGCTGTCGGAAAAGGTCTCCAAGCGCCTGAAGGCGGCCGAGAAAGCCGGCTGGACGGTGACCCTGAAGCTGAAGACGAAGGATTTCCGGATCATCACCCGCAGCCACCGGCTCGCCGACCCGACACGGCTCGCCGACCGCATCTTCCGCACCGGCCAGGACATGCTCGCGCGGGAGGCCAACGGCCGGATGTTCCGGCTGATCGGCATTGGTGTCTCCGATTTCGCCGACCCGGTGCTCGCCGACCCGGACGACCTCGTCGACGTGGCGGCAACGCGCCGTGCCCGCGCCGAGATCGCCATCGACGACCTGCGCGAACGCTTCGGCACCGGCGCCGTCAATCTCGGCCTCGCGCTCGCCGCAAAGCGCCGCGGCCGCGATCCCTCGCCGCCCGACGACGATCTTCAGGAGTGAAAAAGCCGGATTGCTTACTGCGCGCCGGCCTTGTCGGCGCTGCAGCCCGGCACGTCGTGGATCTCAAGATTGACCAGCTTGCCGGCAACGCTGAAGTCGCCATAGTCGATCTTCACGTCGCGGCTGATGCCGTTGCCATAGAGAAGAAAACTCATCTCGTAGGTCGGCAGCGCCTCGCCGCCCGTCGACACCGGCTCGAAATAGCCGACCGTAACCGGCCAGCGCGGCAGCTTCGACATGTCGGCGTCGGCCGCCTTGGCGTCGAGCGTATCCGGCCCGTCGATCCGCTTGCCGATGGTGGTCGCGGTCGGGAAGATCTTCTCGCCGGTCTCCGAACCGTCATAGATGTTGGCCGGCAGGAACGCCTCACCGGAGCGCGCCGCGCTCAGCATGGCGACCAGGTGCTGGGTCGGGAACAGGATCCGCTTGCCGATGGTGAACGTCTTCTTTTCCGGCTTGTCGAGGCGGACGGTCGTCGTCTCGCCGTCGCGCACGGCGCTGCCCTTCGATTCCTCCACCAGCTTTTCGTCAATATAGGTCTGGGTCAGGAACTCGAACCGCTCGCCGGAGGCGTCCTCGAAGGTCGTGGTGCGCATGTCGGTCAGCCGGGAATTGCCCTGGCTGTCCTCTACCTGGGTAACGAAGCGGAAATTGATGGTGAAGCCGTCGCAGGTCGAGCCGATGGTCTCGAACACCATGCGCCCGTTGAGGCCGGCGATCGAGGACGAGGCCTTCGAATCGGTCAGCTTCATGTCGAACACGGCCCGGTGCGAGATGAGGTCGGCGACGACCGCGTCATGGCTCGCCGCATCGCTGACATTGGGCACCGCGCGCCCGGCCGCGGCCGGCACGGCCATGACAGCGGAGAGAATCGCAGCCGCCGCAATGGCGCGATACGGCCCGTCGATGAGGTTGTTCATTGCTGTTCCTGCCCCGGCTCGTTGCTGGCGTTTCCACCCGATAGGCGGCGAGCATGGCGTAACCATGGCGCGGACCGTCGATGCCGGCGCGGCGTTCGCCCCTTTTGCCCCGTCTTGTCGTCAATAAACTTGCCTATTCGGTGGATTTTGGCAATCGTCGCCGCGCGCGCCCTCGCTGGGCGCAACAAAGATTGAACCCAGGAGACAGTGACCATGACCGGTCAAACCGACGCCCGCCTTGCCGAACTCGGCATAGATCTTCCAGAGGCGCCGATGCCGGCCGCCAACTACGTGCCCTTCGTGCGGACGGGCAACCAGCTCTACGTCTCCGGCCAGCTTCCGATGGGTGCAAAGGGGCCGGAATTCATCGGCCGCCTCGGCGGCGGGCTTTCCATCGCCGAAGGCCAGAAGGCGGCGAGGCTCTGCGCCCTTGCCCTCATCGCCCAGGCAAAGGCCGCCGTCGGCGACCTCGACAGCATCACCCGCGTCGTCAAGCTCACCGGCTTCGTCAACTCCACGCCCGACTTCACCGACCAGCCGAAGGTCATCAACGGCGCCTCCGACCTGATGGCCGAGGTGTTTCAGGACCGCGGCCGCCATGCCCGCGCCGCCGTCGGCGTCGCCGCCCTTCCCTTCGGTGTCGCCGTCGAGGTCGAGGCGGTGTTCGAGGTCGAATAGGAACGTCGAAGGGACGCTGGCTGCCCAATGAACGCGCCCGCCTGGCTGACCGCCCGCCCCGTCGCCCATCGCGGCTACCACGATGCCCATGCCGGCCGCATCGAGAACTCGCTCAAAGCGGCCGCGGCCGCCGCTGAGAAAGGCTTTTCGATCGAGGCCGACCTGCAGCTTTCCGCCGACGGCGTGCCGATGGTCTTCCACGACGACACGCTCGACCGGCTGACCGAGGGCCGCGGGCCGGTTGGCGCGCTCACCGCCGCCGAGCTCTCCGCGACCCCGCTGATGGACGGCGGCGGCGACACCATCCCGACGCTAACGGCCTTTCTGGATCTGGTTGCCGGACGCGTGCCCTTGGTGCTGGAGATGAAGTCCGACATGCGCCGGGGCGCGGCCATCGCAGGCCCGGTCGCCGAGGTGCTGGCCGGCTATGACGGCCCCGTGGCGGTGATGTCCTTCGATCCGGAGATCGTCGCCGCCTTCAAGGGCCTCGCCCCGCACCTGCCGCGCGGCATCACCGCCTGCGCCACCTCACCGCGCGATCCGGAATGGCGCCTCCTGACGCTGATGGAGCGGTTCGCGCTCCGCCACCTCCTGCATGCTCCGCGCACCCGCCCGGACTTCATCGCCTACGACATCGAGGCGCTGCCGGCCCCGGCTGTTACGCTGATGCGCCGGCTTTTCGGCCGGCCGGTGCTGACCTGGACGGTGCGCACCACGGACCACCGGCGCCGCGCCGCGCGCCACGCCGACCAGATCATTTTCGAGGGATTCGATCCGGACGCTTGAGCGAGGCGCCGGGCGGCTTAGATTCAATCCTTGAATCGATCCCTCAAGCGCGCCCGCCGCGCCTCCTCGAAAAATGCCACGGTCCGTCATCCCATGAGTTCTGTCGAAGCCAAGATCCGCGTCCTCACATCGCTGAGGGATATCGACCGCAAGGACTGGGATCGGCTCGCCAATCCCGGCTGGGAGCTGGCCGAGGGCGGCCGGCTTAAGGCCGATTTGGGTGCGGCTCTTGAATCGGATTCTGAACGTGAAGGGCGCAGCGAAAAAGAATCCCAATTCAAGGGGTTGGCGGGCAGTCCGGAATCGGATTGCGGAGAGCCCGAACCAGCGAAACAAGTTTCTGAAGAAACGTCATTTAACCCGTTTATATCACACGATTTTCTTTGGTCACTGGAAGAGTCCGGCTGCGCCCTTCCCGAAACCGGCTGGGCGTCCTGCCACCTGGCGCTGGAGCGCGCCGACGACAGCTATGCCGGCGTCGTTCCGGCCTATCTGAAGAGCCACTCCCAGGGCGAATACGTCTTCGACCACGGCTGGGCCGATGCCTTCTACCGCGCCGGCGGGGAGTACTATCCGAAGCTCCAGATCTCCGTCCCCTTCACCCCGGCAACCGGCCGGCGGCTCCTCGTCGGCAACGGGCCGGACAGCGACGCTGCCCGAAAGATCCTGGCCTCCGGCATCCGCCAGGCGGCGAGCCAGTTCGAGGCCTCGTCCGCCCACCTCACCTTCCTGACGGAGAACGAGGCACGGTTGCTGGAAGAGGACGGCTACCTCCACCGCACCGACCAGCAGTTCCACTGGGTCAACGAGGGCTACAAGACCTTCGACGATTTCCTCGGGGCCCTCGCCTCGCGCAAGCGCAAGACGATCAGGCGCGAGAGGCGCGACGCCCAGGGCGACGGCATCGAGATCGACTGGGTCACGGGAACCGACATCAAAGAGCACCACTGGGACACCTTCTTCCGGTTCTACATGGACACCGGCGCCCGCAAATGGGGCACGCCCTATCTCAACCGCGAGGCCTTTTCCCTTATTGGCGAACGGATGGCGGAACGGATCCTCCTGATCTTCGCCCGGCGCGGAACGGAGATCATCGCCGGCGCGCTCAACTTCATCGGCTCCGACACGCTCTACGGCCGCTATTGGGGCACGACCGAGGACCTGCCGTTCCTGCATTTCGAGGTCTGCTACTACCAGGCCATCGAGTTCGCGATTCAAACCCGCCTGAGGCTGGTCGAGGCCGGCGCGCAAGGCGCCCACAAGCTCGCCCGCGGCTACCTGCCGGTGACCACCCACTCGGCCCACCACATCGTCCACCCGGGGCTCCGGAACGCCGTTGCCGCCTATCTCGACCAGGAGCGCGAGGCGGTCGCCGAAGAGTCGGAACTCCTGAGGCAGATGGCGCCATTCAAGCGCGACCGGAATGCGCGCTGATCCACGACACCGCCCGGGCGCCCGCGCGGACATCGACCATGCTTGATTCAAGCCCCGGTTAGTGACATCAAGCGGCCATGCTGACGCTCGATGCCTCGCCCCTGCCGGTGATCTCCGTCCACATCCCGAAGACCGCGGGAACGGCATTCGCCGACGTGCTCGTCGCCAATTTCGGCGACACGGTCGCCTTTTCCTACGGTACCCGGCATCCCAAGACCCATCCGCTCCTGAAGGAGATCGGCCGCCCGTCCGGGCCGGACGACCTGAAGCGGATCGCGGATGCCGGCATTCGCATCATCCACGGGCATTTCTTCGTCAACCGGTTCAGGAAGCTCGGCATCGAGCCCGCCAATGTGTGGGTCTGGCTGCGCGATCCGGCCGAGCGGCTGATCTCGGAGTACTACTTCAACCGCAGTCGCGATGACGTCATCAATCCGCTGGCCAAGGCGCTGCAGGCGGAGGACCTGTCGCTCCTCGACTATGCAGGCCGCAAGGACGCCCGCAACCTGCAGCACCGCCTGCTCAGGCCCTTCGACATCGACGATCTCGGCTTCGTCGGCCTCACCGAATTTTATGACGACTGCCTGGAACTCACCGGCCTCACCGTGCCGCCCGCCTCAAATCGCACGCGCAATGCGACGAAGGCCAAGGAACCGGTCGACCGCAAGACGCGCATGGCCCTCACCCGGCTGAACTTCGCCGACCAGATGCGCTATGGCGATGCCGTCCGGCGCCTGTCCCGCGAGCGCCGCGCCTTGCACCAGAAGAGCACAGAGACCGCGAAGGCCGGGTGATGCCGGCCACCGACACACCGCCATTGGAGGACCGCCATGACCGCCTATGACGCCGACAACATCTTCGCCAAGATCCTGCGCGGCGAGATGCCCTGCCACAAGGTCTATGAGGACGACAAGACCTTCGCCTTCCTCGACATCATGCCGCGCGCCGACGGCCACACCCTGGTGCTGCCGAAGGCCGCCGCCCGCAACATCCTCGACGTCGGCCTCGACGACCTCGCCGCGGTAATGGCGACGACCCAGAAGCTGACCCATGCCGTCATGAAGGCGTTCGAGGCGCCGGGCGCCACCGTCCAGCAGTTCAACGAGCCGGCCGGCGGCCAGGTCGTCTTCCACCTCCATGTCCACGTCATCCCGCGCCACGAGGGCGTGCCGCTGAAGCCCCACACCGGCGAGATGGCCGACCCGGAGCTTTTGGCCAAGCACGCGGAGAAGATCAAGGCGGCGCTGGAGGGCTGAGGAAGCGGCCGCGGCGTTTACCCCAGAAACCGATATCGATTGATTTCGGCAGCAACCACACCAATGTGTGGTTGTGTGCATTCGCCCACAGGCAGGCGAAATCGATGAAGAAATGGCTGAAATGGCCTTTCCGGGTGTACCTCGCGCTGGTTTCCGTGGCGGTGGTCTATGTCGCGCTGGCCGAACCGCCGGAGCCCCCGCCCAAATACCTGCTGCCCCACAAGGAGGGGGCCAATGTTCCCGACTGCGCCGGGTCCAACTATGTGCGTCTCCGCCTCGGTTCCTACAGTTTCAAGCTGCCCCGCGTCGACGTCTTCGCAGCGAACCCGCTCGATGGCCGCAAGGACGACGAGCTCTATAGGGAACAGGTGCGATGGCTATGCGGCCCCGATGCCGGTCTGCCCATCGAAGGCATCGCCTTTTATGTCAGGAGCCACCCTGATACGCAGCCTGAAGGCTTCGACTATCGAAAGGTGCAGCACGCGCGGCAGTACTACCGACGTAATTTCGACCCGCATTTGAATCTCGTAACGCGGCAATTTCGGGAAGGGCTGTTTGCTTTTGAATTCAATGAGGACCCACATACTCCTGATGCATTTGAGAAATTCGTCGCCAACTGGTTTAAAAAACATCCACACCTGATAGATGCTTTCAGGAACGGTCGCCCACAATACTCAACAACTAACGGGTTCGAAGTCTTTTACGCAGACGAAATCGCTCCAAATCCGTCCGTATATTATTTCCACAAAAACTATAAAGACCCTTCCGGATGGCCGTTCTATGTTGTCTGCACCGGAGAATACAAGCCAATCCACCACAGCTGCTCGACCAGATACAACCTGAACGACGAAATCTGGGCGAGTCTCATCCTGGACAAGCCAGGAGGTCAAACGCCGGAGGACTTCATTTCGATCGACAAGGAATTTCGCGGGTACATCAAACGCTTTCTGGTCTCGGTCGACAAGCCGGGGGAAGCGGCCGATGCCAAATCGGGCGGCCTCCTCAAGGATGCATCTTCGCGCCCTTGGTGATCTTGTCGACGACCTTTTTCTCCTCGCGCAGCGCCAGGCCGACGATGGTGAGGTCGGCGGCGGCGACGGCCTTCACGGCCGCCCGGTTGGCAGCGTCGTGGCCGGTGGAGAACATCTCTTCGGTATAGAGCGAGAGCGGCACGGCGCGGGTCTTTGCCCGCTCGAAAATCTTGCGCATCCCGGACGCGTCCGTCGCCAGCACGATCATCGGCTGGATGCAGAGGGGATTGTAGCGGTTGCCGTCTGCGTCCTCGTAGGACGCGCCGATGATGCCATCCGCCGCGCCGACGATGCCGCTGGTCAGAAACGCGGTGACATTTAGCTTCTGCCAGACGGCAAGGTCGTCGCGCACGACGATCGCGATCTTGGTATCGAACATTTTTCTAGTCAGGTCCCTTTCGGCCAGTTCGTTGGATCGCCGAGCCGCGCCAGCGCGCCCTTCAGCGCCGTCGCATCGGCGCCCAGCGCCCGGTCGGCCTCCATGTTGAGGTCGTCCATCGCCGCATCGAGCGGCCTTTGAAGCGCGCTCCCCGCCTCCGTCAGGAACAGCCGCTGCACGCGGCGATCCTCCGCATCCGCGCGGCGCTCAATCAAACGATCCCGCTCCAGCCGATCGACGACGCCGGTGATCGTCGCACTGTCGAGCCGGAGCCGCTGGACGAGGTCGCTGGCTTTGAGGCCGTCGGTGCCCCACAGAAGCTTCAGCACGGCATACTGCACGGGCGTCACGCCATGCACCCCGAGCTTCTCCTTCGCCCGCCGCGTCACCTGCTGCATGGCCTTGCCGGTCAGAAAACTGATGCAGTCCTCGATGCGATCCATGGTCGATGTCCTTGCACGAGCGAATCCCATCGCAGACGAGAGGTTTGCATACAATTATCTTGTGTACAAGGTTTTGCAGAACGGTCGATTGACGCGGGTCAGATGGAGACGTTGGTTCGAAGCTGAGACATTGGCTCGAAAAGAGCAACGGACCGCAAAGGCAACCGGAAAACGCGTCGGATGCCGGCGGGAAGCCGGACCTAAACGGCCACCAGCCAGCCGCCGATCAGCACGATCTCCGCGGCGAGGATGCCGACGAACGCCCAGCGTTTGCCCTTCATGGCGATGGCGAAGCCGGTGCCGGCCGCGCCGATCCTCAGCCAAAGGGGCGCGAGGGCCAGCGCGCCGCTCGGGAACAGGATCAGCCGGGCGATGATGCCGGCGATCAGCGCCGTCGCGACCGCCCGCACCCAGCGGAAAATCTCCGAATCCTCACGCACATTGCCGGCAAAGACGACGCCAAGGACGCGCCAGATGCCGGTGGCGAAGGCCCCGGCGATGAGGATGTAGACGAGGGTCGGCGCGGCGCCGGAAATCTGCTCCATCAGGCGCGCCTCGCGTCCCACCAGCGGCCGAGAAGGTAGGCCGCGGTGCCGCCGACAAGCCCGGTCCAGAGGAGGTCGAAGCCCGGCGCGGCAAGGAAGAAAACGGGGCCGAGGACGAGCCCGGTGAGCATCGCCAGCCGGTCGACCGGGTGCCGTGCCGCCACCCACAGCGAGCACAGGAAATAGATCGGCATCAGGAAGAACAGCGCGGCGCCGAGGAGCTCCGGCAGGTGGCCGACCATCTGGAACGCGACCGCCGTCACGCAGATGTTGATGACGGTGAGGCTGGTGGCGAACCCGGCGAAGAACGACAGCCGCGCCGGGCGCGGGATATCCGGCAGCCGGCTCATCGCGAACACCCAGGACGTCACGGCAACGAAATGGGAAAGAAGCGCCAGCTTCCAGCGCGGCGTCGCCGCATCGCGCACCACCGGCACCCAGGCGACCACCATCGGCATCAGCCGCACGGCGGAAAAGGCAACGGCAATGCCGGCGCCCAGGACCGACGCCCCGCCGGTCATGGCGCCGATCAGCACCACCTGGCTCGGCAGCGCCCAGACCGTTGCCGTCGTCAACACGGCCTCGACGAAGGTCAGGCCGCTGTCGCGGGCAAGCCCGGCAAAGCCGATGAAGGCGCCGGCAAGGATGAAAGCCGGAAAGGAGACGACCGCCGCAATCCCGCGCAGGAACCAGACGCGGCCGCCGGTGCTGTCCTCCACGGAAGTCTCGGGCGGCGGCGCGGTCATCGGCGGATCAACTCGTCAGGCACATGAAAGCGCCGCACCGGCAATGGCCGAAAAGGCCATCGTCGAGGGCGGCGCCGGAAATGGGCGGGGAC
>NZ_NPEV01000074.1 GCF_003258835.1 Rhodobium orientis | reverse complement strand
TCCCAACCTCTTTCCTGATTGTGCCATCGCTTCCTCCCGTCAGTGAAATATAGCACGGAAAGAAGCTTAAGAAGACAAATCGTATCGTCGATTGACCCCTCGCCGGGGTGCTTTCGCTCTCCCCGGCACCCCATCGACATGAAGGGCGTATCGCCGCCCCTCATGGCTCCCACTCGCCAGGCTTGGAGCCTTCCCGCTCCACCGGCACCGAACCATGGAGGAACGTCCCGCCGTTCCATCGCGCTCAGAGAGCAGGTGTGCTCCCCGAGACCCCACGCCTGTCATGCGGCCGCCGCGAGCGCAGAACACCTGGGAGATATCAAGAAGCGGCAGGGAGAATGATGCGCGTGGTCGACAAGGTGGCAACGGCGTGCATCAGAACAAAGACCTGATGAGTTTGCGTAAATACCTCAACGACAAATTCATGCGGATCACCGTTGATATCTGTCAGAGAAAGCGTTTGCTTGCCCGAGTATTTTCGCCCTCCAATCGGGATCAGCGCGCCGATATCGTCATCAGGCGTATAAACGTCGCTCCACATTTTAGTGCCGAACGTCCGGCGAAATGCGTCCGACTCGATTGGACGCCTCAGCGTCGCTCTGAACCCGTCTCCTTCAACAAACTCGGGCATATTCAAAACAAGAACGGCACACGTGCGATCATTTTTCGCGACGTATTGGCGGACCGCCGCATAGATTGATGCGCCATAGTCTTTGCTCATCCGGACCGGCGTCCAGATGCTGAAATCTCGGCTTCGCGCATCGTCAATGAAGGTATCAAGCTGAAACAGAACTTCGGACGCAAAGACACCCGCTTCGCGATCGAACAAGGCGGCTGTATCTGCATCTAGTGCATGTTTGCAGTCCTCGACCACGGCGTACATATCGCGCTGCCACGGCATGAAACCGTGCCCCGCCTCGTGCAGCCGTATAAATGTTTGCCGAACCTTGTTGATTGTGCGGTCAATAAATACCAAGCCGTCTTTTGCATGAAACAGCCCAAGAACCTTACTCAATGCCGACTTAATGGCACCACCAGCCTCGGCCCGAATTTTCGCTAGAAAGCGTGGATTCAGGACGTCCTCGTGAACCTCTTCCACCTTGGCAACCGCCAGAATGCGGTCAACAGGTGTCGGAAAGACGCCGAGCGCGCCCGCTTCCCGCAGCGCACGCTCGGCTTCGGCGCGGACCTTCCTCCGCTGGCCAACGGTTAAAGAGCAGTCATCCGGTTTTCTCAAGAACTGCCTCGCTTCGAACGAAAGAACGCAAGATATTCCAGCAGCGCAGCCTCTTCTTGAGCGCTCAGGTTCTCAATCGCAAACGTGGCAGCATTGCCATGTTTGTCGGCGGTTCCGCGGCTCTTGTCTTGCGGAATAACGTAACCTGCTCTGGACATCAGATTCTTGTAGGAAATCCGGTAAGCGTTTGACAGGGCATAAAGTATGTGCGGAGACGGCTTCTCAATCTTACGGTTTTCCAACTGACTGAGATAAGCGTTGGACACGTCGTTCTCTGTCAGTCTTTCCACATCACGTAGTGTAAGACCTTGACCAAGCCGCACAGACTTCAGGTAGTCGCCGAGAGAATCAGATCGGGGGGCAATCGTTTTTTCATCGGGCATCGGACCTCCATGATTCTAAACCGCCCGATTGGCGGCCCATTCAGCTTACTGATTTTGCTAAGAATTTCAAGCATGCTTGATATTGCTTGACAAAATTAGCAGGCTCGATATGGTTAGCGTATCCCCGGTGCGGTCGGGGCAAACGAACAGAACGAGGATAAAATGACCAAACACGATAAACCGACCCAGGGCGCTAAGAATAACAAGGGCAAGAAGCCGCCCGACGACGACATCCACCTTGAGGTGGCAACGCCGAACGGTGTCTACCGGGGCGTCTTCCCCAAGACGACCAAGGTCAAGGAAGTCATCGTGACCATCGTCGAAGACCGAGACCTTGAAGATGGCGACTCCTTCCAGCTTTTCTTCGGTGAGATCGTTCTTGAACCGGTCGAGCGCCCCTTGGTCAGCTTTGGCCTCCCGGCCAACGTCCTCTTGACGCTGGTCGCCACAGGGTCCGGGGTCTGACGATGACGACCGCCGCCGGACTCACCGTTGCCAGCGAACTGGCAGCGTTGCGGGAAAACGCAACGTTGCTCGGTTGGACACTGGACGAACTCGACGGAACGACATTCGTCATCGGCTTCAAGGCACAAGACGGCAGTGGATTCTGGTGCAGGGTCCACTGCGACGGATACAAGGCGCGGCCGCCCGCCTGGCATTGGTTCAATCCTGAAACGGGCGCTGTCGATCAGAGCAAAGACATTCCGAAAAAGGGTGGCTTCTTTCACGGCGCCGGTGTCATCTGCGCCCCTTGGAATCGTCTCGCGTACAAGACCATCGACGCGCGCGGGCCGCATAACGACTGGTCTCTCGGTGATTGGTTGGCCAACCCGAAAACCGGTGCCTGCCGTAGCTTGAGCGCAATGGCACTCCGCATTCATCACGAACTTCAATCCGGGATGAAAGGCAGGATGGCGGCATGAATCTCCCTACCTGGCTAGGTCGCTGGTTCAAGTCGACACCGACGCCCCATACCGATCCACGTCGTCCCAAAATCATCATGCCGCAAGACTGTCTTCTGGCTTTGACGGAAGCGTTGCGCCCATCGCTCGAACGCCGCCACGAAGGCATTGCTTATTTGCTCGGGCGCACCGATGGAACTGTCACGCTAGCAACCACTGTCTTCGCGCCGGTAGCGCGGACCACAGCGGGCAGTTTCCATGTTGACGCCCGTTCCATGGCTATCTGCATGCAAGCGGCCGGCGCGCACGAGTTGCAAATCGTAGCGCAGGTCCACACCCATCCCGGTCAAGCCTACCACAGCGACGGCGATGTTGACGGTGCGCGCATCCGCTATCCGGGCTACGCCTCGATAGTCGTTCCCAATTACGGCGTTCATCTACCGCAACTTGACGGCATCGCTGCCTACCTGTGGCGCGCGGGCGATGGCTGGCAGACGTTGAACACCGACGATCTCATCATCATTCCGGGAGCTGGACCATGGACTCGAACGAATGGCTGAAGCGCTGGAACGATCGCACGCTACGCTATGCGCACCGTTGCCTGGACCCTGCCCATCCCATCGCCATCTCTTGTGATCGAGAGCGACTGTCGCGGTTCGACACGCAAATCGCCTTGCTGAGCGCCACCAATCTCTTTGGCCGGATGAGTCCCAATGTGGTCCTTGCTTTTGAAGATGCGCCGATAAACGCAGCTCTGCCATGGCCCGGAACATCATTGCATACGCATATTCTGTCCGGGATGAGAGCGGCCAACCCGTTCGGCACCTATCAGGCGCGCGACTTATCGCCGATGGATTTCCGCATCCATATTGGACGCGGGCATGAAGGATTTGTGGTCGATGGCACGGGATGGAATGCCTATGTTGGCCCTGGCCCTTCGCCACTGCCCGAACAACGGGACGGCAACGGTTTTGGCGCAGCTCTGGCGGTCGTGGTTGCTGCTGCGCAGTTATTCCGGAATCCCTTCAACCAGATCACCAAACCATTCATCGGCAATGCGCTCGATTGGTCCGACACTGTCACTCACCATGAGCATGATTTCGTTCATGCTCCTGATATCGGTCGGATTCATTTCATCGGTCTTGGGTCCGTAGGCAGCGCCGCGCTATACTATCTCGGACTGGCGACGCGTTCTTTCATACCAACCCTCATCGACATGGACCGCATCAAGATTCATAACCTCACCCGGTCGCCAATCTTCATTGCAGCCGATTGCGTTGACGAGACGAAATATCCGGAAGGCGGTGTCTATAAAGTCGCTGCTGCTAGGCGCTTTCTGAACGAAATCGGCATCAGCGACGTTGTTAGCGATCCCGCCGCTCTTCATCAGTCCGTATATTGGCGCGAGCGCGAAGCCGGTACTCCGGACATCGTCGTGTCTGCCGCCAACGAACACGACGTGCGCTATCATATCGAAATGGGATATCCGCCCGTCCAGGTGTACGCGACCACCGGAAAAAACTGGCAAGTTGCCCTGCTGCGACACCATCCTGGCGATGACGCCTGTTCGATGTGCGTTTTCCCCCCTGAAAGATCAAAGATTCCGATGGCTTGCGCGACGGACCATGTCACCGTGCCGGAGACCGGTGAGCAGATAGACGCTGCCTTGCCTTTCCTGTCATTCGGTGCCGGACTCATGACCGCCGCAGAAATCGTGAAGCTCGCGCTACCGGGTTTTCCATTCAGCCGCGCGCGCGTCAACCTCAATCTGCGCACCGACCCAATCATGACGGCAACACCCATCCCGCATCGCACGGGCTGCACCTGCGAACAACGCAACAAAGCTGTTCATCTACAGATGTTCACCGGCAGCCGTTACGCCTAAAGCCTGTTTACAAGTTTGTCCTTGGCCTTTGTTCTTAATTGGGATTTGAACTTGCCAGGTATGGCATGTCTTAAGACCTACCTTGATCGGCAAAACATTTGCTTTCTCGCTGGCACATACTTCCAAATCTGGAACGGCGTATGCTCTTCCTGGGTCATCGGGGTCGATGGCACACCAAGGGATTTTCTCGTAGTGCATGAGCGGACGGCCCAGCACCGCGATATCGCCTCACTTGCCTTACCGGGCCAAAGGACGCCAACCGGGACTGCATTGGCATGTTCATAGATTTTGACAATCTGGAGCGTCTTCCAACTGTCGGAAATTTCTCGCCCCTAACAATGTCACGAGCCACTTAAAGCGGCTCCCGATCATGAAGAAGCCCCCACTGTCTGACCGGCTTGCACTAAATTCCTCCCTCTTTAAGTGCAACTAAATTCAGACTATCCCCTCCCGTACCACGTCCCCTTTCCCGTTCCGTGCTGGGTGAGGTGGCTGGACGACACCAAATCCTTCAGGTGTTTCTTGATGGTGTTACGGTTGGCGCCGGTCAATTTGACGATCTGGCCGATGGTCAGCCGACCATGATCCCTGGCCAGTTCGAGGATTTGCACCGACAGGGCCGGAAGCGCTCCGATCACGATCCGCTCGCGCTCGATCTTCGCTTCCAGCTTTTGCTTTTGCTGCTGCAAGGCTCGCAGGAAATAGAGCACCCACGGCTCCCATTCCGGCGCGTCGCCGCGGATCGTGCCCTGGGTGCGGCGCAGCGCCAAGTAGTAGCTTTCCTTGGTCTGCTCGATCACGCTTTCCAAGGAACTGTACGGCACGTAGGCATAGCCGCAGCGCAACAGCAGCAGTGTTGTCAAAACCCGCGACAGCCTGCCGTTGCCGTCCTGGAACGGATGGATAGCCAGGAACACGACGGTAAAGATGGCAATCACCAACAAGGGATGGGTCGTTCGGTCGTCCAGTGCCGCCCGGGTCCACTCAACCAGTTCCGCCATCATGCGCGGCGTTTCGAACGGCGAGGCCGTTTCGAACACGACGCCGATTTCCTTCCCCTCGGCATCGAACGCGCTGACATGGTTCGGATTGGTCTTGTAATGTCCCCGGTGCCGCTCGTCTTTGGCGCTGTGGGCCAGCAAATCCCGGTGCAGCTGCTTGATGTGGTTCTCGGTGATGTCGATGGCGTCGGCATGGGCAAAGACCGTTTCCATCACATCCGCATAGCCAGCGACTTCCTGTTCGTCGCGGGTCTCGAATTTCTGGATTTCCAGATTGGAGAGCAGACGCTCCACCTCGCGGTCGCTCAGCCTGCTGCCTTCGATCCGTGTCGACGACCCAATGCTTTCAATGGTGGCCACCCGGCGCAACGCGGACAGGCGCTCCGGCGCCAGCGTGCCCAGCGCTTTCCACGCGCCCTTGAACTCGTCGATCTCGGCAATGAGCGACAGGATTTGCGGGGAGATTGTCAGGGTGTCGGCATCAAATCTCATACCTGAAAATATACCTAAAAACACCCATAAACGCCACTATTTTCGGCAAAATACCCGAATAGATATCCAAAACAGCCCAAAACCGAGCTTGCCGTCCCAACCCTATTGCTCCGTAATCCGTCGTAAGTGAGGTATAGAATGCGAACCATCGCTCGCGGATTTCGATGGGGCTGCTTCAACCATTTCTCTTTTCGAGGGGAGGCCGGGAGGCTTCGCCTCTTCTCTCCCCACAAGCAAAATAGACACGGACCGTGGCTCGGTCGCATAACGCGCCCTGCGCCCGCACCACTCCGCATCGGTTTTCCTTGTCCCCTCCCATCTCCATTCCTCGCCGGAACGGCAGGGTTGCATGTGCAACCCTGCTAGCATTTCACAGTTTTTCTTCTGCTCACACTGGAGGCTTAAGCCCCGCAAGCCGAATGCTAAGGCCGGAAAAGGGGTCGACAAAAAACTTTCTAAAAGCATATGCTGTGCCAATCCAACCGCCGATTCCGCCAAATGCTGTAAGAGTAAAGGCGGCCGTAGCAGCCTCGTGACTCACGTCAGCCGCATATATGCATTTTGCAAGAAAGATGGCAGACGCCAACCAAGCAGCACCATTGACAGCCATTGCCGGAACAACCATGGCCGCATAATAATCCATAGCTCGATTAACTTTCTTTGCTCTATCACTGGCAAATTTCGAAAATTCTTCCCTGCTGGATATGTTTTTTGGTCTTTCAAAAATATAATCATGCAAATCCATAACCAATTCCTTCGTATAATTAAAAATAATATGTATAATTCCAATATCCTGATCAGTATTGTCAATTAAAAAATAGTTTTACTCAGAATCAGTTATCGGCAACTCGCATATAATGGCCGGTGAACCACATTTTTTTCTTTTCTTGCTATCTATTGCGAGGCAGTCGCACCTGACAAAGCTATTCTCGCCTGAATTGAATGCCGTCCATCATCAATTCCAGATATGTTTGGTTTTTAGATCCTTACAATCGCAAGTCCGTCATCTTTGGAGGAACCGAACATCATGCCTCGCAAAAATTGGAGCGACCTTTCTGACAATGAACGTCAATGGGTCTGGAACATACACAAAGAAGCTGACGCCATTCTTCACTCTCGAATCCAGTCAATTATGACTCTTCAAGCAATTTTATTTGCTGCTAGTTTTACAGTTTCTGGAATCGTGAATGATAAGTTTATGTCCCTTACATACAGTTTAGCAATAGATTTAATGGGAACGGTAGTATGTATAGGACTTTTTGTTTTCGATAGAATAATACTTAATGGAATATTGAGAATGAAAGAATATTTAGTGGAAGATGAAATATATTCAGAGTTCTACCGAACTAAGGATGTGGGATATCTATTTGTAAAAATCATTCCATGGGCTCTGATATTTATCTGGGGTACGGTACTTGCACTAAATATCTACACCTACTAATTGGAGGTAAATTGATCGTTGTAAAGCGCTCGACGAAGCGTATTCGATGTGACAGAAAGTTGTTTGGAGATGGTGCCTATCGGATCGCTGCGTTTTTCGATCCGCCCTCGCGCCCACGCAATCTGCCCGTCGGTCAATTTGCGTGGCCGCCCGATGCGCTTCCCCCGCTTTCGGGCGGCTTCCATCCCGGCTTTGGTGCGCTCGCTGATCTGCTCACGCTCAAACTCGGCGAACAGGGCAAGCTGGCCGTAGACCATCCGGCCGATGGCGGTCGTGGTGTCGATGCCCTGGGTGACCGAGATGAACCCGACGCCACGCTTGCGCAGTTCGTCGAGAAGCAAAAGCAGGTGAACGGTTGACCGCCCCAGCCGGTCGATCTTCCAGACCACCAGCGTATCGCCGTCTTTCAGGTCGGCCAGAAGCTCCGTCAGCCCTTTCCGGTCGGCAATAGCGCCGGAGACGCCGTGACGCCATAGATGACGCTGCACCCGGCCTGGTGCAAAGCGTCGATCTGAAGCGCTTCCGTTTGTTCATGGTCGCTGACCCGGACATATCCGATCTTCATGCGGACAATCTGGCGCAGGTGGATGCCGGGAGCAAACGAAAATAGTCGTGTAAATTCAAGTGGATAGGGAATTGGCAGGCCATGCGGAGGATGCCCCCGAAAGGGGTCCCTTTTGCATGGCGCGGTTTCCCTTGGTTTGAGGACGATGGGACCCCGTTGAATCATTGAAACGCGGCCGGATCAAGTCTAATTTCCGTATTCTCGCAATAACGGCAAAAGGGACCCCTTTCGAATTTCCGCCTCGGAAGTGCCTTCCATATCGCCATCGGGTTTTTGCTGTTTTTCCAGGGCAGTTCTGTTTCGAAGGAGCTTGCCTTCGACGTCGGCGTTGAAGACGTCGAACCCGGCATCGGCCTTCCGGACAGGAAGCCCATCGACATATTCGGCTTTTATACCGGCATGAAAGGCGACGCGGTGCTGGCCAGGATCAAGGCCATGCCCATCGCGCCGGACGAAAGCCCGTTCATCGGCATGGCCCAGCTTCAATATGCCAGAGATACCTACCTTGCCGTGGCCAACGTCCGGACGGAGGACAAGGACTCCCGCGGAAAGCTGGTCGTGCTGTTGTCGAGCAATGCGAGCGGAAACCAGTTGGTGGGCATCTACCGGGACCTGCATTTCAGGAAAGGCCGGGAAGCCGGCACCGCCGGATACCTGGGCGCTATCGAGGAGAAATACGGCAAGAGCAGCGTCACGGAGGAGAGGGGCAGCGAGACTGAACTTCTCTACGGCTATCGCGACGGCGAAAAGCTCCGCGCCGATACCAAGGCGGACCTGTGCAACCTGTCCCTGGGGTCCGCGATGTCCGCCCTCTCGTCCGGGGCAACCGGCAGGTCGTCCGGCCGGGTCTTCCAGGAGGTCCGGAATAACGCGAAGCATGAAAACCGCTGCTCGGCGATGATACGGATCATCCTCCACCACCCGCCGACCAACACCGGGCGTTTCAACCCGAACAGCGTCAAGTCCGTCCAAATCTCCTTCATCGACGCGGATCGCGCCTTTCTGGCCTATCAGCGGGACGTCGCAGCCCAGAAGGAATTGCAGGAGCGCGCACTCGACGCGCCCCTGCCGGAGGGCACCGGAAAGCCGAAGCTGTGAGCGGGAGGACGAGAGCCATGACGATCCGACACCATCCGTTCGCCACCGCCCTCCTGGTCGCCGCCTCCCTGGGGCTTGCCGGGTGCTCCGGCGAGCCGGACGAGGACGATATGGAAGAAGCCCTCCGGCGCGATCCCATGATGAGCCGGTTGGCGGAAGTGACGGCCAACCAGCCGGTTCCGCAGGGCCGGGAAACGACGGCCGAGGCGTATCTCGACAGTCTGAGCGTCAACAAATCCGGCTGTGCCGAGGCGCGGGGCGCCCCTGGCTATGTCTGCGATTTCAAGATGACGATTGGAACCAACCGAAGCAACATGAGAAGCGACAGGCCGGGCAAGGGCCGGTTTTTCCAGGCCGACGACGGCTGGACCTACCAGGAAATGCGCTAAGGCGCATTTCCTCCCATTGCTTCACGTTTGCTGGCGCCGGACGGCGGCCAGATCGACGCCGAGGGATTTAAGGCGCGGATCGGCGTACCAGACGATGCGCCCGGCATTGATCGGGTTGGCGTTTTCCAGCAGCAGAATCTGCCGGTCCTTTGGCAGCCGCATCAACTCGTCGGGATAGGCCAGGCTGCGCTGCGCCTCGGAGCGGGTTCTGGTGGTGGATTCCGTCGACGAACTGCCCTTGACGGCGCGGGTGACGCCTTGGGAGAGCGCCGTGCTCAGTGACAGGATCGTGGCGACCCCGCAGAGCTTGGAGACGTAACCGGCCGTCTTCTCATCGCGGGAGCCCAGATACTGGATCGCCCCGGCATTGGCGATGAATGTCTGCCAGCCGGACGCGCCGTAGATGCGCTCCAGCTGCGAGAAGTCCTGCACGATGCCCCAGAGCTGCATCCCGAATCCCGCCATCAGGGAATATGCCTGCTCCACCGAGGCCAGGCGGCCGAGCGCCGCCATCTCGTCGAGCATGAACAGGATGGAATGCTCCGGCCGCTGCGCCACGTTGCGGGCGTTCACCGTGATCGCCTGCTGGATCAGCAGCCGCAGCCACTGGCCGAACGTGTTCAGCCGGTCGGCGGGCAGGATCAGGTAGATCGTCATCCCCTTTGCCTTCATGCCGTCGAACCGGAAATCCGAGGCGGCAAGGCTGTCGCGGATGCGCGGGCTTTCCAGGAAGTGGGTATGGGCCTGGGTGGTGGCCAGGACGTTGGCCAGCAACTTGGGCTCCTTTTGCAAGCCGCGCTCGCCGGTGCTGCGCACCAGCGGCACGTCGGACAGGCACATGCGCTGGAACAGGCCCTTGAGGTCGTCGGTCCCCATGGTCAGGATATCCCGCACCCGGCCGAGGTGACGGCGCTCCCGCTCGGCGCGATCCGTCGCCACGAAGGCGATCAGCCCGACCATCAGGCTCTTGGCCTCCTCGTCCCAGAACCGGTCTTTTGCGCCGGCCTCGGTCACCACCAGGGCGTCGGCGACCAGCATGGCGTTCTCGGCAAGGTCGGGATCGCCGGCAACCACCAGGTCGAGCGGATTGAACCGGGCCGACCGCAGCCCGGCCGGACCGGTGACGATGCCCCAGGGATCGACCAGGTAGATGGACTGGCCCAGCCGGTGGCGGGCAATCGCCGTGATGCGCGCCAGTTCGCCCTTGACGTCGATCACCAGCGCGCTGCCGGGATAGGTCAACAGGTTGGGTATGACGGCGCTCACCCCCTTGCCCGCCCGGGTCGGGGCGACGGTCAGCAGGTGCCGGTCGCCGCCATAGCGGATGGTCCGTTCGGCAATGCCGTCGCGCTTTTGCCGCGGCCCGGGCACCGGACAGGTCCCGAGCCGGAACCCGCGCCCGGCAAGGAAACCCGCCGCCTCGATATGATCGTAGTCCGCCCATTCGGCCGATCCGAAGGTGGTGGGCCTGGGCAGCCGCGGCAGGCCGAACAGCCACAGCCAGGCGCCCGCCAGGCCGGTCCAGAAGCCGATGCCGCCCGAGGCCACCGCCACACCGGCACCGACGCCCGACACCAGCACCGCGTAGAGCAGCACGAGGGCGCCCAGCGCCACCGCAACATCCGGCGCCTTGCGCAGCAGGTGCGCGAAGACCACCGGCAGGATACCGGAGATGATGCCGCCGCCGAAGGCGGCGACCGTGCCGAGCAGCTGCCCGAGCTGGGTCTGGGTGACCGAGACGCCGTAGCGGGCGAGATCGGCGGTGCCCAGGCGGCTGAGCAGCACCACCGGCACCAGCCCGCCGGCGAACACCAGCACCGCCCGCCGGTGGCGCCGCAGCGCGGCCCAGGGCCGGAAGGCCGAAGGATTGCGTTCCATCGTTGGTCCTCCCGCCTAAAGATCGAGATCGAAGTCGGGAGCCGAACGACGGCCGGGCCGGGTGCGCTCCCGCTCCTGCCGACGCTCGTTCTCCTTGGTTCGGCGCAACACCTCCGCGACACGGCGCATCAGGCGCAGGCGTTCCTGCCGCTGGGTTTTGCGTTGCGCCTCGATGCGTTCCTGCAATCCCGCCCGGTCCTTCATCTGCGCCCGGTGAAGGCGCTCGCGCTGGTCGCGGTCGCGCAGGAAGGCCCGGTAGGCGTCCGCCTCGTTCTGGTGGCGGACCGCCCGCGCCTTGCCGGTCAGAAGCTCCCACGCCCCGCGCAGGCCGCTATGCAGCCGTGCGGCGCGCTCCTTCGCTTCCGCCTTGCGGCGCGTGTCCTGGCCCTGGTCCAGGTTCCTGCGCTCGGTCCGCTGCGCCGCCACCATCGCCTTGCGCTCGTCCGCCAGCGGTTTTGCGTCCTGGCGCTGCTCGTCACGCATCTCGTGCATGTAGGAGCGCACCGTGTGGCCGAGCCGCTTGCGCGTGGCGGCCCGGACGTCCGCGACCGAAGGCAGGCCGGACGGATCGCCGAGACGCTGTTTGACTTCGCGGGCCTTGAGGCCCGCCCAGCGGGAGACGGAATAGGCGTTGCCGTAAAGGTCCAGCGCCACGAAGCCGCGGCGGTCGCCCCTGGCGAGATAGAAGCCGCTTTGTTCCAGCGCGGCCCCGAAGCTCTTTTTGTTGTCCGAATGCGCCCAGGCATCCCGGAAGAGCTGCTTGATCTCCCTGGGGTCGAGGTCCAGGCGTTTGGCCTGCTGCCATTCGGCCAGGGTGAAGTTCAGCGGGTTCTTCCAGCCGTTGGTCCGGTGCCCTTCCGGCAGGTCCCAGCCATGGTCCAGAAAGAGCTCTTTCGAGAGCCCTTTGAGCCGCGTCTTGAAGTACGGCAGGTTGATCGCCGTCATCTTCTCGCCGTCGATCCGGCTCCACACCGCATGGGCGTGGCGGCGGCCCTCCTTCTCGTGAATCACCACCGCCCGCGGTTGGCCGGACAGGCCGAGGCGTTCCTCCGCCCGGTCGATGGCCGCCATCAGGTCCTTGACCGGCACGTCCGCCCCCTTGGGCGGGTTGAGGGACAAGGAGAACAGCGGCTGGCGGCATTGCGTCGCCGAGGAAATGGCCTCGACCTCGATAAAGGCGCCCGGCAGATTCCTGGCCGAGAAGCCGCGCAGTTCCTGCACGGTGACGTGGTCGTTGTCGCGGTCGTTCATCAGGTGCACGGCGAGTTGCCTGGCCCCGCCGCGCTGGGAGCCGACGAGGATCATTCCGAACCCTCCCGCACGGGATCGGCCGCATCGGAGGGCCGGTCGTCCCGGCCGCGGGCCGCCGTGTTGAACCCGGCGCCCGGCCCGGCCGCCGGATCGCCGGGCTTGCGCCTGCCCAGCGCCTGCAGCACGGCAAGCCGGAGAATGCGGACGTCCTCACAGGCCTGCCGGATCGCGGCGCTCACCTGGTCGTCCACATAGAGCGAGCCGGACTCGGCGGCCTCGGCCAGCCGGTGCAGATTGCCGATGATCCGGCTTTGACCTAGGGCCGCGAGCACCTTGGCCAGCAGCACCCGGTCGGCCGACACGGCTCGTGGGCTGCGGCGCGCCACGGCGTCATCCCCGAGCACCGCCTGCCGGATGAAGGTCGAAAGCGGCAGGCTTCCCGCCCGGCGCTTCAGCTCATCCCGTTCGTCCTCGCTCACCCGCACCGAAATCGGCGCGGGCCGCTTCCTGCGGGGGTTGGACGGCCGATCCACCACGCAATCCGGCGCCGCCATCCGCAGCGGAGCCGAACGATTCCCTTTCGCGGCGCCGGTCATTCCGACGCCTCCTCGAAATCGAAATCAACGTGTTGAAGCTGGTGGTTCCAGTCGGCGAGTACGTCAAAAACAGCGTTCGAAGGCTCTCCTTCGAGGCGCGCCATTTCTCCCTAAACATCAATGAATTAGATTAAGTTCGGTCCGGTCGGCAGATAGACGGGCGATGTTCGTTTCTTGCACTTGGTCACGGCTTTGGGGGTGATCCCATGCCGGCGCGCCAGAATCCTTGGGCTCTTCTTGACGATTTTGTCTTGCTCGACGGACCGCCTCCGGCGTCGTGTCGCTGCCGTGCGGAATTCGTCCCATAGTGCATCCTTCCGGTCCTGGGAAAAAACGCACCATCAAACCCGGGAATACGCTCTAGAGTCTGTATGGAATGTAGGTCACGATCGCCGGGATCAGCCAGAGCAACACGAGCGCCAGGAACATCAGCCCGATAAAGGGAAGGACGCCGCGTGCGACGGTCGCGAGCGAACATCGCGCGACCGCCTGGATCACGAAGAGGTTGAGACCGACCGGCGGGGTGATCAGGGCGACCTCGATCAGGACCACGAAATACATCGCAAACCAGATCGGATCGATCCCGAGCGCGAGTACGGTGGGAAACAGCACCGGCATCATGATCAGCAGCATCGACAGGCTTTCCAGGAACAGCCCGATGAACAAGAGGATCGTGCCGACGATCAGGAGGAAGCCGATCTCGGATTGCGCGTGGGTGTCGAACAGCATCGAGATCTGGGCCGGCACCTGATAGATCGTCACGGCCTTGCCGAAGATCTTGGCCCCGATAACGATCAGGAACAGCACGATGGTCGTCGAAACGGTCTGACGCAACGCTCCGACAAAGCCCTGCCAGGTCAGCGACCGCAACACCAGGGCGGTGATGAGGAGGGCCGAAACGGCGCCGACGGCCGAGGCCTCGGTCGGCGTGAAGATGCCGGAATAGATGCCGCCGATCATCAGCGCGGCGAGGCCCCCGGTCGGGATCGCCCGCATCGTCGCCCGCCAGCGCTGCTCGCGCCCGACCTTGGCGGAGGGCTGGTATTCCTTGGAGAAGTAGGAATAGGCGACGCAGTAGATCCCGAACAGCAGAACCAGAAGGATGCCGGGGCCGATGCCGGCCAGGAACAGCTTGCCGATGCTCTCTTCCGTGATGACGCCATAGACGATGAGTGGGATCGAGGGCGGGATCAGGATGCCGAGCGTCCCGCCGGCCGCGAGCAGGCCGAGCGTGAACGACTTGCCATAGCCCCGGCTCGTCATTTCGGGCACGGCGACGGTCGCGACCGTGGCGGCCGTCGCCACCGAGCTGCCCGAGATCGCCGAGAAGATGCCGCAGGAGGCCAGCGCCGCGATGCCGAGCCCGCCGGGCCAATGGCCGACCCAGCTTTGCAGCGCGTCGAAGAGATCGCGGCCGACGCCGCCCTTCAGGAGGATGTTCGACATCAACAGGAAGAGCGGCACCGACAACAGCACGAAATTGTCGACCGCGCCGTGAAGGTTCTGCGCCACCATGACGAAGGGCAGGCCCTTCAGCGCCAGCATCACGGTTCCGAGCCCGGCCAGCGCGAAGGCTACCGGAAGCCCAATGAAGAGAAGCAGCAGCAGCACAACGATGACGAGGACGAGCGTCATTCAATCAGGTCCGGCATTTGGCTACGTCTGTTCCCCGGTGGGCGAGAACTCGGGCGCGGGCGCAAAGGGCAGGCGGATCAACTCCGCCAGCGCCTGAAGCGCGAGCAGCGCGAACCCGACCACGACGGGAAGTTCGACGATCCAGTTGGGCAGTTCAAGCATGGTCGGCTGGCGTCGCCCGAGCCGGATCGACTCCGCGACGATGTCCCAGCCATAGATGACGGCGATCAGGCTGAAACCGAGGATGACCAGCAACGCGAAGCCGTCGGCCAGCCGCCGCGATGCGGGGCCGGCCAGGGCCAGCAGTGCGGTGATCCGGATCAGCTGGCGCTGACGCAGCACATAGGCCATGCCGAGATAGGTGAACCAGACCTGGAAGGCGATGGCGACGTCCTGGGCCCAGATCGTCGGCGAATTGAAGAGGTAGCGCGCGACGACCTCGAAACACAGCATCGCCGCGATCGCTGCCACCAGCACGTCGCCGAGCCGCGCGCAGGCCGCGCCCGCGGCATCGACCAGCCGCAGAACGGAAGTGCCGAACCCCGTGGGGTCCGGCATGTCGTTGCTTCGAGGCGTCACGGAACGGTCCGGATCATTCGAGTCCGCGGACCGCTTCGACCAGCTTGCGCCCTTCTTCCCCGGCCGCCTCGATATAGGCATCGACGGCGGGGGCAGCGGCCTTCTGCCAGGCTGCGATCTGTTCGGGCGTCAGGTTCTGGACCTGCATCTCCGTCTCATCGGCGATGAACTTTTCCGAGGCCAGGTTCTTTTCCTTGGTCTCGGCGCGCATCTTCTCCTCGGCGGCAAGCGCGGCGTCGCGCATCCAGCCCTTTTCGTCCTCGCTCATCCCATCCCAGGTCGCGTCGTTCATGACGATCAGGAATTCGGTCTGGGCGTGGTTGGTGATCGTCACCCAGTCCATCACCTCGTAGAGCTTGCGGGACTGGATGGCGGTGGTCCCGGTCATGCCGATATCGACCGTGCCGCGCTGATAGGCGAGGAACTGTTCGGAGCCGCCGATCTTGACCGGCACTCCGCCGACCGCCTCGATGAAATCGCCAGAGGGCTTGCCGAGCACGCGCACCTTCTTGCCCTTCATGTCTTCGGGGCTGACCAGCGGCGCGTCCTTGGACAGGAGCTGCACCGGCCCGTAATCCTGCCACCACATCACGCGCGTGCCGGTCTGGCGGATCAGCTCGTCGATCTGCTGGCGCACGGGGCTGTCGGGATCCGCGGCCTTGCCGAGCGCCTCGTAGTCGGGAAACATGAAGGCGACGCTGAAAAGGCCGGTCGCCGGGATCGTGCCGGCATATTCGTCGATCAGCACCAGCCCCATGTCGATGGCGCCCGAGGCGACCGCCTGGGGAACTTCGCTGCCCTTGTAGAGCTGTGCGGCATCATAGACCTCGATCTTGATTTCGCCGCCCGAGGCCTCTTCCACCTTGTCCTTGAAAAAGAGGATGTTCTGTCCGACCGGATGATTGGTCGGCACCTGCACCGTCAGGCGCAGGGTGCGTTCCGCATGCGCGCCGCCGGCCGTCGCCGCGACGATTGCAAGGGCGGCCAGAGCGGCCCGTCCCCAAATCTTCATTCGTATCTCCTCCCAGATCGGGCTCTTCGACGATCCGCCGGACCGCCTGTTCGTCCCTTCGATGGTGCTTTTGCAGCGCGCGGAGGCTAGTATACAATTTTTGGCGGGTCAATCGTCGCGCGGCCGCAATGCGGGGCAGCCGGTTACCGCCCGTGCGGGCCGTTCGGCCCCCTCGCGGCGTCGCCCGTGCCGCCGCGCCGCATCGCGACATATCCGGCATGGATGTGCGAGCGCATCACCGCCGCGGCCCATTCGCCATTGCCCGCGGCGAGGGCTGCGGCGATCTCGCGGTGGTGGTTCATGCTGCGGGCGATTTCATCGGCATCATAGCGGCGGAAGGTCCTCAGAACGACGGGCGCCGCGGTGACGCTGGCAATCATCGGCGCGAGCAGCGGATTGGCGGCCGCTTCGATGACCCGCATGTGAAAGGCATCGTTGGGCGCCGTCAGATCGTCGCGCAGATTGGGCGCATCGAGCGCCTCGGTTGCAATCGCTTCCATTTGATCGCAAAGCGTATTCAGCTCTGCGATGCCTGCGGCGTCGATCCGCTCGGCGGCCCGCCGCGCGGCATAGGACTCAAGCTCGAGGCGCAGATCGAAGAGCGATGCGATCTCGTCCTCGCTCCAGCCGCGCACGCGGCAGCCGATATTGGCCGAATATTCCAGGAAGCCCTCGTTGACGAGCCTGCGCAATGCGTCGCGCACCGGCGTCCGGCTGACCCCGATCCGCGCCGCGAGATCGGCCTCCAGGAGGCGCGTGCCGCTGGCCCAGGTATCGCGGAGCAGCCCTTCGCGAATGGCGGCGTAGGCGCGGCTTGCCGCATGGCCGTGCTTCACTTCCTCCTCGGCGCCTTCCGGATCCTTGTGTGCGCTCGGCCGGAGCATGGCTGCTCCTCCTGATTTGTCTGGATTGTGTACAATATGGCCCCGTGATAGGTCCTAGCAAGACGTTTCAGGACGCCCATCGGACGGAGGATCGCCATGACCGAGGAAACTGCGACGCAGAGCGATCGCGAGAAAAGGCGCCGCCTGCGCCACCGGCTCGGGCAAGACCGGCTGATCCCGGCGCCCGGCATCTTCGAGATGATTTCCGCCAGGATCGCCGACCGCATGGACTTCGATGTCCTCTACATGACGGGTTACGGCACGGTGGGCTCCTATCTGGGCCTCCCCGATGCGGGCCTTGCCACCTTCACCGACATGCTGGACCGGGCCTCGGCGATGGCCCGCGGCACGAAAACGGCGCTGATCGCCGATGGCGATACCGGCTATGGCGGCCTTTTGAACGTCGCCCATACCGTGCGCGGCTACGAGGCGGCGGGCATCGCGGGCATCCAGCTTGAAGACCAGGAATTCCCGAAGAAATGCGGGCACACGCCGAACCGCCCGGTGATCGCGGGGACCGAGATGGTGCGCAAGATCCGGGTCGCGGTCGATACCCGGACGGACCCGGATTTCCTGATCGTCGCCCGCACGGACGCGCTCGCCTCGCAAGGCATCGACGAGGCGCTGCGCCGGGCCGAGGCCTATGCCGAGGCCGGTGCGGACCTGATCTTCGTCGAGGCGCCGGAGAGCATCGAACAGATGGAACGCATCGGCAAGACCATCGACAAGCCGCTGGTCGCGAACATGGTCGAAGGCGGCAAGACGCCGGTCCTGCCGCGGGTCGAGCTGGAACGGATCGGCTATCGCCTCGCCATCTACCCTGCGACCGGGTTCCTCGCCATGGCGAAGGCTCTCGAGACGGTCTATGGCGCGATTCGCGAGGACGGCTCGTCGGTGGCGGTGCAGGATCGGCTCGCCGACTTCAAGGCGTTCAGCGCGCTGATGGGGTTCGAAGAGGTCTGGAACTTCGAAGAGCGCTACCGGGACAACTGAGGGCCGCGGGAGACCGCTGTGCTCATGCCAGGCCCGGCAGCGGTCGGCCGTTTGACGCTCCAGGCGCCCGGCAGATTTATCCGTCGACGATCTCGGTCTCGTTGATGACGATGTCGAAGCCGCCGAGGCCGACATAGTGGCGCTCGCGGGAGGCCAGCAGCCGGATGGAGTGGACGCCGAGGTCGGTGAGGATCTGGGCGCCGAGGCCGATCTCGCGCCATTCCTCCTGGCGCACCTT
>NZ_NPEV01000073.1 GCF_003258835.1 Rhodobium orientis | reverse complement strand
GCTCACTCCGTTCGCTCGCAATGACATCAAGAGGATCCGGGTGAGACCGAACGCTAGCCCATGCTCTCGGACAGGAGTGTCGATACCGCCCTCCGCCGCGCCGCGGCCGCGGTGAGGAAGGCGGCATAGCTCCAGGTCAGATGTTTCGCCGAGGTCTGGCGCCCATCCATCTGATCGAACTGCTCCGACAGCGCGCCATCGTCCGGCGTGAACGCCCTGACGGTTTCGAAAAAGCCGTCCCCGCGGGCGATCAGCGCTGACGCCGTCTGGCGCGTATCCATCTCCGGAGCGATGCCGGCCTGCGCAAGGAAACGAGCGGTTTCCGGCGTGGCTGCCAGGCCGTCCTCGGGTGCCAGTGCGGCGAGCCGGTAAAAAAGCTCCGCCGCGGCGAGCGTGGAAAAATAATAGGCGCCGCCGCTCTGGTAGACGTCGCCGCGGAACCGGCCCATGGCCGGCGCTTGGCGGTCGCGATTGATGGCGTAGTCTTCAGCGAAGATGTCAGCAAGCGTGGCAAAGCTCGCCTGAATGTGCGGATCGGCGATGGAATGGGGGCCCGTCTCGCGTCCACTGTGGAGTGCGGCGAAGACGACGGCGAAATCGATATCCCGGTCGCCAGGCATGCCTTCTCCGCTTGCTGCCCGGTAGCAGGCGCGCTCCGGCGACCAGTGGCTATCTAACAGGGCCGCAAGCCGGTCCGCCGCATCCTTGTAGGCCGGCGCCCGCGCGGGTTCGCCGTGCTCTTGCGCATCCCGTGCCGCGCCCTCAAGCAGCGCCGCCTGCACCGAGCGCGTATAGTAGTCGGCGCAAAGTCGCTCTTCCCAGATGTCGACGCTCTCCATGCCGGCATGGCTGAGCGTGAAGTCGATGTCGTCGTCGACCAGCCTTCGAAGCCCCTCGGAGAAGCCGTAACGGTTCCCGTAGTCGCGCAGCACCAGCGCCCGCGCGGCGACGCCGTCGATCTGCGGCCGGCCCCAGCCGAGGATGTCGAGGGTGCCGTCGGGATTGAAGCGCGGTTCCATGCGGACCCGATCGCCGTGGACCTCGGACAATTCCTCGCGCGCGCGCAGATACTGGCGCACCTCGGGAGCCACACCTGCACCGAACGCCGGATCGGCGACGATCGCCCGGCCGTCGAGGGCATCGAGCAACAGCGTGAAGCGGACGATGTCGGCAATCGTTTCGTGGCCATCGGCCCCGACCACGCCGTCGTCGATGAGGGCGACGAGCGCGCCGAGGATGACCGCCGTGTCGCGCTGCCAATGGAAAAAATAGTCCGGATCGGGGTCGTAATGGGCCGAGACCGGAGAGGCGAGCACCGATCCCTTCGCCGGCCGGATCGCCTGGCCGAAGGCCGGCCGGCGGTGGACGAGATGGGTCGCGGAGATGGCGGCGAGCATGTTCCGCCGCGCCACCGCCTCCTCCTCGGCGATCCAGGCGTCGAGCCCCGCCATCACGCCACCCTCGGCGGGAAAAAGCCGAGACGATCGAGCCCGACGCGCACCTCCGGCGCCTGCATGAAGAGCCGCCAGAGAAGGCCGGAGCGATAATTCTCCATCATGATGACGATCGGTCCCTGGTCGATGGCGAGGTGCTCACTCGAATACCAGTCGTGGGTCTCGCTGAAGGCATCGGAGAAGCCCCAGTCGGTCCAGATCCGCGATCCCAGATCGTCATGGAAATGGCGCATCGCCGCCATCGCGGCCTCGGGCGCATAGGGGAAGCTGGACAGCGCCGCCGTCGGGGTGATGACGCCGAAATCGTTGGTCGGCGAGTGACCCGCATAGCCCTGATGATTGTCGCTCGCCGTCAGCCCCCAGCAATCCGGCCCGTAGCCTGCGAACCCTTTCGGGTTGGCGATGCAATAGGCCCGGTTGATCTCCACGTGCCGCCGGTTCTGCTCGAAATAGTCGGCGTAGCGGTCGGCCAGTCCCCTCGGATCGAGCCCAAGGAAAGAATAATGGGCAAAGAACAGCGGGCCCCCCATCGGCGGCCCGAGCGGCAGCGTCACGCCATAGGCGCTCTCGCCGTTGACGAAGACAGGGCTGTGCGTCCAGCCGCGATGGTAGAGTTCGGGATCAATCGGATGGCTCGGCGAGGCGGCGGCCAGCACATAGGTGATGAGGCACTCGTTCCAGCCGCGGATCGCATGGTTGATGGCAAAGCCGAAAGTCGGGCTCCAGTGCCAGAGCAGCACGTCGTCGTCGGCCGCCTTGTAGAACGGCCACTCCACGGCATGCCAGAGGACATTGATCCGCTGCCGCAGGTCCCGCTCCGCCGCCTCGTCGCGGTCGAAATACTCCCGCGCCGTCAACAGCCCCTGCATCAGCAGCGCGGTCTCCACGAGGTCGCCGCCGTCGTCCTTCTCAGAGAACGGCTCGGCCTTGCCGCTCCGCACATCGATCCAGTGCGGCACGGCGCCGTGATAGAGGTCCGCCCGCTCCAGGGTGGCAACGATCAGCGTCGTGCGCTCCAGCGCGGCATCGCGGGAGATAAAACCCCGCTCCGCGCCGACGATCAGCACCATGACGGCAAAGCCGGTGCCGCCGGTGGCGACGATCCCCGCGCGCGACGAGGTCCGATCCGGCACCATGCCGGAGGACGGGTCGGCCCGCTCCAAGAACCAGCGGAAGGTGTGCTCCTGGACGCGGGTAAAGAGTTCGGCGTCGCCGAGCGGCTTTCGGCCGTTTTGCGCAGTCGTCATGGGGTCTTCCGCCTCAGGCCGGATCGGGGATCGGATTGCCTTCCGGCCCCGCCGCGCCGCTCTGACCGGCAAGCCGGGCGTCGGTCGCGGTCGCCGGTCCGGGCTCTGCCGCCTCGCCCTCGACCTCGGAGGTCAGCGCCACCAGCCGGTCGTAGAGCGCGTTCTTGATCGGCCTGTTGTAGATGCTGATCAGGGACGATCCGGCAAGTTCCTCGTCGAAGATGGAATGGATGAGGTCGGGCTGGGTCTCCCGGATCATGTCGATCATGCCGTCGCTGAAGATCCATTTCGGTTTCATCAAGAGCACCCGGGCAAGCGCCAGCAACTGCCGGTCCTGATTGGTCAGCTCCCGGTCCCAGCGCTCGACCCGGTCGAGCGCATCGCCGAGATGGCCGAGGCCGACCCGCTTCAGCGCCGCCTTCATCTCGTCGTCGCCCATCGGGTGGACGCCGTTGGTGTAGGTGAGGATGGTGCGGATCGAGCCGGGCGGCACGAACGGCCGCTGCGCCAGGAATACGGTGTCCTCGGCCGGCGGCAGGCTGATGCGCCCGCTGCCCCAGTTCCACAGGCCGCCGATGGCAAGGAAGAAGATGCCCTTGCCGGCGCCCGGAAGCCCGGTGAAGAGCACCCGCTCGCCCGGCTTGACGGTGAGGTGCGCCTCGCTCGCCCGGGTCCGCCGGTGCGCGCTCATCACCACTACGTCGTCGAGGGCGAAAAGGCCTTGCGGGTGCTCGACGCGCTCGAAACGCTCGGCGCCGGCCTCGAAATCGTCGATCTGCATGAGCGCCTGGCGGAAATTCATGACGCGCAGGAGCGATGCCCGCCAGTCGGCGATGGTGCTGGCATTGTCGACGAACCAGCGCAGCGACTGCTGCACCTGGTTGAAGGCGCCGACCACCATCATCAGTTCGCCGAAGGAGAGCGAGCCGCCGAAATAGGCAGGCGCGGCGACGATGATCGGAAACACCAGCGCCACCCAGCCATAGCCGGCCGTGATCCAGGTGAGCCCGACGGTCGCCCGGACGATCCGGCGCAGGACGTCAAGCAGATTGTTGAGGTCGCCGATCAGCGCCTGTCGCTTGTGCCGCTCGCCATTGTTGAGGACGATGCCGTCGGAATGCTCCGCCCCCTGCACCAGCGCCACGCGCAGGTCCGCCTCGCGGGCGTAGCGGGTCTGCTGCAGCTTCACCAGCCGCCGGCCGACCAGCCATGAAAACGCCGAACCGGTAATCGCATAGAGCAGCGCCGCCCAGACCATGTAGCCAGGGATCGAAAAGCTGTAGCCGAAGAGCTTCAGGATGACGCCCTGCGACAGCACCCAGAGGACGCCGATGAAGCTGGACAGGAGCAACGTCGCCTGCAGCAGCCCGACGCCGAGCGACGTCGTCAGTTCGGTCAGGTGGTTGGCGTCCTCGTGGATACGCTGGTCGGGATTGACGCCGATCTGCCCGGCCCGGCCGATCCGCGCGGCGCGCTTATGGCTCATCCAGTTTTCGATGAGGTCGCCGGTCGCCATCTGCCTGAGCTTCAGCGCGATCGTCATGTCGAGATAGCGCTGGAACACGTTGAGGAGGAGAAGCACGGCGGCGATCATGACGAAAACCCCGAGCTGGGTGAAAAACCCGTCGAGGTCCTTCTTCTCGATCGCGTTGTAGAACGGTTCGTTCCAGGCGTTGAGCCAGACCTGTGCAGCCGCCGTCGCGACGATGACGCCGGTGATCAGCGCGCACAGCACGTAGAGCCCGGTGCGCCCCGGCGTCCCGTTGATCGAGCGCGCCAGCGTCAGGAGCTGGCGGCTGAGCCGTTCCTCAAAGACCGGGGGCCGCGCACCCCTTTGTCGCGGCGCCGCAGTCTCGTCGCGGTTATCCATAAAAGTCGACCCCACTGATGCGAAGGAAGTTTAACTAGTGCTCGGTGAATGAATTGTGAGGGGCGTGATAGCTTTGCGCCGAAAAGAGCCGGGAATCACCGCAAGGAGACCTGCCAGCATGACGATTCCGTCAGACCTCATTGCACGCATGACGCTTGCCGAGAAGATCGGCCAGCTCAACATGGTCTCGGCCGACTATGCGATCACCGGTCCGGTCGTTGCCGGCGACGTCACCGGAGCGCTGCGCGCCGGCCGGGTCGGCAGCATCTTCAACCTCTACGGCCGCGGCCCGGCCCGGCGCGCCCAGACAATCGCGGTGGAGGAAACCCGGCTCGGCATTCCGCTGTTCTTCGGCTTCGACGTCATCCACGGCTTTCGCACCGTGTTCCCGATGCCGCTGGCCGAGGCCGGCGCCTTCGATCCGGCCCTGTGGGAGGAAACCGCCCGCGAGGCGGCGACCGAATCCGCCGAGGCCGGCCTCGATCTCGTCTTCGCGCCGATGCTCGACATTGCCCGCGACCCGCGCTGGGGCCGCGGCGTCGAGGGCCCCGGCGAGGATCCGCTGGTGGCGATGCGCTTTGCCCGCGCCAAGGTGCGCGGCTTTCAGGGCCGGCGCGGCAGGGCCGCGGACCGTTCCGTTTCCGGCGTCGTCGCCACCGTCAAGCATTTCGTCGGCTACGGCGCCTCGCGCGCCGGCCGCGACTACGCGGAAGTGGATCTCTCCGAGCGCGAGCTCGCCGAGGTCTACCTGCCGCCGTTCCAGGCCGGCGTCGAAGAGGGGGCAGCGGCCCTGATGCCGGCCTTCACCGATATCGGCGGCCTGCCGCTCACCGCGCACCGGGCGCTGATCACGGGAAAGGCCCGGGGCGAATGGGGCTTTGACGGCCTCGTCATCAGCGACTACGGCGCCATCGGCGAACTGATCCCGCACGGCGTCGCCGGCGATCTGGCGGACGCCGCGGCACTGGCGCTGAATGCCGGCGTCGACGTCGACATGATGTCCTACGCCTATGAGAAGGGCCTCGACGAGGCGCTGTCGCGCGGCCGCGTCACCATGGAAACGCTCGACGCCGCGGTCAAGCGCGTGCTCGACTTCAAGGACCGCCTCGGCCTGTTCGACGATCCCTACCGGCGTTGCCAGGACGAGACCCCGGAGCCGGCGCCGCCGACCAGGCGCTGCCGCGCCATCGCCCGCAAGGCGGCGGCGAAATCGATGGTGCTCCTGAAGAATGAGGGCGGCGCCCTGCCGCTTGCCGAAAACCCCGGCCGCATCGCGCTGATCGGCCCGCTGGCGGACGCCGGGCAGGACATGCTCGGCTCCTGGGCCGGCGCCGGCCGCGGCACGGAGGCGGTGGGCGTGTTTGACGGGCTCACGGCCGCCCTTCCCGGCACCGCCATCGACCACGCCCGGGGCGTTTCGATCGACGGCAACGGCGACGAGGAAGCGGAAAAGGCAAAGGCCCTCGATGCTGCCCGCAAGGCCGACCATGTCATCCTTTGCGTCGGCGAGGCCGGCTGGATGAGCGGCGAGGCCGCCAGCCGCGCCCGCATCGACCTGCCGGGCCGCCAGGAGGCGTTTGCCGCCGACGTCCTGGCGCTCGGCAAGCCGGTCATCGTGCTCTTGTTCGCCGGCCGGCCGATCGTCATGCCGGAGCTGTTCGAAAAGGCCGCCGCGATCGTCATGTGCTGGTTTCCCGGCACCGAGGCGGGCCCGGCCGTCGCCGATATCCTCACCGGCCGGGTCAATCCGACCGCGCGCCTCGCCGTCACCTGGCCGCAGCATGTGGGCCAGGTGCCGATCCACTACGCCGCGCGCCGGGGCGGCCGGCCCCTGATGGTCGGCAACAAATACACCAGCCAGTATCTCGACATGCCGAACGCGCCGCTGCTGCCCTTCGGCGCAGGGCTGTCCTACACGGCGTTCGGCCTGACGGAGCCGTCGGTCGCGGTCGGGGAAAAGGTGGAGGTGGAGACGGTCGTGACGAATGAGGGCGCCCGGGCCGGCGAGACGGTGGTGTTCCTGTTCGCCACCGATCCGGTCGCGCGCATCGCCCGTCCCGTGCTGGAGCTGAAGGATTTTTCGCGCATCGAACTTGCCCCCGGCGAAAGCCATACGGTCACCTTCTGGCTCGACCGCGGCGCCTTCGCCTATCCGGGCGCCGACCTGAAACCGGTCGTGGAGCCCGGCGACATTGTCCTTCACGTGGGATTTTCCGCCGACCCGGACGCCCTGAAATCGGCGACCATCCGGCTCGATTGAGATCTGCATCGGTCCGGCCGGGCGCGGCCTTACGCGCCCTTTTCCCGGATCACATAGGTGCAGCGGCGCCCGCCCTTGACGATGTGTTCGGCCCGCTCGATCTCGGCCGACGGGCCGAGCACGGCCCGGAACACCTCCAGCTCCGCACGGCAAAAGCCCTGGCAGGCCGTTGCCGCCATGCAGATCGGGCAATGGTTTTCCGCAAACAGGATCGAGCCGTCGGGCTGGCGGCGCCATTCGGCCATGTAGCCTTCCTCGGAACGCAGCCGGGCAAGCGCCGCCACCCGGTCGGCAAGATCGCTCTTGTCCGCCAGCTTCGCCTCATAGCACGCGCGCGTCTCGGCCTCGCGAATGGTGATGATCCTGTCGAGCGCCGCCTCACCGAGCTGGTCGCGAATGATCCTGAGAAGCTGCGTGGTCAGGTTCGCGTGGGTGTCCGGAAAGCGCGACTGTGCCGCGTCCGTCAGATGCCATAGTTGCTTGGGGCGACCGACGCCCTTGGCCTCGCTGGTCGCCTCCACCAGTCCCTGATCGGCCAGCCGCACGAGCTGCTGGCGCGCCGCCTCGCCGGTAATGCCCAGCTTCTTGCCGAGCGTCGCCGAGGTCTCGGCACCATGCATCTTGAGCGCCGCCAGGATCCGCTCCGAGGCGTTCCGCGGTGACCATCCGACATTTTCCAAGTTTTCACTTGACATATTATGCGCTTCGATATTTAAAGTCATTACTTGGAAAATTAGCAGGCCTATCGGTAACACGCAAGCCTGCCGGTCCAATCAGCAAAAAAGGAACCCCGAAATGGCCTTCGAACTCCCCGCCCTGTCGTACTCCTATTCCGCGCTCGCCGAGCGCGGCATGTGCCAGGAGACCCTGGAACTCCACCACGGCAAGCATCACCAGGCCTATGTGACGGCGCTGAACGGGTTCGTGGAGAAGAACGACGACCTGAAGGGCAAGTCGCTGGAAGAGATCGTCGCCTTCGTCGACGGCAAGGACGACATGGCGCCGGTCTTCAACAATGCCGGACAGCACTGGAACCACATCCATTTCTGGAACGCCCTGTCGCCGGACGGCGGCCGCATCCCGGCAACGCTCGAAAAGCGCCTCGTCACCGACTTCGGCTCCGTCGAGGCCTTCAAGGAGGCCTTCAAGGCGGCCGCGATCTCGCAGTTCGGCTCCGGCTGGGCCTGGCTCGTGCAGGACAGCGACGACCGCCTGAAGGTCGCCAAGACCCCGAACGGCGTTCCCCCGATCACCGGCACCGGCGGCAAGGCCCTGCTCGGCCTCGATGTCTGGGAGCACAGCTACTATCTGGACTTCCGCAACCGCCGTCCGGACTACGTGACCAACTTCCTCGACAAGCTGGCCAATTACGAGTTCGCCGAAGCCAATCTCGGCTAGAGCGTATTGCCGAACCGGAGGTCCGCGACAGCGAAAAGCGGAGACCGGCTTTCGGATAAGAATACGCGTTAAAACAAAAAGTTAGAGCGTTACGGGCGATTCCGTAATTGCCTGAAACACTCTAGCGCCCGACACGCTCCTCCAAAGTGCAATGCCGGGACGCGCGCCGCAGCAATAGCGGTCGCGTCCCGGTCCCCCATCGTAACTGTCCGGCTCAGGGAGCGAACCGGTCCGGATACGGAGCAGATCATCATGTGTGCGGATATTGCCGGCTCCGGCGCCTCGGGTTCCAACATCGTCAACGCCGTCTCCATGCGGCCGGCCCGCAATGCCGCCGTCGACGAACAGAGCTTTCGCGATGCCATGGCGGCCGCGGCCGCCAGCGTCGGCGTGGTCGCGGCAACGCTCAACGGCGAGCGCCAGGGGCGCACGGTGACGGCCGCGCTGTCACTGTCCCTGACGCCGCCGACGATCCTCATCTCGATCGACGCCAAGAGCCGGTTCGCCGGTTTCGTCTCCGAGAGCGGAGGATTTTCGTATTCCGTACTGTCCGAAGATCAGGGTATCATCGGCCAGGCCTTCGCCAGCCGGATCGACCAGGAGCGGCGCTTCGAGCTCGGCGAATGGCGGCAGTGGCTTCAGGCCAGCCGAAGCTGCTCGACGCCGTGACCGCCCTCGACTGCGAGGTCATCGCCGCGATTGCCACCGTCTCGCATATTCTGTTCATCGGTGCCGTGGTAGATGCCAAGACCTGCAGCGATCGCCGGCCGCTGCTCTGGCACGCTCGTCAGTACACGCGCGTCGGCGAGCAGATCGGCGCGCAGCATGGAGCCGGATAAGCGATGCCCTACAAAACCGTAGCCGTTTTCGGCGACCCGCGGCAGGAAAGCCTGGCGCGCCTGCGCTTCGCGATACGTTTTGCGCTGCAGCACGACGCCCATCTGGTCGGGCTCTTTTTCGAGCCCGCCTATTGGGACGGCAGGATTCCGAGCACCAATGTGCGCGGCAATGCGGCGATCCATAGCGTCATCAAGGAATATATGGACGAGCAGAAGGCCGTGGTGGACCGCGCCCACAAGGAGTTCGACGAAGAACTCGGCGCCAGCGACCTCAGCTACGAGTTCCGGGTCATGGGCGATCTGGAAACCGTCGATCACGTATTGTTCAACGCGCTGCACAGCGATCTCGCTATACTTGGATCCGGAACATCGCATTATCCGAACGGCGCATCGGCCGAGTCGATCCTGTTCAACACCGGCGTGCCGCTCCTCATCGTTCCCGACGAATGGGCGACATCCGGGCGCGACACGGGAGAGCGCATCCTGCTGGCCTGGAACGCAAGCCGGGAGTCCCGCCGGGCGATCACCGACGCGCTGCCGCTGCTGTGCCGGGCCAAGACCGTTTCCATCGTCGTTGTCGACGCCCATAACAATCCGCGCCATGGCGAGGAGCCGGGCGCGGATGTCGCCCGTTTCCTCAGTCGCCACGGCGTCCAGGTTACCGTCGAACAGCTTGGGTCCCGCGGCCGCCCCGTCGCAAAGGTCATCCTCGACCACGGCCTTTCGGTCGATGCGGATCTGATCGTTCTCGGCGCCTACAGTCACAGCCGGGCCTTCGAGGCAGTCTTCGGCGGCGTCACCCGCCATCTGCTGCGCAGCGCCCCCTTCCCCCTGTTCATCGTGCATTGAGCCGTCGGACCGATCCGAACCACCCACGGGATTGCCCATGCCTAGCGTTTTCTCGACCAACCACACCGCCTCCCTCGGACCGGCATTGCCCGTCGGCCGGACGGCCTTGCGTGCCGCGTCCCTGTCGCTCTGCCTCCTTGCCGCGGCGGCCGCGCCGGCTTTTGCCCAATGGGGCGACGCGCCGCCGCCGGCGGTCGACGTCATCACCCTGAAGGCGCAGCCCGTCCCGGTGATCAGCGAATTGCCGGGCCGCATCGCGCCGACGCAGGTTTCCGAAGTGCGGGCCCGCGTCTCCGGCATCCTCATGGAGCGCGTCTTCACGCAGGGCTCTGAGGTCAAGAAGGACCAGGTCCTCTACCGCATCGATCCCAAGCTGTTCCAGGTCCGGGTCGCCAGTGCGGAGGCCAGCCTGAAGCGCGCCCGCGCCACCCGCGAGGAGGCCCGCCAGCAGTTCGATCGCCAGAAATCCCTGCGCGAGCGCAAGGTCATCAGCGACGCGCGCTACGACACGGCGGCCCTGACGCTCGCCCAGGCCGACGCAGAGGTCGCCGTCGCCCAGGCCGCGCTGGAAGAGGCGCGCATCAATCTCGACTACACCGACGTCCGCGCACCGATCACCGGCATCATCGGCGGCGCCCTGGTCACCGAAGGCGCCCTCGTCACCGCCGACGGCCCGCAGAGCATGGCACTGATCCAGCAGATCAACCCGGTCTATGCCGACTTCACCCAGTCCTCCTCCGAGCTGTTCGCCCTGAAGCGCGCGGTCGAAGACGGCCGGCTGGCGAGCCCGGCGCCGGGCTAGGCCAGCGTCCGCCTCGTCTTCGACGACGGCACCGTTTATTCGGAGTCCGGCAAGCTGTTGTTCTCAAGCGCCAGCGTCGACACCACCACCGGCCAGATCACCCTGCGCGCCGAATTCCCCAATCCCAAGGGCGACCTCCTGCCGGGTCTCTATGTGCGCGTACGCATTGAGCAGGCCGTCCGCAAGAACGCGATCCTGGTGCCGCAACGTTCCATCGTGCGTAACGCCGAGGGCGCCGCCCAGGTCTATGTCGTCAAGGACGGCACCGTCGAAGCCCGCGACGTCACCCTCGGCGAGTCGCACGGCTCGGACTGGATCGTGGAAGCCGGCCTTGAGCCCGGCGAGCAGGTGATCGCCAACGGCACGATGAAGGCCCAGCCGGGCGGCAAGGTCACCCCGACGACCGTGGACGCCGACAGCGTGACGCCCGCCGCAACTGACAGCGCCCAAAAGGCCGACGACGCGGGGACCAAATAGTCCATGGCCAGTTTTTTCCTGAATCGCCCCACGATGGCGTGGGTGATCGCGATCTTCATCGCGATCGCCGGCATCATCGCCATCCCGCAGTTGCCGATCTCGCAATACCCGAAGGTCGCGCCGCCCCAGCTCTCCATCAGCACCTTCTATCCGGGCGCCTCGCCGCAGGACATCTACCAGGGCGTGACCCGGCTCATCGAGGAGGAGCTGAACACCGTCGACGGCCTGCAGTATTTCGAATCGACCTCCGACAGCTCCGGCTCGGTGACCATCACCACCACGTTCGAGCCCGGCACCGACATCAAGCTGGCCACAGTCGACGTCCAGAATGCCATCGCCCGCATCGAGGCGCGATTGCCGACGCCGGTGATCCAGCAGGGCGTCGTCGTCGAAGAGGCG
This sequence comes from Rhodobium orientis, assembly GCF_003258835.1. Lineage (GTDB taxonomy): Bacteria > Pseudomonadota > Alphaproteobacteria > Rhizobiales > Rhodobiaceae > Rhodobium > Rhodobium orientis. The sequence goes on along the minus strand of NZ_NPEV01000073.1, from coordinate 6,899 downwards.
AGCGCCGGCTACCTGATGTTCATCGCGCTCACCTCAACGGACGGCAAGCGCAGCCAGATCGCCCTCGGCGACTATCTCAGCCGCAACGTGCTGGGCGAGTTGAGACGCCTTCCGGGCGTCGGCAAGGCGACGCTCTTTGCGCCGCAGCGCGCCATGCGCATCTGGGTCGATCCGGACAAGATGGTCGGCTTCAATATCAGCGCCGGCGACATCATGTCGGCGATCACCGCGCAGAACGCACAGGTCGCGGCAGGCCGCATCGGCGCCGCGCCGCAGCCGGCGCACCAGGACATCACCGCGACAGTGCTCGTCAAGGGCCAGCTCTCCGACCCCGAGGCGTTCGGCCAGATCGTGCTGCGCGCCAATCCCGACGGCTCGCGCATCCTCTTGAAGGACGTTGCTCGCATCGAGGTCGGCGGCGAGGACTACAACGTCACCACGCGCCTCGACGGCCAGTGGGCGGCCAGCGTCGGCATCCAGCTCTCCTCCACCGGCAACGCCATGGCGACGGCCGAGGCCGTGCGCAACAAGCTGGAGGAGCTGTCGACCTTCTTCCCCGACGGCATCGCTTACTCCATCCCCTATGACACCAGTCCGTTCGTCGCCGCATCGATCGAGACGGTGCTGCACACGCTGGTCGAGGCCGTCGTCCTCGTCTTCATCGTCATGTTGGTGTTCCTGCAGAACATCCGCTACACGCTGATCCCGACCATCGTCGTGCCGATCGCGCTGCTTGGCGCCTGCTCGGTCATGCTGGTCACCGGCTTTTCCATCAACGTCCTGACCATGTTCGCCATGGTGCTGGCCATCGGCATCCTGGTCGACGACGCCATCGTCGTCGTTGAGAACGTGGAACGGATCATGGCCGAGGAGGGGCTGCCTCCAAAGGAAGCCACCGTCAAGGCGATGGGCCAGATCTCCGGCGCCATCATCGGCATCACGCTGGTGCTCTCCTGCGTCTTCGTGCCGATGGCGTTCTTCCCCGGCTCGGTCGGCGTGATCTACCGGCAGTTCAGCATCACCATGGTGGTGTCGATCCTGTTTTCCGCCTTCCTGGCGCTGTCGCTGACGCCGGCCCTGTGTTCCAGCTTCCTGAAGCCGATCAAGGGCGGCCATGAGCACGGCCGCGGCATCGGCGGCTGGTTCAACCGCAATTTCGACAGGGTCGCGAGCCGCTACGCCGGCACCACGGGGTTCCTGGCCCGGCGCGCCGGCCGCGTCATGATCGTCTACCTGGCCCTCGGCATCGGCCTTGGCTATTTCTACATCAACCTGCCGAGCGCCTTCGTGCCGGAGGAGGACCAGGGCTACATCATCGTCGACATTCTCGGCCCGTCCGAATCGAGCCGCAACCGCACCCTGGCGACCATCGAGGAGATCGAGGGCATCTTCTCCGGCGAGCCCGGCGTCGAGCACACCGTCGCCGTCCAGGGCTTCAGCTTCTCCGGCAACGGCCCCAACTCCGGGATCATGTTCGTGACGTTGAAGGACTGGGCCGAGCGCGGCGAAGGCAACTCGGCCAGCGAGATCGCCGGGCGGGCGAACATGAAGCTGTTCGGATTGAAGGACGCCAGGTCCTTTGCCCTGTCGCCGCCGCCGATCGAGGGCCTCGGCACCTCCGCCGGCTTCACCTTCCGCCTGCAGGACCGCGGCTTCGTCGGCCTCGCCGAGCTGCAGCAGGCGGCCGGCCAGTTGATGGGGCAGGCCAGCCAGGGCGGCAAGGTCGTCGGCGTCCGTCCGGAGGGCATGCCCTTCGCGGCCCAGGTCATGCTGACCATCGACCGCAAGAAGGCGAACACCTTTGGCGTCACCTTTGCCGAGATCAACAACACGATCACGGCCAATCTCGGCTCGGCCTATATCAACGACTTCCCGAACGCCGGCCGCATGCAGCGGGTGATCGTGCAGGCCAAGGATCAGGCCCGCATGCAGCCTGAAGACATCATGAAGCTGAACGTGCGCAACGCCAATGGCGGCATGGTGCCGATGTCGGCGATCGCCAGCTTCGACTGGCAGAAGGGCCCGGCCCAGGTGATCGGCTACAACGGCTATCCGGCGGTGCGCATCGCCGGCGCGCCGGCGCCCGGCCTGTCCTCCGGCGACGCCATTACCGAGATGGAGCGGCTTGCCGGGACGCTGCCGAAGGGCATCGGCTATGAGTGGACCGGACCGTCGCTGGAAGAGATCAAGTCGGGCGCGCAGGCGCCGATCCTCCTCAGCCTCAGCATCCTGTTTGTGTTCCTGCTGCTGGCCGCCCTCTACGAGAGCTGGGCGATCCCGTTCGCGGTCATTCTCGTGGTGCCGCTCGGCGTCATCGGCTGCGTCGCCGCAGTGATGCTGCGCGGCATGCCCAACGACGTCTACTTCAAGGTCGGCCTCATCGCGATCATAGGCCTGTCGGCCAAGAACGCGATCCTGATCGTGGAGTTCGCCAAGGACTACTACGCCGAAGGCAGGACGCTGGTGGAATCCGCCGTTGCCGCCGCGCGGGTGCGGTTCCGGCCGATCATCATGACCTCGCTTGCCTTCACGCTCGGTGTCGTACCGCTGGCCATCGCCACCGGGCCGAGTTCCGCTAGCCAGAACGCGATCGGCACCGGCGTCTTCGGCGGCATGATCTCGGCAACGATTCTCGCGATCTTCTTCGTCCCGGTCTTCTTCGTCTTCATCCTGAGCCTGTTTGCCAGAAAGAAGAAAACGGAAGAACCGGACGACGACGGGCAGGCCACGGCATCCGAGGCCGGATCGCCCTCAGGGTCCTGATGCCCGAAATGCGCGCGCGATCATGCGCCTCACGGTCCGGCGGACCTATACCGCCGGGCCCGAGCCGCGAGGCATCCGGACCGGGAACGCTCGCGACCGAAAAAACTCCGTCGAACAGGGACCGGCGACCATGACCATGGAAAGAGTGGCCACTGTGCTGGCGTGGCTTTTGGTGGCGTTCTTCGCCGTCGGCAGCGCAACCAACATCTTTGCGCCCGATGCAATCGTCGAGGACTACCAGCGCTGGGGCTATCCCGGCTGGTTCCACTACGTGACGGGAACCCTGGAACTGATCGCCTGTGTCCTGCTGATATTCCCCGTCACCCGCCTTGCCGGCTCCGCCATCGGCGGCGGCGTCATGGCGGCGGCGCTGGCAACGATGCTCTGGAACGGCGAATATGCGCACGGCCTGGCACCGCTGACGGTGCTCGCCTTCGTCTGCCTCAACGCCTGGATGACCTGGCGGGTCAGGACGCGGAAGGCTCAATCCTGAAGCCCGACAGGCCTTCGCAGATATCCAGCAGCCGATCCTGCAACGCAAGGTCCCGGCTCTGCCGGTCGGGCGTCCTCACAGTCAGCTTGCAGAGATACTCGCCGGTGAAGTCGGCAAGCGGACTGCCCTCTTGCGGCGCGGCGAGCGCGGCCTGCGTCGCGGCGCCATCGGTCAGGCTGTCCGGGGCGCTGCGGCCGCCCATATTGGTCGGCACCCAGCCCGGATCGACGGCGTTGGCGCAAACGTCCGGCCACAGCCGCGCCACCGCAAAGGCCAGCAGCGTATCGTGCAGCTTGCTTTCCGAATAGGCCGCCGTGCCGTTCCAGCGCCGGTCCTTCCAGAAGACGTCGTCGAGATGCGCCGGCACGGCATGCATGCTGGAACTCAGATAGACGAGGCGCTTCGGCCGCGCGATCATCGCCGTCAGGATGTAAGGCGCGAGCACATTGACGGCGAACATCCGCGGCAGCCCGTCCGCCGTCTCAAGGAACGTCCGGTCATAGACGCCGGCATTGTGGATGACGGCATCGAACGGGCCGAGCGCGTTCACCGCCTCGCCGACGCCCTTGGCACCGGCAAGCGTTTCTAGATCGCCGATGACGATCGCTTCCGCTGCCGGAAGGGCGTTCCGGGCGTCGGCCTCGCGCGCCTCGTTGCGGGCGTGCAGGACCACGCCGTGGCCCTTTTCGGCGAGCAACTGCCCCGCCTTCAGGCCCAGTCCGGTCGACGATCCGGTGATGAAAATCCGCGCCACGATGTGTCTCCTCCGGCTGGCAATACGAGGGAGATATGCCCTAACCGGCCGTCGCGGCAAGAAGCCCCATGCCGCCGTCGACGCGCAGGTCGATGCCGGTGATGAACCCGGCCGCGTCCGAGGCAAGGAACAGCGCCGCCTCGGCAATGTCAAAGGCGCTGCCCTGCCGCTTCATCGGCACCTGCGCGGCGCGCCGTGCCGCCAGCTCATCCGGCGCAATCCCACCGGCGATGAAGGCTTGGACATGCGGCGTGTCGATCATGCCGGGAAGCACCGTGTTGCAGCGCACGCCGCGGGCGGCATATTCCATCGCGATGCTGCGCGACAGACGGCACAGCGCGGCCTTGGAGACCTCATAGCCCACATAGGCGTAGGGGCCGCTCTGCACGGCGGCGAGCGAGGAGATAAAGACGATCGAGCCGCCGCCGTCCTCCAGCAGCGGCAAAGCCGCCTGCACGAGCTGGAACGCGGCGTCGAGATTGACGGAAAAAACGGCCTTCCAGTCGTCGAGGCTGGTCGCCGCGATGCCGCCGGCCTTGCTGATGCCGATATTGACGTGGAGGACGTCGAGGCCGCCAAGCTGGCGCTGCGCCGCGTCGACGGTGGCGCGGACCGCCTCCGGGTCGGTGGCATCGGCCGCATGGGCAAAGGCGACATGGCCTTCCGCACCGATGAGGGCCGCCGTCTCTTCGGCAGCTTCGCCATTGCGGTCGACGCAGAGCACCCGCCCGCCCTCGCGCGCGAAAAGGGCCGCCGCCGCCTTGCCGTTGCCCCAGCCGGGGCCGACGGAGCCCGCACCGATGACCGCAACACGCTTGCCGTCCAGTCGTCCTGCCATGAGTTACCCCCCGAAATTGCAGTCTAGAGATCGTCGCCGGAAATCAGTTCCGGCGCCTCGAACGCCCTGACCGGCGCCGGCTCGTTGACCGGACCGCGCACCTCCACCAGGCAGGTGTGGGCGGAACAGCCCTGGGACAGCGACGACGTGCCGATGTCGAGGGTCAACACATTGGGATTGCCGTGCCGCTCCAGCCCCGTTTCCGGGTCCGGGTCGTACCAGGCCCCTGTCGACATCCGCACAACGCCCGGCATGATGTCCTCCGAGAGCATCGCGGCGGCGAGGCAGCGGCCCCGCGCGTTGAACACCTCCACGACGTCGCCGGCGGCGATGCCGCGCCTCGCCGCGTCGTCCGGATGGATCATCAGCGGCTCGCGGCCACCCACCTTGCCCTTGCGGCTGAAAGAACTGTCGTCGAGCTGGCTGTGCAGCTTGCGGGCCGGCTGGTCCGAGATCAGATGCAGCGGGAAGGTATCCGCTTTGTCCGATCCCAGCCATTCGCACGGCGCCATCCAGGTCGCGTGCCCCGGGCAGTCCGCATAACCGAAGGACGCGATCTCCTCCGAAAACAGCTCGAGCTTGCCGGACGGCGTCTTCAGTGCATGGGCTTCGGGATCGCTCCGGAACTCCGACAGCATGACGACCGGCTCCGCAACTTGTTCCAGATCGACCAGCCCCGTTTCCCAGAACCCATCGAAGTCGGGAATATCGACGCCGGCCTTCTGCCAGCGCTCGCGGCAGTCCCCGTAGATGTGGCGCAGCCAGGCCTCGGCATCGCGGCCTTCGGTAAACGCCTCCGTGACCCCCACCCGCTCGGCGAGGCCGGCAAAGATGTCGAAGTCATGCCGCGCCTCGGCAAAGGGCGGCACCACCTGCTTGGTGGCGACGAGCAGCCCTTCCTGGGTGGCGTAGGAGATGTCGTCGCGCTCAAGGCCCGTCGTTGCCGGAAACACCACGTCGGCGCGCTTCGCCGTCGCCGTCCAGCACTGCTCGTTGACGACGATGGTATCGGGCTTCTGCCAGGCCTTTTCCATCCGGTTGAGGTCCTGGTGGTGGTGATAGGGGTTGCCGCCGGCCCAGTAGACGAGATGGATGTCGGGATAGGTGCGGTCGATGCCGTCATAAGGGAAGGTTTCGCCCGGATGCAGCAGCATGTCGGCGATCCGCGCCACCGGGATGAAGGCATCGACGGCATTGCGACCCTGGTCGAGCCGCGGGCCGGACAGCCGGCGATGGGGTGAGCCGAGGGTGTTCATGGCGCCGTAGCCGACGCCGAAGCCGCCGCCGGGAAGACCGATCTGGCCGAGCATGGCGGCAAGCGTGATGACCATCCAGAACGGCTGCTCGCCGTGATGGGCGCGCTGCAGCGACCAGGCAACGTTCAGCATGGTGCGAGATCCCGCCATCTCCACGGCAAGCGCCTCGATCCGCGCGGCCGGAACGCCGCACAGCGCTTCGGCCCAGGCCGGGGTTTTGGCAACGCCGTCATCAGCGCCGATCAGGTACCGCTCGAAGCGCTCGAAACCGACGCAATGGGAGGCAAGGAACGCCCGGTCGCACAGGCCCTTATCGACCAGCGTCCAGGCCAGCCCCAGCATCATCGCCACGTCGGAATTGGGCCGCGCCGGGATCCATTCGTGGTCCCCGCCGGTCTTCAGATTGTCGTCGACCGGACCGATATTGACGAACCGCACACCGGCCTTTTGCATCCGGCGCAGCCCCTCCGGCACCCGGTGCAGGCCGGAGCCGCCGGGCGCCATCTGCGCGTTCTTGGCCGGAACGCCGCCGAAGGTGACAAACAGCTCGGTATGTTCGGCCATGACGTCCCAGGACGTGTGCATGTGCTGCAGATCCGTCATCGACGCCACCACATGGGGCAGGATCACATGCGCCGCGCCGAGGCTGTAGGAGTTGAGGTGGCGCACATAGCCGCCGATGGTGTTGAGGAAGCGATGGACCTGACTCTGGGCGTGGTGGAACCGGCCGGCGCTCGCCCAGCCATAGGATCCGCCGAAGATCGCCGCATTGCCGTAGCGCATGCGCACGCGCTC
>NZ_NPEV01000072.1 GCF_003258835.1 Rhodobium orientis | reverse complement strand
AAGAAGTTGGTCGGATTGTCGAGGGCGGAGTTGACCTTCTTGCCGGTGGCCAGACGGCTCTGCGTGGTCGCCATCATATCGGCGGTATCCTGCAGAGAGAGGAGATTCTGGCGAACGCCGGCGGAGAGGGTGATACCTGAAGACATTTTGTGGATCCTTCCTGGTCCAGAGCAACGTGAAACAACGCCTCTTCCTGAGACGCTGGCGCCACTAGAGCGCTAAACTGCTAAGTATTCGTAAACCGATGTATTAAAACTATCCATTTTCGCCGCTATCGACAGTGGGGTTAACAAAGTATTGATGGAAAGTGAGAAAATCGCCGCGGAAGCGTGCGGAAGCAAAGCGCGTTCGGGGCGGCAGGGTGTTCGGCCATGTACATGTGGTCGGTGCATTACGAACTTGGTTAACGCAGTGTTAACTGCGGTCGGGTGTTAGATGGAGACGAGCAGATCCCGGCGATCCGTCCTTAGCGAGAGAGCAATGGCGACTCCGAACAAAAGTCGCGCCCAGCGACGGCGCGACGAGAAACTTGCGAAAACGCAAAAGAAGGCCGACGCCAAGCAGGTCGATGCCCGAATTAAGGCCGGCTCAATGCGATCCAACAGCTTCGGCAGGCCGGGGAACTCACGGCCGCGCTGCAGGCCTGTCAACAACTTCACTCCGCACATCCGAACTGCCTCGATGTCACCTTTGCCCTCGGCACGGTGCACCTCGACATGGAACGGTTTGACGAGGCTCGAGGCTTGATAAAGCAGGCGGTCGACCAGGCGCCCGAGCGGGGAGGGTTCTGGTTGGGTTTTGCGCTCTGCCTCCAGGCGATGGACCAGAGTGAGGCGGCGCGGGCAGCGGCAACGAAGGCTGTCGAGCGACTGCCGGAAAACCTGGTTGCGCTCGATCTGCTTGGGACCACCTGTCGTGAATGCGACGACGCGGACGCTTCATTGCAGGTCTTTGAGAGGGTTCTTTCCCTCAGCCCCTCAGATGCCAAGGCAATGTATGGCAAGGCAAGGACCTTGCTGGTCCTCGGCAGGATCGAGGAGGCGGAAGCCTGGTTTCTCAAGGCACTGGAACAGGCTCCCGACTATTTCAACTGTTACCAGTTTTTGATCCAGATAAAATCCGATAAGCTCGACGTCGATTCTTTGAAAGAAATCGTCGAAAAGTACCTATCCGGTGCATCTCCTGATGAAAAGAACGTTTCTACTGCATATTACGCGCTCGGAGGGATCGAAGACAGGGCCAAAAATTTCGACAAGGCGTTTGAATACTACATATTGGCGAACGAAAGTCGTTCCAGAAGACGCCCGTTCGACAAGGATCAATTTCGTCGAGATATCGACGACCTGATCGCGTCCTTCACGGAGGACGTCGTAGCGTCGCTTTCAGACGCCGGATGCGAAAGCCGCAAGCCGGTTTTCGTCGTCGGCTTGCCCCGGTCAGGCACGACGCTGACAGAGCAGATCCTGTCGAGTCATTCCAAGGTGTATGGCGCCGGAGAGCTGCGCCGTATTTCCGTGATCGTTACTGCCATGAAAGCGTTGGAGGTGCCGGGCGTCGCCTATCCGCGGGATGTCGAACGCATTGTCCGCAGCACGCTCAGGAAACACGGTGAACAATATCTGCAGATTGCCGGGAAACGCGCGCCGGAGGGTGCCGAGCGGATAGTCGACAAGATGCCGGGCAACATCCTGCATGTCGGCCTGATCGGCACGATGTTCCCGAACGCGACGCTGATCCACTGCATGCGCGACCCGATGGACACGGCCGTCTCCTGCTTCATGCAGAATTTCAAGGAAACCCTAAGCTTTACCACCGATCTCGGCGCGCTCGGCCTCTATTACCGGGAGACGCTGCGCCTGATGGAACACTGGAAGGCAATCTTCCCGGGGCGCATCCTGGAGGTTCAATACGAGGACACCATCGCCGACCCGGAAACGATGAGCCGCAAGCTTATCGCCCATGCCGGACTGGAGTGGGAGAATCAGTGCCTGGACTTCCACAAGACCGAACGGACCGTTCGCACGGCCAGCCAGTGGCAGGTGCGCCAGCCGATCTACAAGACGTCGGTGGAGAAATGGCGGCGTTATGAAAAGCATCTCGGGCCGCTGATCGCGGCGCTCAACGGGGAGGAGCCCGAGGCGGCGGCCTGACCGGGTCGGGCGGCAAGTCCTAATATAGATGTCGCGGCGCGGCGGGCGCTTTGCTCGCCGCCGCCATCATGCGGTCTTCAGGTCGAAGGTATCCGGGTGCGCGTGCTGCGCGGCGTCCTGGTAGAGCTTGCGCAGGCGCAGGATGCTCTCCTCCGGAATCTGGCTGACGACTTCGCCGGTCTCCGCGTTGATGGTGCGGAAGACCATGGCGTCGTTTTCCCGGTCCTGGTAGGCCTTGCGCACGGTTTCCTGTTTGGGAACCACGTCCTGGGTGCGGTTCTCATCGGGCGCAGGAGGTTCGGGGGCCGCAGAGGCCGCAGGTTCCTGCCGGGCCGGCCGTTCGGTCGCGTGTTCGGAGCCCTTGCCGGATTCCAGCTTCCCGGTCGGCTCGACGGTCTGTTCCGCCGGCAGGTCGGTCTTCTGTTCCACAGGGTTCGATTCGGTCCTGCGCAGGACGGTGAAGTCGGCCGTCGGTGCAGGCGGTTTCGTTACTCCATACTCCATCGGTTCTCTCCGTGAACGAGGGGCATGTATTCGTTGTGTGTACAGCGAATGCAGCTCGTTTACGGTGACGATTGTAGGGGGCCGGCATGAAGGTCGGTTTAAGAGTCTTGTTACAATTGGCGCAAAACCGGTCACCTAACGGCGAATCCGATCAATTCTTGAATCCTGGTTAATTTTCGCAAGCGGGGCGCAAGAAAAACGTGCAAAGCCCGGAAAACAGCCGTTCTTGTCCGGCCGGCCGGTCCGGCGGGCATGCCTTGCCGGGGCTTTTCAGGGCCGGCGGGGGTTAATGCCGCCGGTTGGGGCCGTTAAAGATTGCGGTCGACCGCGATGCCGCGCTCGCCGACGATCTTCTCCTTGGCCATGGTGCCCGAGCGGCCGTAGGTCGTTGCGGCGGGGCCGGCGCTGGTCTGCCTGGCAACGTTCCTGATGATGTCCTGAGAAACCTCGCGGGCCGTCGCCAGCACCGCCAGGTTGATCTGCAGCAGCGAGCGGAATTCCTCGTGGCGCTCCTTCAGGGCGGTGATCGAGGCCGGGGCAAGACGGCTCAGCGCCAGGGCGTTGCGCTTGAACTGCTCGATATCGGCGACGTAGACCTTGGCCAGTTCCGACTTGTTGGGCTGGAAGTCGGAGGCCTCGATCAGCTTGCCGGCGCGCACCAGCTTGGTTTCGGCATCGATGGCGGCGAGCAGCTCGTCCATGGTGGCGTTGAGCCGGCCGCACAGCTCTTCGGCGGCCTCGGCGGACCCGATCAGCGGCTCTTCAGCGGACTGGATGGCGACGGGATTGAACAACGGGGGTGTCACCGGGACGCTCCTTGCTGGATCTCGATCAACTGACTGTAGATGGCATCGGCGAGGCCGACGCCGCCGGTGGCGGCGATCTGCTTGGCGACCTCTTCGTTTTCCAGGCCGCGCCAGGTCTGCTCGGCATTGCCGCCGCCGAACGGGGCTTCTGCCTCAAGGCCGGAGGACATGGAATTGAGCATGGTGGCGATGAACACGGACTCGAAGTCCTCCGCCGCCTTGCGGGCAGGGTCGGCCGTGCCGCCGGTCGGCTGCGGAAGCCGCGGCCGGGCCGCCGCCGTTGTCGAGGTCAGACCGCCGAGGCTGTCGGCGGAGAGTGCGTCGAGTGCCATCACATCACCTCGATTTCTGCCTGCAGGGCGCCCGACGCCTTGATCGCCTGCAGAATGGCGATGAGGTCGCGCGGGCCGATGCCGAGCGCGTTGAGGCCGTCGACCACTTCCTTCAGGGTGACGCCGCTGCGCATCAGGGCGACCTTCTTGCCCTTGTCGTCTTCGACCTCGAGCTGGGTGCGCGGGACGATGACGGTGGCGCCGAGGGTGGCGGGGTTCGGCTGGCTGACCTGCGGGGTCTCTGAAATCATCACCGTCAGATTGCCCTGGGCGACCGCGACGGTGGAGACGCGCACGCCCTGGCCCATGACGATGATGCCGGACTGCTCGTCGATCACCACCTTGGCCGGCATGTCGGGCTCCACGAAAAGCTGCTCGATGTCGGTCAGGAGGTCGACGACGTTGCCGTCGAACTGCTTCGGGACAGTGAGGCGCACGGTCGCCAGGTCGGCGGGGATCGCCACCGGCTGGCCGATCAGCTCGTTGATGGCAAGCGCGACGCGGCGGGCGGTGGTGAAATCGGGATTGCGCAGGGCGAGCCGCACGGTGGAGAGGGAGGCGAGCCGGAAGTCGATCTCGCGCTCCACGACCGCTCCGTTGGCGATGCGGCCCGAGGTCGGCACGCCGCGGGTGATCTTGGCGGCATCGCCCTCGGCCGAAAAGCCGCCGATGGCGACCGGGCCTTGCGCGATCGCATAGACCTCGCCGTCGGCGCCGAGCAGCGGCGTGACCAGGAGGGTGCCGCCCTGCAGGCTGTCGGCATCGCCGAGCGCGCTGACGGAGACGTCGATGCGGGTGCCCTGGGTGGTGAAGGGCGGCAGGTTGGCGGTGACCATGACGGCGGCGACGTTGTCGGTGCGCAAATTGACGCCGCGGACATTGACGCCGAGGCGTTCCAGCATGGCCTGCAGACTTTGCCGGGTGAAGGGGGCGTTGTTCAGCGAGTCGCCGGTGCCCTGCAGGCCGACGACGAGGCCGTAGCCGATGAGCTGGTTGTCGCGAACGCCCTCGATGTCGGCGATGTCCTTGATTCGGGAAGCGGAATGCGCCGCTCCGCCGGCCGCAACGAGGACGAGGGCGGCGGCAAGACAGCGAAGGAGGCGCATTGCGGACATGGAACTACCCGGGTTGAACAAGGACGTCGGCGAAAGCTGTTGCGAAATGCATGCCAGATCGGTGGCTGTTCCGCCGGGTTTACAACGTGTTGGAAACGCTCGGAAATCGGCGCGGCCCGGGCCGCGGTGGCGGATGGGGACCGATTGCCGCCCGGCAACAATTGCCGCCCCGTTAACCCTTCGTTTACCGTTCGGGAAAATTCTGTCACCACGCGCAATCGGGGCTCTAGATTCGACGCCATGTATGTCAACGGACCCGGACGGACCAATCAGGTAAAGACCGCCAAGGGCGGCGGCGGACGCCGCGCGTCCGGCGGCGGCTTTTCGCTGTCGTCGTCCAGCGGGGCGGCGCAGGCGCCGTCGACCGCGGCCGGGCAGTCGATCCAGGGCATTGAGTCGATTCTCGCGCTGCAGGGGGTCGAGGACCCGACCGCGGAGCGCAGGCGCGCGGTCAGCCACTCCCACGCCATGCTCGACACGCTGGAAGAGCTCAAGATCGCGCTCTTTTCCGGGGATATCAGCGATTCCCAGCTCGACCGGCTGAGCCACATGGTGGAGCGCCGGATCACAACCGACGATCCCGATCTCAACGGGGTGCTCGGCGAGATCGAACTCAGGGTGCGCGTCGAACTGGCCAAGCGCAATCGCTTCCCGGCCGGCGCCTGAGGTCGGCCCGGCGGGCGCCGACAGTCCCCGAAAGTTTCCCCGGCGAAGCTGATTTCCCAAGTCATCACGGCAGGTTAGCCAATCCGCGCATGCTGCTGAAATGCCGGGTGAAATTTCTCGTGAGGTTGATTGTATCCGCGTCCAGCCGCCGTTATATTCCGCGCGGCTGGTAGCCGCTCGTTGAGAGGTTGTATGGTGGAGACTAGTGTTAAAACCTACCGTCCTTCGGACGATGAGCCGTTCATGAACGAACGGCAACGTGAGTACTTCAAGGCAAAACTCCTTGCCTGGAAGGAAGACATCCTCCGGGAAAGCAAGGAAACGCTCGCCAATCTTCAGGAAGAAAACCAGAACCATCCCGATCTCGCGGACCGTGCCTCGTCGGAAACCGACAGGGCGATCGAACTGAGGGCCCGCGACCGGCAGCGCAAGCTGATCGCCAAGATCGACGCGGCGCTCGGGCGGATCGAGGACGGCACCTACGGCTATTGCGAAGACACAGGGGAACCGATTTCGCTGAAACGTCTCGACGCGCGACCGATCGCAACGCTGTCGATCGAAGCCCAGGAGCGCCATGAGCGGCGCGAACGGGTCTATCGGGACGATTGAGCACACCCGTCGTGAGATTCGATGCCAAGAAAAAGGCGCCCTTGCGGCGCCTTTTTTGCGCCCGGATGCCGGGTCCTGGCGCCTATAATCCGGCAATGGCCCGTCGCAACGTCCCTTGTGCTCTCTCTCTCAAGCTTGCAGCCCTGGCCGTCGGCGTCCTTGCGATGCTGTCCGGCATGGCCGTGGCGGGACCTCGGCCGGGCGATGCGGCCTTCGGGCTGCCCGCGCTTGCGGAAAAATCGGGCGACACGGAAGAACAGGTCGCGCTCGGCAAGAAACTCTTTTTCGACCAGCGGTTGTCCCAGGGCGGGCGGATGGCCTGTGCCACCTGCCATGTGCCGGCCGAGGGCTTCACTGAGAGGGGGCGGGCGCGGCCCGACGGCAATGACGGCCAGCCGCTGCGGCGCAACGCGCCGACGCTCCTCAACGTCGCCTGGCACGGTCCGTTCTTCCATGACGGACGGTCGGCAACGCTGGAGGCCCAGGCGCTTGTGCCGCTGACCGAGCCGCGCGAGTTCGGGGCGCCGTCGGTGGGCGCAGTCGTTGCCCGCATCGCCGGGCTCGCCGATTATCGCGGCCGGTTCGAGGCGGCGTTCGGGCGGCCGGTTACGGCCGGGACGCTCGGAGCGGCGCTTGCCGCCTATGAGCGCTCGCTCGTTGCCGCCGGCAGCCCGTTCGACCGCTGGTTCTTCGGCAAGGACGAGACGGCGTTGTCACCGGCGGCCGTCAGCGGGTTCAAGCTCTTTCGAGGCAAGGCCGAGTGTGCCGCCTGCCACCGCATCGGTGCGGCCTCGGCGCTGTTCACGGACGGCAAGTTCCACGACACCGGCATTGCCTGGCGCAACGCGCAGACGGGTTCGGCGGAGGCGGATCGCGGCCGGGAGGAGGCGACGGAGCGCATCTTCGACCGCTACCGGATCAAGACCCCTTCCTTGCGCAACGTGGCGCTGACGGCGCCCTACATGCATGACGGCTCGGTCGCGACGCTGGAACAGGTGGTGCGGTTCTACGCCGGCGGCGGCGTGCCCCACAAAACCCTGTCGCCGCTGATCGGGCCCATCGATCTTTCCGACAAGGAGATCGCGGACCTCGTCGCATTCCTCAAGAGCCTGACCTCGCCGCACGCTGCGGCGCTGGCGGAAGAGAAGCCGTAGGGCGCGGATCTTTCGCAGAAAGGGGAGGCGCGGCCCTTGGGGAGAGGGCCGCGCCGGCCGTTCGGCTTGGGGGAGCACAGTGAACGGCTTGGGGAGCTTTTGAATTCCTCCGCTATTGATCGGAACCGGCGATCAGGCCGGCCGCGATCAGAACGGCATGACGATGTCGTAGACCTGCTGGCCGTAGCGCGGCTGCTGGACGTCGGTGATCTGGCCGCGGCCGCCATAGGCGATGCGGGCCTCGGCGATCTTGGAGGATTCGATGGTGTTGTCGGAGGCGATGTCCTCGGGCCTGACGACGCCGGCGACGACCAGTTCGCGAACCTCAAAATTGACCCGGACCTCCTGGCGGCCCTCGATCACCATGTTGCCGTTCGGCAAAAGCTGGGTGACGACGGCCGCGACGTTGGTCTCCAGTTCTTCCTTCCGGTTCACCGAGCCCTCGCCCTTGTGGGAGGATTCCGTGGACATGTTGACGGCGGCCGAGGAGTCGACGCCCTTCGGCAGGAACACCTTGCTGAGCACCGAACCGACGACGCCGCCGGCGCCGAAATCCTCGCCGGCCGAGCGCGTGCGCTCGGTGGCGTTGTCGAATTCGGCCTTGTCGGTGATCGCGACCTTCACGGTCAGGATGTCGCCGACGTTCTGGGCGCGCTGGTCCTTGAAGAAGTTGCGGTTGCCCGAGCGCCACAGCGAGTTGGAATTGTAGTGCACCGGGATCGGCTGCGGCATCGGCATCTGCACCGGCCGGTAGCCGGGCATCGCCTGCGGGTTCTCGATCGGCGAGAGCGGGGGCTCCTTGCCGACATTCTTCAGCTTGTCCGCGGTACCGCAGCCGCCGAGGCCGAGGGCGCCGACGAGGGCGACGAGAAGGAACGGCCGGATCGTCATTGCTGGGCCTCCGAGAGCTTGATGATTTTTGGCTGGGCAGTGGTCACGGAGACCTTGCCGCGGCTGATGACCCGGGTGCGGACGATGCGCCGGGACTGGGTGTTGCTAACATTGACCATGTCGTTCTCGGCGCCGGATTCCATGGCCTGGCCGCGTGCGGTCAAGAGCAGGCCGGGGGCCTCGTAGATGATGGTGACGGTCTCGCCGCGGCGCACCAGCATCGGCGGCGCGAAGTCGCTGGCGGCGAGCGGACGGCGCGCCGGCAGGTTGCGGCGGGCGGCAAGGCCGGCGATCTTTTCCGGGTCGACGACGTAGCGCGCATTGGTCTGGCCGGCCGGCACCTTCTCCACCAGGATATCGTTGCGCGAGACGATCTCGTCGCGATCGTAGGAGCGGGCCAGAACCGCCACCGCGATCATCTCCTGGGCCGATCCGTTGAGGCGGATGCGTTTCCTGCGCTCGTCCTGGTCGATAACGAAATCGGCGGTAAAGCGACCGGTGTTGCGCGACCAGTTGAGCGACACCAGCCGCAGCGGCTCGATCGACGTCGGGCTCGCGGGGATGTCGTCCGGGGTGTTGGCCAGGGTGACGTTCAAGGCGTCGCGCGAGGCGATGCGGGCGCGTTCCGCGATGGTGTCGGCGATCACCTTGACGAGATCGTCGCGGGTGAGGGTCAGCGCGGTGCGGGCGACGGTGACCTCTGCAAGGCCACCGGCGGAGATGACGTGGAGGCCGACGCTGCGGGCGGCATCGACGACCTGCCCGGCCGGCACGGTGCCGACCTCGCCGAGATCCGGGGCCCGGAACAGCGGCTCGGCGGCGAGCGCTCCCGCATTGTCGAAGAAATCGCCGACGGTGACGATCGGGTCGGTGACGGCGACATGGGCCTTCAGCCGCGGCTCGCCGGCGTGCGCCGGAGCCGTCAGCACCGCGGCGGCGGTGAGCAGCAGCGCGGCGACGAAGGTGAGCCGGAGCA
Organism: Rhodobium orientis; assembly: GCF_003258835.1. Lineage (GTDB taxonomy): Bacteria > Pseudomonadota > Alphaproteobacteria > Rhizobiales > Rhodobiaceae > Rhodobium > Rhodobium orientis. Next base: position 10,270 of record NZ_NPEV01000072.1, on the reverse strand, counting down.
TCATGGTGATCGTGGCGATCATGGTCTTGTTTCCTAGCCGCTAGCGCAGGTTGGCCGTCGTCGACAGCATCTCGTCGGCACCCTTGATGACGCGGGCGTTCATCTCGTAGGCGCGCTGGGCGGCGATCAGGTCGGCGATCTCGGTGACCGCGTTGACGTTGGACATTTCCAGGTGGGCCTGCAGCAGGTTGCCGTAGCCCTCGGCGCCCGGATTGTCGGTCTGTTCCGGGCCGCTGGAGACGGTCTCCAGGAACATGTTGTCGCCGATCGCCTGCAGGCCGCCCTTGTTGGCGAAGCGGGCAAGCTCGATCTGGCCGAGGTTCTGCGGCGCGGTCTGGCCGCCGATGGTCGCCTCGACCTGGCCGAACTGGTTGATGGTGATGGAGGTGGTGTCGTCGGGAATGGTGATACCCGGCTCCAGGATATAGCCGTCGGAGGTGACCAACTGGCCCTCCGCGTCGCGCTCGAAGGAGCCGTCGCGGGTGTAGGCGGTGGTGCCGTCGGGCAGGCGGATGCGGAAGAAGCCATCGCCGCGGATGGCGACGTCCAGTTCCTTCTCTGTCGGCGAGATGGAGCCCTGGGACAGCACGCGCGGGGTCGCCACGGTGCGCACGCCGGAGCCGATCTGCACGCCGCTCGGCACCATGGTGCCGGTCTCCGACGTCGTCGCGCCGACCCGGCGCAGATCCGAATAGAGCAGGTCCTGGAACTCGGCACGCTGGCGCTTGAAGCCGGTGGTGCGCATGTTGGCCACGTTGTTCGAGGTGATCTCGACGTTGAGCTCCTGGGCGAGCATGCCGGTGGCGGCGGAATAGAGCGCTCTCATAGCATCGGCTCCTTCATGTCATGGGTGGTGCCGGTCGGGGTGGTGCCGATGGGGACCGTTCGGGTCGCAGCGGGCGTCGCAAAGGGAGAGGATGTCATCGCTCAGGCCTCCAGCCGGCCGAGGGCGTTGATGGCGTCCTTGCGCAGGTCGTCGGTCTGCTTGGCGATGTTGGAGACGGTCTGGTAGGTGCGGGTGACATCGATCATCCGCGTCATTTCCACGACGCCGCGCACGTTGGAGCGCTCGATCATGCCCTGGGTGACCCGGGCGCCGGCGTTCGGTCCCGGGTTCTCGCCGGAAAACAGATTGTCGCCGACGGGCTTCAGGATCTCTTCATTGGCGAAGCTGACGATGCGCAGCTTGCCGCGGACACCCTGGCTGGTCGAAATCGTGCCGTCGGCGGCGATCTGGATGCCGCTGTCGTCCGGGCCGAGGATGATCGGGCCGCCTTCGCCGAGAACGGGATTGCCGTCCTGGGTGACGAGCTGGCCGTTGGCGTTGATGCCGAACGAGCCGTTGCGGGTGTAGCGCTCGCCGTCGGCGGTCTGGATCGCGAACCAGCCCTTGCCGTTGATCGCGGCATCCAGCGGATTGCCGGTCGGCACCGACGGTCCCGGCGAAAAATCGTAGCTCGAGGTGTAGTCGGCCACATAGGACAGCGGCTTGTCGCCGGGACGGAAGGAATTCTCCCGCGCCACCGGCATGACGAACTCTTCGACGGCGAGCTGCTGGGCCTTGTAGCCGGTGGTGTTGATGTTCGCCACGTTGTTGGCGATCACGTCGAGCTGGCGCCGAAGCACCACCTGACGGGACAGATTAATGAGTTGTGCGTTTTCCATCGCAGCAAACTCCCCCAAATGCTCCCCAATGCGACGCCGCAGTCTCCCCAGACCGGACGTCGCCAATCGGACTGCACGGGGCGTGCCAATTTGAAACGCCTTGAAAAACAAGCATTTAGGAAAATTGCATTTTGCAAGCTGGCAGAAACTGCCGGGAATTCCTGCCGTCCGGCAAGGTTTGCCGGGTCCGATTAAGGATCACGAAACCATTCGTTAACCAGTCGCTTACTAAGAATGGAGACGTTCGATTTGGCGCTTGCCAGGCGGGCTGAACACGTTTCCTGCGGGACCCTTTGGAATGGCCGAAGACGACGCACAGACAGACGAGCTTGAGGACGGCGCGGAAGCCAAACCGTCCGGCAAGCGCAAGCTGATCCTTTTCGGTGCCATCGGGTTCCTGGTGCTCGGCGGCGGCGCCGCCGCGTTCCTGCTCGGTCTGTTCGACAGCGGGCCGCCGGAGGCCGAGACGGCGCAACAGGACGTGCAGCAGGAGGTCTATTTCTACGATCTGCCGGAGCTGACGGTGAACCTGTCGACCATCGACAACCGCAATGCCTATCTGAAGATGCGGATCTCGCTGGAAGTCGACGACCAGTCGGTCGCCAACAAGATCGAGCCGTACCTGCCGCGCATCCTCGATACCTTCCAGGTCTATCTGCGCGAACTGCGCTCCACGGACCTGCGCGGCTCTTCGGGCCTGTTCCGCCTGAAGGAGGAACTCCACCGCCGGATCAACATCGCGATCTATCCGGCGAAGGTCAACGACGTGCTGTTCAAGCAGCTCATCATCCAGTAGGCGCGTAATGGCGGACGATCCCGAACTCAATCAGGAAATGGACCCGGATTGGTCGGAGCCGGAGGCCGGCGGCGAGGACTTCGAGGAAGACGACCTCGCGGCGGCCTGGGGTGCTGCCCTGGAAGAGCAGGGCGCCGGCAACGCCGAGGACATGGCCGCACACTGGGCGGCGATCATCGACGAGAGCGACGCCGACGTCGAGAACTCCAAGCGCGGCGCCGACCGGGTCCTCAACCAGGAAGAGATCGACAACCTCCTCGGCTTCAACATCGAGGGGCAGATCGCCGGCGAGCAGAGCGGCATCCGGGCGCTGATCAACTCCGCGATGGTCAGCTACGAACGGCTGCCGATGCTGGAAATCGTCTTCGACCGGCTGGTCCGCCTGTCGACGACGAGCTTGCGCAATTTCACCTCCGACAATGTCGAGGTGTCGCTCGACTCGATTCGCTCGGTGCGCTTCGGCGAATACCTCAACTCGATCCCGCTGCCGGCGATCCTGGCGGTCTTCAAGGCCGAGGAATGGGACAATTTCGGTCTCGTCACCGTGGAATCGAGCCTCATCTATTCGATGATCGACGTGCTGCTCGGCGGCGGGCGCGGCGTGCCGGCGATCCGCGTCGAGGGCCGGCCCTACACGACCATCGAGACCAACCTCGTCCGGCGGATGATCGAGATCGTGCTGGAGGATGCCGAGCAGGCGTTCCAGCCGCTGTCGGAGGTCACGCTGAACCTCGAACGGCTGGAGACCAATCCGCGCTTTGCCGCCATCGCCCGGCCGGCCAATGCCGCGATCCTGGTCGAGTTCCGCATCGACATGGAAGACCGCGGCGGCCGGGTCGAGATCCTGCTGCCCTACGCCACGATCGAGCCGATCCGCGAACTCCTGCTGCAGATGTTCATGGGCGAGCGGTTCGGCCGCGACCCGATCTGGGAGGGGCACCTGGCCACCGAGATCAACGCTGCGGAGGTGGAGGTCGATGCGGTGCTGTTCGAGCGCGAGTTGCCGATCTCCCAGATCATGGACCTCCATGTCGGAGAGACCCTGATCTTCGATGTCGGTCCTGACGACCCGGTGACCATCAAGTGCGGCGACATCAACCTGTCGGAAGGATGGATGGGCCGGGTCGACGACTGGATTTCTGTACGCGTCGCACGCGGGTTGCGTAAACCGCGAACAACCATGGCGATCTTCGAGAACGCCATGCACGAGGAAACAGACAAATGAGCTCGCTTTCCCTTGGATTCATCGTTGAAGGCTTCGTCACGCTGCTGCTCATCCTGACGATCGGCTATTGCATCGTGCTCAACCGTCGCCTGAAGCGCCTGCACGCCGACGAGGAAGTGCTGAAAGCGACCATTTCGGAACTCCTGACGGCCACCGAGATCGCCGAGCGCGCGATCCACGGGCTGAAGGAGACCGCCGGCGAATGCGACCGCTCGCTGATCCAGCGCCTTGCCGAGGCGGAACGGGTTTCCGCCGAGATCGACAGCCGGCTGGTCGCCGGCGAAGCGGTGCTGAAGCGCATCGCGGAGATCGCCGAGGCCGCCGCCATGCCGGCCGACCGGACGGCGCCGAAGCCGCAGCGTCCGGACCTGCGGTCCCAGGCAAGCGCCGCCGCCGCGCGTCTGAAGCAGATGCGTGACGGGGCCGAGGAGCAGGCGGCGTGAACAACCTCCGCCTCTTGCCGATCGTCATCGTTGCGGGGGGAGCCCTGTGCTTCTTCAAGGTGATCGGCCTGGCGTTCGACGGCGGCTATCTTCTGGCGCCGATTCCGGAAGCCGTGGCGCAGCAGCAGGATGCCGCTCCGGCGCCGGCGGACGGGGCGCCCGCAGATGGAGCGCCGGCCGAAGCCGCGCCGGCAGGCGAGGGCGCTCAGGAGGCCGCACCGGCCGATGCCGCGCCTGCCAAGGCCGCGCCGCCGCCACCGCCGCCGCTTCCCGGCGCGTCCAACCAGCCGCCGGTGCAGGGCCACGAGGTCAAGCTCGGCCAGGGCTCGCCCGCGGAGCGCGCGGTGCTGGAGCGCCTCGGCGAACGCCACGAGACGCTGAAGTCGCGCGAAGAGGACCTGAAGCTGCGCGAGCAGTTGCTGCGCGCCGCCGAGGAGCGCCTGGAGCAGCGCGTCACGGAACTCAAGAAGCTCGAAAAGACGATCAGCGCCGGTGTCGAGCAGAAGAAGGAAGAAAAAAGCGCCAAACTCGCCGATCTGGTCAAGATGTACGAGACCATGAAGCCGAAGGCGGCGGCGAAGATCTTTGACCGGCTCGATCTCCTCGTGCTGGTGCCGGTGGCCAAGCAGATGAAGCCGCAGAAGCTCGGCGACGTGATGGCGCGGATGACGCCGGAAGCGGCCGAAAAGCTGACGGTCGCGCTGGCGACCGACGAGATCACCAACTCCATCCCGAAAACAACGCGAACGCTGCCGAAAATCCAGGGCCGCAAGCCTGCGGCCTCCGGATCTTGAGGTCGAAACTTTCCCTTTCGCCGAGGTGCCGCCAAGTAACGCGCTATTAAACGGGATTGTTTAGGCTCCGTGCGATCGGAGACCCAGGGAATGTTTTGGCGTTCGGCCTTGCGCCGTCAGGAACGAGACAACCCGGCCGCCCGGCGCGCTGTCGCTGCGCCCGGCGGGACGGTCGTTCTGCGCCTTCTTGCGGCCCTTTTCCTCATCGTCGCGACGCAGTCCGTCGCCCTTGCCCAGGTGTTCGGCGAGGATGCGCGCGTCGACATCATCCGCGCCGATACCTATGGCCGCGTCATCGTCAGCTTTCCCGACCGGCAATTGCTGCCCAAGCTGAAGACCCGGATCACCAACGGCGTCTTCGTCGTCTTGTTCGCCGACCCGGCCAATGTCGACGTCAACCGGGTGCCGGTCGACCTTTCCGACTACGTCACGGTGGCGCGCACCGATCCGGACGGCAAGGGGCTGCGCTTTGCGCTCAACCAGGGCGTCAAGGTCAACACCATCGAGGCGGGCGAGAAGCTGTTCATCGATTTCCTGCCGCGCAACTGGCAGGGGATGCCGCCGAACCTGCCGCCGGAGGTCATCGCCGAGCTGGCGCGCCGGGCCGACAAGGCCGCACGCCAGTTGAAAGCGGCCGAGGAGCTGCGCAAGGATCAGGCAAAGGGCGCGGAAATCTCCGTCGAGGTCGGCGAGAACCCGACCTTCACCCGCTTCGTCTTCCGCTGGAACGTGCCGTTCACCAATTCCTTCGAGCATGAGGGCGATACGGTCACGCTGACCTTCGATCACGGGGCCGAGCCCGATCTTTCCGAGATCAGGGCGGTTCCGCCGGCGGAACTGAAGGACATCCGCGCAACGATCGAGGACGGCAAGCTGCAGATCAGCATGATGCTGGCGCCGAAGGTCGATGTGCGCGCCTTCCGCGACGAGGACGCCTATGTGATCGATCTGACGCCGCTGGCAGCGGTCGTCGAGGACCCGGACGTCGCCCGGCTGAAGGACGCGGCCTCGTCGGATCTCGTGCAGGAACGGCAGCGCGACCTGCCGATTACCTCGGTCACCGGCCGCGACGTCGACGACGGCAAGGTGGTGGTCAACGACGACCAGCCCTCGCGCGGCAATCCGGAGGCGACCGGCGGCCAGGACCTCGGCAAGGCCGCCTTCGTCAGGGCCGAAGCGAACCGGATCGGCGATACGATCCGCCTGTCGTTCCCGTTCGACCGCCCGGTCGGGGCAGCGGTCTTTTCGCGCAACAAGAGCCTTTGGATGGTGTTCGATACCGCGGTGCCGGTCGATTCCCGGCCGATCCGCGCGGTGCTCGACAAGATGGCCGAATCCATCGATATCCGCCGCGCCGGCTCGATGACGGCAATCCGCATCGACCTCGTCGACCAGAAGCTGACGACGATCGGCGCCGACGGCAGCACCTGGATCGTCACCATCGGCGAGATGCTGCTGGAGCCGTCCAAGCCGCTGACGATCACACGGGCGATCCAGACCAACGGCCATTCGGTGCTCAAGGTCGACCTGGAGAACTACGCCAAGATCCACCAGATCGACGATCCCGTGGTCGGCGACCGCATCCACGTCGTCACCGCTTTCGGACCGCCGCGCGGCCTCCTGAAGCCGCAGCGCTTCGCCGAGCTGGAGACGCTGCCCTCGGCGCAGGGCATTGCCGCGGTCGGCTATTCCGACGATTTCAGCGTTTTCGGCGAGACCCCCAACCGCATCGTCATGGGGCGCACCAGCAAGGGGCTGTCGCTGTCGAAGGCGGCGCGGGTCCGCGAGTTCGACCTCGGCCTTGCCGCCCCGGAAGCCGGCGGCCGGCGGGTCGGCTTCATCGACCTGACCGACCAGGCGACCTCGACGCCCGAATTCCACGACCATCTGGAACAGCTCCGCGCCGAGTTGATCGAGGCCGACCCCAAGGAGCGGAGCCAACTCCGGCGGCGTCTTGCCCGGTTCTACATCAACCAGGCAATGCCGTTTGAGGCGCTTGCCCTGTTGCGGGCGATGGAGGCGGAAGATCTCGAACTGCAGACCGATTCCGCCCATCACATCATGCAGGCTGCGGCCCTGACGCTTGCCGGGCGGACCGACGAGGCGCTGGAAATCCTCGACCGCAAGGAGTTTCAGACCAACCCCGATGCGGCGCTGTGGCGGACCATCGCGGCGGGGCAGAAGCGCGACTGGGCGGCGGCCCGGGCCGCGGCACCGATTGCGCGCGCGGCCATCGGCGACTACCCGATCAACCTGCAGACCCGCTATAACCTCGCCGTTGCCGAAAGCGCCGTCGAGTATAAGGACTATGGCGGCGCTGAGGCGGCGCTGGCGGAAATCGCCAGCGGCCCGGTGGGCCGGGACCTGATGGCCGAATACGACCTCCTGCGCGGGCGTATCGCCGATGCGGAGGGGCGCAGCGAGGAGGCCCTGGCGCGGTTCGACCGGGCGACCGAGCTGAAATCCGGGCAGCCGTCGATCGAGGCGGAATATATGGCACTGCGCCTCAGGCACCGCGACGGCCTGATGCCACCGGAAAAGATACTGGAAAGACTGGACCAGTTGGCAACGCTCTGGCGGGGGGACGAAACGGAGCTGAAGGTGCTCCGTTTTTTGTCTCAGCTAAGGGTGGCGGAAGGCGACTACCGCAAGGCCTTCGAGGCGATGAAGAGCGCGGTGCATGCCGCGCCGAACGCCGATACGGCACGGCTGATCCACGAGGAAATGACGTCCGTCTTCGCCTCGCTGTTTCTTGAGGACAAGGCCGACGAGATGAAGCCGATCGACGCGCTCAGCCTCTACTACGATTTCCGCGAGATGACGCCGATCGGCCGGCAGGGCGACGAGATGGTGCGCCGGCTGGCGGCGCGGCTGGTCGACATCGACCTCCTGGACCAGGCGGCCTCGCTGCTGCAGCACCAGGTCGATCACCGCCTGAAGGGCGCGGCGCGGGCGCAGATCGCCGCCGACCTCGCCTCGGTCTACCTGAAGGCCGACAAGCCGGAGCGGGCGCTCGCCGTGCTCTCCAAGACCCGCCAGACCCATCTGCCGGTGCGGCTCGACCGCCAGCGCAAGCTGGTCGAGGCACGGGCGATGTCGGAGACGGGCCGGGTCGACCGGGCGGTCGACCTGATCCGCAACATGGACGGCGCCGATGTCGGGCGGCTGCGCGCCGACATCTACTGGAACGCGGAGCGCTGGCAGGATGCGGGCGAGGCGCTGGAACGGCTGCACGGCACGCGCTGGTCCGATCCGCTGCCGCTGACCGATGAGGAGCGTGTCGACATCCTGAAGGCGGCCATCGCCTATTCGCGGGCCGACGACCAGATCGGCCTCGACCGGCTCAATTCCAAATATGTGAAGAAGATGTCGGACAGCTCGCACGCCCAGGCGTTCGCCATCGTCACCAAGCCGATCGATGCCCGCGGCGTCGACTTCCTCGACGTCGCCCGACGGGTCGCCGCGACAGATTCCGCCGACGCCTTCCTGAAGGAATACCGCGAGCAGTATATGGAAGAGGCGATCGTCGGCGAGGACGGCCTGCCGCCGCCCGAGACACCAGCGCCCGACGCCGACGCTGCTCCGGCGGCAGCGGCCGCGACCGAAGCGGGTTAGTCGTCCCTCGGCAGTTTTCCTAGCATTCAGATCAGCAGGCGGTGGCGGTCTTGGTCCCCAAGTCGCGACAAGCGGAGCGCATCGCGTCTTGGCAAGCGCGAACGCGCGCCGGCGTCGATGCGCCGTAAAGCCTGCGTTGCGCTTGAACGCACCGGGGCTCGCTTGCGGGCGCCGGTATCAAGTGACGCCGAAAGAGCGGACCAGGCTGCCCGTGACCAGATTCCAGCCGTCGACCAGCACGAAGAAGATCAGCTTGAACGGCAGGGAAATGACGATCGGTGGCAGCATCATCATGCCCATGGACATCAGCACCGAGGCGATCACCAGGTCGATGATCAGGAACGGCAGGTAGAGCAGGAAGCCGATCTCGAAGGCGCGGCGCAGCTCCGAAATCATGAAGGCCGGCACCAGAACGCGCAGGCTGACGTCCTCCGGCGTCTCCGGCACCGGCTCGCCGGACAGCTCGATGAAGAGCCCCAGGTCCTTTTCCCGCACATGCTTGCGCATGAAGGCGTGGAACGGCACGGAGGCGCGCTCGAAGGCCTGGTCGATCTCGATGGTGCCGTCGATCAGCGGCGCGACGCCGTCATCATAGGCCTGCTGCAGCACCGGCATCATGACGAAGGCGGTGAGGAACAGCGCCAGGCTGATGACGACGGAGTTCGGCGGTGCCGTCTGCAGGCCGATGGCCGAGCGCAACAGCGACAGAACGACGACGATGCGGGTGAAGGACGTCACCATGATGAGGATCGACGGCGCCAGCGATAGCACCGTGATCAGGGCGATGAGCTGGACCGCGCGTCCGGTGACGCCGGTGCCGTCGCCGAAATTGATCGAGACGTTCTGGGCCCACGCCGCGTCGGCCATCATCGCGCCGCAAAAGACGCACGCCGCCAGACCTATGTGCCAAGCCGTCCTGAGGACCGGCATTCGGATCATTTATCGGGACTTCCGCTCAGCTCGCTGAGGAGTTTGGCCATCTCTTCTTCGATGCTGTCGTTCTCGCGCGACCGCTTGTCGTCCTTCAAGGCGTCGTCCCTGTCGATTTCCACCGTCGGCGCATCGTCGGGGTCTTCTTTCGCCTCCGGCTTGAAGCCGAAATCGAGATCTTTCGCCGGTCCCTTGCCGTCGTCGCCGGACCCGACGGGCGGCTCGACCGGGGCGATGTCGATCGGCTTGCCTTCCACCGTCTCGCCCGCTTCTTCGGCCGGGGTGCTCTCGGCAGCGGCGGCATCGCCGCTTTCCGCGATCGGAGCGTCCGCCGGCTTGACCTCGTCGCCGGGGCCGCCGGAGACCGTTTTCTCATCGGGCATCTCGGTGTCGGCCGTGTCGACGGCATCGGGCTCGGAGACGGCGCCTTGCGGTGCCAAGCCGGCCTTCGGCGTTTCTTCCGCGGTTGCTTCGGCCGGTCGGTCGGTCGGCTTTTCTTCGACGACCTCGGGTGTCTCGGCCGCGGCCGGCTCCGCGGAGGAGGGCGGCGGCGCGATGACGTCCGGCGCTGCCGGCTCGACGGCCGGGGCCTCGTCGATCACAGCCGGCTCGGCCTGTCTTGCCTCCGCCGGTGCGGTCTTGTCCGGGGCAGGGCCTTCGGGCGCGTCGGCGGGTTTTTCACCGCCCTTGCGCCCGGCAAGGCCGGCGGCGGCGGCGATCGCGGCGGAAATCGATCCCGCGGTCGAGGACGTTGCCTCGCGGCCGCGGGCGAAGATGCTCTCGCTGAGGAGATCGGAAGAGC
>NZ_NPEV01000071.1 GCF_003258835.1 Rhodobium orientis | reverse complement strand
TCTCGGCTACCGAAACCAGGGCCGCAGACCCATCGAGACAATCAACTTATTCGTAAGCCAAGAAGCTTAAGTGGACACCCCAACAACCCCTCCGCGATCTCCCGCCATTCCTCGTTCAGCGCGCCGGAGTGGTGGGGGCGGCCGGCGCGGCGGTACCAGTAGCCGGCGTTCCAGGTGTCGCCCTCGTCGCGGTGCAGCCATGCATGGACCCAGGCCGCGTCGCGTCCGTCGTCGTCCTGGACGATCTCGTGCGCCTTCGTCCATTCGCCCCGGCCCGCGTGCCACAGGCCGAGAAGCGCCGGCGGCAGGCCCTCGGGCGGCGCGCCGGCGGTGAGCGAGGTTGCGAATTCATCGACTGTCATCGGTTGCTCCCCTTCTTGTCTGCGTTATCGGTGCCAGAAACGACGCCCGGCGCGGGATCGCGAATGCCGGACGGATGCGCCGGCCCGCCGCCGAAAGGACGCATCGGCCGCCGCCGGGCAATATTGCGGCCGGGCCGGAACGGTCCTTCCTGCGAGCGCCTCGCAAGGTCCGGCGGCCGGGCCCGAAAAACCCATACGACGCCTCTTTTTCGCCGCCATTTCGCCATTGGCAACGCCAAAAACTTGCCTAATAATCCCGCACCGTTTCTTCAACCTTTCAGGTGGTTTTCCATGCTTCGAAAGACTGCGATCGTCGCCATGATCCTTACCGGTACGGCGCTGCCGGCTTTGGCCGGCCAGATGCCCGACTTCCTCGCCAAAAAATACGCCACCGACGCCGCCGCCTGCAAAGGCCAGGAGGCGCAGGAGGAATCCGGCGCCCTCGTGCTCGACAAGACCGGCATCTTCGGCACGGAGTTCGGCTGCTCCTACCGCGACTTCTGGGGCGGCAAGGACGGTACGGTGACCGTGCTGGTCTCCTGCAGCGACGATTCGGGCGTCACCCGCCCCGATCTCCTCTCCGTCATCCGCGAACAGAACGGCGAACTGAGGGTCCAGTCGCAGAACGAGTTCGTCATGGGCGAGGTCGCCCTCAGCCTGACGCCGGTGCCGGAAACCGACGGCCAGCAGACGGACGAGCCGGCCGAAGACGTGGTGCCGAACTTCGAATACGTCACCGGCACCTACACGCCCTGCGACGCCGCCGCAAAAGCGCAGTAACGCCGAAGCCCGTCCCGGCATCGCCCCTGAAACGCGGAAACGCCGCGCGACCCATTTCGGTTGCGCGGCGTTTCTTTTTTCCGAAATCGTCGATCGAAGCGTTCGACCGCCGCCTCAGGCCCACCACTTCTGCGGCCGGAAGCGCCCGGCGGCGTCCTCGATGACCTGGCCGGCGCGGAACAGCGTCGCCTCGTCGAAGGGGCGGCCGATGAGCTGCAGGCCGAGCGGCAGGCCGGAGGCGTCGAGCCCGCCCGGAACCGAGATGCCCGGCAGCCCGGCCATGTTCACCGTCACCGTGAAGATATCCTGGAGATACATCTCCACCGGCGAGGCGTTGTCCATGGCGCCGACGGCAAAGGCCGCGGACGGCGTTGCCGGCGCCAGGATGGCATCAACGCCCGCATCGAAGACGTCCTCGAAGTCCTTCTTGATCAGCGTGCGGACCTTCTGCGCCTTCAGGTAATAGGCGTCGTAGTAGCCGGCCGAGAGCACATAGGTGCCGATCAGGATGCGCCGCTTGACCTCGGCGCCGAAGCCGGCCGAGCGCGTCTTTTCGTACTGCTCGATGATCTCGTCGGACGGCACCCTTAGGCCGTAGCGCACGCCGTCATAGCGGGCAAGGTTCGACGAGGCCTCGGCCGGCGCCACGATGTAGTAGGCGGCAAGCGCGTATTTGGTGTGCGGCAGCGAGATGTCGACGATCTCCGCGCCGGCATCCTTCAGCCAGTCGCGGCCCTTACCCCACAGGGTCTCGATCTCATCGGGCATGCCCTCAACCCGGTATTCCTTCGGAATGCCGATCTTCATGCCCTTGACCGACTGGCCGATCGCCGCCTCGTAGTCCGGCACGTCGATGTCGACGGAGGTGGTGTCCCTGGCGTCCACCGAGGCCATCGACTTCAGCATCATCGCCGCATCGCGGACCGTGTGGGTGATCGGCCCGGCCTGGTCGAGGGACGAGGCAAAGGCGACGATGCCCCGGCGCGAGCAGCGGCCATAGGTCGGCTTGATGCCGACGGTGCCGGTCAGCGATGCCGGCTGGCGGATCGAGCCGCCGGTGTCGGTCGCCGTTGCCGCAGCGCAAAGGTTCGCCGCCACGGCCGCCGCCGAGCCGCCCGACGAGCCGCCGGGCACGAGGTCGGCGTTGCTGCCACGCGATTTCCACGGGCTCACCACCGGACCGTAATAGCTGGTCTCGTTGGACGAGCCCATGGCGAACTCGTCCATGTTGAGCTTGCCGAGCATCACCGCGCCGTCGTTCCACAGGTTCGCCGTGACGGTGGATTCATAGGGCGGCTTGAAGCCGTCGAGGATGTGGCTGGCGGCCTGGGAGTGGACGCCCTTGGTGCAGTAGAGGTCCTTGACGCCGACCGGCACGCCCTCCAGCGGCCGCACCTCGCCGGTGGCGATCCGCGCGTCCGACGCAATGGCCATGTCGCGCGCCTGCTCCGGCGTCACCGCCACATAGGCGTTGAAGCGCCCGTTGAAGGCGTCGATCGCCTTGAGGTACGCATCGGTCAGTTCGACGGCGGAGAAATCCTTGGCGGCAAGGCCGTCGCGGATTTCGGAAACGGTCAGCTCCGTCAGATCGCTCATCGCCCTACTCCACGACCTTCGGCACGACGAAGAAATGGTCTTCCGTCTCCGGCGCATTGCCGACCACGTCGTCCGGGTAGCCGCCATCGGTGACGCCGTCGGCGCGCTTCTTCATGGTCACGGCAACAACCGAGGTCATCGGCTCGACGCCGGCAACGTCGACCTCGTCGAGCTGCTCCACGAAACCGAGGATGGCGTTGAGCTCGCCGGTCATTTTCTCGGCCTCTTCCTCGGTAACGGCGATCCGCGCCAGATGGGCGACGCGTTTGACGGTTGCGGTATCGACGGACATGGATGCTCCAAAACATATGGAAGGCACGCAGGAACGGGAGGCGCGCCCGGAAACGTTCGCTCACACCGGGCTATAGCACCGGGGCAAAAACCCCCGCAAGAACCGGCATGCCGCGGTGCCTACTGGTTGCCCGGATAATTCGGGCTTTCGCGGGTGATCGTGACGTCGTGGGCGTGGCTTTCCCGGTGACCGGCGGACGAGATCCTGACGAACCGCGCCTTTTCCCGGAACGAGGGAAGATCCGGCGCGCCGACATAGCCCATCGCAGCGCGCAGGCCGCCCGCAAGCTGGTGCAGCACGCTGCCGAGCGGACCCTTGTAGGGCACCTGGCCCTCGATGCCTTCCGGCACCAGCTTCAGGGTGTCGCGCACCTCGGCCTGGAAATAGCGGTCGGCGGAGCCGCGCGCCATGGCGCCGACGGAGCCCATGCCGCGATAGGATTTGTAGCTGCGGCCCTGGTAGAGATAGACCTCGCCGGGGCTTTCGTCGGTGCCGGCCAAGAGCGAGCCGACCATGGCGCACGAGGCGCCGGCGGCCAGCGCCTTGGCCAGATCGCCGGAAAACTTGATGCCGCCATCGGCGACCACCGGCACATTGGCGGCATCGGCCACCTCCACCGCATCCATGATCGCGGTGAGCTGCGGCACGCCGACGCCGGCAACCACACGGGTCGTGCAGATAGAGCCCGGCCCGATGCCGATCTTCACCGCATCCGCCCCGGCATCGATCATCGCCTTGACGCCGTCGCCTGTGGCGACGTTGCCGGCGACCACCTGCACCCGGTTGGAGAGCGCCTTGGTGCGGCCGATGGAATCCAGAACGCGCTGGGAATGGCCATGCGCCGTATCGATGACGATGAGGTCGACGCCGGCATCGATCAGCCGTTCGGAGCGGGTATAGCCGTCGTCGCCGACGGTGGTCGCCGCCGCCGCCCTGAGCCGGCCCTGGTCGTCCTTGCAGGCGTTCGGATGGAGCTGCGACTTCTCGATGTCCTTGACGGTGATGAGGCCGATGCAGTTGCGGTCGTCGTCGACCACCAGCAGCTTTTCGATGCGGTGCTGGTGCAGCAGCCGCTTGGCTTCCTCGTGGCGGACATTCTCGCTGACCGTGATCAGGTTCTCCCGCGTCATCAGCTCATAGACCTTCTGGCCCATGTCGGAGGCAAAGCGGACGTCGCGGTTGGTCAGGATGCCGACCAGCCGGCCCACATGCTGGCCGCCGGTGCCGCCGTTCTCCACCACCGGAATGCCGGAAATTCCATAGCGCTCCTTCAGCGCCAGCGCATCGGCGAGCGTCGCGTCCGGGCCGATGACGACCGGATTGACGACCATGCCGCTCTCGAACTTCTTGACCTGGCGGACCTCTTCGGCCTGCTGTTCCGGCGTCATGTTGCGGTGGATGACGCCGAGGCCGCCGGCCTGGGCCATGGCGATGGCGAGGCGCGATTCCGTCACCGTGTCCATCGCCGCCGAAAGGATCGGCAGGTTCAGTTCGATGGTGGCGGTCAGCCGCGTCTTCACGTCGACCTGGCCCGGCATCACTTCCGAGTGGCCCGGCAACAGGAGGACGTCGTCAAAGGTCAGCGCTTCCCGGCTGCCCGCGGGTTCGTAGAATGTCGGCATGAGCCAGCTCCCGAAGTGTTGGATCGAAGGCCGGGGAAAGCGCTCCGAATAGCATCCTTCGCCGCCCGGTCGGCCGACCCTTGGGCTGGCTGGCGACTCGGCAACTCCGGAAAGGATTGGCGCCGGTCAATACCACGCGGACGGGCCGGTGCAAAGCGCGGTATACGGGCTTTCTGCGGCTTTTCCATGTAACGGTGAAGAAGGGCTCTGGCGGCTTGACATTTCCCGGCCGCTTACCGGTGATGACTGCAATGTTTTTGACGCAGGAGATGGGGAACATCCGACCATGAGCGAGCCGAAGATCGCCGTCGTCACCGCCGCCGGCAGCGGCATGGGTGCCGACATTGCCCGAACCCTCGCCGCCAGGGGCTACACAGTCGCCATATCGTCGTCCTCCGACAAGGCGGAACGGCTCGGCGCGGAGCTCGGCGGTTTCGGCATGATCGCCGACAATCTCGATCCCGATGCCTGCACCGCCTTCATCGACGCGGTGGTGGCGCGCTACGGCCGCATCGACGCCCTCGTCAACAGCGCCGGCCACGGGCCGAAGGGTCCGGTCGCGGAGCTGACCGACTATGACTGGGTGCGCGGCATGGAGGTCTATTTCCTCGCGACCGTGCGCTTCATCCGGCTGGCGACGCCGCATCTGGAAAAGAGCGGGGGCGCAATCGTCAACCTCACCGGATTTTCCTCCGTCGAGCCGGAAGCCGCCTTCCCGACCTCCTCGGTGTTTCGCGCAGGGCTCGCCAATTTCGTCAAGCTCTACGCCGATCAGCATGCCGCAAAGGGCATCCGCATCAACAACGTGCTGCCGGGCTTCATCGACTCCCTGCCCCCGAAGGAGACGTTCGTGAACCGCATCCCGATGGCGCGCTACGGCACGGTCACGGAGATCTCCGAGACGGTGGCGTTCCTGCTGTCGGAGGGCGCCGGCTACATCACCGGCCAGAATATTCGGGTCGACGGCGGCTTCACCCATTCGACGTGAGGGGCGGCGGTCGGGTCTGAGTGCAGGCAGTTCGGCGGCCCGGGCGCTGGCGCGACCTCAGTATCGTCGGCCGCACCGCTCTCCGCGTCATCCCGGGCGGAGCGAAGCGCAGACCCGGGATCTATTGCCCGTCTCGACACGGTATGCCTAGTGTGATGCAAAGGCCTTTCCTGGATTGCTTCGCTCCGCTCGCAATGACAATTTTCTCAATTATTTCAGTGTCATTGCGAGGAGGCCGCTAGGCCGACGCGGCAATCCATCGTGCGTCGACGGCAGCCTCGGCGTCCTCGTGGGCGCACTCCCGCCGACCCAAAACTCCGTCGTCACCCCGGCCCCCGAGCCGGGGCCCATTGCCTGTCACAACACGGTATGCCGCTGGTTGGGGTTTGGAGGCAATCGCGAAAGGTGTAGCGGGAATCGAAACGGGCTACAGCGTTGAGAGGGGCAATAGGCCCCGGCTCTCCGCTTCGCTACGGCCGGGCTGACGGCTGAGTTGGACGCTACCTCGAGCGTCGAATGGCAGGCGCCGGTGGGGATCCGCCTACTCCCCCTCGCCCCGAAAGCCCCGCGCCAGCACATAGAGCTCCGCCGAATCCTGGCGGCTCGCCGCCGGCTTGACGTGGCCGACGGAGGCAAAATCGCGCTTCAGGGCGGCGAGCAGCGTGTGTTCGGTGCCGCCGCGCAGGACCTTGGCGAGGAAATGCCCGCCGGGCGCCAGCACCTCGCGGGCGAACTCGTGCGCGACTTCGCACAGATGCATGATCTGCAGATGGTCGGTCTTGCGGTGGCCGGTAGCATGCGCCGCCATGTCGGAGAGGACGAGGTCGGCCTGATGTCCGCCGAGCGCGGCCTTGAGGGCGTCCGGCGCGTCGTCGTCGAGAAAATCCTTTTTCATGAAGACGACGCCGGGCACCGGCTCCATGTCGAGGAGGTCGATGGCGACGACCAGCGGATCGGCGTCGCTGGACCCGACCTTGTCGGCCGCGACCTGCGACCAGCCGCCGGGCGCGGCGCCGAGATCGACGACCCGCGCCCCGGGCCGCAACAGCGAATAGCGCTCGTCGATCTCGATCAGCTTGAACGCCGCGCGCGACCGGAATCCCTCGATCTTGGCGCGCTGCACATACGGATCGTTGAGCTGGCGTTCCAGCCAGCGGCGCGAGGACTCCGTCCGCTTCTTGGAGGCGCGCACCTTGGTGTGGATGTTGCGGCCACCCCCGTCGCCGCCGCTTCGCCTGCCGCTCATGACGCGCCTCCACGATTTCCCTGGCGCCGATGCTGCCGGCGCCTGCGCCAGACGCCGTCGGCGGCCATCAGTTCCACGAGAATGCCCTCGCGAAGGCCCCGGTCGGCGACGCGCAGGCGCGGACAGGGCCAGCGCCGGCGGATCGCTTCCAGGATGGCGCAGCCGGCGAGCACCAGATCGGCACGGTCGGCGCCGATGCACGGATTGGCGACGCGCTCGTCATAGCTCATGGAGGCGACCCGCGCGATCATCGCCCCGAGGTCGTCCTCGTCGAGCCAGACGCCGTCGACCCGGCGCCGGTCGTAGCGCTCAAGGCCGAGATAGACGCCGGCAAGCGTCGTCACCGTGCCGGAGGTGCCGAGCATGTGCACCTGGCGGCCGGCAATGATCTTGGTCAGCAGCGCTGCCTCGGCGAAATGGTCGAGATGGGTGTCAACGTCGGCGACCATGTCCTCAAAGACGGCGCGCGAGACATGCACCCCGCCATGGCGCTCCGACAGGGTGACGACGCCGAGCGGCATCGACGTCCAGGAGCGGATGAACCGGGTCAGCGCCACGCCGCGCTCGCGCGAGCGGCCGCGCAGATCGAGCCAGACCAGCTCCGAGGACCCGCCGCCGATATCGAACAGGACGACACCGGCGGCCTGCGGGTCAACGAGGGTCGAACAGCCGGCGACCGCAAGCCGCGCCTCGGTCTCGCGGCTGACGATCTCCAGCGTCAGCCCCGTCTCGCCATGGACGCGCCTCAGGAACTCCTCACCGTTGAGGGCTGCCCGGCAGGCTTCCGTTGCGATCAGCCGGACCCGCTCCACGCCGCGGTCGGTCAGCTTCTTGCGGCAGACATGCAGCGCCTCGATCGCCCGCTCCATAGCGTTGTCGCTGAGCGTGCCGGTGCGCTGGACGCCCTCGCCGAGCCGGACGATGCGCGAGAACGCATCGACGACCCGGAACCCGCGTTCCTGGGGCTCGGCAACGAGCAGCCGGCAGTTGTTGGTACCAAGGTCAAGGGCGGCGTAAAGGGCTCTCCTGCCGTTTCCGGCCGGCGGTCGGGACGGTCCATGACCGTGCCTCGGACGCTCCGGCCGCTCCGGCTGTTGGGCAAGCGGCGGGGCGGCCGGCGGCACGGGGTCGTCGGCGGCGATGACCAGCGGCTCTTCGGGAACCGGCAGCTCCGCCACCGGCCCCGGATCCTTCAGGACAGGCGCAACGGACGGCTCTTCGGCCGTGCTTTCCTCGTGCGCCCGCGCCTGCTCGCGGCCGAGGGCTTCCTGCAGGCGGCGCCTTGCGCGGTTCCGCCGCCGGCGCCGCTTTCCGACCTTGCCCGACGACGGGGCGCCGTCCGCGGCGCCATGCTGTTGACGATCGCCCGCATCGCCCGACGCGCCGTCGTTCGTTGGCGCGTGCGTCCCGGCCTGGTCGTTCTGGATCTGCTGGGATTGCCTGGGCTGGGATATATCGCGCAGGGGTGGCTCAACCGCGTCCACGGTCCCATCCGCCGGTGCACCCACCGGCGCATTCGCCGACTGGCCACGCCGACGCTTACGGCGGCGGCGCTTGCGCCCCGGTCCAGCGCCGGCTTGTCCGGCTGCCTCGGTCTTGCCGCACGCGAGATCGTTCACGCCGATCCGCGCGCCGTCACCGGGCCTGTCCCGATCCGCCGGAGGCGGATCGTCACCCGTGTCACTCAATTTTATCCTCTCGCGTCACCGACCGCGCGAGGAACCGCGCGCGGCGACGCCGATATTTCCCGTTGCCGACAAGTGTAGCAGGCAAAGGACAGGGTGCAAGCATTCGCCGCGCCGAAACTGACCGGGCGGCGTGCGGCTTGCCCGTGATGCACGATCGCGCGCCGGCGGAGTGCCGGCGGAGTGTCAGTCGAGGGAATGGCGGCCGTCAGGCCTTGCGGCCCCAGTAGCGAAGGCCGATCTGCGCCGTCTCGGAGAGGAACAGCGATGGAATGACGATCTCGGCGATCGACCAGAACTGCGGCGGCAGCGCAGCAACGTTCCAGTCAAAGAAAAAGATGCTGTCGAGAACCCCGGCGGCATACCAGAGGCCGAGGGGCACGGCGAAGAGCAGCCGCCCGAGCCGGGTCGCCGACCAGAAGTACCCGCTCTCGGCGAGCGCCAGGTCGCGCCGCGCCTCCAACTTTTTTATGCGCACATCGGCAGCGATTCGCTCCGCGTCGTTGGAGGCCTCCAGCTTTGCCCGGTAGGCATCGACCAGCCGGTCGGCGACGCCGCCGGTGAGCCAGGAGAGAACCAGCTTCAGCATCGCTCAGACCTTGGTGCCGGCCGGGCCGGTGGTGACCTGGCGCAACAGGATGTTGGCAAGCGCCGAGACGATGAGGACCGCGCCCTGGTAGCGGACCGGCACGACCGCCGCCCAGAGCTGTGGCTCGACAAGGGCAAGTAGGCCAACCACGGCGAAGGCGGCGTTGGAAAGCCGCGTGCGCCAGCCCTTCAGGCGTTTCAGGCCCTCACGCATGGCGGAGCCCCCGCAGCTTGCGGGCGATTTCATCGCCATTGCGCCAGATGAGAAAACCGAGCGCGGCGGCAACGACGACCGCGACCGCCGCCAGAACCCAGGCCGAGGCGCCCGCCTCCGACCCGGCGGACGCGGCCCCGCCGGCAGCCGTGGCAAGGCCCGCCGCAAGCGCGGAGGCCGCCGCGTCCTGCGCCGCCACCCTGCCGCGGTCGAGCGCAGCCTTCGTCGCCGGCCCCAGAACACCGTCATTGGCAAGCCCGTCATGGGTTCTCTGGAAGGAAAGGACGGCGGCCTTCGTCCTCGGCCCCCAGGCCCCGTCGACGGGTCCAGGATCGAAACCGCGGTCCCTCAGGAGCCTTTGGTAGTCGGCGAGCGTCGTGCGGTCGTCCGCGTCGCTGGATGCCGCGGCCGCTTCGCCGTCCGCGTAGTCGCCATGTTCGATCAGCTCTGCTTCCAGCCGCCGCCGGGCGACGAGGCCGGCAAGCCGCCGCCCGCCCGCCGTGTTGTAGCCGGCTCTCAACAGAGCCGCGCAGCGGGCCGGATCGCCCTCCCTGAGGGCTTTCGCCCAGCGCCAGGAAACCGAGCCTTTGCCGAGATTGAAGGCGACCGACGTCGCACCGTCATAGTGGTGCTGTTCCTTCGGCCGGATCGACGCGGTAACTGCGGCGCCATATTCGCCGTCGGCGACCTGCCTCAACAGCCGGGCGTTTTCGGCGCGGGCAATGGTGTCGCCCATGCGCAGCCGGTGGCCCCGGGTCTCCGTCCAATAGGCCCGGAAGATGTGGCTGGCGTCGGTGAAGCCGGTGCCGATGGTGACGACGCCGACCGCGTCGCGATAGGCATGGGCGACGAACCCCTCCCGGCGTTCCAGAAAGGCCGCGCCGCGCGGCGACAGGGAAAAGCTCATTGCGGGTCCTCCAGGAAGGACAGCCGCGGCAACGACACCGCAACGAGGGCGCCGCGCGGCGCCAGCGGATCGGCATTCGGCACCCACCAGGTGCAGGGCGTGATGCCGAGGGCGGCGGCAGCGCCCGCCGATCGCGCCCGCTCGCCTCGCGGCACAACGGGATCGTTCGGCGCCCCTGCCGGCGCCGGCATCTGTGCAACGGCCATCGCGTCGCCTCGCTTGAAGATTGGATAGGAAACCGCCTCGCGGTGATCTGTTGTTTACATTATTTGTGTTTATAATGTCAACATGATTTATGTACATTCCGTATTGAAGGGAGGACAAGATGAACACGATGGCCGAACGATTGCGCGCTGCCCGCGCCGAGGCGGGGCTCCGCTCCGCGCGCGCCGCCGCGCTGAAGCTGGGCCTGTCGCCCTCCACCTACGCCGCCCATGAAAACGGCCAGAACGCCTTCGGGCCGGAGGTTGCCCGCCGCTACGCCAAAGCCTTCGGCGTCACCGCCGCCTGGCTGCTGACGGGCGAGACCGAACCGCTGGAGAAAAAGGGCACGGCCGCGCCCTCCCCGACCTCGGTCGTCGGAGAGATCGCCAGGGGCGTCTGGATCGAGGAGGCCGCCGAGCACCGCCCCTCGGCCTTTCTTCCCGTCATCGACGACGGAGCGGAGCCCGGCGCCTTGGTCGCCTATCGCCTCCGCGACGGCTCCCTCGGCCACCTCTCGCCGGAAGGCGCCTTCCTGGTCTGCCGGGCGCTCGACCCCGACACGTCCGCCAAGGACGGCGACCTCGTCGTCGTCGAGCGCCTGAGGAAGGCGCAGGGCATCGTCGAGCGCACGGCCCGCCGCGTGCGTCGGACGGGCGGCCGGACGGAGCTGGTCGATGCGGATCCCGCCGCCGATGCGGCCGAGCCCATCCGCACCGGGCACGGCAAGGACGGCATCGACACCAGGATCGCGGCAAAGGTCGTCTGGATCCTGAGAGCGCCCTGAACCGGCAACGCCTTGCGGACCACTCCCCGGCCCTAGGCCGGCGCCGCGGCCCGCGCCGATCCGGCCTGGATCAAAGACCCTCCGGCGCGGCGAACACCCCTTGCGGCAAAACCCGTTAGCGGGCACCGCCCCGCCGTTGACAACGCTTTTTGCCGACCCTATACGGAGGGTCTTCCGCAGGCGGCGCCGGCGGAGCCGGGTTGCCCGAGCCGACGGCATCCTTGGGGAATAGTTTAACGGTAGAACAGCGGACTCTGACTCCGTCGGTCCTGGTTCGAATCCAGGTTCCCCAGCCAAATAAAATCAGTCACTTATAGCCGGTCTTTCGACTCACAATTTCGCCAAAAACCGCAGGCACACTGTAGGCACACTTTTCGGGGGCGTGCCGTGGCTGAATCGCATTCCATTCTGGGCGGGAAGGTTCGGGTCTATAAACGGAGCAGCAGCTCCGTTTGGCAGTGCTACACCTACGTCAAGCGCAAGAAGGTACGGACCAGCACGCGGGAAACGAGTCTGGCGCTTGCCAAGGAGTTCGCCGAGGACTGGTACCTGGAGCTACACGGCAAAATTCGCCGGGGCGAGATCAAGAACGAGAAGACGTTTGCTGACGCGGCCACGCTGTTCACCACCCAATATGCGGTGATGACCGCAGGGGAGCGGAACGAGCGGTATGTGCAGAACCACCAGGGGCGGCTGACCAACCACCTGCTGCCGTTCTTCGGCACCAAGGGCCTGTCGGAGATCACCCCCGGCCTGTTGCAGGAATACCGGGTTTTGCGCCGGACGCCGGACGAAAACGGCAAGGTGCCGGCGCATAGCACCCTCAATCAGGAAATCGTTGTGCTCCGGCAGGTGATGAAGACCGCCTTGCGGGAGGGCTGGATCGGCCACCTACCCGACTTCTCAACGCCCTACCAGCTTTCCCGGAAAATCACCCATCGGGCGTGGTTCTCGCCGGAGGACTACAAAAAGCTCTATCAGGCGACCCGGCGCAACGCGAAGGAAGCCCAGGGCAAGAAATGGCAATGGGCGGCGGAGCAGATGCACGACTATGTGCTTTTCATGGCCAACACCGGCCTGCGGCCCGATGAGGCCAACAACCTGGAATACCGGGATGTTTCGATTGAGCAGGACGGCGGCCAGACCATTCTGGTGATTGAGGTGCGGGGCAAGCGTGGGGTCGGCTACTGCAAAAGCACTGCGGGTGCGGTCCTTCCGTTCCAGCGGATGGTCGAGCGCAACGCCCCTGCCCCGACCGACAAGCTGTTTCCGGCCTACCACCGCAAGGGGTTTAACCGCATCCTGGAGGAAGAAGGCCTCAAATACGACCGCCAGGGCAACCGGCGCACGGCCTACAGCCTCCGCCACACCTATATCTGCCTGCGCCTGCTGGAAGGTGCAGACATCTACCAGGTCGCCAAAAACTGCCGGACCAGTGTGGAAATGATTGAGAAGCACTATGCCGCGCACATTAAGACGCAGCTCAATGCGTCGGCGATCAACGTGCGCAAGCGGACACGGGCACAGAGCTAACTGCCCAGGAACGGCGCGCTGGCGGGGGTCGGCGCTGCACCAACGACCGGCAGGCGCTCGATGTATTTACGGCTCCGCAGCGCCAGAATCCGCTCATCCGCCGGCGGATGGGTGGCGAACAGATTGCGGTCGTTACCGCGGATCATGAAGCCGGCATAGGCTTTCTGGCTGGCGGGCGGTTTGGTTGCGGCGGCATGAATTGCCTCCAACGCGCCGATCATCGCTTCCGGGCTGGTGAGGACGGCGGCAACGGCATCGGCCCAATACTCCCGCTGGCGGGAGAACCGCATCAGTTCCAGTTGCGAAATCGGGGTGAACAGCCAGCGGGCGACGTTTTTGAACCCGCGCCAGAGCAGAAAGAACGTCAGCGCTTCCTGCACCCCGCGGGCGTAGGTCATGCGGGCCATATCGTTATTGGCCACATGCGCGAGCTCGTGCGCCAGCACCGCATCGCACTGCTCATTACTCAGCTTTTCGATAGCGCCGCGGGAGATCGCAATCAGCGCATTGTCCCGGCGTGTCCCCACCGCGAAGGCGTTAATGGCGTCATCTTCAAACCAGCCCACCCATTTGATCGGCGGCAGCGCCAGCTCGCGGGCCAGTTCATTGACCCGCCGGCACACCGGATGCCCCTCGGACAACAACATCACCCCCAGGTCGACCCCGACGCTGCCGGTGCGCCCGGCGGCAAGGCTGGCGGCCCACCAGCCGCCGAGCACCGCCCACAGCGGAATGGCAACCATCGTAAAGTTCGCGATGGCGCCGAGTTTGGGCGCGAGCCGGGGCGCGACGTAGAACAACGTGCCGGGATGATTGACGACCACCCAGGCGTAGGTGCCGTTGATCATCACAAAGTTGCCGATAGCGGCCCCGACGAACGCCCCGAACGTCAGAATGACCACCGTCGGCCAGAGCGGATTGCTAAGCCGGGTCGGATCGAGTTGCGCCATCATACCCCCCGTGGCGTGCCTTCCAGGTGCGGTCGCGGAACCAGGGCGTCAGCGTGGCCTGCACCGGCGCCACGCCCCGCAGAAAATGCACCGCCGGGCGCGGCCGCGTCGCGTCGGTGGCAGCCAGCAGCCGGATGACTTCATCCGGAGTCAACAGCTTGCGGCCGGTCAGCTGGACGTTGTCCGCCACCGAGTAGGAGGCGCCCCCGCCGCCGACCGACAGGTTCGGGTTCGGCAGGTCGTAGGCGACCGTGGTGTCGCCGAGATAGTTCGAAACCAGTTCGGCGGTGTGCGGGTCATCGGTCCCGAAAAACGTCTTCACTTCCGCCTGGAAGAACGATTTCCAGGTCGTCGGGTATTTTTGCTCCAGCGTCGGCAAGTCCTGCAGGAAGAACCACAGCCGCACGCCCGCGCTGGCATGGGTTCTGAGCGCGCTGACAAAGCGGTCGTCGGGGTCCAGCGCCAGGAACTCGTCGAACACGAACAGGACGGGAATCTCCGGCTGGGCCGGGTTGGCGAGCATGGCGTCGAGCGCGGCGGCAAACACCATCTGCACATAGGTGCCGTAGGCGCTGATCTCCTCGAACGGCAGGACCAGGTAGACCGTCGCCGGCGCGTCCTTGAGCGCCCGGAACTCAAAATCGGATTGGGCCGTGGCCTGCCGCAGGCCGGGCGTATCCCAGATGCGCAAATACTGGCTGAGGCTGTCGATCAGGCGGGGCTGGCCCACATCGCGGGTTTTAGTCTGCACGGTCTGGGCGGCGTTGCGGATCGCCGGGGGCATGACCGGGTCGCTCATGGCCTTCAGCAAGCCGTAGAAGTCGCGATTGAGCGAGGCCAGCGTGTCGCGGATGGTGCCGAAATTGCGGTGTGGCTCGGGCGCATAGCGGGCGGTAAACAGGATCACGCCGGACAGGAACCCGATGGCCTCGTTGTCAAAGAACCGCTGCCGGTCGTCGTCCGTCCGGGGATAAATCATCTCCGCCAGCTTCGTGGCGTCCCGTTCGTCCTGCACCTGGTCGAGCGGGTTAAACGCATGGCCGACCCCGTGCAGCTGCGGCAAAGCAAACGGATTGAGGATGTAGACCGGGCCGACGTGTTCGGCCCGCCAGCGGGCAGTGGCGAGCGCCAGTTCGCCTTTGGGGTCGAGCACCACCGCACTGCCCCGGTAATGCAGCAGGTTCGGAATAATCTGCACGGTCGCCTTGCCGGTGCGCGTCGGCGCAACGGTCAGCAAGTGGCTTTCGCCGGCCCAGTGGAGCGCCTGGCCGTCCGCGGTCCGGCCCAGGAGGATGCCGCGCCCGGCAGTTGGCACGGCCGGGGTCAGGAACCCGGCCTCAGTGAGCGCTTGCGGCACCGCCCAGGCCGCCGAGCCGTGGATCGGCGGCGGGTTGTGGCGCAGCTCTTCCTGGCGCCGCTGCGCTGCATACGCCTGCCGGGCCGCGGCCAGGACGCCGTCCGGTTGCCGCCCGGCTTTCACCGCTTCCACGGCGGCCTCAATGGTCAGGGGGTCGTAGCCGGCCTGTTCCAACTGCCGGCGCAAGGCCCACCCGCTGAGGGCCCGGTTCACAAACTGCCGGGCCCGGAACGACCGCCGGGCACTGTTCCACAGGTTTTGGACCTCGCTGACGGGGTCGCTCTTGGCGGCCAGCCGTGGCGGCTGAACCTGCATGTGTTTGAGCCGGTCGAACGGATCGTCCGCCATGGCGCCCCCCGCAACGCAACACCCGCTGAACGTTCAATGTTCCTTCGAACATGTTCAGGTTTAAGGTTGCCTATCTAACAGCGCACTTACATGTTGCGCAACCAGTACGGGTTCAGTAACCCGTACCTGGATTGCGCAACATTGCCGCGTTCGCGAGTCCCTCCCGAGGGCCTGGCGAACGCGGAAGTGCGGCAGGGGGAGACCCCCTGCACCCCACGCCGTGCGATCTGGTGACTGCGTACCCGAAGGCCAACGCCGATGATGGACACCATCCACTGTCACGTTGACAACTTGTCCCGGCGCAAGGCGGACGGCGGAGAGCGTTCCGCCGTGGCGAAAGCGGCCTACAACGCCGGCACCGCCATCTGGAACGAGCGCGAGAACAAGGTCACCAACTTCGGCAACCGCGCCGATGTGGTGCACAGTGAGCTATTGGCGCCGGCCGGCGCCCCGGCCTGGGCACGGGACCGCGCCCGCCTGTGGAACCTGGTCGATATGACCGCCCGGCGGAAAGACGCCCGCCTGGCCAAGACCATCGACGCGGCGATCTCGCGCGAGATTCCGCGCGCCCAATGGGTCGCGTTGCTCCATGCCTTTGTCGCCCCGTACGTGGCGCAAGGCATGGTGGCCGACGTCGCCATTCATGACGACGGCACCGGGCATAACCCGCACGTGCACGTGCTCCTGACGGTCCGTACCCTGAAGCCGGACGGCTTCGGGGCCAAGCTCACGAACGTGGATCAAAAAACCTTCGTGACCCAAGCCCGAACGGGCTGGGAAACGATCAGCAACAAGTTTCTGGAGGCCGCCGGGTCGCCGCTGCGGTTGGACAAACGCAGCCACAAGGCCCGGGGCATCCAGGCCGCACCCACCAAACATCGCGGGCCGAACCCGGCGGAGCGCAGGCTCCGCCGGGCCGAGGCCCGCCAACAGAGGGAACTGACCATGAGCCATCAGGCAAGTGAGGACGACCGCCGGGCCTATCCGTTGCTGACCGAACGGGACGACTGGCCGCCGCGGAGCGAGGAACCCGCGCGGGATATGACCCACGGGGAGCGTGCCGAGTTGACCCGCTATTGGGAAGAGCGCCGCGCCGAGGCCCAGCAGGTCACCGCAACGGAGGTCCGCAAACGGGAGCTCGCCGGCTGGCTTGATCAGAAAAACGACGAGGCGACCCGGCGGCAGCAACCGGCGGAACCGCCGGAGCCCTGGTATCAGAGCGCCCTGGCGCGCGCCCGGGCGGAACAGCTGCCCGCGGCCTACGACCGCGTGGCCGCCACGGAGACCATGCGGGACTTCGCCGCCGATTTGGCGCAACGGCGCAGCGCCTATGAACAGACCGTCTGGGAACGGGCCGTCAGCGCGGCCCCGACGCGTGAAGAGCGGGAGTTGCTGGCCATGGCCGAGGGTGCCACCCCGGAGGTCAAAACCCGCCTCAAAGAGATTGTCATCACCGAACGCATGCGCCGCATCCGGGCCGAGGATGACGCCGAACGCCTGGCCGAGTTCGAACAGCAGATGGACCCGAGCTTGCGCGAACGGCTGGAAGACTTCGTGGTCGGCAGCCGCCAGGGTGAACCGGAATATGCCCCGCCCGAACCTGGTCCCGATTACGAACCGACATCACCTGCCCGGCTGCAACGGGCGCAGGAAAAGATGATCGAGGAATACGAGCGCGACGAGCCGGACCGCGAGCCCGAACGCTGATTGCGGTGGGCGGAGCGGCTACCGCTGGCTTTCTTCTATCCCTGCCGCTGTTGTTTGGCTTTGGCAATCACTTCGTCGGCACTGGCGCGACTGACCTTACCCGCTTTGACCGATTCCATGCCGCGTTGGACATCCCGGCGCAGGCTTTCCAGCTTCAAATGATGCTCTTCGTGCAGCCGCAAGGCATCCCGCACGACCTCACTGGCATTGTTATAGGGACCGCACGCAATCTGCTCGGCCACGTACTCTTCCAGTTTCTTGCCCAGGGAAAAGTTCATTTCGGCACCTCCTGTTCTTCCTATGCAGGCTCCCGCAAATAACAACCGTTAGCGACCATTGTTATTGACGATGGGGAATGCCGTGCGCGCACCCTGGCAATTTGGCCACGCTGATTGGAGTGGCGGGCAGCCCCTACCCGCCCACAAATCCGGTTGGGTCAGCCTGGATGAACGCTGGTTTGGCGATGACGGGGCTCTCCTTCCTCCGGCACAGCCCCCGCGGCCGGCAACGGTCGGAAAGTAGGCCGGCCCTTCCCCCGGGCAATGGCCTTCCGCCGCAAGCGGTCTCCCGAGAAAACCATTGCCCGGTGAAAGGGGCGCGGCCTTCAGGGCTTTCCGACCGGCCGCGAGGGGCGGCCGTAACGAAAGGAAGGAGAGCCGACATGGCAAAACAAACCAAAGCATTCAACAAGGCACCG
Source organism: Rhodobium orientis (assembly GCF_003258835.1). Classification (GTDB taxonomy): domain Bacteria; phylum Pseudomonadota; class Alphaproteobacteria; order Rhizobiales; family Rhodobiaceae; genus Rhodobium; species Rhodobium orientis. The sequence continues at coordinate 3,591 of NZ_NPEV01000071.1, read as the reverse complement.
ACCCACGAAGTTTTTCACGTGGTCGGCGACGGGGACAAAGCCCGCTGGACCAAGATCGGCGTGGCCTGGGGTCACAACGACGGCGACGGCCTGAACCTCGCCATCAACTACACCCCGCTGGTCGCCGGCCGCACCGTGGTGCGCAAAGTGAACCGCGAACAGGAGGGCAAATAGATGACCTCCACCACGACACAGGCACCGGCCACTGCACGCGACTATCGCGTGCAGCTGGTCATCCGGGAAGTCTATGACCTCTGGGTCACGGCCACCGATGCGGGTCAGGCGATTGATCAGGCCGAAGCGGCCTGGCTGAACGTTGGGCCGGACGGCATGCACTACCGGGACGGCGGCATTGATGCCGTTGACGTCCTGACGGAACGGGAGGTGCAGTCATGAACTCCCAAGCTGAAGCAACCATCATCGTCGGCAGCGACGACATGGAATCCGTCCGTGACTGGCTGGCAGAGTACACCGGTCAGGCGGTACCTGCCGCTGACGCAGACGCGCTGTTCCGGCTCGCCGGCTGTGCCCTGGTCTATTTCGCGGAGCGTGACGGCTTTGACCTCTGGCTGATGATGTCGCAAGGAACGGAGGTGCAATCATGAGCACTCCCGTTCAGGTAACGATCACCGTTGCCACCGACGACCTCGGCGCTGTGCGCGCCTGGCTCGACGAGTACTGCGACCTGGATATCGCCGACGATCTGGAAGCGCTGCACACCTACGTCCACAACGTCCTGCTCAGCAACTCCGAATGGGACGGTGTCCCGCTGTGGGAGGTGACGGCATGAGCACGCTACCTCTCACCTGCCCGCCCGCAACGGTCTATTACGCCCGCCCGTACAACATTCAGGCCGACGGGTTCTACTTCGCGACGCTGGCGGAGTACGCAGCCACGACCGCCAACCACCTGGACCGCCTTGGCCGGCCGGTGGTCGAGTACGACATCCAGTTCATCGACGGTGACAACTGGCAGCTGTTCGACGCGCTCGCGATTGATCAGACCACGTTGACCACGTGGTTTCAGACCTTCGCCGCGCTTGATCCCGAGGCCGACGACTACCTCAAAGCGCTCTATCTGGCCCAGAACGGCTATGCCATGGCCGATATCCCGGAGCGGCTTGACGACCTCGCCATCTGGCACGGCAGCGCCGAGGAGTACGCCCGGGAACTGATCGCAGAGTGCTATGCCGTGCCCGAGCCGTTGCGGTTTTATATCGACTACGCAGCGTTTGCCCGTGATATGCGCCTGAACGGCGAACTCAACGAGTTGGACACCGAGCGCGGCACCGTGGTGGTTATCGGCTACTGACCGAGGACCACCAGCCAGCCGGCTTTGCCGGCGGCGAGTGACATCGGATCCCGCGCCGTCGCGCCTGGCGGCACGCGCCGCTTAATGAAGCAGCTCTTCACCCAGCGCACCGACGTCGGATTGCACCGCACCAGCTTCTTCTTCGACCGGCGGTTCCAGTTCTTCCATCGCAGCCGCCAGGGCCATATCCAGGCAATAAGTCACGAGATCAAGCCCCTGTGCATGCGCGCTCTGGCGCGTAAAGGCGATCATCCGCGCAATGGCCGCAAGTTCCCGCTCGGCTTCCAACTCGGCAGGCGTCGCATTCGGTTCCGTTGCCATATTCCACACCCCCATTTTGCTGATCTCCATGAGAGACCAACATCAGCAATCCAGCCATTCAACTTGGTGGGGCGTTACACGAGCGTCACATCCGCATAAGCAGGTTCCCGTTTATCCATGATCACGCGTGACCCACTGTGTGAACTGCGCCGTGTGGGCAAATTCCCACGACTGATCCGGCTGAAGGCGCGCATCGTCCGCCAATTGCACGCGGCGCAGAACCTCCGCCGCGTCGCGCTGCTTTTGATTGACCGCCTGGGCGGCACACAGCCGCAGCAAGACGGTTGCCCTGGCTGCGGGGAACGCGGCCGCGGCAATGATCCGCTCCCAAGTGCGTTCCTTGAAGAACATGGCTGCGGCCGCAGCCTGCAACCGGCTCTCTTCGTCAGCCCCAATTTGGCCGGCGTCCCGCGCCCGGGCCAACGTCGCCGTGACGTTGACCAATGCTTCGGTCAACGGCACGTAGCCGAGTTCCGCCGGGCCGTGGAGCAACGCAACCGCGGCATCATCAACAATCTCACCGGCCGCATAGGCCCGGTAGATTTCACCAACGCCAATCATGCCGAAAGCCGCGCATTCCGCCGCGCGAAGCGCGCCGATGCTGGCACCGCCGAACACCTGAACTCCATGCGCCAGCGCGAACAAGATTTCCTTATGCCAGGTCGCCGCCACCTGCTCATACGCCCCGTCGATCAGCCCGATCACATTAGCCCCGACACAGACGGCCGCGTAGACGTCCCCCTGGGCTGCCGGCGGGCGCAGGTCCACCGCGCACCCCGCCTCCCCGGGCGTGCCCCACAACGACGGCCCGGCAAATACCACTTTCATCGGAACACCAGCACCTTAGCCAACGCGCGCGCGCCCAAAGGGCGCTTACGCGCGCCCGGGGGATTTTCCAAGCGAGGGGCCAGAACTTTAACCACCGCCATCCGGCTTTCATCAGGATTGAGCCGAACCGCCAGCAGCGGCCCCAACCCCTTGCGGGCGAGCAGGTCGACCACCGCGGCCGTCATTTCCGCCAGCGATCCGGCCGGCACTATCACATCGCGGCGCTGGTGCGGTTGGGGCGGAAGGTCCAGTTCCTGACGCAGGGCGGGCGGTAACGGCCGGGTATAGGTTGTCGGCGCAACATCGTCGCGGGTGCCGCTGATTAGCGTCAGCCGCGACTGGACCGCCTCCGTCAGCGCCCGGATGAGCGCCCGGACCGGGTTCGGATGCGCCCCGCTCCCATGGGTCACGTCGATGTATTTCGCCGCTACGCGCCCTTGAAGCCCTGCCGGTGCCAGCAACACCACAAACACCGGTACGTCGACGTCACTGGTGACGTCGAACAGCTGGACCCGGAACCCGGCGTGGTCGATCCGGGCGAGCAGGTCGCCTACCACCGGATCATCAGCGTAGCACCTGACATCCACACACGTCCGCGCTCGCTGCGCCGGACTGGCGAGCTGCCACAGACACTTGGCGTCCCGTTCTATCCGTTCGAGCAGCCCGTGGAATATCGCTTCTGTGGCAGTATTGCCGGACGCCAGGCCATCCGACGACTGCCAATAGCGGCTCGGGCGGGTGCGGTCCAAAGCAACAGCGGCGCGGGGCACCCAGACAGGCGTGTGATGTACCAGGTCGCAGCCGGCAACCCATTCCATGACGGTATCGTCTGAGATTTCCTCTCTGTCGGCCGCCAACAGGGCCGCCAACGGCTCAGCGCACAGCCCGTCCGCGGTCAATGCCCGCCTGCTGGTGCGGGTAGTTGCCAACGGGGGGTTTTCGGCGACGGCCCGTTCCAACGCCTCCATCACCGCCGACACCTTGGCGTCGAGATCGGTGATCCCCTTGCCCTGGTGCACCACCAGCGACCGCGCATTCGGCCGCATCGCATTCCAGACCGGAATGCCGATGGCATCCAGTCCGGTAATGCGCGCCAGCCGGGTGACGCCGCTGCCAGCCAGCAGCGGCGTC
>NZ_NPEV01000070.1 GCF_003258835.1 Rhodobium orientis | reverse complement strand
GGCGGCGGTTTCGTACGAGGACACGAGCCGCGGCGCGCGCCGGCGGACGGGCATTCTTCAAGGGGACAAGGGATCATGCCGGAAAGCGTCTCCGCCTTCCTCAATTCGCCGATCATCGCCGACATCGTGCTTGCGGTCCTGATCGGCGAGACGCTGGCCGTGGCGCTGTTCCTGAAGGGTCGGCGGCCGCGGCTTGCCCGCTCCGTCGCCCTCAACGGGCTGTCCGGCGCGTTCATCCTCGTGGCCCTGAGGGTGCTGTGGAACGGTGGCGACGGCGTCTTTGTCGCCGTCTTCCTCGCCGCCTCGTTCGTCGCCCATCTCACCGATCTGGCGATGCGACTGCGGGAATGAATTGAGCCCGGCGGACCGGGCTCAAGACGTCGTGTCGTGACTTGCGGGGATCAGGACTGGCTTTCGAGCGCGCCGCCGTGCTTGTTCATCTGCCAGACCTGCCAGTTGAGCAGCGCGGCAGTGGAGACCCAGACCAGGTAGGGCGCGAACATCAGCGCCGCCCACATGGAGATCGGCCAGGAAAGCGCGATGAACAGCGCGACCATGACCCACAGCACCGAGACGTTGATCATGCCCCAGTCCATCCGGCGCTTGCCGAAGAACATCCACGACCAGGTGCCGTTGAGGAGGAGCTGGACGAACCAGACGACCATGACCAGGCTCGGTCCGGCCTCGTTCCAGACCATCCAGCCGGCCACCGCGATCAGCGCATAAAGCGGCGTCCAGACCACGGGAAAGACCCAGTTGGGCGGGTTCCAGCGCGGCTTGTCGAGCCGGGCGTACCAGTCGTCAGGCTTGAAATAGGCGCCGCTGGAGGCGGCCAGCATCACGAAGATGGCAAAGGGAATGAAATTGAGCATCGGGGGTCCTGCGCAGTCGGGGCGGAATCGGGAGACGGCGCGTCGGCGCCACGTCGGAACTATAACCTGTCAGCGGGTCGGCGGTTCCTGCGCGCGGCGCCAGGTCGCAGCCATTCGGGTAGGTAATTCGGCGTAGAGCGAAAGCGCCCGCCCCCTAGTCCTCGTCGGACGCGAAGCCGTAGCGCCGCAGCTTGCTGTAGAGCCCCTGGCGGCTGAGGCCGAGCACCTTGGCGGTCAGCGCCCGGTTGTTGCCGGTCAGTTGCAGGGCCGAGGCGATGCAGCTCTTTTCGATGGCGTCCATCTCGTCGCGGACAAGATCCTTCAGCGGCACCTTGCCGATCAGGTCCTCGACCGGCTCGCCGGTGCGGGCCATGACGGCATTGCGCTCGCTCGCCTTGGGGACGGCGCTCAGCTCGATCGGCTGGGCGCGCAGCGCGACGCTGCGGATGACGACGCCGAAACCGCCGCCATCGGGCATGGCGACGACGGACAACTCGACCTCGCTGGTCTGGCCGGACAGGCTGCGCAGCGTTGTCGGCAGCATCTTCAGGCGGCCATGGCCGCGCACATTGTCGAGGGTCACGCCGATATTGAACGCGGTGCCGTCGAAAAAGTCGCCGAGCGAGCGGCCGACGGCGGACTCAAGCTTGCCGCACTGGCTGAGGTCGAGGAAGGAATCGTTGGCCCACAGGACGGCGCCGGCATCGTCAGTGAGAACGATGGACTCGCTGGCGAGATGGATGAGCCGGGCAAGGCTGTGGTCGGCGATCGGTCCCGTGTTGGCCTCGACCGCCGCCTGAAGATGCACCAGATAGGTGGACGCATCGCGGGACTGGAAAAGGTTCGCCTTGACCCGGACCCTGCGGCCATCGGCAAGCCGGGCAGTGCCTTCGGACGCCGTGTCCGTGCCGAGGACGCCGGTCAGCAGCGACTGCAGGTCGGAGCGGTCCTCGCGGTCGAAGAAGGTGCCGAGCCTGCGGCCGAGCACGTTGCGGCCATCTTCCTTGAGAAGCTGCAGCGCCGCGCGGTTGGCCTCGCGGATGAGGCCGGACGACACGTCGACGATGAGCACGGCCTCCGAGGCGACCTGGAACACCATGCGGTACCGCGCCTCGTCCTGGCGCTGGCGCTCGAAGGTGCGCTCCATGGTCTGCTGGGACAGAAGCAGGCGCTCCTGCAGCGAGCGCAGCGGCGACAGGTTGCGGCCGAGCAGCACGACGTCGCCGTCGGCGTCCGTCGCGATCGCCGAATAGCGCACCAGGACCTGCTCGCCGCCGGGGACCGGATGGCGGATGTCGGCCATTGCCGGCAGGTCGTCGCCGGGAGCCAGGCGAATCAGATCGTCGACATGCTGACGGGAGTCGTCGCTGACCACCTCATGCAACGGCGATCCGCGCCAGGCTGCGGCGCCGATCTGGGCAAGGCTTTCTCCGTCACCGGCAACATCCTTGATGATGCCGTCGCGACCGACTATCAGGGCGATGTCGGACGCGTTTGCCACAAGAGCCCCGACGGTCTTCGGGTCGGCATTGGAGAAGAAGGCCGCTGGCTGCGAAAAGAGCGAGTTCACGAGCGTTCATCCGGGTTGACGTAAAACGGTTCTAATTTCCAATTAGCGCAGAGATTTCGTCATGACAACGTTTGTCAACGTTTTTTGACACTCTCTACTTGCAGGCCGTCCGAAGTTCGCGCCAAGGATTGTACACCGGCAGTCCTGTTTCAGATTAGATGGGAATTTGTTTAATGCTTTCAAGCTTAAATGCCAATGCGACCGTTTTCCCGAAAATCGACGGCCGTCTTGGGGTGCCAAAATGCCGCGGCGGGCAAATCGGAGGATGACGGGCAGATGACTGATGCGGTTGACGTAAATTCCGCCGTACGCAACGTTCTGCGGGACGAGACCTGGTCCCAGCACAAACAACTCCACCTGCACGCGAGTTTCCGCGCGCTGTTCAAGGGCACCCTGGAACGGGACGGCTATCGCACTCTTATACTTCGGCTTTATGGGTTCTACGTGCCGCTCGATGCGGCGATCGCCGACGCGCTGCAAGCCTGCGATTTCGATGGCGGAGACTACGCCTACCATCCGCGGGCGCCGCTCTTTGCCCGCGATCTTCTCGATCTCGGCCTTGACGACGACGCGCTTTGCAGAGCACCCCGCTCCCCCCAGGCAGGTGCAAAAATCTCGTCGAACACCCTCGGCGGCGTGCTATATGTCGTTGAAGGGTCAACGCATGGTGGCGGCGTCATCGACCGTGCCGCGCGCGACCTCCTCGGCGACGGCCCCCCGGACGGGCGCCGTTACTGGGACTGGTGCCGCACGCAAGGTGCGGATCGCTGGGAGATGACGAACCGATTGCTGTTGCGGCTGCAAGAAGCGGGGACGCCGCAGCAGGATCTGATAGAGGGCGCGCGTCAGACATTCCAGGCCATTGCGGACTGGCTGATGCCGCTCGACCGGCCCTCCCCGTCTGCCGGCCGGTCGACTGAGAGTCTTTCGTGAAGACGGGTACCATCGACCTCAACACCTGCGACCGGGAGCCGATCCACCTGATCGGCTCGGTGCAGCCGCACGGGGCCCTCATCGCCGTCGACAAGCAGACGCTGACCGTCGACTATGCCAGCCTCAACACCGACCAGTTTCTCGACATCGCCGCCGAAGACATCCTCGGCCGGCACCTCTCCGATGTCATCGGCGAGGCCAATGTGGAGGAGCTGTCACGCATGCAGCTCCTGCCGTCGACGCCGGAACTCCTGAAACCGTGGTTCCTGGCCTTCGAGCCGAACGGCGAGCCGCCGCGGCGGCTGGAATGCCTGGCCCATCGCAACGCCGGCAACATCATCCTGGAATTCGTCAATGCCTCGGAGAGCCCGGCGGCGGTCTGGGAAGAGGAGATCCTGCGCCAGCGCATCATCTCCGAACTGATCAAGCCGAACGCGCTCAACGAGCTGGCCAAGGTCAGCGCCGAGATCATCCGCGAGGTCACCGGCTTCGACCGCGTCATGATCTACCGGTTCGCGGAAGACAAGCACGGCGAGGTGATCGCCGAATCGACGACGCGCGAGGACAGCTTCCTCGGCCTGCATTACCCGGCCTCCGACATCCCGGACCCGGCGCGGCGCCATTTCACGCTCAACGTCATGCGGTCGATCCCGGACATCAACGCCGAGCCGGCGCCGATCGTCAAACGCGGCGGCGGCTTTGCCGATGCGGAGGCGGCGCAGCCGCTGGACCTGACCTACTCCAAGCTGCGCGGCGTCGCCCCGGTCCATATCGAATATCTCAACAACATGGGCGTGAAGGGCAGCCTGTCGATCTCGCTGATCACCAACAAGGAACTCTGGGGCCTGGTTGCCTGCCACAACTATTCGCCGCGCTACATCTCCTCCAGCCGGCTGCGCTTTGCCGAACTCCTCGGCGGCACGGTATCGGCGCTGCTGCAGAGCATTGAGAACACCAACCAGCTCAGGAAGAGCATCTCGGCGGAAAAGATCGCCTACACCATCGAACAGGACGCGCGCGGCGGCACCTCGCTTCTGGATATCCTGGACCAGCGCGCCCACACCTTGATGGAGGTGATGACCGCGACCGGCCTCGTCTTCGTGCGCCAGGGCAAGGTGGTCGAGCACGGCCAGGTGCCGGTGCCGCCGCTCGATTACCGCGCCATGAAGGCCCATGTGATCGACGGCATCGCGACCACCTCGCACCTGTCCGCCCTGCTCGACATGGACGACGAGCAGCGCCAGACGGCGGCCGGTGCCGCGCTCGTCGAGCTGTCGGAAGACGGGGCGGATTTCGTCGTCTTCCTGAGGCCGAATTTCGAGCAGACGATCAACTGGGCCGGCAAGCCGGAAAAGATCGAAAAGCGGCTTGAAGACGGCACCTTCCGCCTGTCGCCGCGCGGCTCGTTCGAGCTGTGGCGCGAGGAGCGGATCGGCAAGAGCCGGCCGTTCGACGCGCTCGACAGCGACGCGGTCCGGATCCTCCGCCGCGCTCTGTTTGCCGTCAACAGCCTGGAGCGCGCCCATGCGGCGCTGGAGGCCCAGCGCATCGCCGAGGCGGCCGAGACGCGGCTGCGCCACGAATTGCTGGACGTCGCCCGCACCACCTCCATGGGCGAGCTGGCTTCCGCGATCGCCCACGAGCTGAACCAGCCGCTCGCCGCCATCGCCAACTACGTCAATGCGTGCCGCCAGGAATTCCGCAACGCGGGCGTCGCGATCCCGGAACGGGCGGCGGAGCTGATCGACGAGGCGGTGACCGAATCCTCGCGTGCCGGCGACCTCGTCCGGCGGATGCGCAACTTCATCTCCGGCGGCCAGCTCAACGCCGACTACGTCGACATCAACGAGTCGATCAAGCAGGGCATCGACCTCGTGATGGTGTCCCAGGAGCTGCCGCGGCTGCGCCTGATCATGTTGCTCGACAAGAGCCTGCCGAAGATCTGGGCCGACCCTGTGCAGATCGGCCAGGTGGTGCTCAACCTGGCGCGCAACAGCATCGCCGCCATGGAGGGGCTGGAAAACCAGACGCTGACGTTGGAGACGCAACGGGTCGGCGACTATGTGGAAGTTTCCGTGAAGGATACCGGACGGGGTATCCCCAAGGAGCTTGAAAGCAATCTGTTCGAGCCGTTCCACGCGTCGACGACCAGCGGGATGGGCATCGGCCTGTCCTTGTGCCGGTCCATCGTCGAAGCCCATGCCGGACGGATCTGGGCGAAATCCGTCCCGGGCGGTGCGGAAGTGATCTTTAAACTGCCGGTAAGGGAGGGGACCGATGGTGGCACCGACTAGAGATTTCAGCATCTATGTGGTGGAAGACGACCCATCGGTCCTGAAATCCCTGTGCGCATTGCTCAATTCGCACGGCTACACGACCATTGCCTGCGATTCCTCGGAAAGCTTCCTGGAGGTGTACGACCCGGAGGTGGTCGCCTGCCTGGTGCTTGATCTGCGCATGCCCGGCATGAGCGGGCTGGAGCTGCAGGCCCACCTCAACTCGCTCGATGCCCACCTGCCGACCATCGTCGTCACCGGCCATGGCGACGTGCCGATCGCCGTGCAGGCGATGAAGGCCGGCGCCATCGAGTTCATCGAGAAGCCGGCGCAGGTCGAGCAACTGCTCGATGCGGTGGCCGTCGCCGGCGAGATTCTTGCCAACCGGCCGCCGCCGTCGGTGCCGGACGACTTGGTGCGCGAACGCATCGCCAAGCTGACGGAGCGCGAACGCGAGGTCCTCGACCACCTCGTGCTCGGCAAGCTCAACAAGGAGATCGCCCAGGAACTGGGCGTCAGCCAGCGCACCATCGAGATCCACCGTTCGCGCATCCGCGAAAAGATGCACGCCCGCGGCATTTCCGACCTCATCCGGATGATGCGCTGAACCTGTCGGCACGGCCGGCGGGCGGGGTGCAGACGGCTACCAGGCGTTTTCCAGTGCATCCGGCTCCCGCCACCCGAAAAAATTGCACGACCGGCACTGCTTCCGGTTGACAGGCGGCGACTGCCAGTAAAACATATATTCTGAATATATTTTTAGAACCGTCGAGGTTCCGGGCGCAGGCGAAAAGGTCGCTCTGCGGCGCATTTTCTTTGTCCGGCTCACAGAAAAACCGCGGAAAATACATGACCTTACGGCATTTCCCATGCGTCAGGGGGTCCTTGTGTTTTTACGTAGTGGCAAAACCGAAATAGAGTGTATTCAGCATTGCGTAATAGCCTTCCGTCATCGCGCACAACTGAACCGGGGGCTTCGCATTCGGTCGGTTGGGCCGAGCGGGAGGGTTCAACAGTGCAAGTTCTCGAAATGAAGAAGACAAACGGTGCGGACGGCATCCATCGGAAGCCGGCAGGTGGGGATCGCGAATTGACGCTCACTCTCAACACCGAAGAAACAGCCGCACTCGAAGGCTGGCGTCTTGCCAACAATATCGGCTCGCCGGACGAAGCGGCTCGCGAACTGCTGCGCCTCGGTCTCCTGTCGGAGATCTCCAAGGTCTATGGCCTTGTCTCGGCGATCCGTCATTCCGTCGACGACGAAGACGACTTCGCCTATCAGGCGCCGCCCACGTCGAACTGACATCTTTCTTGTCAGCCGCCCCGGCGCGAACGGGGCAAGGAAATCAGCCGGGACGATCCTCGCCCCGGCCGATTGGATATGTGTCAGGCGTTGCTGGCATCTCGCCCGGCCCGCATCCTTGCGGATCGGCCGATATTTACTGCCGATTGCCGCGGCGAAGGTGTCAGGTCTTGAGGCCTGCGACCGGCACGCACGGCGCATCCGTGCAGACATTGACCTCGATGGTGAGGTGGACGAGGTCGGTCATGTCCGCGAGCAAGGCCCTGTAGTGCTCCGGCGGACGCGGATAGTGCGTCACCAGCGAGACGATGGCCCCGTGGCCTTCGGGTCCGACCCGCCACAGGTGCAGATCGACGATCCGGTTGTCGGCATCGGCCTCGATCAATCCCCTCACCTTTTCGGCCTTTCCGCCGTCGACGGCGCTGTCGAGGAGGATCGCGCCGGTGTCGGTCAGCAGGGCGAAGGCCCAGCGCGTGATGACCACGGCGCCGACGATGCCCATGGCCGCATCCATCCAGTTCCATCCCCACAGCTTGCCGCAGATCAGGGCGACGATGGCCAGGATCGAAGTCAGGGCGTCGGCGAGAACGTGGAGATAGGCGGCCCTCAGATTGTGGTCCTTGTCGGCCCCATGATCATGGTCGTGGTCGTGGTGATGGTCGTGCCCGTGGTCATGGTGGGCGGCGTGGCCGTGATGGTGGTCATGGCCGTCGCCGCCGTGCAGGATCCAGGCGCTGGCGAGGTTGACGGCAAGACCGACGAAGGCGACAGCGATCGCTTCGTCGAAGGAGATGACCCGCGGCTCGATCAGCCGCAGGGCGGATTCCCAGACCATCAGCAGCGCGACGATGCCGAGGACGATGGCGCTGGTATAGCCGCCCAGCACCTCGACCTTGCCGACGCCGAAGGTGAAGCGGCGATCGGCGACGTGGCTGCGGGCGTAGCGATAGGCAAAAACCGAAATCCCCAGCGCCCCGGCATGGGTCGCCATGTGCCAGCCGTCGGCCAGGAGCGCCATGGAATTGAACGCCCAGCCGGCGGCGATCTCCACCACCATCATGGTGGCGGTGAGAACAACCACATAGAGCGTGCGCCGTTCGTTGGCCCGGCTCGCTTCCAGGTCGATGAAGGTGTGGCCGTGGCGCCAGGTGTCGAGCTGATGAATATGCATCTGCGTCAAATTCCGAATAGGGCTTTCGCCCCTATCATCGCACCGTCGCGGGAACCGGACAAATGCGCATCATGGCTGACCGGCCACGATGTCGCCCACACGCCGCCGCGGCCCGGTTAACCCTAAGAAACGGTTCATCTTCGGAACGGGAGCGGCCGCTGGTAGGTTGCCGAATTGCGACCCGCTCGCACATCCTTACCGGGAAAGCGCCGGCCGGCACATGCCGGATACCGGCGGTGAATTCGTTTCGACACCGAGGCACAATGAGCAGTTCGGAGGCCCTGAGGACAGCCCGCATCGCCGCAGCGCCCGCCGTTGCCGCGCCGCCGGCTGACGTCTCTGCCGAGCCCGCCGCGCTTTCCGACTCGCTCTTCACCCATCCGGCCTATCGCCGCGCGCACGGCATGGCGCCCTCTCTCATGTTCACCGTGGCCGGGCGGACGGCCTTGTTCTCTGGCCAGTCCGGCGCACCGACCTATCTCGGCCGGCTCGACCGGCTGACGGCCGGCGAGATCGACGCCCTTGCCGCGCGGGTCTTTGCCGAGACCGACGCACCCGCCGTCGTCTTCGAAGACATCGTCCTTGACGAGACCGGTCCGGCCGCAACGCGCTTTCACCAGCTGCGCTGCCGTTACCAGGCGAACTGGCGCCGGGCGATCGGGCCGGGCGAGAAATACCTGCCGGCCAAGAAGGCGAGCGACGTGCGCCGCCGGCTCAGGCGCTTCAAGGAAGAGATCGGCGATCCGCAGAGCGTTCGGCTGACCTTCGGCCGTGCCCGACCCGGCGACGTCGCGGCTGTCACCCGCTACAACCGGATCAAGGTCGAGACCTCCGGCCATCGCCACTACGCCGACGCGGCGGCCGAGGCGGCCCTGGAACGGCTTGCCGGCGAGATCGGCTATAGCTGCCTGCTGCATGTGGGCGAGGAGCTGATCGGCGGCACGATCGTCCTGGTCGCTGGCCGGGACGCCTATTTCTCCCTGATCGGCTACGACCTCGGCCATGCGAAGGTGGCGCCCGGCTTCCAGGTCTACATGCATGCGATCCGGGAGATCGAGCAATTCGGCTGCCGCAACGCCAATTTTTTGTGGGGCGACGGCGACTGGAAGGTCGGCCTCGGCGCGACCCGCGAACAGCTCACCACCGTGATCGTCCAGCGTGGGCCCGCTGCCCTCGCCTCCCCCGCCCATTGGCGCGGGGCCGGCCCCTATCTCGTCCGCCACGTCAAGGCGCGCCTCAAGCCCGTTGCGCGCCGGCTTGGCGTCTGGTCAGGGCCGAGCTAGGCGTTTCCTCAGGGCACTCTTCGCCCTTTCGAGCGGACGGCATCCCGGCCGTTGCATCCGCTCGTGCGGCCTCGCCCATACCACGCCAATCCTCGCCGTCATCGCGAGAAGGCCGTCAGGCCGACGCGGCGATCCAGGGCAGCGTGCTCGGAGCGTGGGGTCCTGGATTGCCGCGCTCGCTGCGCTCACTCGCAATGACGGCAAATATTACCGCACATCCGCCTTGCCGTAGTGGCGCTCGATGCGCGACTGGATCGCTTCGAAGGCCATGGAGATGATCCAGTAGACCACCGCCGCGGTGATCAGCATCTCCATGTGCTTGAACTCCGACTTTCCTTGCGTCCTGGCCAGGAACATCAGCTCCCAGACGCCCATGACGGAGACCAGAGATGAATCCTTCAGCATGGCGATGAACTGGTTGCCGGTCGGCGGCACGATGATCTTGATCGCCTGGGGCAGCACGATCTTGCGCATGATGAGGCCGCCGTGGAGCCCGAGGGCGCGGCCGGCCTCCGCCTGGCCCTTCGGCACCGCCTGGATGCCGGAGCGGAAGATCTCGGCCATATAGGCGCCGTAGCAGAGCGACAGGGCGATGATGCCGGCCGGCACCGCATCGATGATGAAGCCGAGCTGTGGCAGGCCGAGATAGATCAGGTAGACCTGCAGCAAGAGCGGCGTGCCGCGGAAGAACGAGATGTAGAAGGTGGCGATGCCGTAGGCGACGCCATTGCCGGACAGCTTGGCAAGCGCGCCGATCAACGCGATGACGCAGGAGATCGCGATCGCCACCAGCGAGATGTAGATCGTCGTGAAGGCGCCCTGGGTGATCAGGAAGGGCAGCCGGTTGAGGATGAAGCCGTAGCTGAGATTGAACGAGGCGAAGAACACCAGCGCCAGGACGATGAGCTGGATCCAGACGAGGATCACCTGGACGTTGAAGGCCAGGAACTTGAGGCCGACGACGTTCGCGGTGACGAGCGCGGCAAGGACCAGGGCGGCGGCGATGCGTGCGCTCCAGCCGGGGTCCGCCGCGGGCGCGATGAGCCTTGCCATGGTGCCGCTGCCGGTGTTGAGCAGGGCAAAGACGACGGCAAAGCCGAGGAACACCAGAACGGCCCGAACGAGGGTGGAATTGTCCACCCTCGTCGGGACTGAGTCATCGAATGACATGGGCCGTGACCGTCCGGCCGGTCACTGGGCTTTGGTCAGGTCGGCGTCGTACCACTTCATCGACAGCTCGGAGAGCGTGCCGTCTTCGTGCATCGCCTTGACGATCTCGGCGACCTTGGCGGAAAATTCCGGATCGCCCTTGTCGACGGCGACCGACAGCGGCTCGTAGAAGGCGGCCGGCTCGATGACCTTCAGCGGATAGCCGTTCTTGATCGCTTCCTTGATGGTCGGAAGGGCCGAGAACACGGCATCGAGACGGGCGCCGTCGCCGATCCGAAGGTCGTCGAAGGCGGTGGTGTCGGTGTCGTAGGTCTTGATCTCGCCGGGCGTCACCTTGTAGTCGAATTTCGGCGTGCCGACGGCATCGATGACGAGGTTCTTCTTCAGGTAGGCCTCATAGGTGCAGCCGCCGCAGGAGCCGATGACCTTGCCGTCGAGGTCTTCCATCTTGGTGGCGCTGCTGTCGTTGTGGACCGCGAAATTCGCCGGCGTGTAGTAGTAAATGGCCGGGAAGTCGAGCTTTTCGGCGCGGGCCTTGGTCGGCGTCATGGAACCGACGGAAATGTCCCAGCGGCCGCCCCAGTTGCCGGCCGTGATGATGTCCCAGGCCGGGGTGATGATCTCAAGCTCGACGCCGAGACGCTTGGCGATTTCCTTGGCGACGTCGATGTCGAAGCCGTCCATCTGGTTGTCGTTGTTGAGGAAGGACTGGGGCGGGTACTCCGGATCGGAGGACAGCACCAGCTTCTTGTTGCTCATGACCCGGTCGAGGGTCTCGCCGGCCATGGCCGAGGGCACGGAAAGCGCCGCGGCAATTGCGGCGGCAATACCCAACGAAATGATTTTCTTCACGTTATTCTCCTCTGTGCATCGAAGGTGGGGCCGTTCGTTCTTGGGTGTGCCGGATGTGCATGCGACATCCTGCCTGATGCGGCCCTTGGTGGCTGGCGTCCATTAAACGTTCATACGCCGCGAACATCAATCACGAATGGAGCGTTCCGAAAAACGGCCTCGGCAACGGCGTCGGCAACGCCCTCCGGTCCGTCCAGGACCGTGGCGCCAATGCCGTAAGCCTCGGCGACCTTTGCAAAATCCGGCGGTGACGGGCTGACGCCTTCCGGTGCAATGCCGCGGCTTTCCATGCAATATCTGATCTCCAGATAGCCGCCATTGTTCCAGACGACGACGATCACCGGCACGCCGCAGTCGGCGACCGTGCCGAGTTCGGCAAGGGTGAACTGCAGGCCGCCGTCGCCGGCAATCGCGACGACCGGGGCGCCGGGACGGCCGAGGGCGGCGCCGATGGCTGCCGGCAGGGCATAGCCGAGGGTGCCGAAGCCGACGGCGGAGTTGAACCAGTGGCCGCGGTTGCCGATCCCGAAGCCGAGATTGCCGGCATAGACGAGTTGGGTGGAGTCGCCGACGAACGCTGCCTCGGGGATCCGGTCGCGAATGGCGTCGAGCAAGGCGATGTGGGCGCGGTAATCCTCCGGCAGGGTCTCGCGCGCCGCCCGTATGGCGCCCGCGGCGCGCTCCGCACCGCCGGCCTTGCGCCCCTCCGGGCCGAGCGCGGCCCGGATCTGGCGCAGTGCCATCGCGGCATCGCCGACGAGGCCGATGTCGGGCTGAAAATTGCGCATGAGCTGTTCCGGATCAATGTCGACCCGCACCAGTTTCTTCGGCCGGCCGACCGGCCCGGCCTCGTCGATGTCGAAATCGGTCGGGCCGAATTCGGTGCCAAAGGCAAGAACCAGGTCGGACTCCTCGAGCAGATCGCGGACGCCTTCCATGCCGACGTTCAGCGGCACGGCGAGCGGATGGTCCTTCGGCAGGCAGGCGCGGGCATTGATGGTGCCGATCAGCGGGCAATCCAACGACTCCGCCAACGCCAGGGCATCGGCCGCGCCGCGCCGCGCGCCGCCGCCGATCAGGATCACGGGTGACGTTGCCGCGCGGCAGGCTTCCACGACGGCGGCCAGCCTTTGCGGGTCCGGCGCCGGTGGCCTCGCCTCGGGTTTCCTGTCCGGCAGGGCAACGTGGCCGGCATCGGCGCGCATCAGGCGGACCGGGATCTCGATCATTACCGGGCCCGGGCGGGCGCTCTCAAAGACCGCGAAGGCGCGGGCCATCACCTGGGGCAGCTCTTCCGGGGTCAGCACGGTGTGGGCGAAAGCCGCCACATGGTCGGCAAAGCCGCGCTGGTCCGGCATTTCGTGCAAATGGCCGTTGCCTGAGTCCATCTTGCCGGGGCTGTTGACGCCGGCGATCACCAGCATCGGGATGGAGTCGGCCTTGGCCTGCATCATCGCCGTCGCGATGTTGGCAAGGCCCGGGCCGCTGATCACCATTGCGACGCCCGGCTTGCCGGTGACCCGCGCATAGCCGTCGGCCATGAAACCGGCGCCCTGCTCGTGGCGCGGGGTGACGTGGCGGATCGGTGAGCCGGCAAGGCCGCGATAGAGTTCCGCGGTGTGGACGCCCGGAATGCCGAAGACGATCTCCGTGCCGTAGATTTCCAGAAGGCGGACGAGGGTTTCGCCGAGCGTTGCCATGGTTTTGTTCCCGGATTCGGTGACGATGTTCCGCGCGCGATGGGGCGGCCAAGAAGACCGCCGTTTCGCCGCGTCTTCAAGGGGAATGCGCGGTGCAAAGCGCCCGCAGGCTCAGGCGCCGGCCCTGCCTTCAGCGAAGGCGACGATGCGGCGCGAGGCTTCCGTCAACTCGGCTTCCGAGGCGGCAAAGGAGATGCGCACGAAGCCGGCGAGCGAGGCGCCGAAGGCGGTGGCGTCGAGCACCGAGACGGCCTTTTCCCGGTAGAGCTCGGCAACGAAGGTCGGCGCGTCGAGCCCGGTCTTGCGGATGTCGGCGATCAGGAACATGCCGGCCTCCGGCACCACCACGTCGATGAGGTCGCTTTTGCCCAATTCCGCAACGACGATGTCGCGGCGGCGGCGATAGATCTCCTGCATGCGGTCGGCCTCGCCGAGGGCCTCGGTCATGGCGGTGGCGCCGGCCTCCTGGATGAAGCCCGGCAGGCCGTAATTCATGCAGAGAGCCAGGTTGTGGACGTGGCCGACCAGCTCTTGCGGCGCGATCAGCCAGCCGCAGCGCCAACCCGTCATGGCGTGCGACTTGGAGACGCTGGAAACCGTGACGCTGCGCTGCTCCATGCCCTCAAGGGCGCCGATATGGCAGTGGTCGGCATCGAAGGTGAGGCCCGCATAGACCTCGTCGGAGACCACCCAGAGATCATTTTCGGTGGCGATGCGGGCGATGCCGGCGACCTCCTCCGGCGAAAAGACGATGCCGGTCGGGTTGTTCGGATTGGCAAAGAAGATCGCCCGCGTGCGCTCGGTGACGGCGGCCTCAAGGGCGGCGATGTCCGGCCGGAAACCAGTCGCCGGGTCTGACGGCACCCGCACGATGGTGGCGCCGGAGACCTTCAGCGTCGCCTCGTAGGTGACGTACATGGGATCGAAGACGAGCACCTCGTCGCCCGGCGACAACAGGCAGAGGGAGGCGGAAAACAGCGCGTTCTGGGCGCCGGCTGTGACGACGACGTTCTCCGGACCGGCCAATCGGCTGCTCTTTCTGGCGAATTCCTCGGCGATCGCCCGGCGTAGGCGGTCGCGGCCGATGATGGCCGTATAGTGGGTGTCGCCGGCCTTGAGCGCGGCGACGGCGCTCTCCACGATCGGCGCGGGCGTGGCGAAGTCGGGATCGCCGACGCTCATGACGATGACGTCGCGGCCTGCCGCCTGGTCGGCGACGGCGCGCATGTGGATGTCCCAGACCGACGTCGTCTCGCCGGCCAGTCCGTCGACCCGGCGCGCGAAATGTTGCCCGTGATATGTCTGATCCATCGTGCGGCCCGCCTTTGCTGAACGTCTGTTCAATTACCGCGTTTGCCAGCGCGAGATCAAGGCGGTAGCGTCTCCTCCCCCTCAGCCAGGGCTCCCCGGGGGTCCCTTGAGCAAGGAAGGATCGCCATGTCCGACCGGCCGAGCTTTCAGCGCCATTCCGTGGCCGAGCGAAAGAGGCTGCTGGTCGAGGCGGTGGTCGAGTGCTTCGCCAAGGGCGGCGCCGACAATCTGTCGATTCGCGCGATCAGCAAGGCGGCCGGCGTCTCGGTCGGCCTGATCAACCATCACTACGCCAACAAGGACGCGCTGATCGCCGAGACCTACCGGACGGTGGTCGCCGAACAGCAGCAGCTCATCGAACGGGAGGTGCTGGTCATTCCGGCCACGGAGCCGCGCCGGCGACTCGACGCCTTCATCGCGACGACCTTTTCCGACCGGGTCCTCGATCCCGGCCTGCTGATGATCTGGGTGCACTTCTGGCGCGGCACGGAACGGTCGGAGGCGATGCGCCGCATCCACGACGAGTCGCACGGCGAGACACTGCAACTTCTTGCCGACCTCTTCCGCCAACTGCTTCCAGACACAGGGAAAAGCGGATTCGATCCGCGCATCGCCGCCGTCGGCCTTGCCGCCATGATGGACGGGCTTTGGCTGGAATGGTCCTTGAATCCCGCCAATTTCACGCCGAAGGAAGCCGTGCGGCTCTGTCAGCATTGGGTCGATTCTCTGCTTGTATAACAACAAAAAGATTCACCCTGAAATGTATACAATGTAATCTTTTTCTTCATTCTATCTTATGAATTGCATGACTATTGACGCAATATTCATTCAGTCATTTATACAATCCAAAAATTGAAAAATTTCTGCGATTCGCCCTTGAAATTATCTTCAAAACAGCAAAAACAGGATTAGCGTGACTTTTGGGAACCCCCAGAGTTGCAGGTATTTTTTCTATCGGAAATAATCGCAAATGGCCTATCCGGCGAAACAGCAGACTGAAGACGCCCGGCCCCTTGGTGCATCGGAGGCGGGAAGCGCGCAAAAGGCGACGCCCGACAGGGTCGTCGACGACCGCAGCCTGGCCCTTCTCCTGGAAAACTATACCGGGCTCGCCGGGAACCACATTTCAAAGACCGCGCGCCTTTACGAGGCCTGCCTGCGGTTGATCGAAAAGGGCCACTGGGCGCCGGGAGACAGGCTTCCGTCCGAAGCGCTCCTGACCGAACACATGCCGGTCGGGCTGGCCACGGTACAGGCGGCCTTCCGCCGCCTGGTTGCCGACGGCCTGGTGATCCGCAAGCGCAAGCTCGGCAGCTTCATCGCCCAGCCGGCCGGCGAGCAGGCCGAAGACCTCGACCTGTTCTTCATCGACGACGACGGCAAGGGCATCATCGCCTTTACGGATCTCGACGTCGCCGCCGAACAGATCACCGACAGGGGGCCCTGGACGAAATTTCTGGGAGCGCAGCCGCACTACCTGAAGATCCGCCGGGTGAGCGACATCGGCGGCAACTTCCTCATCGTCAGCAACACCTATATCGCCCATCCGAAGGTCCAGACGCTGGCCCGCACGGCTCCCGACGAGCTCAGGAACGTCAGCTTCCGCTGGTTCCTGCACCAGCGCTTCGGCCTGCCGTCGGTGCGCTCCGAACGGGTCGTCGGCTTTGCCCATCTCGACCCGGAAACGGCGGCAACGCTGCAGCGCCCCGTCAACTCGACGGCGCTGTTGCTGCAGACCCGCGAGTTCTCGCTGCGCGAGGCGCCGCTGTTCTATTCGGAAATGATCGTGCCGGAAAACGGCACCGGGCTCTGCGTTTCCGGCAACCGGCGCCTGCTCGATGCGCGCCAGACCGCAGAGCCGCAATGGTGCCGGCGGGACTGAGGCGACTCAGAGCCCGAGATAGGCGGCGCGGAGCCGGTCGTCCGCCATCAGCTCCGCGCCGCGGCCCTCCAGGACGATGCGGCCGTTCTCCATGACATAGGCGCGGTCGGAGCGCGCCAGGCATTCCTCGACATTCTGTTCCACCAGCAGGATCGTCCGGCCCTCGCGGTGCAGCCAGCCGACGATCTCGAACATCTCGTCGGCAAGGTTCGGCGCCAGCCCGAGCGAGGGCTCGTCGAGCATGACGAGGTCCGGCTCGCCCATCAGGCAGCGGCCGATCGCCAGCATCTGCTGCTCGCCGCCGGAAAGAGTTCCGGCCTTCTGACGCCGGCGCTCGGCAAGCCGCGGAAACATCTCAAAGACATCGGCCATGTTCTGCCGGCGACGCGCGCGGGTGCGCCGGAGCGAGCCGCCGATGTCGAGGTTTTCGGCAACCGTCAGCGAGGGAAAGATCAGCCGCCCTTCCGGCACCTGGAGGATGCCGAGCTCGCAGATATCGGCCGGATCGAGGCCATCGATCCGGCGCCCCCGATAGAGGATCTCGCCGCGGGTCGGCTTCAACATGCCGGCGATGGTGCGAATCAGCGTCGTCTTGCCGGCGCCGTTGGCGCCGATGACGGAGACGAAGGAGCCGGCCTCTATGGTCAGCGATACGCCCGCCAGCGCCTGAGCATCGCCATAGTGGCCGTCGAGGGCCGAGACCTGCAGCGCCGGCCGGCTCATTGCGCACCCCTTCGGCCGAGATAATTGTCGATGACGGTCCGATTGGCGGCGATGTCGGCGGGCGTGCCTTCGGCGATCTTTTCGCCGTGGTGCATGACGACGATGCGATCGGCGAGCGACATCACCACCCGCATGACATGTTCGATGAGGAGGATCGTCAGCCCCTCGGCGCGCAGGTCCTGCAGGAGCGCGACGATGCGGTCGGCCTCGGCCGGCCTCAGGCTCGCCATCACCTCGTCGAGCAGCAGCAGCCGCGGCGCGGTGGACAGCGCACGGGCAAGCTCCAGCATCTTGCGCTCCGGCAGGGTCAGGAGGCCGGCAGGGCTCTCCGCCTTGTCCTCCAACCCGGCCCGCTCCAGCGCCCGGTACGCCTCTCCGCGTGCGTCGGCCATGGCAAGGCCGCGGGCGAGCGGGCCGATGAGGGCGTTTTCCAGCACCGTCATGCCGGCCATCGGGCGCATGATCTGGAAGGTTCGGGCAAGGCCGCGCGCGGCCATTTCCTCCGGCGGCTGGTTGGTGACGTCGATGCCATCGAGCCGCACGGTGCCGGCGCTCGGCCGCATGGCGCCGGCGACGATGTTGAAGCAGGTGGTCTTGCCTGCACCGTTCGGCCCGACATGGGCGACGATCTCGCCCTTTGCGACGCCGAAATCGATTCCGCGCACAGCCTTCACGCTGCCGAACCATTTGGTCAGGCCGTGGACCGCCAGCAGCATCAGCGGTCCCTCCGCAGCGGCTGGGCGAGCCGCACCAGGCGCGGCCAGATGCCCTCCGGCATGTAGAGGATGACGCCGAGCACGGTGAGGCCGTAGATCAGCGTGCTGAGGCCGTAGACGCCGGCCGTCTGGCCGAGATCGCGGGAAAATTCCAGCACCAGCACGACGAAGACGGCACCGACGAAGGGTCCGAACAGGGTGCCGAGGCCGCCGATGATCGGCGCCAGGATGATCTGGATCGACATCTGCATGCCCATCAGCGTGTTCGGAAAGAGGCTGCCGTTCATCAGGGCAAAGGCGCCGCCGCCGCAGGCGGTCATCGCCGCGCTGACGGCGACCACCAGCACCTTCAGGCGGAACGACCTGACGCCGAGTGCCCTTGCGGCGTCCTCGTCCTCGCGGATGGCGCTCCAGAACATGCCGATGCGGCCGCGCACCAGCCGCGCCGAGACGATGAGGCCGACAAGGAACAGGACGAAGAAGAGGTAGTAGAAGTGGTCCGCGCCGCCGCGAAGGCTGAGAAGCGGGACGTTATCTTCCGGCACCACGCGCAGGAAATAGCCGCCGGTGCCGCCGATCAGCGGCCAGTTGCTGAAGAGGATGCGGAAGAACTCGGCAAAGGCGATGGTCAGAAGCGCGAAATAGACGCCGCGGACGGAAAACCGGAAGCCGAGCCAGGCAATGCCGGCGCCGACCATGGCGGCAACGAGGGCGCCGGCCGGAATGCCTATCCAGGGCGTCATGCCATAGTCCTGAAGGAGCACGGCGGTGGTGTAACCGCCAATGCCGAGAAAGAGGGCGTGGCCGAGGGAGAGCAGGCCCACATGGCCCATCATCAGGTTCCAGGCCTGGCCGACGAAGGCAAAGAAGAGGACCAGCGTGAGGACAGCGACCCAGGCATCGTCGAGGAGATGGGGCACCAGGAACAGCGCGCAGAAGAAGGCGGTCGCCGCAACGACGCCGCGCGGCCGGCCGGTCCTCTTTCGCTCGCGCCGCACCATCAGCGTGCCTCCCGGCCGCCGAAGAGGCCGGCGGGCCGCAACAGCAGGACGGCGATGAGGAGGCCGTAGGAGAACATCGACTTCATCGCCGGATTGATGAGCAGCGCGGCAAAGCCCTCGGCGACACCGATGAGGAGCCCGCCAATGAGCGCGCCGGTGAGGCTGCCGAGGCCGCCGATAATGACGATGATGAAGGCAAGAAGGGTGAATTCCGGGGCCAGAAACGGCTGGGCGTCGAACAGCGGCGAGACCAGCGCCCCGGCGGCCCCGGCGCAAGCCAAGCCGATGCCGGCAGTGACGGCATAGACGCGCCCGGACCGGATGCCGACCACCTCGGCGCCGAGCGGATTGTCGGCGGCGGCGCGGATCGCCCTTCCGATGAAGGTGAAGCGCAGGAAGGCGACAAGGGCGAGGATCATGACGAGTGCCGTCGCCGCCGCCTGGACCCGCGCGGCATCGAGCCTGAGGCCGCCGACGCTGTAGGTCTGAAAGCTGATCGGCGCCATGACGGAGCGCGCGTCCGGGCCCATCAGCATCAGGTGCAGGCCGGTGATGACGAGGGCAAAGGCGATGAACAGGATGAACTGGCTGTGCTGGGGTCGGCCGACGAAGCGGCTGACGACCGTTACCTGCAGAAAGACGCCGAGACCGAAGAGGACGACGGCAGCGATGAGGGCTGCCGGAATGGCCGGAATGGCGAACAGGGTCCACAGGGCATAGCCGAGATACATGCCCATGACGACCATCTCGCCATGGGCGAAATTCACCACCCGCATGACGCCGAAGATGATCGTCAGGCCGATGGCGATGAGGGCGTAGACGGTGCCGATGAGGAGCCCGCCGGCAGCGACTTTCAGATAGAGTTCGACCATCAGGTGCCCTCCGGGATGCGTTCCGGCCCCTCAGCGCTCGGCAAAGGGCGTCATCGGGAAGACCGGCTTTGCGACCGCGATCTCGGCCGGGCCGACGACCTTCGGCGTGCCGCCCTGGTTCTGTAAGAGGACGCCGCCGATATTGGGGTTCTGCCCGGTCTCGTCGAAGGTGATCGGACCGCCATACATGATGTGGTCCTGAAGGTTCGTCGCCCTCAGCGCCGCCTGCAGCGCCCCAGGCTCGCCGGAGCCGGCCCTTGCGATGGCATCGGCGACGATTTCCACCGCCTCGTAGGAAAAGCCCACATTGAGTTCGAAGCGCTGGTCCGGATAGGCCTCGGCAAAGGCGGCGATCGCCCGTCTGGTCTTGACCCTGGTCGGATCGTACCAGGGCACGCAGTCCATATACTCGTCGCCATATTTGCCGGTGGCGTCGGTGAAGGCCTTCTCGTAGGGACCCGGGCTGCCGGGACCGATGACGCCGAAGAGTTCCACGTTCTGCTTGACCAGTTCGCGCACGATCAGGATGGCGTCGTTGACGCGGGTCACGGGCATCAGGATGTCCGGTTTTGCCGCCTTCGCCCGGCCGATCTCCACCGACATGTCCTTTGCCAAGCGGGAATAGGAGATGGTGTCGACGATCTCGATCGGCACATTGAGTTTTTGCCAGAGGATGTCGACGCCCTTGGCGACCGCATGGCCGAAGGTGTCGTTGACGTGCATCAGCACCGCGGTCTTCGGGGAGACGCCGGTCAGCGACGACAGTTCCTTGATGCGGGCAACGGCGTTGTAGACGAGCGTCGCGCCGGGCGTGAAATTGCGAAAGACGTATTTGAAGCCCTGGCTGGTGATCTGCGGCGCGGCGGCAATGTTGACGACCAGCGGCACCTTGGCGGCCTCGGCGGCCTGGGCTGCGGAAATGGTGGTGCCGGAATCGAAGGCGCCGATCAGCACCGAGCAACCCTCGCGGATGAGCTTTTCGGCGGCGACGCGGCCCTGCTCGGCCTTCGATTCGGTGTCCACATGGAGGATTTCCACGGCGGGCGCGCCGTTCTCCGCCATCATCTTGGCGCCGAGGTCGATGCCGCGCCGGCAGGCCTGGCCGAGGAAGGCGAGAACGCCCGAGGTCGGCAGCAGCACGCCGACCTTGACCGGAGTTCCGGCGGCGCGGACATGGCGCAGCGGCGTGATCGACAGGGCGGCGCCGGCGGTGGCTCCCTTCAGGATGGTGCGGCGGTCGACTGCCGGATTGCAGGTCATCGGTACTCTCCTCCCTCACGCGACGCGGTGCGGCTTCTTTGAACCGTCTGATTGAATACGCCGAACTATACGCGCGCTACTTTTCCCGATTGCGACCGCCCCGTCACCCCCGAAAATTGCAGATCTTCGATATGCGGCAGGTGATCCCCGGATCATTTCATTTGTCGAAAAGCGGCAAATGTCGTACCGGCACGGGCAACGGAGATTGCCTTCAGGAAAGGAGTTGCCCGATGGGGTTTCGCGGAGTTCTGGTCCCGGTGCTGACGCCGTTCAAGGCGGACCTGTCGCCCGATGCCGGGCGGTTCCTCGCCCTTTGCCGGCACCTCCTTGCAGAGGGCGCGGCGGGACTTGCCGTCTTCGGCACCACCAGCGAGGCGAACTCGCTGTCGGCGGGCGAGCGCAAGGCGCTCCTGGAAATGCTGGTGGAGAACGGTATCGGCGCGGACAAGCTGATGCCGGGGACGGGTGCCTGCTCGATCACCGAAGCGAGCGAGCTTGCCGGCCATGCGGCCGGGCTCGGCTGCGGCGGCGTCCTGATGCTGCCGCCCTTCTACTACAAGGGCGTTCCGGACGACGGCGTCTTTGCGTTCGTCGACACGGTGATTTCGCGGGTCGGTTCGGACAGACTGAAGGTCTATCTCTACCACATCCCGCCGGTCGCCCAGGTCGGCTATTCGCTCGACGTGGTCGGGCGGCTCGTCAGCGCGCACCCCGAGACCGTCGTCGGCCTCAAGGACAGCTCCGGCGACTGGTCGAACACCGCGGCGCTGCTCGATGCCTATCCGCAGCTTGAGATTTTTCCGGGGTCCGAAGTGTTCCTGCTCGATGGCCTGAGGAAAGGCGGCGCGGGGTGCATCACCGCCACCGGCAACGTCGCCGTGCCCTCCATCAAGGCGGTGTTCGACGGCTTCGAGGGACCGGACGCGGACGAGAAGCAGGCGAAGGTGACGGCGGTGCGCAGGCGCTTCCAGGAGACGGGGCCGATGGTGCCGGTGCTGAAGGCCTATATCGCGCGAAAATCGGGCGATGCCGATTGGACCACCGTGCGCCCGCCGATGGTCGCGGCCGATAGCGATGCGGTCGCCGCGCTCGATGCGGACCTTGAAGCGATGGGGTTTTCGTACACGGCGCCTCGCGGATAAGGATCGGACGCCCGTTCACGGGAAGTCGTTTCGGTTGTTCTCCGGCATTCCAACCCCTCTCATGCGTCATTGCCGGGCTCGACCCACTACTGTCCGGTTTAGATTGGGGCGAGGTCGAGGGACATCTGGTTGGGGTTGGTTGGCGGCGGTTTTGGCTGTG
>NZ_NPEV01000006.1:51249-125539 GCF_003258835.1 Rhodobium orientis | reverse complement strand
CGGCGCGGCCCGCCACGGTCAAAGCCCCGGCGACGGCCGCTTGACGCCTTCCAGCCGGATCCGGCCGGCGACGTGGTCGAGGCCAGTATCTGTGATCCGGGCGATCTGCACGGTCCCGGCGGCGGAGACCGCGACGGCTTTCAGGTCGTCGGCGAGAAAGCGAAGCTGCTCGCGGATATAGGCCCGGCTCTTGCGATGACCGAAGGTCTCAAGGACCGCGCTGAGAATGGACTCGTTGAGGGTGTAGTCGTTTTCATCCGCGAGCGCGCGAAGGATGATCAGACGGACGTCCTGGTCGACGAGATCGGCGTAGCTCATTTTTCTTTATCCAGGAGGTGGGCTTCGATGCGTTGCACCGTCCTTTGGGTGGCCTGGGCGGAGGCCGACATCTGGCCGAGCTCGCCACGGATTTCAGCCATCGCCAGCTCCATCTTGTGGACGGTGTCCTTATCGGGAAGGTGGCGCATTTCGCCCTCGATGGCGTCGACCCGTCTGGTCGTCTCGGTGAGCAGCTCCGAGTGCTTCTGAAGCTCTGCGGCGTTGGTCGCGGACCGGCTGGTCAGCCAGGTGTAGACCACCGAGACGGCGCCGAGGCCGCCGCCGATGGTCCCGACCCAGGTCTTGAACTCGTCCAGCATCACCGCCCCGCGACCGGCAGCCGGTCTGCCTTCTCGATCCGCGTCAGATGCTTCGGCGCGTCCGGCGCCAGGAAGAAGGTGCCCGCCAAAATGAGGCAGACGCCGGCAACCAACAGGGCGGCATCGCGCGCCCGCATCGCCTAGCGGCCGATCTTTTTCTTGGCGACCACGCGGCCGTAGATGGCGTAGGCGCTGGCACCGATGGCAACCAACTGGGTGACCTTGTCGAGCGCTTGACCGATGAGATTGATGGCCTCGGCCTGGTCGGCCGGCGAAAAGGTGACGCCGAAGAAATTGGCGACCGTCGCCAAAATCGCGACGGCGGCACCCCAGAAGGTGCGCGAGGCAAAGATGCTCTTGTTCTCAAACATGAACGGCTCCTTGATCGGCGCAGGGCGCGCCGGTTTCAGCGTGACGGGCGGGGTGTCCTATTCGGTGTAGCTGGCGACGACCCAGCCCTCTTGGCCGCCATAAACCACCTTGTGCCAAGTCCGGCGGTTGAAGGTTCCGGTCTTGATCAGCGGTACCCGCGTGCCATGGGGAATGGCGGCGAGGACATTGGGATTGAAGGACGGCCAACGGCGCATGTTGAGGGTGTCGCCGGGTACGTTGATGCTGACCGTCGCGTCGCCGTCCTCGACCGGGGCCGCCGCGGCGTCGGCTTCATCTTCGGCCGGGTCTTCGCGACCGAAGGCCCGGGATTTGAGATGGCCAAGGGGGAAAAGCGGATTCGTGTCGACCTTGCGACCGGGCGACACGTACCAATGGGTCGTCACGTCCTTGATCGTCGAATACTTGTTGACGCAGGCGACCAGGATCGCCTCGACCGCCTCGATCTGAGCCTCGGGATACGGCATCCAGAAGCCGGAGCCGTGTTCCCGCGTCGAGACCTCGCGAATCCCGTATTCCTCGATGTCGAAGGTCTTGCCGTACCAGGCGCGGGCCTTGCCGCCGCCGGCGTCCTGCATGATGCCGGGATTGACGATTTCGATCCCGATAGAAAAGCCGTTGCAGTACTGCCGCCCATGATAGGTCGACTTGCCGGCATGGTTCGCCCGCTTGTTGCAGGCGACGAGCTGGGTCACGTGGCCGTCGCGCTCGACAACGAACTGCACCGAGACCTTGCTGGTGTTGTCCTGCAGGTAGCGTGCGGCCGAGAGCGGATCGAGCCGGGAAGCCGTGTCGTGACAGACGATGATGATCGGGGTGATCGTGCCCCCCGTCCAACGGGCGGCCTGGAAGGGAATGCCCTCGATCCGGTGGTTTTTGATCTGGAATTCCATGGGAGCCTCCGGGGGTCTCTGCAACCGTTCGCAGAGTGCCGGTGGCGTCGTCCCGTTTCCCGCCTGACAGCTGTCAGGCCGGGACCCGAGGAGGTCGAGGCACCTTAGAAGAGGTCGCCTTGCGTGTCATCTTTCAACCGCGCCTTGGCGCGATAGACGGTGCGCTCGTGAACCCCGGAGGCGCGCACCGTCTCCGACACCGATTTGCCCTCGGCCAGCGCCTTGAAAAGCCGTCGACGGGCCTTTGAACGATGGCCGGCGGGACCAAGCGGGATGACCAGGTTGATGCCGCCGCGCGCGCAATATCGCCGGCAAAGCTTTTCCGCGGCCGGGCGGCCGACAAGCTCGCTGAGCCAGTGATCGTCGGAGACGCTCGACGGCAAATAGACCTGCTGGCCGCCGCGCGCCTCGGCGATCTTCAAAGCCCCCTCAAGGCCGATTTCCTCGGCGAACTCGGCCAGCAGCGCCGGCAGGCCGTCGAACGAACCGGTCATCGCGCCAACTCCGCCGCATTGACGTGAGGTTGCGCTCGGCCGACACTGCCCACCTTGATGAGAAGGGGAATGCTATGGCTCTGATCACTTGCCCGGAATGCGACCGTCAGGTCAGCGACCGCGCCGGCGCCTGTCCGCAATGCGGCGCCCCCGTGCACTTGCCGGCAAAGCGCGCCCGGTCCAACCGCCTGGCGCTGGTCGCAGTCAGCGCCGCGCTCGTCGTCATGGTCGGCGTTCTCTTGACCGTTAGCCTCGGCAATCAATGGGCCGAGAACGATGCCGTCGCCGAGCGACACGCTGAAACTCTCAAAACGCTCCGCGGCCAGTAGGACGCTCACGCCTCGCCCCCTTCCGGCCGCTGCGGCCATTTGTGGGCACGCTTTTTCGGCTCCGGCAGGCCGGTCACGGTGACGACGACACCCGCCTTGAAGCGATAGCGAAATCCCTCGACCGTGACGCCAGTGGCGCCTGAGGTGAGCGCCGGCGTCACCTTGCGATAGATGCGCGCCCGGATCGCCTCCGTGTCGATGCCGCAGACCCTTTCCAGGTAGCGCAGGACCGCGTGATCGGTGACCGGGATCCTCTTAGCCATCGCCGCCCCCGAAAAGGTCGGGTCCGGTCTCGGCCTTTTGTTCGCGGGCAAGCCGCCGGCGCTTGGCCTCGCCGGGCGTTGCCAGCGCGAGGTCGGAGAGCTTTGATCGGCGGCGCGCCTGGCCAGGCGAAATGTGGACGAGAGGGGGGAATTCCGGCGTCTGCCCGATGCGCCAGACGGCCCAGGCATAGGCCGTAGCCGTCCCGGCCTCCGGGTCCCACACCCCTTCGATGATTGGGACGCGTTCGGCGAACGGGCAGAAGTAGGTCGGCGTGTTCTCGCGCCAGATAAGGCGATAGCGTTCCTCGCCCTCCTGCCAGGCGAGCCGCACCAGCGCCGCGACGCCGACGCGGGCGATCGTCAGGGCTGTCCGAGCAAAGGCTTCGGCAAGCGGAAACGGCGGATTGAAGATGACCCAATCGACCGGCCATGGCGCGTCTTCGGCATCGGCAAACGTGAAATCGAGCACCCCGTCACCGAAACCGTAGTCGACCAGATCGGTGGAAAAGACGCGCGCAAAATGCTCGGCCAGAGGAACGGACATGTGGCCTTTTCCGCAGGCCGGTTCCCAAACCGTCTGCCCGGAAACGTCCCCGTAAAACCGCTTGATGATCTCCTCGATCAGCGCACGCGTCGCCCAGGGCGGCGTGCAGAAAAGCCCCTTGGAGCTTTCCTCGTCGCGCCGATTGGCCATGACCGACGTGTGGCCGCGGGTGATCACCGGCACCACCCTCCCGGCCGGTAAGGTCTTGCCAGGCCAAGGGCGAGCAGCTCCTGGCCGATGTCGCGGCCGTCGACGTAAATCCTCGCAAGGGGGTGCCCATAGACGCCGAAACCGTGGCGCTCGACCGTGATGCGGCCCTCGCCGAGGCGGCGGGCGAGATAGTCGCGGGCCTTTTCCGCCAGCCCGTTGCACCGGCCTCCAAGCTCTGCCGTGTCGACATCGAGGAGGCGGATCTTTTCGCCCTTGAGCCAGATCGTGTCCCCGTCGATCACGCAAGAGACGTGACGCTCGGCCCGGTGTCCGCCGCGGCAGACCGGCCAGGGCTCGGCTGCAGCGGGCGATGCGGTCAAAAGGAGGGCGATAGTGGCAACAACAAGCTTGCAACCAGTGGGGCTCTCTGCGAGCCTGACGACCTTTTCATCAGCCCCTGAGACGGAGTTAGTCGTGCGATGTTTATCGTTGGAGAATGCCCGCGTTGCGCGGCAGCGAACCAGACATTGGACGTTCTCGCACACACCCGAATTCAAAACATCCGGGTTCGCAGCCCAGTTTATATTTCGCGTTTGGAGTTTTTGACTGAATGCCGAAGTTGTGGCTACGGGTCCGTATATTCGGTGGCCGCGAAATTCCAGAACGGTTACAACCAAGAAAACCTTCCAGGAGAATTGGAAGAACTGCTTCGCCAAGATCGAAATGTTAAGGATTGGGGATTCGAAATACTTTCCCATATTCCATTGACGTCCCCAGAAGCGGCGCCTAGTGCGATCCCAAACGAGCTTGAACCTTTTTACAATGAGGCGTCTGGGTGTATTGCAAACGGTTACGTCCACGCGGCATGTGTCATGTTTCGCAAGCTCGTGGACTTGGCAACGTTGCGAGAGCCATTGATAGATTTGATCCCAGAAGCTGATAGGGAAAGCTTCCGGGCAAATAATTCGTTGAAATGGCGCCTCAGACAGATAGTTAATCATCAACCCGTCTATGAACGTTTGATTAGGACGGCAGAGTACATAAAGGTACTTGGCGACAAGGGTGCCCACATCGAAGAGTTGTTGACCGAAAGCGACGCGAAAGATGCGAAGGCTTTCGCTGATCTCTTCATTCAAAATGTCTATTTTGAAGCTGCAAGAGCGGCAGAAATCGAGGCTCGCCATTCTGATCGGCTTGGATCGCGGTAGATTCAGGTTTGCTGACATCGTGCTGCTCAGCTCAGCCTTTGCCCACATTTCGGAGAAAAACGCCTAATTCATGCATATGCCCCACGATCTCCCCGTGCCGTGAGTTGCTTGGCCGCAAGTTCAAGGCGGCAAGTTCGCGGAGTTGTGCAGACAAAACGGCGTCACGCGGATCTGAATGTTTGGTCCATTCGACACCGCCCTCTCTTGCAAGCCATCCTTTTAGTGCTTCGATGACCTTGGCCGCGTCGCCGGAGTCGACCAGCCATCGCGTGTGGTCGATGCCGGTCTGGCGTTTCACGAAAGCGATCAAAGCGCTGTCGCGGCGGTCGCGGATCAGGCCGAGATTCCAGCCGGCGATCCACAGCGCCTGCACCTTCTTCGCAAACGGCCCGTCGAGCCCCTTGCGCTTCTGCTGCGGCGTCCAGCCGAGGCGCCGGAACTCGTCCAGCACCCGGCCGCGCTCGCCCGGCGTCATGACGGCCGACGAGGTCTTGCCGGTGACCCGTTCGAGGACCGCGCGATAATCGTCGTCCTCAAGCCCGAGGTCTTTCTTGGCGATGTGGATTTGCGCAAGGCTCATGGCGTCGCTTCCAGCTTCAAAAGGGTTTCGGTGATCGCGTTGATCCGCCGGAGGATGCGCACCTGTCGTTCGGTGCACACGCCGCGACGGACCTTGGCGAGAAGCGCGGCGCGCTCGCGTTCGAGTCGCTCCCGCTTACTCGGAGCCGGAGGCGGATCGCCCTCCGGCTCCGGCGGTTGGCTGCGGTGGATGAAGCCGACCATCACGCCGCCGCCAGATCGATCGTGACGGCCTCCCAGGAGGCCTCCGGGCTGTCGCGCCGATAGAAGCGGATGTAGGTCTTGGACCCCGTGACCCTCATCGCATCGCGGATCGCCTCCAGCGCTCGTCCTCGATATCAAGGCGCAGCAGCATGAAGATCTCCGAGCGGTTGATCTGGCCTTCCTTGTCGGTGTTGAAGGCGCGGGTGACGATGGCGCGGATTTCCGGGCGCGCCTCGGCCGCCCATTCGTTGAGGCATTCGTCGATCAGCGTCTTTGCCGTCTGAAGCTGCGGGCCGAAGTCGATGAAGTCGGCAACCCGCACCTGGACCTTCATGCTGCCGTCGAAAGTCTGGTAGGTGCGGTTGCCCTTGCGGCCGCCCTTGGTGGCGCCATAGTCCTGCTCGATCAGCGCATCGAATTCGCCGAGGTCGGTGAAGGTGTGACCGCGAAACCGCGCGATCTGGTCGGAGAGAGCCTCCGCAAACCCCATGATCTTGCGCACAACCTCGTCTTCGAGCTTGTCCTGCGGCCGGACCAGGTTCTCCGGGACAAGCATGCCCTTGGCGTCGCGCAGGTAGGGCTTGCCGTCGACCTCGATGACGGCGTTGGGGGTCTCAGACATCGCGTTTCTCCATCTGCTTTTGATCTAGGGCCGAGCGGCCCGGAGCGGGGTCGCCGAGCACGCTGGCGGTGACGTTGGTGGGTTGGGGAGCGATCCAATCGACGGTGCGCCATTTGCGCGGTTCGAACTTCGGCTTTTGAGGCGCAGGCCTGTGCAAGGTCGCGGCGAAGTGCTCGAAGGTAATCGCTCGCAGCTCGATTTCGTCGCCGAGGGCGGCGATCAAGCCGGCGACTGCCATGACGAGATCGCGCCGGCTGGTCCTGTCGTTGATCAGCCGATCCGCAAACCGCCGGGCGGCGATCACCGCCGGCCGGTCGGTCTCGCAAGGCGGGTGATTGAGCACCCGGTCGGCGATGTCGTCGATAAGCTCCTCAAAACGCGTGTAGGTCATGCCGCATCCCCTCCGTGCTTCGGATGGGGCCGCGCGACGACCGGGAATTGAGCGATCGCCGGGTCTTTCAGGTGATCCTCGGTCAGCACCTGTTCAGAGACGCGAGCCCGTTCCAGGTTCTTGGCCTGGGTGACACAAGCGGCGAGACAGCGCCCGAACTGCAGCGCGCCGCGGTCGCCCATCGATCCGGGGTTCAGCCGCTCCTGTTCGAACCATTCATGGAGCCCGCGAAGCTTCTCACTCAGCATGGCGACCTCCCTTGCGCGCGTGCGGGCATCCGGCGCGGCAGGCCCAATAGAGCCGGTTCGACAACGGGCTCGCCGTCGACAGGCGCGCTTTCTGGTTTTTGAGGCAATCGTCGCGTCCGATCCTACCGAGGACCGGGCAGTCGACATTCGCTTTCATGAACGCGCCCCGGACCATCTCCTCGACCCGCGAAAGGTCGCCGCGATAGGTTCCGCCGATCACCTGGGAAACCGTCGCCGGGCTGTAGGAGATCGGCGCCCCGGCGCCCTTGAGCCCTGCCGCGTCGGCTTGCCGAGCGAGTTCCTCGATCCAATCGGGGAGCTTGTCGCCATGGGCGGCACGCGCTTTGTCGACCATTGACTTCTCGGCGCCGTTGCGCGCCGCCGCGCTCGTCGGACCACGCTTCATGACGGATCTCCGATCTTGTGGGTTTCGTCGGTGTTCCGGTCGTAGACCTCGCGCCGCCCGATCCGATGGACGGGGGCCTCGGGGCCGGTGTTGTGAATGAGCCGCCAGCGTGCGAAGCCGTTTGAGGTCGGGGCCGTGCCCGGCTCGCGGCGCATCCGGATCAGATATCCGGCCTTTTCCAATGCCAGGACGTACTTGCGGGCGTTCGTGTTGCTCGCCCCAGCCATGGTCTCCAGATCGCCGAGCCGGAACAATTGCAGCGTGGTGATCGTCTTCCACATCTTGTCGCGGATCGTCCGCCGGCGCCGCGTCCGCGGCACCTTTTGGGTCAGCGGGCCGGCCGGGCCGCTGGTGATCGTCTCGCCGGCCTCGACGGCCTCACGCCCCTTTTCGGAAAGCTCGAAACAGCCGACCGCCCGGCGATTTATCCAGCCGCGAGTGACCAGTCTGCCGCAGGCCGTCGCGACGGCGCGCCGCTCGATCCCTGTCGCCTCGACCATCGCAGCCGTCGTCAGGCAGTCACCGCCTTTCAACGTCTCTACAATGGCCATTTGACGTGTGGCTTCGCCGGGCATTTCAGCCTCGCACCGTGACGGCGTGGCCGGTCGAACGCTTCGCCAGGAGAGCTTGGCCGTCCATGTCGTCGACCGTCACCGCCCGGTCGAGCCGCTTGCCGACGCGCTCGATCGCGGCAAGGCCCGTCAAAACCTCTCGGGCGAAGCCTTCCGCACTGTCGTGAAGGAGCTTCAAAAGCCCTTCATCGACCGCAACCTCGCCGCGGACCTCAACCAGCCGCCGCGTGTCGTCGAATGTCAGGGGGCGGAACTCGACATGAGCCTCGGCCCGGCTGGCGATCTGTGGAAAGCGTTTGATGCCGCTCTTGATGCGCCCCATGCCGATCAGGAGAACCGGCACTTCGATCATGTCGGAGATATCCCGTAGCGTCTCCATAAGCGCGGCCGAGCCGACCACGTGGTCGGCCTCGTCGACGATGATCGCGAAGGGCCTCCGCTCGGCGGCGGCGATCGCCGCCCGCTTGCCGAGGGCCTCGATCACCTGGCCGAAGATCTTGGCGTAGGAATGGGCCGGCACCGTCTGGACGGTTTCCAGCAGTTCCCGGAGCATCCAGATCGGGCGCCATTCCCGTTTCGCCCGGACGAACGGCAGATCGTTCTCGATGGCGAACCACTGGGCCGTTGAGGTCTTGCCGTAGCCGGGCGCGCCGTCGACGACCATGAAGCAGTTTTCCGAGGCGCCGCGCCGTTCCAGAATTTCGAAGCCGGCCAGGAATGCCGTCGTGTTGGAAAGGCGCACGAAGGTGTTTTTCATTGTCCTGTCGTCCCTTGGGTTTTCTTGTCCTTGATCAGCGCTGCCAGGGCGTCGGCCGAAACGCCGAATGCCGGCAGCATTTCGCGGAATGTCCAGGCATCGAGCCGCTCGGCCATGTGGAGCCGGTCGCGCTCGGTCATCTGCTGGGGGTTTTCGAGGAGCCATGCCGCCATTTCCTGGTCGTTCTGGAAGGCGGGTCGGCCATTGCCGGCCGGCTTGGCGACCGGCACTTTCGGCTTGAAGGCGACGACCTCGGCCGGTGCGCCGGGCGCCTCAAGCGGCGTCTCGGCGGGCGCTTCATGGCGCTCGCCGGTAGCGGCGGAGAGGGCTGCGGCGATGTCAGGCGTCGTGTAGTCGATGGAGCGGGTCGGCAGTTGCACGACGTTGTCCGCCTCGGCCGCGCGTTCCTTTTCCTTCTCGCCGAGATAAAGCTCGATGAGGGCGGGCCCGGAGGTGATCCGCTTGACCTCGTCGCGGATGTCCTTGCCGCGTTCGGCCAGAAGCTCGGCCCGCTTGCGCTTCACCATTGCCATGAATTTGGCCGGGTCGACGCCGGCCCGTTCCGGGCAGACCGCCGGCTCGATGAAGGCGCGCGTATCGGCGTCGAACAGATAGACGAGGCCGAGATCGTTCGGATCGAGCCGCACAAACACCCGGTCGCCCGGCAGCGCCGCCATGGTCTGGTAATAGAAACCGCCGACCCGCACGCCGAGTTTGGTGACCGTGCGGGTTCCACCGCCTTCGGCCACCGGCATGAGGAGGACATCGAGTGCGCGCGGGTCGACGGTTCGGACCGCGACATTGGCTTCCGCTGCCGCTTGGGCAGGCGTCTTGCCGCCGAGGGCCGAATGGGGCTGGTGCTCGTAGAACGCATCGATCCAGCGATCGGCGAGCCCTTGAATGTCACTCATGGAAAGGGTGACACCGAAAAGCTCGGCTGTCGGCAGGCCGAGGCGCTCAGCGAAGTTCTTGCGGTCTTCGAGCCGCTTGCGGTCGGTCACGCTGTGACCGATATATCCCGGCAGGAGTTCGGAGAAATTGTGCTGGAATGTGCGGATGACGCGCTCCACATGGCCTTTCTGAGCCGGCGAGTAGGCGTCGGACAGCTCCATCTCGATCCCGAGCGCATCGAAAAGCCGCTTCGTATCGTCGGCGACGAAATCGGAGCCGTTGTCGGTCTTGATCTTTTCCGGCACGCCCCAGGCGAGGATGGCTTTGCGGATCAACAGCGCCACCGCGGAGGCGCGCGGGGTTCGGGAGATCGCGATCTGAGTTCGCCGCGTGCCGATGTCGATGCAGGCATAGACGGTGGCGCGCGACCCACTGGTGTCCATGGCGTCAAGCGGCGAAGCGTCGATCATCCAAAGGACGTTCGGCCCCTTAATGTGACGGAGGACACCGACGCCGGCCGGCGCCATCGTCGAGCGATAGAAATCGGGATTGCTGAGTTGGGTCAGCACCACGCTCTCGGCCGCCTTCCAGCCCCTAATCGTATGTTGGAAGGTCCGCACCGGCGGCACCGGGCGTGCCTTGCCCTTGTGGTCGGTGAGCGTGTCGCCGAACTCCGCCTGCACGAGCGTGCGAACCCGCTCAGCTTTGATATGCGGCTGATAGGCGATGAGGCCGAGCACATAGGTCTTCACGCGGCCATCATTGGCGGCGTCCAAAAGGCCGGTGCCCTTGCGAGCCTGCGAATGATCGATGCCGAGGCCGACGCATTTCTCACGCGCGGCCCGCCAGCGAGCCAGCGTCCGGCGCGACAGCTTTGGCACTTCAGCACGCACCCAGTCGTCCACCTTCAGGTGGCCCATATTGTAGCTATCGACGAAAACGGAGGTCCGGCCGGTTTCCCGCAGGTTCAAACCGCCGCCGAACCGGTCGTAGGCAACGAGAATGGCAAGTCGCGCTTCTTGGGAACGCCGCGCCCGGTCGGTCTCTGGCGTCGGTAAGTCCGGTTGCAATCTCGTTGGTTCGACCTCGCCGACGACCATGAAGCGCTTTTCGTAGTCGAGCCGCGCCAACGTCGGCAAAAGGCTGACATGATACTCAAGCCCGCCGCCGCGCCCCTTGCGGTCCCGGCAACGCGCCGGATCGTCGTTCCAGCCTTCGCGCGAGGCGTATCGAATTATCCCGCTCACTGTCTTCGCCAAGCTGCTGAGCTTCAGATCGGCGATCTCCTTCGCCGACAGCCAGTCTTTGGTCGATTTGTTCGTCGGTGCGGTCATCGGTTGGCCTTCCATTCGGCCTCGGCCGCGGCTTCCTCGCGCTCGGCCCGCTCGCGCAGTTCCTTCGCCCGCTCCCGCCGCAAGAGCGCCTCGTATTTCGCTGGAACGACGATGAGACCGGCTTCGACAAGGAGGGTGTTTAGGGCGCGTGCGTCGCCGGTCACCATGACAAGAGCGGCAAGCCGCAAGGCGCTGATTGTGTGCTTCTCCTTGGCCTGGCTGGCATAGGCATCGAGCGTGGACTCGGTGACCTTGTCCTTCAGGATGTCCGACATCGCAGCGGCGACTTCGACGCGTCCCATGCCGGCGGCGTCGAGAGTCGCCGCGACCGCCTTCGACAACCGGCCCGCCATGTTCCAGGCGTGGACATCGGCCTCGTCGAACCGCTCCACGACGGGAGCTGGAAGGACGTCCCGGAAGAGGTCGAGAGTGCCGGTGTCGCGCCGTCGCGCCATGGTCAGGCGGCCTTTTGCCTGCGGCGCGCGAGCCAGCGATCGACGGCGGCAGCGTTCGCCTCGAAGAACCGGTCCTGCTCGGCATCGCTAAGCCGGCCGAAGCGCGAGGAGGCAGCCTCCCATTGTTCCAAGGTTCGCGGCGGCGGCCGCCGGTCGATGATCGCGATCGCGTCGGCAACGGTCGAAGCCGCGGGCGGTTCGGACGTGAGCAACCCAGCAATGGCATCCTGCCGGGCTCGCGCCTGTTTGGAGAGCTCGATCAGCTCCGACATGGTGTCGGCAATTTTCAGGAACGCGATCCGTTCCCGAACGTCCGGGGCAATGCCGGTTGCCACCTGCACCGCCGCTTGGACGGCGCGTTCGGAGACCTTCAAAGCCTTGGCCGCCGCCTTCGAAAACGTCCCGGCGAAAATGGCCGCAGAATTCTGCGGCAATTCCTCTGTGGCCTTCTTCCGCCCCCGTTTGGCCGGCCCGGCGACGCTCTCGTGAAGCTCCTTCCATGTCGCCAGGTGGACCGCCCGGTCGAGCGCCGTCAGCTCGTATCGAAGCATGTTCTCTTGGATTTCGCGGAGTCGGACGGCCGCCTCGTCGGCGAACTCGTTGGCCGGGCAAACATCGGCCTCGATGACATCGAGACCGGCCTTTTCATGTGCCTTAAGGCGGTGTCCGCCAGCGATCAGGCGGTACCCTTCTTTGCGCTCGACCACCTCGATTGCAGGCAGGGTTATGCCTGTAGCGATTTGCTCGGCGAGGGTCTCAACCCAGTCGGGATTGATCGGCCTGAGGCGACCGCTAGCGTCGATCGCCGAAATCGCAATACGCTCACGCTTCATGTTCTGTAAGTCCTTGAAAAAAGGCCGGGTGGGCGCCTGGGTCCGAAGTGCGGTCCGCCGCTTCGCCCACCCGACCAGTCTTGGGAGGAACCATTGAAAAGACCGGGAGACGGATTTCTGCCTTCCGGGTCATAGGAGATGGCTGCCGACAATGAGGGTTGCGATGATGAGCGTGAGCGCGATGGCCATGTCCGGGTGACGCGCCGGTGCGGACAAGATCGACCTCATGCCACGCGCGCCTTGTCAGCGCCGGTTGCGGGCTTTTGACTCGCATCGCCTGTGCTCTGCCGTGTAGTCTTCATGGGTAGACGGACATAAAGACCGGGGAAGAGTTCGGTCATGGGACGCTTGAGCAACTTGGCAACTGCTTCGGCCCCTGCGCGATTGTTTCCCCGGATGCCGTTGCGCACGGACCCTTCGGGCAGTCCGAATTCGCGCTCTACCTTGGCCATCGAATAGCCGAGGCGCGCGAGAGCGGCTTTTATTCCCGGCAGGTCCCATGCAGGGGCTCTGGCTGTCATGTCTGCTCCTTCGAAGCCCGGCCGGGCAGGGCCGGGTTTTTTCGAATCGCCGAAATACGTTTGGTGGGACAAATGTGCGTTAAAATAAACGGAATATCAATTAAAAAAAACGCGTCAGAGTTCCGAAATGCGTTTTTCGTGACGCATTTTTATGATTATCATTTAATTACAACGCATTATGAGCGTTTCTTTCGATCCATTCGAACTCTGACATCGGGTCAAAGTTGCGCGTTGGTGCGGCCATGACCTTCTCGGAAAGGCTGGCAAGCCTCCAAGGGTCAAAAAGTGCGCGAAGTTTTGCGCGCTCTCTTGGGATCAGTGAAGGGGCTTACAGGGCGCTTGTCCGTGGCGGCAGCCCTACGCTCGATACCCTTCTGTCGATCGCCAATAGCGCCAATGTCAGCGTCCAATGGTTGGCAACGGGAGAAGGATCAAAATCGGGCGACGCACTAGCTGGAACGGCCACCGAGATTCCAGCAGAGACGTCGGGTTTCTGCATGATTCCGCGCCTCAATGTCCGCGTTTCCGCTGGCGGCGGCGCTGTTGTCGCCGAGGAGGATTCTGTCGGATTGATCGCCTTTCGCGCGGATTGGCTGCGCCGTCGCGGCATCAATCCTGACGCCGCAAGGGCTCTTTCGGCAAAGGGCGATTCCATGGAGCCGACGATTCGTGACGGTGATGTCTTGCTCGTCGACACGTCTATCGACAGCATCCGCGACAACGGCATTTATGTGGTCGTCTTCAATGGGTTCGTTTTGGTCAAGCGCATCCATGTCCGCCGCGACGGCGGGGTCCGCTTGATTTCGGACAACCAGGCGCTCTATGAGCCCGATGACGTTCCCGCCGCTGAGACGCCGTCGCTCACCATCGCCGGCCGTGTGATGTGGTTCGGCCGCTCGATCTGACGCCGCGCCCGCCGGCCGCATTTGCCATTTGAACTTGCGCGACGGGAAACAGCAGTCATGCTGGCGTCAGGTCCCGGCTAACCGCTAACGCCTTGTCCTTCCAAGGCAATCCCGTTCAATCCCGGATAATTCCGCCTAATCCCGCTGTTTCTGCCCTAATGCCATCCGTTCTTGCGCGTTACAACCTACCGCCCGCAAAATCGCCGCAAACCTTGTGTCAAAGCGCCGCCGTTTTCCAAAACTTGAAGGACGTGACGGTGATTCAGTTGATCCCGCTTTGGCGAGGCCTCATCGCGGCTTCTATTGTTACCATGGTGGCTGCGGGCGGGACCGCTGCCATCGCCAAGACCGAGAAGGGCCGGGCCTCCTGGTATGCGATGACCTCGCGCACCGCGAGCGGCGAACGGGCGAACCCGAACGCCATGACAGCGGCCCACCGCCGCCTGAAGTTCGGCACCCGCGTGAAGGTGACCAACAAGCGCAACGGCCGCTCGGTCGTCGTCTGCATCAACGACCGCGGCCCCTTCGTGCGCGGCCGGATCATCGACGTGACACGGGCGGCGGCAAAAGAGCTCGGCTTCATTCGGGCCGGATCGGTGATGGTCGACGTCGACGTCGTCGGCCGCGAGACGGACGGCTGCGCGTAAGGCCGTCGGGACTGCCCGCTCTGCGCCGGTGTGCCTTGGGTCCCACATCTCCCGGTTGATCCAAAGCCGCTCCCGATCCGTTTAACGATGGATCGAGAACTGCCCGGATCGAAGCCATGACCGAGACGATCGCCCCGCGCGGCGCGCTGCCCAGAAAAGACCGCCGCCTGGTGTTCGGCGCCAGCGGCTATATCGGCTCCAACCTCGTGCCGTATCTGACGGCGGCCGGTATCCCGGTGCGTGCCGTCTCGCGCCGCCCGCAGGTGTTGGAGGCCCATGGCTGGCAGGGCGTCGACATCATGGCGGCCGACGCGCTCGACCCGGCATGCCTCGATCCGGTGCTGGAAGGCGTCGACACCGCCTACTACCTCGTCCATTCCATGGCGGCGGGCCGGAACTTCGGCCGGCTCGACCTGGAGGCGGCACGAAATTTCGCCGTTGCGGCCGAACGGGCCGGCGTCAGACGTATCGTCTATCTCGGCGGGCTGGTGCCGGACGACGCGGAGTCCGAGCACATCACCTCGCGCCGGGACACCGGCGACGAGCTGCGCCGCGGCACCGTCCCGGTGACGGAGCTGCGCGCCGGCATCATCGTCGGGCCGGGCTCGGCCGCCTTCGAGGTCATGCGCGACCTGGTCTTCCACCTGCCGGCGATGGTCACGCCCCTCTGGGTGCGCTCCAAATCCCCGCCCGTCGCCCTCGATAATTTGCTTTTTTATCTCCTGCACCTGCCGGAGCATGAGGGGGCTGCCGGAAAGACGTTTGATGCAGCAGGGCCGGAAACCCTCACATACCAGGACATGATGACAACGCTCGCCGACGTCGCCGGCCGGTCGAGGCCCGTCATCATCCCGGTCTCGGTGCTCTCGCCCCGGCTCTCGTCCTACTGGCTGAAGCTGGTGACGGCCGTGCCGACGAATGTCGCCCGGGCGTTGATCGAGGGCCTGAAGCATGATTTCGTCGCCGATACCGGGCCGCTCGAAGCCCTGGTGCCGCAGCGGCTTCTCGGCTTTCGCGAGAGCGTCGAAGCGGCGTTCGCGGCCGAGCGGCAATGCACCGTTCAGGCGCGCTGGGTGGAAGGAGCGTTCAGGATGCGGGGCCGGCGGCGCGACCACGCCTATTACGCCAAGCGCGCCTCCGGCACGGCGACGTCAGAATCGTCTGCCGCCTCGGTCTGGAAGGTGGTGACGGCGATCGGCGGCGACAATCGCTATTACTATCTGAACGGGCTGTGGACCGCGCGCGAGGCGCTCGACTGGGTGGTCGGCGGCCGCGGCCTGCAGCACCGGCGGCGCCACCCGGAGGATCTGCGCCTCGGCGACAAGGTCGATTCCTGGGAGGTCATCGGCATCGAGCCGGGCCGCCGTCTGCTCCTGGAGTTCGGCATGCGCGCCCCCGGCGCCGGCGTCCTGGAATTCGAGATCGACGAGAAGGCGGAGCGGGAAACCGTGCTGACGGCAACCGCCTACTGGCACCCGGCGGGCGCGGCCGGCCTTGCCTACTGGTACGCCATGGCCCCGTTCCACGAGGTGCTGTTTTCCGGCCTCACCAGGGAAATCTGCCGGCGGGCGGAATTGGCCGAGAGGCGGGAAAAACGGGCGCCGTAATTCGTTACCGGAACATCCCCGTCCTGCGGATCCACCAGTAGGAGCCGGCGCCGAGGGCGGCGAGGAGCGCGCAGACGATGGCGAAGGCGTCGGGGTTGTTTGCGCCCGGAATGCCGCCGACATTGATGCCCAGCAGGCTGGTGACCAGGCCGAGCGGCAGGAAGATCGCCGCGACGATGGACAGCAGCAGCATGCGCCGGTTGAGGCTCTCGGCGCGCTGGTCGAGGATCTGGTCGTGCACGACCTGGGCCCGGTCGCGGATCGCGTCGAGTTCCTCGCCGAGCCTCAGCACCCGGTCGGCGGCCTCCCGCAGATGCGCCCGGTCGCGTTCGCCGAGAAAGGGAAGGTCCTCGATCTCAAGCGTCGAGAGCGCGTCGCGCTGGGGCACCAGATAGCGCCTCAGGAGGATCGCGGCGCGCCGGATTGCGGAGAGATCGTGCCGCGACACGAAAGCTTCCGGATCGAGCGACAGGTCTTCCAGATCGTCGATGGCGTCGGTCAGGTCGGCAACGGCCGGCTCGGCCCGGTCGGCGAGCCGGAGCGCCAGCTTGGCGACGAAATCGCCGGCCGAGACCGGCGCCTGGCCGCGGGAAATGGCGGCAAGCAGGTCACCGATGGCGAACAGCGGGCGCACGGAGACGCCGATGACCTGCCGCTCGGTGGCCCAGAGCCGGACGGAGATCATGTCCTCCGGGTCGGCCGAAGGGTGCAGGTTGACGCCGCGCAGGTTGATGAGGACGCCGTCGCCATGGACGGTGCAGCGCGGCCGGGTCTCTTCGGCGGTCAGGGCGTCGGTGACGTAGCCGTCGAGGTCGAGGGCGGCAAGAAGCGCCGGCGTGGCGCTCGCCTCCCGCTTCAGGTGCAGCCAGGCAAAGCCGCTTTCGCCTGTCGCGAAGGACGTTTTCGCAAAATCGTCGGCCGCGATCTCGCGCGCGCCGCCCTTTCCATCGAAGACGAAGGAGACGACGTCGAGGAAACGGGGAGGGGTCTCGGGGCTTTCGTCGACAAGGGTCATGTTTGCTGTCCGCATTCCTCTCCGGCGCATCGCCGTATCTCGCGTCGGTCGCCGCCATCATAGCGCCATTGCGCCTCGCCGCCTTGCCAATTGCCGGTGTTCGCCCGATGGTGCGGCCGAAAAAAACGGATTGCCCCCGGAGGAACAGCCTATGGTCTTCGACGATCCTTATTCAGATATTCGCGACGCCGTGCGCCAGCTCAGCGTTGGTTTTCCGGGCGACTACTGGCGCCGCCTCGATGCGGAGAACGCCTATCCGGAGGATTTCGTTGCAGCGCTGTCGCAGGCCGGCTACCTCGCCGCGCTGATCCCGGAAGAATACGGCGGCTCGGGCCTGCCGCTGTCGGCGGCCGCTGCCATCCTCCAGGAAATCCACCACGCCGGCTGCAACGGCGCTGCCTGCCATGCCCAGATGTATGTGATGGGAACGGTGCTCCGCCACGGCAGCGACGCCCAGAAGCAGAAATATCTGCCGAAGGTCGCCGACGGGTCCTTGCGCCTCCAGGCCTTCGGCGTGACGGAGCCGGGAAGCGGCACCGATACCACCTCGATCAAGACGACGGCGCGCCGCGACGGCGATCATTACCTCATCAACGGCCAGAAGATATGGACCAGCCGGGCCGAGCATTCCGACCTCATGGTGCTGCTTGCCCGTACCGCGCCGAAGGAGGTCGGCCCGCGCCGCACCGACGGCATGTCCGTCTTCCTCCTCGACATGCGCGAGGCGCTCGGAAACGGCCTGACGATCCGCCCGATCCGCACCATGATGAACCACGCCACCACCGAGGTCTTCTTCGACGACGTTCAGGTGCCTGCGGAAAACCTCATCGGGGCAGAAGGCGAGGGGTTCCGCTACATCCTCTCCGGCATGAATGCGGAGCGGATCCTGATCGCCCATGAGTGCATCGGCGACGCCAGGTGGTTCCTCGACAAGGCGGCATCCTATGCCAGGGAACGCAGCGTCTTCGGCCGGCCGATCGGCCAGAACCAGGGCGTCCAGTTCCCGATCGCCCGGGCCTACGCCAACATGCGCGCTGCCGAATTGATGTGCCGCGAGGCGGTGAGCCTTTACGACGCGGAGCGACCGTGCGGGGCCGAGGCCAACATGGCCAAGATGCTGGCGGCCGACGTCTCCTGGGAGGCGGCGAATGTCTGCCTGCAGACCCATGGCGGCTTCGGCTTTGCCGAGGAATTCGACATCGAGCGGAAGTTCCGCGAGACACGGCTCTACCAGGTCGCGCCGATCTCCACCAATCTGATCCTGTCCTTCCTCGCCACCCACGAACTCGATCTGCCGCGCTCTTACTGAGCCGCCGAGAGGCCCACATCCGTGCTTGTGTGAAAAACACGCTTAGATTGTATATCCGGCCTTCTCCGAACGCGAAGACGGGTGCAAAAACGAATGTCTGCAAAAAAAGAATGCGGCATTTGGTCCAGATGTCCGATTTATTGATGAATGGCTGATCCGAACGACTGGCAGGGTCGTATCCTCGGTATTGTTGGGCGCGCTGCCAGCCGGACGAAAGCCCGTGGCTGACGCGCAAGAAAGAGCGCACCGACAGGCCAGAGCGCAAGACGCGACGAGCCGGTTTCGGCCCTCTCTCCCGCACACGCCCTGGATGTCGAATTCGAAAGGATCACGGCTGTGGTCGACCAGTCGGCGTCATCTGACGCAAACGACACGGCAAGTTCGCTGAAGCGAAGCCGCATCGCCATCTATCTGCAACTCGCCACCCTGTTCCGCAACCGCATTGCCTCCGGCCAGTGGCGGGTCGGCTGCCGGACCCCGAACATCGACGATCTCGCCGAGGAATTCGGCGTCGCCCGCGGGACGATCCGCCAGGCCTTCGACAAGCTTGAAGCGGAAGGTCTCGTCGAGCGCCACCGCGCCAAGGGCTCCTTCGTGCGCCGCGCGCCGGCGCGGGCGCGGGTCCACCGGCTGGAAATGGACTGGGCGAGCTGCTGCACGGCCCATGACGACGCTACGATCCGCACCCTGTCGTCCGAGATCGTCACGCGGCTGCCGGATTCCCTTTCCTGCGACGCCCCGCACCTGCCGCGCTACCACGCCCTGCGCCGGCTGCACATCCGCGACGGCGAGCCTTATATGGTCGGCACCGGCTTTATCGGCGAAGAGGTTTTCAGCCGTCTTCCGGCCGACAGGCTCGACGACAAGGCGCTGTCGAGCCTCGTCCAGGATTTCGCCGGCAACGACATCGGCGCCGCCCACCAGACGCTCACCGTCGGAACCGCCGACGT
This sequence comes from Rhodobium orientis, assembly GCF_003258835.1. GTDB lineage: Bacteria > Pseudomonadota > Alphaproteobacteria > Rhizobiales > Rhodobiaceae > Rhodobium > Rhodobium orientis. The sequence continues at coordinate 106,384 of NZ_NPEV01000006.1, read as the reverse complement.
GGAGACCGCGGCGCTCCTGAATATCGAGGTCAACTCGCCGGTCGCCCTGATGCATCGGTGCGTGCTGTCCCGCCAGAAGCGGGTGATGTTTGCCAGCGACGGCATCTATCGCGGCGATGCGGTACGCCTGGAAATCGCCCTTCGCTGACGCCGCGAGGCGCCGTCACGCCCCGCCGTTCAGCACGTCGAGCGGGACGCCGCCCGCTTCCTTGACCGGCTTGGTGACGACGTAGCTGAAATAGCGCTCGATCCCCAGATCTTCGGCCAGCATGCGGTCGATCAGCCGCTGATAGGCATCGACGCTCGGGCTTACCACCTTCATGACGTAGTCGACGCCGCCGCCGGTGGCGAGGCATTCCACGATTTCCGGAATGGCGCCGACAGCCGCCTCGAAGCGCTCGAAATCGCCGGCCTGGTGCTGCGCCAGCGTGACCTCCACGACGACGGTCGTTGCCGGCGCCAGCTTCTTGGCGTCGATGTCGGCGTGGTAGCCGGTGATGATGCCGGCCTCTTCCAGCCGCTTCAGCCGCTCCCATGTCGGACTGGTCGACAGCCCGACCGCCTCCGCCAGCCTGACCTTGGAAATCCGGCCCTGGGTCTGGAGGATCTGGAGAATCTTCAGGTCGTATCGGTCGAGCTTGATCATGGGACCGCGACAATAGCCGAACCGGCGAGGGCGGCAAGCGGCGAGCGGTTCCCCCTGTGTGCCAACGGCCCGTCGTCGTGCTAGAAGCGAACAGAAAGGACCTGTCGGCGGGGCGTTGCCCGCCGGGTCTCGCATACGGCGGAAAGGCAGCGACCATGAAACTTGCGGTTTTCGATTGGCAGGGCGGATGTCACGTCGGGCGGGTCAAGGAGGCGGAAGGCGTCGTCGAACGCTTCGACGTTGCGGCCGCAACGGTCGAGGCCGCCGGCATCGGCTGCGTCTTTTCCGGTGCGAAGCTGCCGATGACCGACACCGTGCCGCTGTCGCTGGTCACCTTGCGCGCGCCGATCCCGCGCCCCGCCCGCAACGTCTTTTGCATCGGCAAGAACTACCGCGAACACGTCGCGGAAATGGCCAATCAGGGATTCAGGAGCGCCCCCGTCGGCGCCGACGGCCCGAAAGCACCGATCGTCTTTTCCAAGGTGCCGGAGACCGTGATCGCGCCGGGTGCGGCGATCGAGATCGACCCCGCCGTCTCCACCGCCATCGACTACGAGGCCGAGCTTGCCGTCATCATCGGCAGGCAGGGCCGCTGCATTTCGCCTGAGAACGCCATGGACCACGTCTGGGGCTACACGATCGTCAACGACGTCTCGGCCCGCGACCTGCAACTTCAGCACACCCAGTGGCTTGTCGGCAAATCCCAGGACACCTTCTGTCCGATGGGGCCGTGGGCGGTCACCGCCGACGAGGTCGACCTTTCTGACACGCCCGTCAAATGCTGGGTCAACGACGAGCTGCGCCAGGACTCCAACACCGCGCTGATGATCTTCGACGTGCCGACGCTGATCGCAGCGCTCTCCAACGGCATCACCTTGAAGCCCGGCGACGTCATTGCGACGGGCACGCCGGCCGGCGTCGGCATGGGCTTCGATCCGCCGAAATACCTGAAGGACGGCGACAGGGTGAGGATCGAGATCGGCGGAATCGGGACGCTGGAAAACCCGGTAAAGGCCCTATAGCCGGATGATCTTGCAGGGGCTGCCGACCTCGGCCGGCGGCGCGAAGGGCGGCCGGATGACGAGGGCGTCTGCGCCCGACAGCGTCGCCAGCAGCGAGGAATCCTGAAACGAGACGGGCGTCGCCACCACATGGCCGGAACGGCTGAAGCTGAGCCGCGCCCGCAAATAGGCCTGGCGCTCGCCGTTCCCGCCGACCGGATCGCCGAGGACGGCGGTTTCTTCCGGCCGGTGCACCTCGCTGGCGCCCTGCAGGGCCCGCACCAGCGGATGCAGGAAGAGGAGCGCGCAGACGATGCTGGAGACCGGATTGCCCGGCAGGCCGAGCACCCGCATCGGCCCGATATGCCCGGAAATCAGCGGCTTTCCGGGCACCATGGCGATCCGCCAGAAGCCGAGCTCGAAGCCGATATCGCCGAGCGCCGTCTGCACCAGATCGTGGTCGCCGACCGAGGCGCCGCCAAGGGTGACGAGCACATGGGCGCCGCCGTCGATGGCCGACCGCGCCTTGTCCGCGATGACGTCGGCCGCATCCGGCGCGATCCCGAGATCGACCGGCTCGGCGCCGAGATCGGCAAGCATCGCACCGAGGGCAAAGCCGTTGGAGGCAACGATCTGGTCCGGACCCGGCTCCTCGCCCGGCGGCACCAGCTCGTCTCCGGTGGCAAGGAACGCGACTTTCGGGCGCTTGGCGACCCGCAGCGTGTCGTGGTTCATGGCCGCGGCGAGTGCCAGCTCCCGGTAGCCGAGGCGGCGGCCCTTGGTCAGCAGCTTCTGGCCGAGGGCGAAGTCGAGCCCGGCCGGGCGGATATATTCATCGACCGGGACCGAGGAGAGGGCGGTGACGGTATCCCCGGTCTCGCCGGCGCGCGTCTTTTCCTGGATCAGGATCGCATCGGCCCCGTCCGGCAGGGGCGCGCCGGTGAAGATGCGCACCGCCTCGCCCGGATTGACCGTGCCGTCGAACCCGTGTCCTGCCGCCGCCGTTCCGATCACCTGCAGCGTCGTCGGCACGCGGGAGAGATCGTGCGCGCGCACCGCATAGCCGTCCATAGCCGATGCGTCGAACGGCGGCTGCGTGCGCAGCGAATAGACGTCCTCAGCGAGGAACCGGCCATTGGCTTCGGAAAGCGGAACGACCTCTGTGCCGACCGGCTGGATGCCCGCCAGCAAACGCTTATAGGCCTCTTCGACGGAAAGGAGGCTCATGCCCCATCCTTTCCAGCGCCCTTTCCGGGGGCGCGCCAATGGCCGGAGCGGCCGCCGGATTTCTCCAGCAGCCTGACGCCGCCGATCTCCATGAACCGGTCGACGGCCTTGGCCATGTCGTAGACGGTCAGGCAGGCAACGCTCGCCGCGGTCAGCGCTTCCATTTCGACGCCGGTCTGGCCGCCGACCTTGGCGGTCGCGGTGACGACGAGGCCCGGCAGGCTCTCGTCGGGTTCGATGTCGACAGATATCTTGGTGAGGAGCAGCGGATGGCAGAGCGGGATCAGCTCGTGGGTGCGCTTGGCCGCCATGATGCCGGCGATCCGCGCCGTGCCGATGACGTCGCCCTTCTTGGCATCGCCCGCAAGGATCATCGCCAGCGTTTCCGGCAGCATCTTCACCGAGCCGGTCGCGACGGCGACGCGCTCGGTCACCGCCTTGGTCGAGACGTCGACCATGTCGGCCTTGCCGGATGCGTCGAGATGGGTGAGGTGGTCGCTGTCGGCCATGGGCTCACTCCGCCGCGCGGCTGGCGTCGGATACGGGCTCAAGCAGCGCGCGGGTCGCGGCGGCAACGTCGTCCTGGCGCATCAGGCTCTCGCCGACGAGGAAGCTGCGGATGCCCACAGTGTTGAGCCGGGCGATGTCGGCCGGCGAAAAAATGCCGCTCTCGCCGACCAGCAGCCGGTCGTCGGGCACTTGTCGCGCAAGCCGCTCGCTGGTCTCAAGGGTCGTCTCGAAGGTCTTAAGGTTGCGGTTGTTGATGCCGAGGAGCTTTGAGGAGAGTTTCAGAGCGCGCTCCAACTCGGCATCGTCATGGACCTCCACGAGCACGTCCATGCCGCGGGCAAAGGCGGCGTCTTCCAGCTCTTTGGCGGTCGCGTCGTCGACGGCGGCCATGATGATGAGGATGCAGTCGGCGCCCCAAAGGCGCGCCTCATCGACTTGATAGGTGTCGTAGAGGAAATCCTTGCGCAGCACCGGCAACTCAACGGCGTTCCGCGCCGCGCCCAAAAAATCCGGATGGCCCTGGAAGGAGGGCGCATCGGTGAGGACGGACAGGCAGGCCGCGCCGCCCTCGTCATAGGCGCGGGCAAGGGAAGGGGGGTCGAAATCGGCGCGGATCAGGCCCTTCGACGGGCTCGCCTTCTTGATCTCCGCGATGAGCCCGGTCCGGTCGGCAGCGACCTTCTCCCGCAGTGCGGCAAGGAAACCGCGCGGGCGGTCTTCGGTCTCGGCAAGCCGCGCGGCAAGGTCCGCCGGCGGCAGCTTTGCCTTGGCGACGGCGATTTCCTCGCGCTTGTAGGCTTCGATCTTGGTCAGGATATCGGTCATCAGGCCCTATTGATTGGAGACGGCGACCAGCCGGTCAAGGGTGGCCTTGGCCGATCCGCTGTCGATGGCGGCGGCCGCTTTTTCGATACCGGCAACGAGGTCGTCGGCAACGCCGGCGACGACGAGCGAGGCGCCGGCATTCATCAGCACGATGTCGCGATAGGCGCCGGGCGCCCCGGCAAGCACCGCGGTGAGCGCCGCGGCATTGGTCGCCGCATCGCCGCCCTTCAGCTCTTCCGGCTTTGCCGTCGACAGCCCGACATCGCCCGGCGCGATGGTGAAGGTCGTCACCTTGCCGTCCTTCAGCTCGGCAACGCTGCTCGGACCCGTTGTGGTGATCTCGTCGAGGCCGTCGGAGCCGTGGACGATCCAGGCCCGCTCGCTGCCGAGATTGGCGAGAACATGGGCGAGGGGCTCGACCCAGCCTTCCGAGAAGACGCCGGTCATCTGGCGCTTGACGCCGGCCGGATTGGAGAGGGGGCCGAGCAGGTTGAAGATCGTGCGGGTGCCGAGTTCGACGCGGGTCGGACCCACATGGCGCATCGCCTGGTGGTGCGCGGGCGCGAACATGAAGCCGAGGCCGGCCTCGGCAATGCAGCGCGAGATCGCTTCGGGTTGAAGCTCGATATTGACGCCGAGCGCCATCAGCACGTCGGCGGCGCCCGATTTCGACGACAGCGCCCGGTTGCCGTGCTTGGCGACGGGAACGCCGGCAGCGGCAACGACGAACGCCGCGCAGGTCGACACGTTGTAGGAGCCGGAGGCATCGCCCCCGGTGCCGACGATGTCGATGGCATTCTCCGGCGCCTCGACCGGCACCATCTTGGCCCGCATCGTCGAGGCCGCGCCGGTGATCTCGTCGACGGTCTCGCCGCGGACGCGCAGCGCCATCAGGAAGCCGCCGATCTGCGAGGGCGTCGCGTCGCCCGACATGATCACCTCGAAGGCGTCGGTAGCCTCCGCCGCATCGAGCGCCCTGCCGTCGGCGACCTTGGCGATCAGCGATTTGAAATCGGCCATCGGCGAAAGATCCCTTACTCACGTTCGGGCGGCGGCGCCGGGCCGCACCCGAAAAATCCGGTTGGCTCTATCGCAGGTCGTTGAGGCCCAGTGTCGAGGCGACCGCCTGCTGGTTGATGGTAACGCCCAGCCGCTCCTGAATCTGGGTGACATATTGTGCCAGAACGGAGCCGAAGATCTGGGCATTGAGCTGCTCGCGGATCTGCTGCATGTCGGCCGCCTCGGCAAAGAACACCGGCGGCGCGACCGCGGTGACCTTGAGGAGGACGCGGCTGCCGTCGCCGAGCTTGACGCTTTCGATGTCCCCTTCGGGGCCGCGGAACGCGGCGGCGACGATGGCGCTGTCGATGCCGTCCTTGGGCGCATTGCGCTTCAGGCCCTCGGCAGTCTTGACCTCGGTGCCGACTTCCCCGGCGATCGCGGCAAGGTCCGTGCCGCCTTTCAGGCGATCGGTGAGTTCGGTGACCTTGGCGCTGAGTCGCTGGTTGAGTTCTTCCGCGCGCCAGGCCGCGACCACCTTGTCGCGGGCTTCCTCAAGGGTGCGGTCGCGGGCCGGGGTGACGCCCTGAATGTCGTACCAGACGAAGCCCTTGGTCTGCTGCAGCGGGTCGTTCTCCACCCCCACGTCGCTGTCGAACGCGGCCTGCAGGAGGTCCTGGGCGATCGGCAACTGGACGTCGTTGCCCTCCGGGTCCTTGCCGGTAGCATCGACCGCGTCGATGGTCCGGGCCGTGAGGCCGAAGCGCTCCGCGATTTCGGCAAGGGTGGCGCCGCCGGCGCGCGCGTCCTCGATCTCGTCATGCATCTGCAGCACCTCGCCCTCGGCGAGCTTGACGGCGATGTCGAGAGCGATCTGGTCGCGCACCTCTGCGAGCGGCTTACGCTGTTCCGGCTGGATGTCCTTGACGTTGACGATGACGGTGCCGAACCGGCCGTCGATGACGCCGCTGGTGCCGGGCTCCGCCATGGAGAACGCCGTCTCGGCGATCGCCGGGTCGAGCACTTCGGACTTGCCGAGGAGACCCAGATCGGTGTCGGTGGCGGTCAGGTTCCGCTCCGCCGCGATGTCCTCGAAGCTGGCGCCCGATTGCAGCCTGTCGGCGGCGGCCTGGGCGGCGGCGTCATCCTGGAACACGATCTGCCGGATGAACCGCTTCTCGGGCGTGAAATAGGCCTCCGACGTCTCGTAGGTCTGCTGGATGTCGGCCTCCTTGACGCTCTTGGGGTCGGCGACGGCCTCCGGATCGACAGAGATGACGGTCAGCTTGCGGTATTCCGGCGCGCGGAAGTCGGCCTTATTGGCCTCGTAATAGGTTTTCAGGTCGTCGTCGGAGGGATCGGGGATCTCGCCGACGGCCGATGCCGGCAGCGCGATGTAGGAGATCGTCCGCTCCTCGTTGACGTACTGGTTGATCGCTTCCAGATAGGCGTCCGGAGCCCGGAACCCGCCGCCGATCCCGCCGGCAAGCTGCTGGCGCATGGACAGCCGGCGCTGTTCGGCGAGGTAGTAGGCCTCGTTCATACCGAGCGAGAACAGGAGATCCTGCAGCCGGTTGCGGTCGAACTTGCCGTTCAGGCCCTGAAGGTTCGGGTCGGAGCGAATGGTTTCGGCCAGCTTTTCGTCGGACAGGCCCAGCTTCAGCCGGCGCGCCTCCTCGTTGAGGGTCGCTTCGTTGACGAGACGGCTCAGCACCTGCTGCGGCAGGCCGACGGCGGCGGCCTCCTGGGCCGTCACCGGGCGGCGCAGGCGCTGCCCGAGCTGCCGCAGTTCGCGGTTATAGGTGGTCCGGAAGATCTCGACCGGCACCTCGGTCTCGCCGACCGTTGCCACCGTCGTCGTTCCGTAGCCGCGGAAGATGTCGGCGATGCCCCAGACCGCAAAGCTGATGACCAAGAGGCCGATGAAAATCTTGGCGACCCAACCCGTCGCGCTTTTCCGCAAGGTTTCGAGCATTCTGTCTTTCCGTTGTGCGTTGTCTGCGCCGGCCCCGCCCGATCGGGTCTTGACCCAAGGCCTTATGCCCACTGGCACCGAAGCGCGCGGATCATAGAGACCGTGTCGGCGCGCCGCAAGGCATCGGCCTTTGTGCTTGCGGCCCTTTCTGATAGATGACGGACAGGACCGGGTGACTCACCATGAAATGGGGATCCAAGCGCTATGACGACAACCGGAATCAAGCCGCTCGTCGCGGGTAACTGGAAAATGAACGGCCTCAAGGCCTCGGCCGGCGAACTCGCCGCGCTGATCGACGGCTTCGATGCCGCACTGGCCGAAAAGGCCGATGCCATGGTCTGCCCGCCGGCATTGCTGGTGACGGCCTTCGCCGAAAAGACGGCCGGCACGCCGGTCACCGTCGGCGGCCAGGACTGCCATGCGGCCGAAAAGGGCGCCCATACCGGCGACCTCGCCGCGGAAATGTTCGCCGATGCCGGCGCCGCCGCCGTCATCGTCGGCCATTCGGAGCGCCGCACGGACCACGGCGAGACCGATGCCGTCGTCAAGGACAAGGCGCTTGCCGTGCATCGCGCCGGGCTCGTCGCCATCGTCTGCGTCGGCGAGACCAAGGACGAGCGCGAGGCCGGAAAGACCCTCGACGTGGTCGGCACCCAGGTCGCCGGCTCGCTGCCGGAAGGCGCCACCGCCGCCGACCTGATCGTTGCCTACGAGCCGGTCTGGGCGATCGGAACGGGCCTCACCCCGACCGCTGACGACGTCGCGGAGGTGCACGCCTTCATCCGCGAAAAGCTCGTTGCCATGTATGGCGACGAGGGCGGCAAGGTGCGCATCCTCTACGGCGGCTCGGTGAAGCCGTCGAACGCCTCCGAGCTGATGGCGGTTGCCAATGTCGACGGCGCGCTGGTCGGCGGCGCCAGCCTCAAGGCGGCCGACTTCCTCGGTATCCTGGCCGCCTACAAGTAGGCCGTCACCGACCGGCCGACGGGAGCCGGCAGAAGCAATGACCGTCCCGGCGGCACGCGTCGCCGGGGCTTTGCCGTGTTGCGATCGCCGCACGGACACTATATGAGGGGCACGCGTCGAGGCGATCGCCGGGGTGGTACGTACCGCGGCGATGGTGTAAGACGCGCTCAACTTTCCGCACATTTTCGAGCCGGACACGTATGCAAACCGTCATCATCGTCATCCATCTGATGGTCGTGATCGCCCTCGTGGCCGTCATCCTGCTGCAGCGCTCCGAAGGGGGCGCGCTGGGGATCGGCGGCGGCGGTGGCGGCGGCGGCCTGTTTTCCAGCCGCGGCACGGCCAATCTCCTGACCCGCACGACCGCGATCCTGGCCGCGGCCTTCTTCGCCACGTCGATCATCCTGACGGTGATTGCGCGCATGGGCGAGGCGCCGACGTCGATCTTCGATCTGATCCCGGCGGTCGGCACGCAGACCACCGAAGAGCCGGCAACGGACACCCAGCCGACCGCACCGCCGGCAACGCCGGGCGCTCCGGCCGGTGAGGGCACCGCGCCGCCCGCCGCGCCGTCTGCTCCGTCCGGTGGCGACAGCGGCCCGAGCCTGCTCGACCGTCTGCAGACGCCGGAGCCGGCACCCGCGCAGCCGAGCGGTCCGCAGGTTCCGAACTCGCAATAGCCGGGCTTTTTCCGATCATCCCGCCGCGCCCGAAAAAAGGGCGCGGTGGAAACCTCTGGATCGCGCGATTCGATGCTGTTCGAATCGGCAAGCTGAACGGTATAACGGTCGCCCATGGCGCGGTATGTTTTCATCACCGGCGGCGTGGTGTCGTCACTCGGCAAGGGGCTTGCGTCGGCGGCCCTCGGTGCCCTGCTTCAGGCGCGCGGATATAAGGTCCGGCTGCGCAAGCTCGATCCCTACCTCAACGTCGATCCGGGCACGATGTCGCCGTACCAGCACGGCGAGGTCTACGTCACCGATGACGGGGCGGAAACCGACCTCGACCTCGGTCATTACGAGCGGTTCACCGGGCGGCCGGCGAACCGGATGGACAACATCACCACCGGCCGCATCTACCAGGACATCATCGCCAAGGAGCGCCGCGGCGACTATCTCGGCGGCACCGTCCAGGTCATTCCCCACGTCACCGACGCCATCAAGGAATTCGTGCTCGACGGCAACGAGGGCTACGACTTCGTGCTGTGCGAGATCGGCGGCACCGTCGGCGACATCGAGGGCCTGCCGTTCTTCGAGGCGATCCGCCAGCTCGGCAACGACCTGCCGCGCGGCGAGGCGGTCTACATCCACCTGACCCTGATGCCCTACATCCCGAGCGCCGGCGAGTTGAAGACCAAGCCGACCCAGCACTCGGTCAAGGAGCTGCGCTCGATCGGCATCCAGCCGGACATCCTGCTGGTCCGCTGCGACCGGGAAATCCCGATGGCCGAGCGGCGCAAGCTGGCGCTGTTCTGCAATGTGCGGGAATCGGCGGTGATCCCGGCACTCGATGCGGATTCCATCTATGCCGTGCCGATCGCCTACCACGCGCAGGGGCTCGACGACGAGGTGCTGAACGCCTTCGGCTACAAGGGCGCACCGGCCCCGGAGCTGTCGCGCTGGGAGACCATCACCCATCGCATCACCCACCCGGAAGGCGAGGTGACGATTGCCGTCGTCGGCAAGTACACCGGGCTGAAAGACGCCTACAAGTCGCTGTTCGAGGCGCTGATCCACGGCGGCATAGCCAATAACATCCGCGTCAACATCGAATGGATCGAGTCCGCCACCTTCGACGTGGAGGACCCGACGCCGCATCTCGACCACGTCAACGGCATCCTCGTGCCCGGCGGCTTCGGCGAGCGCGGCGCGGAAGGAAAGATCAAGGCAGCCGGTTTCGCCCGGCAACGCAAGGTGCCCTATTTCGGCATCTGCTTCGGCATGCAGATGGCCGTGATCGAGGCCGCGCGCTCGCTCGCCGGCATCGGCGGGGCAAGCTCCACCGAATTCGGCCCGACCGAGGAGCCGGTCGTCGGCCTGATGACGGAATGGCTGAAGGGCAACGATCTGGAAAGGCGCGGTTTCGATACCGATCTCGGCGGCACCATGCGCCTCGGCGCCTATCCGGCGAGCCTCGCGGCCGACAGCCGCATCGCGGCGATCTATGGCGACACGGAGATTTCCGAACGGCACCGCCACCGCTACGAGGTCAACTGCGCCTATCGCGACCGGCTGGAGGAACGGGGCATGCGCTTTGCCGGCATGTCGCCGGACGGCGTGCTGCCGGAAACGGTCGAGTTCGTCGACCATCCCTGGTTCATCGGCGTGCAGTTCCACCCGGAGCTGAAGTCGCGCCCCTTTGCCCCGCACCCGCTCTTTGCCTCGTTCATCGCCGCGGCTCTGGCCCAAAGTCGCCTGGTCTGAGGCCTTTTGCCCGGGCGGTCGCGAGGGTGCCACAATCGCGCGCGAAGGAACGTCGCCTGAAGGGGCGGTAAGCTATGGTTCACGGCATCGATCATCTGGTTCTCCCGGTCCGCGACCTTGCCGTCGCGCGGGCCCGCCTGAGCGCCCTCGGCTTCACCGTCGCGCCCGACGCGCTGCATCCCTTCGGCACCAAGAACGCCTGCGTCTTCTTCCAGAACCGCACCTATATCGAGCCGCTTGCCGTCGCCAACCGGATACAGATGGAGGAGAACGCCAGGAAGGGCTATGTCTTCCTGCGGCGCTTCGATGCCTATCGCTTCCGTTGCGGTCCCGAAGGCTTTTCCAAGCTGGCGCTGACGACCGAAGACGCCGATGCCGACCGCGCCCGGCTCGACGAGGCCGGCTATGGCGGCGGTCCGGTGTTCCCGTTCGAGCGGAAGGCCGTCGCCGCCGACGGGTCGGAGACCACCATCGGCGTCCGGCTCGCCTTCGCGCTCGACGAGCGCTCGCCCGACATGACGCTGTTCTGCTGCCAGCACATCGGCACCGAAGGCTTCTGGGCGCCGAAAAACACCACGCACGGCAACGGCGCGCTCGGCATCGCCGAGGTGTTCGCCGCAGAGGAAAACCCCAGCGACTTCCAGTACGACCTTGAGGTCGTCACCGGCGAGCGCGGTATCCACGCCTCATCACTCGGCATCCATGCCGAGCTGCCGAAGGGCGCCTTTTCCATCGTCACACCGACCGCGTTCCGCATGATCTTCGGGCGCGACGCCAAGCTTTCCGGCCGCGGCCCGCGGCTCTCAGCCTTCGTCGTCACTGTCGTCGACCTTACCCGCGTGAAGGCCTTGCTGACTGAGAACGGCGTGGCCTTCGAGGAGCGCGGCAGCCGCATCGTCGTCGCCCCGGCGCCGGGCCTTGCCACCGTCCTTGCGTTCCAGGAGAATTCCGCTTCATGAGCAGTCCCAACAGCACCGTTGCCGCCGGCAAAGTCCGCTTTTCCAATGCGCTGCCGCTCGGCATCATCGCCGGGCCGTGCCAGATGGAAAGCCGCGATCACGCCCTGGAAATGGCCGCGGCGCTGAAGGAGATTGCCGAAAAGGTCGGCATCGGCCTCGTCTTCAAGACCTCCTTCGACAAGGCCAACCGGACGAGCATTTCCGGCAAGCGCGGCGTCGGGCTCAAGGACGCGATGCCGGTCTTTGCGGAAATCCGCGAGCGCTTCGGTCTTCCGGTTCTGACGGACGTCCACGAGGCCGGCCAGTGCGCGCCCGTTGCGGAAGTCGTCGACGTCCTGCAGATCCCGGCCTTTCTCTGCCGCCAGACCGACCTGCTGATCGCCGCGGCAAAGACCGGCGCCGTCGTCAACGTCAAGAAGGGCCAGTTCCTCGCCCCCTGGGACATGGCGAACGTTCTGACCAAGGTGACGGACAGCGGCAATCCGAACGTGCTCCTGACCGAGCGCGGCGCCAGCTTCGGCTACAACACCCTGGTCACCGACATGCGCGGCCTGCCGATCATGGCCGCAACCGGCGCACCGGTGATCTTCGACGCCACCCATTCCGTGCAGCAGCCGGGCGGCAAGGGAACCGCTTCCGGCGGCCAGCGCGAATTCGTGCCGGTGCTTGCCCGCGCCGCCGTTGCCATCGGCGTCGCCGGCGTCTTCATCGAGACCCACGACGATCCGGACAACGCCCCCTCCGACGGCCCGAACATGGTGCCGCTCGGCGAGATGGAGGCGCTGCTAACCCTCTTGAAGCGCTTCGACGAGGTTGCCAAGGCCAATCCGGTGACGCTCGCCTGATCGCGGTCTCCGGTCCGGCCGCGACCGGCGCCGGGACTTGACAGACGGGCGAAAAAAGGCGCAGGCCTTGTGCCCCGGGAGGCCCAGGGAACTCCATGAACGAACAAATCGGACCGACCGACCTGACCCCGAGCACCGATACGACCCGGCCGCTGGTGCTGTTCGACATTTCGCGGCTGATCTCGCGCGTCAAGCGCGCCGCGCCCACCGGCATCGACCGGGTCGAACTCGCCTTTGCCAACTGGGTCATGCGCGACGTCGATGCCGACGTGCGCTTCGTCGCCGTCACCGGCGGCGAGATCCGCGCCGTCACCGACGTCCTCGCCCGCCGCCTCATTCGCTGGATCTCCCGCAGTTGGGCCGGCGCCGGCACGTCAGTCAATGCCCGCGAGATCCTCGACGTCGCCCGCTTCCTCAATGCCACCTGGCAGCCCAATGTCGAGCGGCCGGTGCGGCAACTGCCGGAAAAGCCGGTAGTCTTTATCGGCGAGGAGCCGGTCGTTGCCCCAGGCGAGGACGGCGAGGACCCGCGCGGGCCGTCAGGCTTCGGCCTCGCCAATCCGGTGAGGCTCTGGGCGCGGCGCCGGGTGCGCCGCATCGTGCTCAATGCCGAGCAGCGCGGCGCCCGCGTTATCTACATGAACGTCTCCCACCATCACCTTGAAAAGAGGCACCTTTTTGCGCATTTGCGCCATCTCGGCAACGTCCACATCACCTTCCTGATCCACGACGTCATCCCGCTCGATTTCCCCGAATATTGCCGTGACGGCGACGCGGAAAAGCACAGCAAGCGCGTGCGCACCGTCGCCGACTTCGCCGACACCGTGATCGTCAACTCCCACGACACCGGCCGGCGCCTGCGCGACCACATCGACGGCCGGCCGATCAACGTCGTGCCGGCCCATCTCGGACTGGAGCCCCAGTTCGGCCGCCGCAAGCCGCTCGGCCGGCTGATCGGCGCCGATCCCTATTTCGTCATCGTCTCGACCATCGAGGCCCGCAAGAACCACCTGTTCCTGTTGAAGGTCTGGCGCAAGATCGTCGAGGAGCATGGCGAGAAGGCGCCCAAGCTCGTCGTCGTCGGCCGGCGCGGCTGGGAGGCCGAGGCGGCAATCGACATGCTGGAGCGGTGCCGCAGCATCAAGGGGCACGTGTTGGAATCCTCAAACCTCTCCGACGACGAGTTGGTGGTGCTGCTGAACGGCGCGCGCGCCGCCCTGATGCCGTCCTTCGCCGAAGGTTTCGGCCTGCCGATCGCCGAGGCGCTAACCCTCGGCGTGCCGGTCATCGCCTCCGACATTCCGGCGCTGGTCGAGGTCGGGCAGGGGATTCCCGAGCACCTCGACCCGCTCGACGGCATCGGCTGGCGCCAGGTCATCCTCGACTATGCCGATCCGGACTCGCCCCGCCGCGCCACCCAGATGGAGCGCGTCGCCCGCTTCCAGCGCTATGGCTGGGACAAGCATTTCGAGGCCGTCGGCGCCGCCCTGCAACTCGCCGCCAAACCCGACTGACCCGACGCCCGCTGCGGCGCAAAAAAACGCATCGCAATGCGGCATTCCCGGCCGCAATCCGGTTCCCAACCGCCGCGAAACGTTTTAGACAGATCGCGACGTTTCTTCCCCCACTCCGAAAGGCCCTGTCATGACCGCAATCATCGATATTCTGGGACGTGAAATTCTTGATAGCCGCGGCAATCCGACGGTCGAGGTCGATGTCGTGCTGGAAGACGGCTCCATGGGCCGCGCGGCCGTGCCGTCCGGCGCCTCCACCGGCGTCCACGAGGCGGTCGAGCTGCGCGACGGCGACGAGCGCTATTTCGGCAAGGGCGTGACCAAGGCGGTCGACGCCGTCAACAACGACATCTACGACGCCGTCACCGGTCTCGACGCGGAAGACCAGATCCGCATCGACGACGTGATGTGCGAGCTCGACGGCACGGACAACAAGGGCCGCTTCGGCGCCAACGCCATCCTCGGCGTCTCGCTCGCCGTCGCCAAGGCCGCGGCCGAGGCCTCCGGCCTGCCGCTTTACAAATATGTCGGCGGCGCTTCGGCCCGCACCCTGCCGGTGCCGATGATGAACATCGTCAATGGCGGCGCCCATGCCGACAACCCGATCGACTTCCAGGAATTCATGATCATGCCGGTCGGCGCCGACACCTTCGCGGAGGCCCTGCGCACCGGCGCGGAGATCTTCCACACCCTGAAGAAGTCGCTGAAGGACGCCGGCCACAACACCAATGTGGGCGACGAGGGCGGCTTCGCCCCGAACCTGGCCTCCGCCCAGGAAGCCCTCGACTTCGTTATGAAGGCGATCGAGAAAGCCGGCTACAAGCCTGGCGAGGACGTCTATCTGGCGCTCGATCCGGCCTCCTCGGAGTTCTTCAAGGACGGCAAGTACCACCTCGACGGTGAGGGCAAGGTGCTCGGCCCGGAGGAGATGGCTGCCGTCTATGCCGATCTCGTCGGCCGCTACCCGATCATCTCCATCGAGGACGGCATGGCCGAGGACGACTGGGAGGGCTGGACCGCCATCACCCAGGCCATCGGCGACCGCTGCCAGCTCGTCGGCGACGACCTGTTCGTCACCAACGTCTCCCGCCTGAAGCAGGGCATCGACCGCGGCGTTGCCAACTCCATCCTCATCAAGGTCAACCAGATCGGCACGCTGACCGAGACCCTGCAGGCCGTGGAAATGGCCCACAAGAACGCCTACACGGCGGTCATGTCCCACCGCTCCGGCGAGACCGAAGACAACACCATCGCCGACCTCGCGGTCGCCACCAATTGCGGCCAGATCAAAACCGGCTCGCTCGCCCGCTCCGACCGGTTGGCGAAGTACAACCAGCTCCTCCGCATCGAGGAAGAGCTGGATACCCAGGCGGTTTACGCCGGGCGGTCGATCCTCAGAGGGTGAGGCGGCGCGTGCCGGTTGGGGGCTGAGCCCTCAAAGCAGCTTATCCAGCGGCACATAGAGACAACAACGGCCGCGTCTTTCCTTGAGAAGGGCGCGGCTTTTTCATGTGCGTTTGCGGCTACCCACTCACTCGCTTTCGCGCCGTACCGGCGACACCGCCGCACTGGATTGCTTCGCTGCGCTCGCAATGACGGTTATCTCAATGTCTGCAATGTCATTGCGAGGAGGCTGATAGGCCGACGCGGCAATCCAGCATCGGGAAGGACATGCGATGATCTCCGCGATGGCGAAACGCGCCGGCGCGTCGATATCGCGCTGTTTTCCGGCGGGCTTGTGTTTGCCAAAAGGCCTGTGCCGTTTCAGAATTCAACCGAAGCGTGAAATGGTGGCGTCAGGCCGGACCGCACGTGCCGTCAGGTCGCAGCAGCGGAATTGACCGGTTTATCTCAAGGCAATTGTTCGGGTGCGATAATGAGCTACGAGCAGAAATACGCAAAAGCGATAGCTGAACTAAAAAATGCTGGACTCGTGAGACAAGAATACAGTCCGGACAAGAATTTTATCTATCGAACATTCGGCGTCAGATTGCGGCCGCCCTATTATTTTGAGTTTTGGCGAAGTGTTTTATTGTATGGAGGGCTTTTGGCTGTGGGGTTGACGTTTTCGAGTTGGCTGATCGGCCTTCACCCGAGAACGATTGAAGGAAAAATATTCTTTTTAGTTTTTCAAGGTGCATTCTTCGGTTTTTTCATGACGCTCATTAATAAAAACAAGGCAAGAAAACACAAGCTGAGTCGTTGGGAAGACTTATAAGCGGGAAAGCCGAATGTCCTCGGCTTCCTCACCCGGCCCGCAGCAACCGCACCGCCTCATCCCGCCCGAACAAATACAGCAAAATCCGCAGCGCATCTCCGCGCGTCCCCCCAAGCTCAGGATCTCTCTCAAGGATCAGCCGCGCGTCGTCGCGGGCGGCCTCCAACAAGTGGCCGTGCGCCTCGATGCGGGCGACCCTGAACCCCGGGGTGCCGCTCTGGCGGGTGCCGAGGACTTCGCCTTCGCCGCGCAGCTTCAGGTCTTCTTCCGCGATGCGGAACCCGTCTTCGGTCTCGCGCATGATGGCAAGCCGGGCATGGGCCGTCTCGCTTAAGGGGCCCTTGTAGAGGAGGAGGCAGGTCGAGGGCTTGTCGCCGCGCCCGACGCGGCCGCGGAGCTGGTGGAGCTGGGCGAGGCCGAAGCGTTCGGCGTGTTCGATCACCATGATGGTGGCGTCGGGAACGTCGACGCCGACCTCGATGACGGTGGTCGAAACGAGGATCTTCGTGCGCCCGGCCAGGAAGTCGGCCATCGCCGTATCTTTCTCGGCCGCCTTCATGCGGCCGTGGACGAGGCCGACGATGTCGCCGAATTCGGCCCGGAGCGCCGCATATCTGTCCTCGGCCGCCGCCGCGTCGAGCGCTTCGGATTCCTCCACCAACGGGCAGACCCAATAAACCTTGGCGCCGTCGGCAAGCGCCCGGTTGAGGCCGTCGAGCACTTCCCCCATGCGGTCGAGCGCGATGCTCGAGGTCTTCACCGGCTTGCGGCCGGCGGGCTTTTCCAGGAGCCGCGAGACATCCATATCGCCGAAATAGGTCAGCACCAGCGTGCGCGGGATCGGCGTTGCCGTCATCACGAGAACGTCGGTGCCGGAGCCTTTTGCCGTCAGCGCCAGCCGCTGGTGGACGCCGAAGCGGTGCTGCTCGTCGACGATGGCGAGCGCAAGGTTCTTGAACGCGGTCGCCGACTGGAAGAGGGCGTGGGTGCCGACGACGATGTCGATCTCGCCGGCCGCCAGCGCGGCCTCCACGGCCTTGCGCTCCTTGCCCTTGTCCCGGCCGGTCAGCACGGCGACGGTCAGCCCCGCGGCCTCGGCCAGCGGCGTGATCGTCTTCAGGTGCTGGCGGGCGAGCAGTTCCGTCGGCGCCATCATCGCTGTCTGGCCGCCGGCCTCGGCAACGGCGGCGGCGGCCATCAGCGCGACGACGGTCTTGCCGGAGCCGACGTCGCCCTGGAGCAGCCGCAGCATGCGCTTCGGCTCGGCAAGGTCGGCCTCGATTTCCGCCACCGCCTGGCGCTGGCCGTCGGTCAGCGAAAAGGGCAGGGCGGCGAGGATCTTTTGCCGGATGCTGCCGTCGCCGGTGCGCGCCGAGCCGGCCGTCTTGCGCATGTGTTTTCTGACCAGCGCCAGGGCCAGTTGGCCGGCCAGAATCTCGTCGAAGGCAAGCCGCGACCAGGCCGGCGTTGCCGGGTCGATGTCCGCCGCCGCCTCCGGGTGGTGCACGGTATGAAGCGCGACCGTAAAGCCCGGCCAGTTCTGCCGCTTCAGCCACGCCGCGTCCTGCCATTCCGGCAGGTCGGGCACGAGGCCGACGGCCTCGTCGATGACGCGGCGCAGCGTCTTCGGCGACAGCCCCGCCGTCATCGGATAGACCGGCTCGATCAGTGGCAGCTCGGCGAAATCGGCCTCGGCGACGATATGGTCCGGATGGACGATCTGCGCCTGGCCGTTGAACCATTCGACCTTGCCGCTCACATAGCGGGTCTCGCCGACGGGAAGCTGCTTCTGCAGCCAGTCCTCCTTGGCGTGGAAGAAGACGAGCGCGATCTCGCCCGTCTCGTCGTGGCAGAAGACCTTGTACGGGGCGCGGGAATGGCGCGGCGTCGGCTGGTGTCGGTCGACCCAGGCCTTCAGGGTGACGATGGCGCCCTCGGGCGCCTTGGCGATGCCCGGCTGCAGGCTGCGGTCGATGGCGGCGGCCGGCAGGTGGAAAACGAGATCGAGAATGCGCGCCTCGCGCTCCGCCCCGGAACCGACGAGGAGCTTGCCGAGGGTTTTTTCCAGCTTGGGGCCGATGCCCTCAAGGCTTTGCAGCGAACGGTAGAGCGGGTTCAGAATATCGGGGCGCATGGCACCTGACGGTTGGCGAAAAGCGTTTCGGGCCGGATTATCGGCGATTCCCCCGGGGGATGTTGCGGACATGCTGCTGACAGCGGCGCATCCTGACTATATAGAAACGTCATTCACAAGGGATTTTGAGAAATATGACGGGCATGACCCGAACGAGCGACGGGCTCGATCCGCGCCGGCGGCGCATCCTTTACCGCTCCTGGCATCGCGGCACCCGCGAGATGGACCTTTTGCTCGGCCCCTTCGTCGAGGCCGAGGTGGAGGGGCTCGATGCCGACCAACTGGACGTGCTGGAGCACCTGATGGATGCCCCGGACCAGGAGCTCTATGCCTGGTTCACGGGGGCCAAGGAAACGCCGGAGGGCTACGACACGCCGCTCTTCAAGCGCATCTGCGCCTTCCACGCCGCCGGATCCTGATCCGTCGACGCCGACCCGATTCCGTGACCGTTCCGATGCCGAGGACCGCAAGGTGACCGACCTCACTACCCTGTTCGAGCGCCAATCTTCGGCGACCCTTGCCGGCGTCGTCGACGGCCTGGAGGCGATGGTCGCCGCGAAGCTGACCATGGCCGGGTTCGGCAAGGGAAAAGGCCCGGCGCTTGCCTTCGTCGTCCGCGACGGCGGCCGCATGGCCGCGATCGCCGATGCCATCGGCTTCTTCGCGCCCGGCGTCGAGACCCTCATCCTGCCGGCCTGGGACTGCCTGCCTTACGACCGGGTCTCGCCCAATGCCGGCGTCTCGGCCCGGCGCATGGCAACGCTCGCCCGGCTCGCCCACATGGAGCGAACCGAAAAGCCAGTCATCCTGCTGACGACGGCGAACGCGCTCCTGCAGCGCCTGCCGCCGCGCGACTGGGTCGCCGGCCAGAGCCTGACGGTCGCGCCCGGCAACCGGGTCGACATGTCGGACCTCACCGGCTGGCTGGAATCGAACGGCTTCCAGAGATCGCCCACCGTGCGCGAGACCGGCGAATACGCGGTCCGCGGCGGCATCGTCGATCTTTACGCCGCCGGCACCGACGCGCCGCTCCGCCTCGACTTCTTCGGCGACACGCTGGAATCGATCCGCCCGTTCGACCCGGAAACCCAGAGGTCGACCGGCCAGAACCGGCGCATCGACCTGGTGCCGACCAATGAGATCGTCCTCAATGACGAGACGGTCGCCCGCTTCCGCCAGGCCTACCGGTCCGAGTTCGGCGGCAACACCCAGAACGACATGCTCTACCAGGCCGTCAGCGAGGGCCGGCGCTATCCGGGCATGGAGCACTGGCTGCCGCTGTTCTACGAGCGGCTCGACACCCTCGATGCCTATCTCGGCGACGCGCCGGTGCTGTTCGACGCCCTCATCGACGACGTTGTCCACGAACGTCACGAGCAGATCGAGGACCACTATCAGGCCCGCCGCGAGGCGCTGGAAAAAAGCGCCGACGGCGCGGCGCCCTACAAGCCGCTCCACCCCGACACCCTCTATCTGACCGAAGAAGCGTACAAATTGTTCCTCGCCGACCGCAACACGGCGAAGATGACGCCCTTCGGCGCGCCGGAGGAAAAGGCGGGGATCGTCAATATCGGCGGCCACGTCGGTCGCTCCTTTGCCGCGGAACGCGCGAGCGGCGACGTCAACGTCTTCGATGCGCTCGTCGCCCATGTCCGTGCGCTCCTGAAGAAGCCGAAGCGGGTGGTCATCGCCTCCTGGTCGGAGGGCGCGCGCGACCGCCTGCAAAACGTCCTTGCCGACCACGGCCTTGAGCGTGTGGAGCGCGTCGGCGACTGGCAGGCCGTGGAGGCGCTGCCGAAGGACGTGGTGGCCCTCGTCGTCCTCGGCGTCGAGACCGGCTTTGAGACCGGCGATTTTTCCGTCATCGGCGAGCAGGACGTTCTCGGCGACCGACTGGTGCGCTCGCGCCGCAAGTCGCGCCGGGCCCAGGATTTTCTCTCCGACGTGACGAGCCTCGCGGAAGGCGACCTCATCGTCCATGTCGACCACGGTATCGGCCGCTTCGTCGGCCTGAAGACCATCGAGGCCGCCGGCGCGCCGCATGACTGCCTCGACATCCGCTACCACGGCGACGACAAGCTCTACCTTCCGGTGGAGAACATCGAGCTCCTGACGCGCTACGGCTCGGAGGAGACCGAAGTCCAGCTCGACCGCCTCGGCGGCGGCGCCTGGCAGGCCCGCAAGGCGCGCATGAAGGCGCGCATCCGCGAGATCGCCGACGGCCTCATCAAGACGGCCGCGGCCCGCGCCATGAAGACGGCCGAGGTCATCAACGCGCCGGAAGGGCTCTCCGACGAGTTCGCTGCGAAGTTCCCCTACGAAGAGACCGAAGACCAGCTCGGCGCCATCGAAGCGGTGCTGGAGGATCTCGGCTCCGGCCGGCCGGCCGACCGGCTCGTCTGCGGCGATGTCGGCTTCGGCAAGACCGAGGTGGCGCTGAGGGCCGCCTTCGCGGTCGCCATGTCCGGGCGCCAGGTCGCCGTCATCGTGCCGACGACGCTCTTGTCGCGCCAGCACTTCAAGACCTTCCAGGAACGGTTCCGGGGGCTGCCGCTTGAGGTCGCACAGGCCTCGCGCCTCGTCGGCACCAAGGAGATGTCGCGGGTCAAGGCCGGGCTGACCGACGGCACTATCGATATCGTCGTCGGCACCCATGCGCTCCTCGGCAAGGCGATCAAATTCCGCAATCTCGGCCTCCTCATCGTCGATGAGGAGCAGCATTTCGGCGTCAAGCACAAGGAGCGGCTGAAGGAGCTGAAGACCGACGTCCATGTGCTGACGCTGACGGCGACGCCGATCCCGCGCACCCTGCAACTGGCGCTGTCGGGCGTGCGCGAGATGTCGATCATCGCGACACCGCCGGTCGACCGGCTGGCCGTGCGCACATTCATTTCGCCCTTCGATCCGCTGGTGGTGCGCGAGGCCTTGCTGCGCGAGCGCTACCGCGGCGGCCAGTCGTTCTATGTCTGCCCGCGCATTTCCGACCTTTCCGAGATCAAGACCTTCCTCGATGAGAACGTGCCGGAGGTGAAGGTTGCCGTCGCCCACGGCCAGATGACGCCGGGGATGCTGGAAGACATCATGACGGCCTTCTATGAGGGCCGCTACGACGTGTTGTTGTCCACCACCATCGTGGAATCCGGCCTCGACATCCCGACGGCGAACACGCTGATCGTTCACCGCGCCGACATGTTCGGCCTTGCCCAGCTCTACCAGCTCCGCGGCCGGGTCGGGCGGTCCAAGGTCCGCGCCTATTCGCTGTTCACCGTGCCGGCCGACCGTAAGCTGACGCCGGCTGCCGAGCGCCGGCTGAAGGTGCTGGAATCGCTGGACACGCTCGGCGCCGGCTTTCAGCTCGCAAGCCACGACCTCGACATCCGCGGCGCCGGCAACCTCGTCGGCGAGGAGCAGTCCGGCCACATCCGCGAGGTCGGCTACGAGCTTTACCAGCAGATGCTGGAAGAGGCCGTCGCCAGCCAGCGCGCCGGCGGCGAGGAAGAGCTGGAGGACCACTGGTCGCCGCAGATCTCCGTCGGCACCCCGGTGATGATCCCGGAGTCCTACGTGCCCGACCTGCAATTGCGTCTGAACCTATACCGCCGGCTCGGCGACCTTGGCGAGGCGAGCGAGATCGACGGCTTCGGCGCGGAGATGATCGACCGCTTCGGTCCCATGCCGGACGAGGTCGAGCACCTGCTAAAGATCATGTTCATCAAGGGCTTGTGCCGGAAAGCGAATGTGGAAAAGATCGACGCGGGCCCCAAGGGCGTCGTCGTTTCCTTCCGCAAGGGCGAGTTCGAGAATGCGGCGGGCCTCGTGCGCTACATCACCGAGCAGGGCGCGCTCGCCAAGATCCGGCCCGACCAGCGGGTCTTCTTCAGCCGCGACTGGCCGGGACCCGACGACCGCCTGAAGGGCGCGGCGACCATCCTCACCAAGCTCGCCCGCCTTGCCGAAGACGCCCGCAAGGCGGCGTAATCAGGTCCAAAGCTGTGCGGGATGATCAATTCGACGCTGCAAAGCGTCGTAAGCGCAAGCGCGCGCCGGCGCCGTTGCGCCGTGAAGCCTTAGCGGCGTTTGAACGTCAAAAAATCAGGTGCCGGAAGGCACCGTGAATTCCGCTTGCTCGGACCGCTCGATCCAGGCCTCGCGGATCGCCCGGGCGAGGGTATCGGCCTCCTGCGCGCCGACGACGGCGTAGCGGTCGGCGATTACGAAGGTCGGGACGGAGTTGATGCCCATGCGCTGGGCGACGGCGATGTCGGTCTGGACCGCCTCGACGTCCTGGTCGGTGGCAAGCAGTTCCAGCGCCCGGTCTTTGGCCATGCCGCAGGCGTCCGCCGCCTCGGCCAGCACCGCATCGTCGGTAAGGTCGGCACCCTCCAGGAAGTACAGCGAGAACAGCAGTTCCACGAGCTTGTTCTGGGCACCGACCGGGCCGGCCCAGCGGATCAGCCGGTGGGCGTTGAGCGTGTTCGGCGCGCGCGGGATCGCGTCGAGCTTGAAGTCGAGGCCTTCGGCGCGGCCGGCCTCGGTAACGCGGGCGCGCAACGCATCGACCTTTTCGGCCGAACCGAACTTGTCCTCGTGGTAACGCCGGTAGTCCTTGCCCTCCGGCGGCAGGGTGGCGTCGAGCTGGAACGGGCGCCAGCGGACGA
Source organism: Rhodobium orientis (assembly GCF_003258835.1). GTDB lineage: Bacteria > Pseudomonadota > Alphaproteobacteria > Rhizobiales > Rhodobiaceae > Rhodobium > Rhodobium orientis. The sequence continues at coordinate 83,484 of NZ_NPEV01000006.1, read as the reverse complement.
GCACCGGCACGTCGGCGGCCTTTTCAAGGGCATTCGCCAGCCGGCGCTTGCCGATGAAGCACCACGGGCACATGACGTCGGAGACGACATCGATCGGCAGGACGGATTTTTTCAGCTCGTCGTCGGTCATGATCCCTCGCAGGTGGGCAACGCGTCTTGCCCCTTCAGGGTAGGGCGCGGCACAGGAAATGCGAGGGCCTTGACCGGAAGGGCGAGGGCGTTTCGTCCTCAACACCCCGTCTGGGCGAGCGCCCGGTCGATCAGCGACTGCGGCGTGTCGCCTGGCTTGAACTGGGCAAGCCCGGTCCACAGGTCGACAGAGAAGGCCTCGCCGCCGTCGAGCGAAAAGGCGGTGTTGCCGGCAATGGCGGCGATGCGCCGCGCGGCCGTCTCGGCCGCGTCCATGTTGGTGTCGGTGAAGACCACGGCAAAGCGCGGCCCGTCGAAGCGGGCGGCGAGATCCTCGCCGCGCACCACCTGGCCGATGACGTTGCCGAGCTGGCGCAGCGCCAGGTCGCCGGCCGGATAGCCGTATTCGATGTTGATGGCGTCCATCGCCGGAACGCCGAAGGCGGCGACGGTGAAAGGCTCCTCCCAGCGCTCCGCATCGTCGATGATGCGGGTGAGGTGGGTCAAGAGGAAGCCGCGGGTATAGAGCCCGGTCAGCCCGTCGCAGATGACGTGCCGGCGGCTATGCCGGTAGACGGCATTGAGGCGCTGGCGGAAGCGGAATTCGCGGATATGGGCGGTGAGCCGCGCGGCAAGCTCGCCGGGCGCACCGGCGATGGCTGCGACCTCCGAGGCGCCGGCATCGAACAGGGTCGTCGTCTCCGCCTCGTTGCCGCGTTCGCCGATGACGACGAGGGGCAGGTTGAAGTGGAGCGGATTGCGGCGCACGTCCTGGACGAAATCGAAGGCGTCGTCGGCCCCGAGCGCGACGATGACCGCATCGAACTCCCGCCGCGACAGGTAGTCGAAGGCGGTGTCGGTGGTGAATGCGCCGACCAGCACGGCATGGGCGCTGAGCGCGGTTTCAAGCGCCAGGAAATGGGTCGCCTCGCCGACCACCAGCACGTTGGCGTCGGCGATTTCGCCGGGCGGCAGGATCTCCGGCAGGTCGACGCCGAAGCTCGCCGCCGTCGCGGTGCGGCGCGCCAGCTCGGTCTGCATGGTGGTGAGGCGCCGGAGCCCGTCGATGCGCGAGACGAGTTCGGCCGCGGTCAGCGGCGCATAGAGCACATCGTCCACATTGGCGACGGTCTCCTTGAAGGTGTCGGCGGCGGACGGGTCGGCGAGCGCGATCACCGGCCGGTGGTCGGAAAGGCCGGACCGGGAAAGCCGTTCGGCGAGCGAGGAAAACACCTCGCGTTCGCCTGCCGCGGTGGCGGCGAGCAGGTCGAGTATGACCACGTCGGAGCGGGTCGCGGCCCAGAGGTTTGAGGCGGCCTTGGCATCGCTGTGGTGGATTTCGAAGCCGCGCCGGGAGAGCTCGCTTTCCAGCTCCGGCTGCTGGTCGTCGACGTCGGTCTGACCGACCATGAGAAGACGCGTGGACGGCGACATGGTTTCCCCCAGAACACCAAGGTCAAATCAATCGACCAACTTTCCGCCCGGGAGCGTAAACGTTCGGTAAAGGGTTCTGCCGAAAAGACCGGTTTCCAGCAGATTTCGGGGGGCGGGCTACTTGCCGAAACGCCGCGCAAGGGCCTCGCGATCGATGCCGCCGTCGATCCTGACGGGAAGGCCCCTGACCGCATCGGCCCCGTGCGGGCGCTTGTGCAGCGCGACGCCGCGTCCGTCCAGATAGGCCTCCAGCTCGGCGGCCGTGAAGCCGGGTTCGGCCTCGCCGACGACTGCGGCGCGAAGCCGCGCGCCGACGATGCGGTCGGTCTCGCTGAAAGCGGCGGATTTCGTGGCGTCTGGCCGCTCGCCGATGAGGCGTTGCACCTGGTCGAGCGGTACCGAGAACCCGCCGAGGCTCGCCGTTCCCGGACCGCGTCCGGTGATTTCCGCAGTGACCGGGAATTCCGAGACGGGCCTTGCGAAAAGCCCGGTGCGCACGAAGCCGGCGTCGTCGCGCAGCGGCGGCTCGGCCCGCCCGCCCGGCCAGCCGATCTCCGGCACCATCGCGCCGGCGACCGCGATTTCGCCGGAAACGAGGGTTCCCTCGGACTCGCCGTTGCGCCGTTGCCGGGCGACGAGCCGTGTCTCGGCCAGGATCGGCGCCTGTTCCGTGCCGCGCGGCGCATTGACCGGGCCGATCGGGATCGGGGAGGGCCGGTCGCCGGACCTCAGCGATGCGACCAGCGCCCATTCGTCGAGCGTGAAGATGTCGACGCCGGCACGCGTGCTGCCGATCCTTGCGTCGGCGGCGCCGTGGCCGTTGCGCCAGACCGCCGTATAGGCCGGTTGCTCCGCGCCTGCCGCGTCCAGCCGTTCGGCGACCGCATCGACCAGCGGTTCCGGCAGGATCGCATGCCGCGCGCCGGCCCTGGCGATGTCACCGGCCAGGCCGTCGAGGCTGCGGAAGTGGGAAAGGTGGAGGGTGCCGCCGGTCAGGAGCCACGGCACCAGCACGGCACCGATGCCGACGATCCCGGTCGGCGCAAAAGCGCTGGCAAGGACCGTTGCCGGCTCGATGCGGCCTTCCAGGAGATGCATGAGGCCGGTGGCGATCCACTGGTTGTGGCTGCGCGGCAGCGGTTGTGGCGCGTTCTTGCGCCCTTCCGTCCAGGTGATGGTGGCGACGTGATCGGCGGTGAAGCCGGCCGGCTCGGCGAGCTTTCCGTCCGGATCGCGGACTTCGGCAAACGGCGCGACGCCGTCCGGCAGGTCGTCGCCGAGGCCGAGCACGAAGCGCACGCCGAAGACGTTGACCGCGGTATCGCGGACGATCTCGGCGAGCGGGGCATCCTCCAGCCGGTCGGCGGCGATCACCGCCTTGGCGCCGACGAGGTCGAGCCCGGCCTGGATGTCGGCGCCGCGCCAGGTCAGCGGCATCGGCGCGACGATGAGCCCGGCGCGAAGACCACCGAGGAGGGCGACGACGGTATCGACCGTGTTGGGGGAAAAGAGGCCGACGACCGAGCCTTCCTCAAGGCCGAGGGCGCGGTAGGCCGCGGCGGTGGCGTCGATCTCGCGGTCGAGTTCCGCAAAGGTCAGGCTGCGCGGCGTGCCGCCGGTCCATTCGGGCCGGTCCGCCGCATCGGCGATCGCGGCGTGCTCCGGATGCCCCTGCGCGGCCCGGTGGACCAGCATGTCCAGCGCCACGCGCCCCCAGGCGCCGGAGGCACGGTAGGGCTTCGTCGCCTCATGGTCGATGAGCATCATTTCGCGGCCTTTCTGGACCACCACGTCTCAAAGCGTGGACCGTCGAGTGCGGGTTTGTCAGGGTGGGCGACGTGCTCCCAGCGCGCCACCCAGACCTCGGGCGCATGGAACAGGGGCACCACGTAGAAGCCGGAAAGCAGCACCCGGTCGAAGGCGCGGACCGCATCGACGAAGGCCGGGCGCGTGCGTGCCGCCAGCATCGCCGCGATCATCGCGTCGAGCGCCGGTTCGCGGGCGCCGGCAAAGTTGAACGTGCCTTCCAGGTCGGCGGCCCGGCTGCTCCACCTGAACGCCTGCTCGTTGCCGGGCGACAGCGACGAGGCCCAGGTGTTGAGGATGACGTCGAAGTCGTAGCCCTGCAAGCGGCGCTGGTATTGCGCGGCATCGACGGTGCGCACGGTAACGGCGATGCCGATCCGCTTCAGCGTCCGCGCATAGGCCAGCGCCAGGCGCTCGTGGTCGGGCGTCGCGGTGGTGATCTCGAAGGACAGCGCCTCGCCGTTCGGCCCGGTCAGCGTCCGCCCGTCGATTTTCCAGCCGGCCTCGGCAAAGAGCGCCAGGGCCTTGCGGATGGCGGCGCGATCGCGGCCGCTGCCGTCGGGTTCCGGCGGCGCCCAGGTGCCCTCAAGGATGTCGGCGCGGACCGCGCCGGGGAAGGGCGCCAGGAGCGCCCGCTCGCCCTCGGATGCCGGACGCCCGGTGGAGGCGAGTTCGGAGCCCTCGAAATAGCTCGTCGTGCGCCGGTAGAGCCCGAAATAGAGGTTCTCGTTGATCCATTTGAAATCGAACAAATAGCCGAACGCCTCGCGCAGCTTCGGATCGTTGAAGGGCGGCCGGCGGGTGTTGAAGACGAAACCGTACATGCCCTTCGGCGTGCCGGTCTCGAACCCGTCCTTGACCACCTTGCCGTCGTTGACGGCCGGAAAGTCGTAGCCGGTCGCCCAGCGGGTCGGATCGCGCTCGGTGAGGACGTCGACGAGCCCCTTCTTGAAGGCTTCGAACCGGGTGTTCTCGTCGCGATAGTAGTCGAAGCGGATCTCGTCAAAATTGTCGAAGCCGCGCTTGAGGGGGAGGTCGCGGCCCCAGTAGTCCGGATTGCGCTTCAGCACCATGCGGGTGCCGGCATCGACCTCGGCGATGAGGTACGGCCCACTGCCGACGATCGGAGTCAGCGTCGTCCTGTCGAACCGGCCGTTGTCGAAACGGTGCTTCGGGATGACCGGCATCAGCCCCAGGATCAGCGGCAGCTCCCGGTCGTCGCCCTTCAGGTTGAAGCGGATGCCGGTGTCGCCGACCCGTTCCGTCGACAGCACCTTGGAATAGGGCGTTCGGTGGTTCGGACGGCCCTTTTTCTTCAGCGTCTCGAAGGAGAACAGGACATCGTCCACATCGACCGGATCGCCGTCGGAAAACCGCGCCTTCGGATTGAGGTAGAAGGTCACATGGCTGCGGTCGTCCGGCATCTCGACCCGCTCGGCCAAAAGGCCGTAGAGCGAGAACGGCTCGGCGCGATTGCGTTCCAGCAGGCTCTCGATGACGTTGTTGCCGAACAGCGGATCGCGGATGCCGACGGCTCCCGTGCCCTTGACGATCAGCGGGTTGAGGTTGTCGAAGGTGCCGACGAGCCCGTAGGTCACCGTGCCGCCCTTCGGCGCGTCCGGATTTGCGTAGGGCAGATGGGCGAAGTCGGGGGCAAGCGCCGGCGCCCCATGCATGGCGATGCCGTGCGTCGGTTCCGCAGCGCGGAGCGGCGCGGCGAGCGCCAACGCCACGGCGGCAACGGCAAGGCCGGCGAGAAACCGTATCGGCCGCCGGCCGGAACACCGTTCGGCGGTCGTGGGGTCAAGGGCAGGGATCGGACGCATCCTCGTGACTGTTCGGCACGCCGGAAACGGCATGCTGATTCTCTTGTCTTGAATTTTAGATGAGTTTGACCACGTTGTGACCCATGCAAGCACGGCGCGGTTGCGTTGCCGTCGCGCGCGGCCGGGTCGCCGGCCGCCTGCCGCCAAAAACCGGCCTGCCGGCGCCGGCATGACTGGAAATCCGGTCGCGACCGCGCTAATGATGGCGCCGACAACGACCGGGCCAATAATTCGCCGCATTTCACCCACAGGACATGCGGCAATGAATGATTCATCGTTGCGACCGTGCTGCCGGGAAGGTGCACGTCGCACCAATCAACAGGACATCGCAAGGAAACCCGCATGACGGATAACAAGTCATTTTCCCACACGACCGGTGTCGCTCGTCGGGTGCGCGGCCGCACGCTTGCCCTGGCGTTTGCCGCGACCGCAATGCTGGCGGCCTCGATTGCCGTCGGCGGTCCGGCGCGGGCGCAGGACGCCGGCGCCACCGAGGCGCCGGAGTTGCTCTCCGAATGGCTGAAGATCTGCAACGTCGATCCCAAGACCAACAAGAAGCACTGCTTCGTCAACCGTGAGGTCACCACCGAGACCGGTCAGGTGCTCGGCTCGATCATGGTCCAGGAAGTGGTCGGCGAAAAGCGCAAGGTGCTGGCCTATTCGATCCCGCTCGGTCTTCTGATCCAGCCGGGCGTCAACATTCAGGTCGACAAGAACAAGCCGACCCGCGGCAAGATCGATGTCTGCCTGAACTCCGGCTGCTACGGCCGGGTGCCGATCGACGAGGCCTTCGTCGCCGCCATGAAGAAGGGCGCCGACCTCATCATCACCGCGCTCAACCGGCAGAACAAGCAGATCAATTTCCGCCTGTCCCTGAACGGCTTCACCGCCAGCTACGACAGCGAGGGCCTGAACCCGCAGCAGTATCAGCAGGCCCAGAAGACGCTTCAGGAAAAGCTCTTCGAAAAGGCCGCCGCTGCCCGCGAAAAGCTGATCGAGGCCCAGAAGGAAGCCAAGGAGAAGGCCGAGTAAGGCCGCTCCCCTTCGTTGCTACGAATGCAAACGGCGCGTATCGGGGGATACGCGCCGTTTTTGCATTTGAGGACCGGAATGGGCGGGGGCCGCGACGCCGTCGCCCGCGTCAGTTCAGGATGGATTCCCGCGTGCGGTACTGGCCGTGCTCGTCGGGCTCGAAGATCTCGTTGAGCTGCGGATGGCGGATCGGCTCGCCGGAGGTGTCCGGAACGAGGTTCTGCTCCGACACATAGGCGATGTATTCCGTCTCGGCGTTTTCGGCCAGGAGGTGATAGAACGGCTGGTCCTTTTCCGGCCGCACGTCCTCCGGAATGGCTTCCCACCATTCGTCGGTGTTGCTGAAGGTCGGATCGACGTCGAAGATCACGCCCCGGAACGGATAGTGCCGGTGCCGTACGACCTGGCCGATGTTGAACTTCGCGTTGCGCATTGGTCCACTAAGCATTTGACGACATTAGTATACGACGGCCCAGTTTAAACGGACGTTAAATGGCTGTCGAGCCGCCGGCCGGAGGCGGTGGGAGAGACCGCCTCCTTTGAACCATCATAAATTATAGGCCTTTGCAAGGTCCGGGTCTTTGACCGCGATCAACCTGGCCAGGTCGACGATGACCTTGGCCTGTTTCCAGGTCGCGTCGTCCTGCATCTTGCCGTCGATCATCACCGCGCCGGTGCCGTCGGGCATGGCATCGAGGATCTTTTTGGCGAAAGCGACCTCGCCCACATCCGGCGAGAACACCTTCTTGGCGATGTCGATCTGGTTCGGATGCAGCGACCAGGCGCCGTGGCAGCCCATCAGGAAGGCGTTGCGGAACTGCGCCTCGCAGGCGGCGGCGTCGGAGAAGTCGCCGAACGGGCCATAGAACGCCTTGATGCCGGCGGATTCGCAGGCATCGACCATCCTGGCGACGGTGTAGTGCCAGAGGTCCTGCTGGTAGGCGGGGCGAGGGGCATCGGCGTCCGCGCCGGCATCGGCCAGCACCACATAGTCCGGATGGCCGCCGCCGACCCGCGTCGTCTTCATGCCGCGCGAGGCGGCAAGGTCGGCCGGGCCGAGGCTCATGCCGTGCATGCGCGGGCTCGCCGTTGCGATCGCGTCCACGTTCTTGACGCCCTCGGCGGTCTCCAGGATGGCGTGGATGAGGATCGGCTTCGTCACCCCGTTGCGCGCCTCGAGCTGGGCCAGCAACTGGTCGAGATAGTGGATGTCCCAGGGCCCTTCGACCTTCGGCAGCATGACGACGTCGAGCTTGTCGCCGACCCCGGCGACGATCTCCAGGAGGTCGTCGAGCACCCAGGGGCTGTTGAGGCAGTTGATCCGCGTCCAAAGGCCCGTCTCGCCGAAATCGGTGTCGCGCGCCATCTCGATGAAGCCCTGGCGCGCCTCGATCTTCTTGTCGGCTGGGATGGCGTCCTCAAGGTTGCCGAGGACGACGTCGACCTTCCTGGCGATGTCCGGCACCTTGGCGCGCATCTTTTCCACATGCGGCGGTACGAAATGGATCATCCGCTCAAGCCGCACCGGCGGCTCCATCAGGGGCTGCGGAGCGCCGATGGCGAGCGGTTTGAAAAACGCCTTGGGTGTCTTCATTGCTGTGATTTCCTGCCCGTTTTCTTCCGTTTTCGGTGCCGCGCGAGGCGGCGGCCATTGCCATATTGCGTTGCACACTTCGACGTAATGGGCAACCGGCCTTTGGGCGCGGGGAGGCGGTATCCGGTTGCACTGCAGCAAAGGTTACCGCGTCCGCTTCATTGACCCGCAGCGGGTGAGCCGGTAGGTCACAAATCAAGCTGTCGTCGCCGGCACCAGACGGATCTGCAAGGGTGCGAAACGGAGTCTGAGCTTTCCCCATGCAGGACGTCATCTCCCTCGCGCTGCCTTTTTTCGGCCTGATCTTCCTCGGCTACGGCTCGGGAAAGCTGATGCACCTGCCCGACGAGGGGCTGGCCTGGCTCAATTTCTTCGTCATCTACCTTGCCCTGCCGGCGCTGTTCTTCCGGCTCCTGTCGCAGACGCCGATCGAGGAACTGGCCAATTTCAGCTATGTGGCGACCACCACATTCGCGACCTACTGCGCCTTTGCGCTCGCCTTTTGCATCGGTGTCGTCTTCACCCGCGGCAACATCGCCGAGGCGACGATCCAGGGCCTTGCCGGCTCCTATTCCAACATCGGCTATATGGGCCCGGGCCTGACGCTCGCCGCCCTCGGCCCGGCCGCCACCGTGCCGACCGCGCTGATCTTCTGCTTCGACAACACGCTCCTGTTCGTGCTGGCGCCGATGATGATGGCCATTGCCGGCACCGAAAAACATTCGTTGGGGGCGACGGTGACGCTCGTCCTGAAGCGGATCTTCACCCATCCCTTCATCATCGCCACCATCGTCGGGGTGCTGGCCGCGGCCGTCGAGTTCCGCCCGCCCCAGGCGATCGACACGCTGCTCACATACCTGAGCAATGCCGCCGCACCGTGCGCGTTGTTTGCGCTCGGCGTCACTGTGGCGCTGCGGCCGCTCGGCAGGGTGCCGCTGGAACTGCCGTTCCTGCTGTTCACCAAGCTGGTGATCCACCCGGCGATCGTGTTCCTGTTGCTCAACTGGGTCGGCGGCATCGATCCGGTCTGGGTGGCGACGGCCGTGCTCATGGCCTGCCTGCCGCCGGCCGCCAATGTCTTCGTCATCGCCCGCCAATACCGGGTCTATATGGAGCGGGCCTCCAGCGCGATCCTCGTCGGCACGGTGGTCTCGGTGGCGACCGTGACCCTGGTGATCTTCCTCGTCCGCGGCGACATGCTTCCGGTGATCGATTTCGGGCTGTAACCCAGGCGCGGTCAGGCGGCCGGGTCTGGTTTGTGCCCGCGCATCAGCTTCGGCAGCCGGAAGCGCGGCGTGATGCCCTCGCGCATCATGATGCGCCGGAGCGGCCCGACCCGGTTGGCAAGGTAGAGCCCGGCGCCGCGCAGCGCCTGCACCGGCAGGAAATCGCTGAGCAGCGCCCGGTTGAGGGCGTCGACGCCGAGCGTGCGCGACCAGACGTCCGGCTGGCGCGCCCGGTCGTATCGGGACAGCGCCTTTGGCCCGCCGATGTCGCCGCCGACGCGGCGCACGTCCTCGGCGATCTCCACGAGCGAGGCGATATCGCGCAGCGACAGGTTCAGCCCCTGGGCGCCGATCGGCGGAAAGCCGTGGCCGGCCTCGCCGATGAGGGCGACCCGGTTGGCGCCGAATTTCTTCGCAACGAAGCTCGACAGCGGGAACACCTGGCCGACGCCTTCAAGGTCCATGCGCCCGAGGATGGAATGGGCGCGCCGCTCGACCTCCGCAGACAGTGCGTCCGGCGCCATCGCCGCCAGCTCTTCCGCGGCATCGGGGCGCGCCACGCAGACGAGGCTGGAGCGGTCGCCGGGCAGCGGCACCAGCGTGAAGGGACCGGACGGCGTGTGGAATTCGGTCGAGGCGTTGTGGTGCGGCGCGTCGTGGCCGAAATTGGCGACGAACGCCGCCTGTCGGTATTTCCAGCGGCGCACGGAAATCCCCGCCGCCTCGCGGCTCGGCGAGTTGCGCCCGTCGGAGCCGGCAATCAGCGCCGTCTCCACCACCGTGCCGTCCGAGGCGGTGATCCGCGCCGCGTCCTCGCCGATGGCGATGTCCTCGGCCGTCGCGTCGAGCCAGGTGAGGGTTGGCCGGCTCTCCGCCGATGCGCCGAGGCAGGTGACCAGCGGCGTGTTCTCCACATTGTAGCCGAAGGCATCGAGGCCGATCTCGTTGGCCTCGAAGGCGATTTCCGGCGCCCGGAAGAGCCTTCCCGTGTCGTCGACGATGCGCATGGTGGCGAGCGGCGCGGTGTGCGGCGCGATCGCCGGCCACAGTCCCGAGACCCGCAGCATCTCAACGGAGGCGGCAAGCAGCGCGGTCGTGCGCCGGTCGCCCGGAACGGTCTTCAGCGCGATCAGCACCGTATGGAAGCCGGAGCGGGCAAAGACGTTGGCCGCGACGAGACCGGCCGGACCGCCGCCAATGATCGTCACATCGGCCTTCAGCATCTTCGTCGCCGGCCCCGCAGCCGGAGCGGCGTTCGAATCGTCGGGCGTTTCCTTGCGGATCGGTTTTCTCGTCATTGTCGTACTCGTTGGTTTCGGCGGGCGGCGATGGCCGCCCCTGCCGTCACAGGCGCTTCTGCGGCTCGTTGCCCCGCCGGGCGACCAGATCGACGCCGACAATGCCGATGATCGCACCGAAAAGAAACAGCCCGGCATCGATCGGCACGGACGTCAGCGCGGCAAGCGCCGTCGACGGGACGAAACCCGCAATCCCCCAACCGGCACCGAGGAGTACGGCGCCGACGAGAGCCCGCAGGTCCATCTCGTCATAGATAATGCGGGAAAACGAGCGCGCCAGAACCGGCCGGCGCAGGCGTTGTCCCATGCGGATGCCCCACATGGCGACGATCAGCGCGACGAACAGCGAAAACACCGGCCAGGCGTGCCAGCCGTCGGTGCCGAGCCCGGAAAAGCCCAGCATGGCGCGCACGCGGGCCGGATCGGCAAGGCCGGCAAAGACGTAGCCGGCGCCGTAGAGCACGCCGGTCAGCAGCATAGCCGCCTGCTCGCCGACGTCGCGAAGCGTCATTGTCCCATCTCCAGGGCGATCACGCCGGCAAAGAACGCAACGGAAAAGAAGACCGCGGCAACTGCCGTGGAACGGCCCGACTGGCGCGCCAGGCCGCAGACCGAATGGTCGACCAGGCAGCCGTGCAGCAGCCTGAGCCCGGCGCCGCCGAGGACGCCGCCGGCAAGCGCAAGGCCCGGCCGCTGTCGCAAGCCGTCGGCCGCGGCGCAAAGCCCGTGCGGGCCGGCAAGGCAGCCGAACGCGCCGCCGAGCGCCAGCCCGACCAGGAGCAGTAGCGGCACGCCGGTAAAGGTTCGCGCGGTAAGCGGTGGCAGACAGTCTGCCGGATTGTAGTGGCGGCCGGAAAACAGCCAAGCAAGGGCTGCACCCAGTCCGATCAGCAATCCGCCGATGGCCGCGAGAATCAGGAAATCGTTCGCATCCAGTGACACGCGCAACCTCTTCTGTCCCCAATGGGCTATCTTTCGATCAATTCCCGATGTGCATCGCTTTGACGTAAGGTCGCATTGCTTTGACGTATAGTCGCAGCGGCGTCCCTTTGGGCGTCGCGACCGCCAATCCGCTTGCCATTGCCGCGCCGGCTTGGTTTGGTGCGCCCGCGCCTGCTGCACCTTGGTGCAGAAGACGCCTGCGGCGCCTTTGAGGGACTGCGCCGCCCGCCAGCGAGACCAGCGTGACGAAGACCCCGGACAAAGACGATCTCAGCTATCTCGGTGCCGCCGACCGGGGCGTTGCCTGGTTCGCCCGCCGGCCGCGCATGACCGTCATCCTGACCGTCGTCGTGCTGGCCGGGCTCGGCTGGGTCTATCTGTTGATCATGGTCGGAGTCATGGTTCCCGACATGGACATGGGCGCGCTCGGGCCCGGCATGGGCGCCTTCAACGTCTTCAACAATTTCTCCGGCCTCGATGCGACGGCGCGGGCGGCGCTGGCAGCGATCTGCGCGCCGACCGCCGGCGGCTATTTCGGCATGCCCTCGGCCGGCCCCTGGGACGTCGCCGATTTCTTCCTGGTGCTGGTGATGTGGGTGATGATGGTGATGGCGATGATGCTGCCGACGGCAGGTCCGATGCTCGCCACCTATGCCGACATCGCCGACAGCGGCCGGCGGACCGGCAACCGCGCGGCCCCGGTCGTCGTCCTTGCCGCAGGCTATCTCTCGGTGTGGGTCGCCTTTGCCGTCGTTGCCTCGCTCGCCCAGTGGGGCCTCACCGCGCTACAGGCGATGACGCCGATGATGGCGCCGGCGAGCCTCGTCCTTGCCGGCACGACGATGATCGCCGCCGGCATCTACCAGTTCACGCCGGCGAAATACGCCTGCCTGACCCGCTGCCAGGCGCCGGTGCCCTATTTCCACGCCAAATGGCGCGGCGACACGGCCGGCGTCTTCCGGCTAGGCGTCGAGCAGGGGCTGTTCTGTTTCGGCTGCTGCTGGGCGCTGATGGCGGTGATGTTCGCCGTCGGCGTCATGAACGTAATCTGGATTGCCATTCTCGGTGCAGCTATGGCACTTGAGAAGATCGTCATCAGCATCTGGATCCCGCGCATCCTCGGCGTCGTTTTTTTCCTTTGGGGTTGTGCGGTATTGTTGATGTCGGAACCCATTCGCCGTGCGATCGGTTTATAGTACGGCGGGTGCGATCAGGGGGGCGTGCGTTGGCGAGGTGCCTGGGAGAATGAAGGGGATATCGGTTCTGCCGCGCAACCGCGCCGTTTTCCGCCCGTGTGCCGCCGTTTCCGGTGGCGGTCGCAACGCCTGCGGCGACCATCGGGGTCCATCAAATCAGCGAATCGAGGGCCGCTCCGCGCGCGGCCTCCGCCGCCTTTCCCGGGGGCACAAGTGAGCGGCCATTTCCAGCGTAAAACGGCGACCGTCGTGCCGCGTCTTCCCTTCCTGATCCATCTCTTCACCGCCTCCGGCGCGGCCTTCGCGCTGCTTGCCGGCATTGCGATCGTTCGGGGGGACCTCATCAGCGCCTTCGTCTGGCTCGGCGTTGCGCTCATCGTCGACGGCCTCGACGGCCCGATGGCCCGGCGGCTGTCGATCGGCGACCGCATGCCGCGCTGGTCCGGCGCGGCCCTCGACTTCGTCATCGACTACACCACCTACGTTTTCCTGCCGGCGATGATCCTGGTCGTCTCCGGCATTGCCTCCACGCCCTTCGACCTCATCGGCGCAGTGCTGGTGGTGACCGGCGGCGCGCTCTATTTCGCCGACACGCGCATGAAGAACGAGGACGGCTCGTTCAAGGGCTTTCCGGCGGTCTGGAACATGGTCGTTCTGGTGCTGATGGTGCTGAACCCACCGCAATTCGTGACCCTCGGCGTGGTCGTCGTCTTGACGGTGCTGACCTTTGCGCCGCTTGACTTCGTCCACCCGGTCCGCGTCAAGCGCTGGCGCCTTGTCACGCTCGCCATGTGCGTCGGCTGGGGCGTCTTTGCCGGCCTGGCGCTCGCCGCCGGCCTGGCGCCGCCGCTGTGGATCGTCCTCGGTCTCGCCGTCACCAGCCTCTATCTCTTCTGCATCGGTTTCGTCCACCAGTGGATCAACGCCGGGCGCGCCGGACCGCGCCGCGGGAGACCCCTCGGACTATGATCCCCAGCCTCAGCGATCCGCAGGTCTGGGCCAGCCTGATGACGCTGACGGTCATGGAGATCGTCCTCGGCATCGACAACGTCGTCTTCATTTCCGTCATCGTCGGCCGGTTGCCGGACGCGGCGGCCAAGCGCGCCCGCCAGATCGGCCTGGCGCTCGCGCTCGTCTTCCGCATCGCCTTGCTTGCCGCGCTGACCTGGCTGATCGGCCTGTCGGCGCCGCTCTTTGAGGCCTTCGGCCAGCCCGTTTCCTGGCGCGACCTCATTCTCATGGCCGGCGGGCTGTTTCTGATTTTCAAGGCGACCCACGAGATTCACGGCGCCATCGAGGGCGCGGGGGAGGAGGGACCGTCGAAGGTTACCGCCACCTTCGCGGCGATCATCGCCCAGATCGTCGTCATCGACATGGTGTTTTCCGTCGATTCCATTATCACCGCGATCGGCATGGCCGAGCACCTGGAGGTCATGATCGCCGCCGTCGTCATCGCCATGGCGATCATGTATTTCGCCTCCGGCGCCGTCGCGCGCTTCATCACGCGTCATCCGACGACGAAGATGCTGGCCCTCGCCTTTCTGTTCCTGATCGGCGTGGCGCTGATCGCCGATGGCATCGGCTTCCACATCCCGCGCGGCTATATCTACTTCGCCATGCTGTTTTCCGCGCTGGTGGAGATTTTCAACGTGCTGGCCGCCCGCCGCGCCCGCAAGCGCACCGGCGAATCCTGACAAGGGGCGGGCAGCGGGAACGCCGATATGACAAAAGGAGCAACAAAATGATCCATGCGGTCCAGGTCCACGAAGCCGGCGGTCCGGAAGTCATGCGGTGGGATGTCTTCGATCCGGGCGCCCCGAAGCCCGGCGAGGCGCGCATCCGCCACACCGCCGTCGGCCTCAACTACATCGACACCTATTTCCGCTCCGGCCTCTATCCGGCGCCGACGGGCCTGCCCTTCGTGCCCGGCAATGAAGGCGCCGGCGAGGTCGTCTCCGTCGGCGAGGACGTCACCGAGGTGAAGCCGGGCGATCGCGTCGCCTATGTCGGCCCGCTCGGCTCCTATGCCGAGGAGCGCAACGTTGCCGCCGACCGGCTGGTGCTGCTGCCGGACGGCATCGACGACAGGACCGCCGCCGCCCTGATGCTGAAGGGCCTGACCGCCCAGTACCTGCTGCGCCGCACCTATCCCCTGAAGCAGGGCGACACCATGCTGTTCCACGCCGCGGCCGGCGGCGTCGGGCTGATTGCCGGGCAATGGGCGCGGCACCTCGGCGTCACCGCCATCGGCACAGCCGGCTCGCCGGAAAAGGTCGAGCTGGCGCTCGCCCATGGCTACGATCACGTCATCAACTACCGCGAGGACGATTTCGTCGAAAAGGTCCGCGAGCTGACCGGCGGCAAGGGCGTCGACGTGGTCTATGACGGCGTCGGCAAGGACACCTTCCCGGGCTCGCTCGACTGCATTCGCCCGCTCGGCCTGTGGGCCTCTTTCGGCAACGCCTCCGGGCCGGTGCCGCCGTTTTCGATCGGCCTCCTGAACCAGAAGGGCTCGCTGTTCTGCACCAGGCCGAACCTCTTCACCTATGCCGCGGCGCGCGAGGACCTCGTCGCCATGGCGGACGAGCTGTTCGAGGTGGTGACCTCGGGCGCCGTCAAGATCCGCGTCAACCAGGAATACAAGCTCGCGGACGCGGTCGCCGCCCACCGCGACCTGGAAGGCCGCAAGACCACCGGCTCGTCCGTTTTCGTGGTCTGAGCGGCACCCGCCTGCTGCAATGCACCCGCCGCGCCCGTGATTTAAGAGACCGGTTGGCGCTCGCGGGTGTTGCAGTGCGGAAAAGCCTATAAAAATTAAGCCATACGCCTGTCTCATATTGTGAATACGGTGTCGGCTGTCTATAGTGCCCGCCGGATGGGGAGCTTGCTTTCGACCTCGCTTGAGGGACGGAAGCCGCTACGGGGAACATGCATGTCGGTGCATCGTGTAGCCGTCACGAGCCGATTCCGGGCTTTGTTTGCACGCCGCGGATCGCCACGCCGCCGCAATCCCCCAAATCGATCCCGTTTCGCGGACCCAATCACAATCAGTCGGGAAAGAAGCGTCCGAAAAATGACCAAGTTGCATGCCGTCAAGGCAGCCGCGGCTGCGGCAGTGGTGTGGATTGCGTTCGCGTCGACGAATGCCTCCGCGCAGGAAACCCGTCTGTCCACCGGTGATGCCGTGGTGACACGGTTCTCGGGTCTGGAAAATGGCGGCGAGGGACCGGCGATCGACGCCGGCGGCACCACCGTCGAACTCATCAACGTGCGCTCGCCCGGCCAGCCGCCGACCGGCCAGGTCTGGCGCGACGCCCCCACCTCGATCCTTGCCCGGGCCCTCGATGTCGGCCAGGTTTTCGGCATCGCCATCGACGACGGCGCCCAGCCGACCATCTATGTCGGCGCCACCTCCGCCTTCGGCCTGCATTTGAAATCCGACGGCTCCTGGCTCGATGGCCAGTGGGGCCCGCAGGGCGCGGCCGGCACGATCTACCGGATCTCGCCGGAAAACGACTATATCCCCGAAGCCTTTACCGAAATCGCCCCGAACGACCGCTACAACACCGGCGCCGCGCTCGGCAATCTCGCCTATGACGCCGCCCACAAGCAGCTTTTCGTCACCGACCTGGAATCGGGCCTGATCCATCGCGTCTCGACCGAGAGCGGCGACATCGCAGGCACCTTCGACCACGGCGTCGACGGCCGCTCCTATTTCCTCGACGTTGCCTCGGGCGACTACCACGTGCTGCCGGTCGTGGAATTCGATCCCGAGACCCAGGCCCAGCTCGACAACTGCCAGACGCCGGACGGCGCCAGGGCCGATGCGGCCGTCACGCCGGCCTGCTGGAACGTTGCCGACTACCGGCGCCGGGTCTACGGCCTTGCCGTCGACCGCGACGAGCGCTCCGGCCGTTCGCGGCTCTTCTATACGGTCTGGGGCGCCGACCCGCTCGGCGACGAGACCTGGGCCGAGGCCGGCGAGGATTCCAGGAACACGGTCTGGTCGATCGGCATTTCCGCCTCCGGCGACTTCGACGTCGAGGACATCCGCCGCGAATTCGTGTTGCCGAACTTCTTCGCCAGCGAGCGCCGTCCTGCCGGCGAAGACGGCGACACCGCAGGGGAGGGCGGGAACGACCCGGATCCGGCGGCCCAGAAGCCGAACGGCGCGCCGACCGATATCGCGATTTCCCGCGACGGCGTCATGCTGGTCGCCGAGCGCGGTGGCCTCGTTCCGGACGGCGCCGGTGCCGGACTCTATGCCGCGCCGAAGATGTCCCGCGTGCTGCGCTACCTGCGCGACGACGACGGCATCTGGCAGCCGGACGCCCGCTACAATGTGGGCAACACAGAACGCGGTGAGGACGACGGTCCTCCCTTCATCCGCGCCAACGCCAATGGCGGCGTTGCCTTCGGCTTCGGCTACACCGATGCCGGCGAGCTCGACCCGGAAGCGCCCGATGCCTTCGTCTGGGCGACCGGCGACAATCTCTGCTCGCCCGATGGTCCGTGCTCCGGCGACGAGAGCGACGAGGTCGACGGCCTGCAGGGCGTGCCCGTCGACGGCGGCACGGAAATCCTGGCCCCCGAGGCGTTGAACGCGCCGGCGGAGGGCGCGACGGCGACGCCGCCGGACGGCGTCGACTCGGCCTATATCGTGCCCGGCAACCTTGCCGACGAACCGCCCCAGCGCGCCGCCTTCCGCGTTTCCCATCCCGGTGACGTCGAAGTCGTCGTCGGCGGCGGCGAGACGGAAGAGGAGATCGCCTACGACGACAGCCTGCCGCGCGATCCGGAAATTCCGGAGGGCGACGAGTCGACCGAATTCGACCTCGCCATCTCCAAGACCGGTCCCGTCGAATGCCTGCCCGGCGAGGGCTGCGGCTTCCAGGTGACCATCACCAATTCCGGCTCCGGCCCGTTCCAGGGCCCGCTCTTCCTCTATGACGAGCTGTCGCTGTCCTCCGTCAGCCTGGCCGGCGACGTCGGCGAGCCGTGGACCTGCGAGAAGATCGACGGCATGATCTTCTGCGACGCGCCGGACATCACCCTCGCGGTCAGCGAGAGCATAACCCTCGAAATCGCCATCGACCTTCCGCCCGAACCGCCGGCACGCTCTCTGCTCAACTGCATCGAGGTCGGCTGGCTCGGCCGCGAATACCGGACCCGCATCCGCTTCCTGCAGCGCGCGCTGCGCGACCGCGGCCAGGACATCTCGTCCATCGACGGCATCTACGGCCCGGAGACCAACGCCGCCATCGAGGCGGTCAAGCAGGAACTCGGGCTGCCGGTCGACAGCGAGATCACCGACGAGCTGCTCGAAGCCCTGTTCGGCTCCGTTTCCGGCTTCGACGGCGACGAGAATCCGGTCAACGACCGCGATTGCCACCGCGTCACCATTCCGGGCGAGACGCCGACCGATCACTGGCGCGCCCTGTCCGCCTTCCATCGCCGCTTCGTCTCCGAGCGCCACGACCAGGCCGACACGGAGTTCATCGACACCCACGAACCGGCCCTGTCGAACTTCCACCGCCGCTTCCGCTCGATCCGCCACGACGGCACCACGACGGCGCCGATCCCGTGGCATCGCCGGGGGCTGTCGCGGTTCCATCGCCGGTTCCGCTCCGCTTCCCATGACGGACGCATCACCCGATTCATTCCGGTGCATGACGAAGCGCTGTCCTCGTTCCACGAGGAGTTCCGCTCCGTCCAGCATGACCGCGTCACCACCGATCCGGTCGACGAGCACGATCGCGGCTTCTCGCGGTTCCACCGGCGCTGGGATTCCGACCGCCACGACGGCATCGTCACCCGGCTGGTGCCGATCCACCGGCGCGCCCTGTCGCGGTTCCACGAGGACTTCCGGTCGAGGCGCCATGACGGCATCTTCACGGACGCCGTGGGCATCCACAATCCGGGGATTTCCGCCTTCCACTTCGCCTATCGCTCGGGTCTCCACGACCGCAACCTGACACGGCTTGGCCCGGGCCACTGGCGCCGTATCTCGCGCCTGCACCGGCGCTGGGAATCCGGCTGGCACAATCGCTGGAACTCGGTCGTGCGTCCGGGCCACGGCCCGCGCGTCTCCACCTTCCATGGCGGACGCCGGTCGCACTGGCACAACTGGCGCACCTCCACCGGCAGGCCGGGACATCTGCGCGGTCCGTCGCGGTTCCACCGCAACTACCGCTCGATCTACCACGCGAGGGGCCGCTCCATCGGCCGGCCGATCCACGGCGCCGGTCGCTCGCGGTTCCATCGCCGGTTCCAGTCCCAGGGCCATAACAGGCGCCGCTCGGTCTGGCGTGGCGGGCACCGTCCGCGCGTCTCCCGCAATGGCATCAGGCCGGGCCACAATGTGCGGCGCTCGCGTCGGCAGAACCAGCAGCACAATGTGCGGCGGTCGCGGGGACGCGACGGACGCCACACGGTGAACCGCTCGCGCCGCCAAGACCAGCGGCACAACGCCAACCGCTCGCGCCGCCAGAACCAGCGGCACAACGTGAACCAGTCGCGTCGCCGCGACGGCCAGCACAATGTGAACCGGTCACGGCGCCGGGACGGTGGGCAGCACAACGCCAACCGCTCCCGTCGCCAGAACCAGCGGCATAACGTCAATCGGTCCCGCCGGCGCGACGGGCACAATGTGAACCGCTCCCGGCGCAGGGACGGCCAGCACAACGTCAACCGCTCGCGCCGCCGCGACGGTGCCGGCCAGCAGAACCAGCGTCACAACGTGAACCGGTCACGGCGCCGGGACGGAGGGCAGCACAACGCCAACCGCTCGCGTCGCCGTGACGGGGCGCGCCAGCAGAACCAGCGCCACAACGTCAACCGTTCGCGCCGCCGTGACGGCGCGCGCCAGCAGAACCAGCGTCACAACGTCAACCGCTCGCGCCGCCGCGATGGGACGCGTCAACAGAACCAGCGGCACAATGCGAACCGGTCGCGGCGCCGGGACGATGCCAATGTGAATCAACGGCAACGTCAGCAGCAAAGGCAGCGTGCCCGCCAGCAGCAAAGGCAGCGCCAGCAACAGCGCACCCGCCAGCAGCAGCGGCAACGTCAGCAGCAGCAGCGGACGCGCCAGCAGCAGCGGCAACGCCAGCAGCAGCAGCGGGCACGCCAGCAACGGCAACGTCAGCAGCAACAGCGGGCGCGCCAGCAGCGGCAACGCCAGCAGCAGCAGCGGGCACGCCAGCAACGGCAACGCCAGCAGCAGCAGCGGGCACGGCAACAGCGGCAACGCCAGCAGCAGCAGCGGGCACGGCAGCAACGTCAGCGCCAGCAGCAGCAGCGGGCACGGCAGCAACGGCAACGCCAGCAGCAGCAGCGGGCGCGCCAACAGCGGCAACGCCAGCAGCAACAGCGGCGGCGTCAGCACAATCAACGGCGCAGCCAGCGCAACTGATGACGCTGCAGAAAAGACAACGCGGCGGGCGAGCATTTCGTCCGCCGCGCTTTTCCCGGCACCTGCCGATGCGGAACGGCCCGGCCAATGGCTTTCCGGCCGCCGCGTGATCGCCACCTTCCAACGCCAACATCGCCCGTCGCCGCCCGCGGCATCGACAAAGCCGGCTTGTGTGGCGTGGATCACACCGGAGCGGAACGAGGCGTCCTACATCGGGGTCGTAACCCCCGGAAAGCGGTCCGGCGCCCGCCGGCCTCGCCGGCGCGGTCCGCCCCGCCCAAACCCGTCCAGAAGGAGCAGCCAAAAAGATGCAAAAGCATATTCCCCAGTCGACCCGCGGTGCCCGCCGGTTGCGATACCTGGCCGTGGCCGCGGCGCTCGGTGCGCTCGCGGCTTGGCCGGCGTCCGCCGAAGAAAAGGCGGTGGTGACCGTGCCCGGCATCTCGCTCAACCAGAATTTCGTCGCCGGGGCCCGGGCCGCGCGCTCCTTCAACGTCGAAGACCGCATGGAGACCTTCGAGTTCCTGCTGCGCGCCCTGCCGCCGAAGGTGAAGGTCTATCCGACCGAGAATTATTTCTATTTCACCTTCAAGCACAGCGGCATGGAATATGCCGGCAACATGCGCCTCGACGTCGGCGACCGCGACGACGGCGTGCTGCATTTCGCCTATTTCTCCAAGACCGAGCCCTGGAACATGGAGATCCTCTCCCAGTACAAGGCTTTGAACGCCGAGGACGGGGTCAAGGTGGAGAAGGTCGACGACTTCCTCTACCGCGTCACCTACAAGGACATCTCCGTCGAGTTCCAGCTCAACGACCTGACCGGCGTCGAGCCGCCGGCGGCCCGCGTCGCGCCCCAGGAGGACTATCTCGGCCCCGTCTTTGATGAGTCGGGCGTGGAGTTCTATTTCCTCTTCGACCGCGAGCTGAAGCAGTTCCGCTTCGTCCTCAACGAGGAGGGCACGCCGTCCGACATCCTGGTGCCCTATTCGGAGGACACGCCGGTCATCCTCGTCGGCATGCGCACCGGCTTCGTCTTCTTCGACGACCGCCGCCAGGACCGCAAGCTCCTGATCGGCGTCAACCGCGTCAATGTCGAGGCCAACAACTATTTCGACGGCCCGTTCGACCAGTTGCCCGACAACTTCATGCGCCACGGCGAGTTCAAGGCCGCGATCCTTCAAAAGCATCCCTCGCTGAAGGATGAGATCGACGACCACGGCGTCTTCATCGGCCAGGACGGCCGCTTCCTGGTCAATCCCTATATCAACTACTACCGGCTCAACCAGCTTGACAGCTTCTACCGCTGCATCGACCCGAACCTCGACCGCACCGCCTACTACAACTGCCTGACGGCCGGCGACGACGAGGAACGCGGCAAGGGCCTCGGCGCCAGCCATAACGGCGAAGACGAGAGCGGCTACGGGGACGAGAACGCCTATGGCGACGAGCCGGCAGGGGAGGAACCCGACGCCGGCGAGGAGCCCGAGGACGACGGTTCGACCGCCCGCTGACGTCTTCGACATCCGACGAGCGAACCCGGCCGCACCCCAGCGGCCGGGTTTTTCGTTTGCCGGTGCATTGCCGCCGCCGTCAGCCATCCGCGCTCCACCGTTGCCGCTGCGACATGCGCCCTGTGGAAACTGTATGCAACGGCACTGTTGCTCTTGACCTTTTCCCCGCGCCCGTCTTCTCTTTGAAGGACGAGGCCGTTGAACGCCGACCCTTCCGCGGCGGGCCCGGTGGAACAGCGACAGCATTGGGGGCCCGCCCTTGGACGGCGTAGCCGCGAAGATCGACACCGCGCCGCAACCGGTGCCGCTGCTTGAGGCGCGTGGCATCGTCAAGCGCTTCGGCGCGGTGGTCGCCAACGACGCCGTCGACCTCACCATCCAGAGCGGCGAGATCCATGCCCTTCTCGGCGAGAACGGCGCCGGCAAGTCGACGCTGGTCAAGATCCTCTACGGTGCGTTGCAGCCGACCGCCGGCGAAATCCGCTGGAAGGGCGAGGCGGTGCACCTGACCGACCCGGCCCGCGCGCGCCGGATCGGCATCGGCATGGTGTTCCAGCATTTTTCCCTGTTCGACGCGCTGACCGTCAACGAGAACATCGCCCTTGCGCTCGCCGGCACCAGCGCCGATGCCAGGCTCGCCGGCCGCATCCGCGAGGTCTCCACTGAATATGGCCTCGCCGTCGACCCGGGCTCCGTCGTTGCCGATCTGTCCGTCGGCGTGCGCCAGCGGGTCGAGATTATCCGCTGCCTGTTGCAGGATCCCGAACTCATCATCATGGACGAGCCGACCTCGGTGCTGACGCCCCAGGAGGCCGACCAGCTCTTCGTCACGCTGGAGCGGCTCGCCGGCGAGGGCAGGGCGGTGCTCTATATCAGCCACCGCCTGGAAGAGGTGCAGCGGCTCTGCCACAACGCCACCATCCTGCGCCATGGCAAGGTGGTCGGCGCCTGCGACCCGCAGCAGGCCTCGGCCGCACAGCTTGCCCGCATGATGGTCGGCGCCGACGTGCTGGAACTTCAGACCGGCGCGGAACTCGACCGCGAAGCGCCGGTGCGCCTGCGCGTCCACGAACTCTCCGTGCCGCCACCCCATCCCTTCGCCGTCGCCATCGACCGGGTCTCGCTGGAAGTGCATGGCGGCGAGGTGGTGTCGATCGCCGGCGTCGCCGGCAACGGCCAGGACGAATTCTTCGATGCGCTCTCCGGCGAAACGCCGGCCCGCGACAACGCGGCGATCGAGATCGACGGCATTCCCTGCGGCCGGCTCGGCGTTACCGCGCGCCGGCGCCTGCACGCCGCCTTCGTGCCGGAGGAACGGCTGGGGCATGGCGCCGTGCCGCGTCTGAAGCTGTCGGAAAACGTGCTCCTCACCCGCCACGGCACCGGCGAGGGGCTGGTGCGCCGCGGCGTCCTCTCGCGAGGCGGCGCCAAGGGCGTCGTCGGCCGCGTCACCGAGCTGTTCGACGTCCGCAAGGGCGATCCGGACCCGGAGGCGATGTCGCTGTCCGGCGGAAACCTGCAGAAATTCGTCGTCGGCCGCGAGATCGACCGCAAGCCCGGCGTCCTGGTCGTTTGCCAGCCGACCTGGGGCGTCGATGCGGGCGCGGCGAGCATCATCCGCCAGGCGTTGATCAACCTTGCCCGTTCGGGCTCGGCCGTCCTCGTCATCAGCCAGGACCTCGACGAGATCCTGGAGATCTCCGACCGCATCGCGGTGATCTCGAAAGGCCGCCTGTCGGCGCCGCAGAACGCCCGCGGCATCACCCGCGAGGAAATCGGCCTGCTGATGGGCGGGGCCGGAGAACGCCAGGCGATGGCCATGGAGCTCGCCGATGCGCATTGAGCTCGTCCGCCGGCCGAACCGCTCGCGCGCCATGGCGGTGCTGTCGCCGCTGGTCGCGATCTTCCTCACCGTCGTCGCTGGCTTTCTGGTGTTTTCCGCTGTCGGCGTCGACCCGTTCCGCGCGCTCTACATCTATTTCATCGAGCCGCTGACGGCGTGGTGGTCGGTGGAGGCGCTGATCGTCAAGGCGGTGCCGATCGTCATCATCGCCGTCGGCCTGTCGCTCTGCTTCTATTCCAACACCTGGAACATCGGCGCCGAGGGCCAGCTCGTCGCTGGCGCGATGGCCGGCTCGGCCCTGCCGATCCTGTTTCCGGATTTCCAGGGCCCCCTGGTGATGCCGCTGATGCTGATCCTCGGCATTGCCGGCGGCATGGCCTACGGTGCCATTCCGGCGCTCCTGAAGACCCGCTTCGGGGCCAACGAGATCCTGACCAGCCTGATGCTGGTCTATGTCGCCCAGCTCATGGTCGACTGGCTCGCCCGCGGCCCCTGGCGCAATCCGGCGGGCCACAATTTCCCCGACAGCCGGCCCTTCGACGGCGACCAGATCCTGCCCGTCGTCTTCGGCGACAGCGTCCGGCTCAACGCTGTCTTTGCCATCGTCATCGCCGTCATCGCCTGGTTCGTGCTGCGCCGCACGATCACCGGCTTCCAGATCACCGTCCTCGGCCAGGCGCCGCGCGCCGGCGCCTTTGCCGGCTTCAGCCACAAGAAGATGGTGGTGCTGGCGTTCCTGATTTCCGGCGGCCTTGCCGGGCTCGCCGGCATCTGCGAGGTCGCCGGCCCGACCGGCATGCTGAGGACGTCGGTCTCGCCGGGCTACGGCTTCACCGCCATCATCGTCGCCTTCCTCGGCCGCCTCAATCCGATCGGCATCATCTTCGCCGGCCTCTTACTGGCGCTCTCCTATATGGGCGGCGAGGGGGTGCAGATCGAACTCGGCATGTCCGACCAGATCACCCGCGTCTTCCAGGGCATGCTGCTGTTTTTCGTACTCGCCTGCGACACCTTCATCTTCTACCGGGTCCGCCTCGTGCGCACGCCGGCCG
Source organism: Rhodobium orientis (assembly GCF_003258835.1). Lineage (GTDB taxonomy): Bacteria > Pseudomonadota > Alphaproteobacteria > Rhizobiales > Rhodobiaceae > Rhodobium > Rhodobium orientis. The sequence continues at coordinate 59,178 of NZ_NPEV01000006.1, read as the reverse complement.
CCGGCGCGCGGGCGGAGGGAGCCTGACGTCATGGAGATGTTCGAAGGCATCGTACTCACCATCATCACCGCGGCGACACCGCTCCTGTTCGCGGCCATCGGCGAACTGGTGACGGAGCGCTCCGGCGTTCTCAACCTGGGTGTCGAAGGCATGATGGCGGTCGGCGCCGTCTGCGGCTTTGCCGCCGCCCATCTCACCGACCAGCCGGTGATCGCCATCGCCGCGGCCGCCGCCGCTGGCGCCCTGATGGCCGCGCTGTTCGGCGTCGTCACGTTGATCTTCGTCGGCAACCAGGTCGCCTCGGGTCTGGCGCTGACGCTCTTCGGCCTCGGCTTTTCGGCGCTGATCGGCAATGCCTATGTGGGCATTCCCGGCATCGGCCTGCCGAAGCTCGATATCCCGGTGCTGAGCGACATTCCGCTGGTCGGCCCGATCGTCTTCGGCGAGGATCCGCTCACCTATCTCGCCATCGTGCTCGCCGTCGGCGTCTGGTGGTTCCTGTTCCACACCCGCGCCGGGCTGATCCTGCGCGCCGTCGGCGACAACCACGTCTCGGCCCATTCGCTCGGCTACAACGTCATCAAGGTGCGCTTCCTGGCGGTGATGTTCGGAGGCGCCTGCGCCGGTCTCGGCGGCGGCTACCTTTCGCTCGTCTACACGCCGCAATGGACCCAGAACATGACCGGTGGGCGTGGCTGGATCGCGCTCGCCCTCGTCGTCTTCGCCACCTGGCTGCCGTCGCGCATCGTCATCGGTGCGGTGCTGTTCGGCGCCGTCAGCATCCTGCAGCTTCACGCCCAGGCCATCGGCGTCGGCATCCCCTCGCAGTTCCTGTCGATGCTGCCCTACCTCACCACCGTCATCGTGCTCGTCATCATCTCGCGCGACCGCACGCTGTTGAGGGTCAACACGCCGGCCTGCCTCGGCCAGTCCTTCGTGCCCGATCGCTGAGCGCGGCCGGCACGCTCTTGTACGGACCCGTCTAATGGCGCAAGTTTTACGCTCATGAGGGGTTCACTGACGTCAAACCGGCGGGCGTTTTGTCTCGCCCGCCGCGAACAGGGAGATTTATCCATGCGCAAAAGCTTCGCCCTCGCCGGAGCGGTCCTCGCCCTCGGCATGATGGCCGGAGGCGCCAACGCCGCCGACAAGGTCAAGGCCTGCTTCGTCTATGTCGGGCCGCACAATGACGGCGGCTGGTCCCAGGGCCACGACACCGCCCGGCTCTACGCCGAAGAGAAGCTCGGCGACGCCGTCGAGACCGCCTATGTGGAAAGCATTCCGGAAGGTCCGGACGCCGAACGCGCCATCGAGCGCTTCGCCCGCTCCGGCTGCAACATCATCTTCACCACCTCCTTCGGCTTCATGGATCCGACCATCAAGGTCGCCAAGAAGTTCCCGGACATCAAGTTCGAGCACGCCACCGGCTTCAAGACGGCGGAAAACGTCACCTCCTACAACGCCCGCTTCTATGAGGGCCGCTACATCATCGGCCAGATCGCGGCCAAGGTCTCCAAGAACGGCGTCGCCGGCTACATCGCCTCCTTCCCGATCCCGGAAGTGGTGATGGGCATCAACGCCTTCATGCTCGGCGCCCAGTCGGTCAATCCGGACTTCAAGATCAAGGTCGTCTGGGTCAACACCTGGTTTGATCCGGGCAAGGAGGGCGACGCCGCCAAGGCCCTGTTCGACCAGGGCGCCGACGTCTCCGTCCAGCACACCGACTCGCCGGCACCGCTGCAGATCGCCCAGGAGCGCGGCCTGCAGGGCTTCGGCCAGGCCCACGACATGATCGAGTTCGCGCCGAAGGCCCAGTTGACGGCCATCGAGGACCATTGGGGCCCGTACTATGTCAGGCGCATCCAGGCGGTCATCGACGGCACCTGGAAGTCCCAGGCGAGCTGGGAGGGCCTGAAGGACGGCCTGGTCGTTATGGCGCCCTACACCAACATGCCGGCGGAAGTCGCAGAGGAGGCCAAGGCCACCCAGGCGGCGATCGAATCCGGCGAGCTGCATCCCTTCAAGGGGCCGATCTTCAAGCAGGACGGCACCCAGGTCATCGGCGAGGGTGAGGCGCTCGACGACGGCACGCTCCTCGGCATGAACTGGTACGTCAAGGGCATCGACGACCAGCTTCCGAAGTAGGCCGGTCGAAACGGGCCGCGAAAGCTGCGGCCCCATCGATGGAAACAGCCGGCGCCGCCTTGTGGCGCCGGTTTTTTTGAAATCGCGGTCCATTATCCCTTGGCCGCGCCGGCGAATGGTTGCAAGATCGCCGGCACCTGAATGACCCTGGAACCCTTTCGTGACCGACGACCCGGACAGTAGACGCCCGCCGCAAAGCGGCCGCGCGCGCCAAGCGGCGGGGTGCGTTGCGGCATGACCCCCGATATCGACGCACGCTTCGACGACCAGATCGGTTTCCTGAAAAGCCTGATCCGCATCCCGAGCAGCAATCCGCCCGGCAAATGCGCCAAGGTTTCCGAATCGGTGGCAAAGCTCCTGGAAAAGCAGGGCTTTGAGGTCGCCCGCCTGCCGGTTCCGAAACCTTTCGTCCACCAATACGGCATGCGCAGCACCGCCAACCTCCTGGTGCGCAAGACCTTCGGCGAGGGCACCGGGCCGACCGTGGTGCTGCAGGCCCATGGCGACGCCGTGCCGCCGGGCGACGGCTGGTCGGAGGACCCCTTCGGCGGCCACAAGCGCGGCGGCGCCATCTACGGCCGGGGCGCGGCCGACGCCAAATGCGACATCGCCACCTACACCTTCGCGCTGCTCGCCCTCATCGACGCGGCCGCCGAGGGGCTTAACGGCGCGGTCGAACTGCACGTCACCTTCGACGGCGAGGTCGGCGGCGCGCTCGGGCCGTCCTGGATCCTCGGCCAGGGGCTCAGCAAGCCGGACTTCGCCATTTCGTCCGGCATCACCCACGTGGTGACGACGGCCCACAATGGCTGCCTGCATCTGGAGATCGTCGTGCGCGGCCGCCAGGCCCACGCCGCGATCCCGGAGACGGGCGTCGATGCGCTCGCCGCGGCAACGCCGATCCTGACCGCCCTCTATGCCGAACGCGACCGGCTTTCCGGCATCCGCAGCGCCGAGCCCGGCATCGGCACGGCCAAGCTGACGGTCGGCATGATCACCGGCGGCATCAGCTTCAACGTGGTGCCGGACCGGGTCGTGCTGCAGCTCGACCGGCGGCTGATCCCGGAAGAGGACGGCGAGGCGGTCGAGGCCGGCCTCATCGAGCTCGTCACCGAAGCGACGCCGGCGCTTGAGGGTCTCGACGTGGAATGCCGGCGCAAGATGCTGGCCGAGCCGCTGTGCCCGGCGCCGGAGACCCTGCCGCTCGCCCAACTGGTGCAGGAAAACGCCGGCGCGGTGCTCGGCTCGGACGTGCCGATCACCGGAGTGCCGCTCTACACCGATGCCCGCCATTATGCCGCGGCCGGCATCCCGACCGTGCTCTACGGCGCGGGACCCAAGGACATCCGCGAGATGAGCGCCCACAGCGCCGACGAGCACATCGCGCTCGACGATCTGCATGCGGCAACGGCCGTGGTGGCCCGCACCCTTGCCGACATCCTTTCCGGGACGCTTTCGACGGGCGAGGGGGCGTAGGTCCCTACTCGCCCGTCACTTCCGTGACAATCTCTTCCAGAAGTGCGTTGATCTCGCCGAGGGCGGCTTCCGAGGCCGGCGTTTCGGCGCCTGCCAGCCGGCGGAACCCAACATGGACGGTGCCGGGCGCATCGCTGCGCTCGAAATAGAAGATCGTGTAGGGGCAAAAGGCGATGTTCTGCGGGTCGGCCTCCATCGCCTTTCGCGACAGCACGGCCGAGCAGAACTGGGTCATCTGCGCGTTGACGTAGGGCGAGGCGTCGGCGCCGACGTCGGCCTCGGTACGCTTCAGCATCTCGCCGATCCGGCCGGTATAGTCGACCACATAGCCGCGATTGACGATGGCATCGTTGACGTCGAAGGCGACGCTGTCGAAGTCGCTTTCAACCTGACGCACGAACAGCCCGGAAGCGGCCGAGGCCGCTAGCGGTGCCGCCAGCATGACAAGGCCGAGTACAATCGCGAAACCGCGCGAAATGGATAGCATGACATCCTCCCGTCCGGCCCGTTTGCCGAGCCGTTATATTCAAAAAGATGCATGAGTTTGCGCCGGTTCGTGCTCCATGTCCAATGCTTCGGAGCTGCAATGCGTCGGCGGCCCGGAAAGGTTGCGTGCATTAGCGCTGGCACATTTTCGCCTGGATCGCTAAGGTACGGAAAGTATGAGCCGAATCTGATTCGGTCTGTGGTTGCGTCCCCGACATTTCCGAAACGTGAGACCTGCTGGAGCGGACGCGATGGCCAATGCCTTTCAGTTCCCGTCAAGAACCTCGAATCTGAGCCTCATTCGCCAGGACCCGCCGACGGCGGCCGCCGAAGCGGCGCGCGCAGAACCGGCCCGCGCTGCGACGCCGGAGCCCGGTGCGCTGTCTGCGGCGCGCGAGCTGAGCTCGCGCTTTGCTGCCTATGAAGAGAGCCTGGAAAAGCTGAAGCGAATCAACGAGGAAATGCGCCTGCGCCTGGCCGAGGGCCGGCAGGGCTAGTTTTCTTCGTCGTCCCCGTCGCCGGCGCTGCGCCTGAGGGCCAGCTCGACCGCGCGTTCGGCCTCGACGCACGCCTGCTCGTAGACCTCCAGCACCGTGTCGCTGCGCAGCGCCTTGCCGTTCTCGAACGAGCGGATGCCGCCATGGACGATGTCCAGCACCAGCGCGCGGGCGATCTCCTTGGCGATTCGCGTCTCGTTGATGCCGAGCTTGTACGGGGTCTCCGCCTCGATGGTCGCCAGCCGCTCCGACATATCCCTGACAAACGCTGCCACGGGACCCTCGACAGCCGTCGCGGCAACGGCGATGAGCGTGTCGATCTCGTCGCTGCGGCCGGTCGAGGTGTCGTAGTAGGTGGTGTTGTCGGGCATTGTCGGGCTCGAAAAGACGGATCGGACGCGGCAAGAAAAGCGTCAACCGTTGCTATGCCGGTCCATCGTGTCGTCACGATGGCGGCAGCAGAAGCGGTCACGATGTCGCCGCGGCGGGAAGGTCTCCGTATAGGCGGCATACGGGGATGAATTCAACATCTAAAAAGCCTGTCCGGCCGCTTTCCTGTCGCACCGTGGCAGCGCGGTCGGCGAAAACTGCCACTATCGTATAACCCAATGAATTGAAAAAGTTAGTTAGATGTATTCCAGTAAGCAGTGAAGAGCGGTCTTACTCCGGACGACGTGGTCAGGAAAGCGACGATGCGTTGCGGTCCGCGGCCGGGACCGCGCTCGCATGCGCCGCCCGTGAAATGTCCCGGTCGAGGGCGGAGAGCGCGTCCATCACCGTGCCTTTGAAGACCAGCGCGGTCTCGTCGGCGACAAGGTCGAATTCCAGCGGATAAAACAGCGCCTCGACGAGCCCGTCGTCATATCCCTTGCGGATATGCGGCTCCAGGAGGTCGAAATAGGGCATGCCGGTGCCGGTGAAGACGATCTTGCGCGGATCGACGAGGGCAAAGACCCTGGCAAGGCCGTGGCCGAGCGCCGTGCCGGCATCGCGAAAGGCAAGGAGCGCGGCGTCGTCGCCGGCGCGGGCCCTGCTGGCAAGGTCCGCCATCTCCTCCGCACTCGGATTGATGAAGGCTGGGTTGGTCTTCGGGTCGAGCCCGTTAGCCGTCCTCCAGATGGCGTAGTCGCCGGAATAGGCCTCGATGCAGCCGTGCCGGCCGCAGCGGCAGAGCGCGCCTTCCGGCCGGTGGATGGTGTGGCCGAGTTCTGCCGCCGACGAGCGCCAGCCGGAAAAATTGCGGCCGTTGAGATAGAGCCCCATGCCGACGCCGCAGCCGACCAGCACGACGACGAAATCGCCGCTGTAGCGGTCGGGCTCGGCCCAGTGCAGACCTTCGACCATGGTCGCGCAGTCGTTGACGACGCTTGTCGGCACGCCGAGCCGGGCGCCGAGCGGTTCGGCAAGGTTGATGTCGCGGACGGTGGAGAAGGGGGTCCACAGGAGCCGCTGGCGCGAGGCATCGACGATGCCCTGCACCGCGACCACCTGGCGGCGGACCGTATCGAGCGGAATGTTCTCAGTGGCCAGCGCCGCCTCGATCTCGCCGGCGATCGCCTCCACGGTCTCGCGCGCGCCGAGCCGGGCGCCGGCGATCGAGGTCTTGCGGCTGGCAACGGTGGCGCCGGAATAGTCGGCGACGACGACGCCGATCTCTTCGACGGACGCCAGCACGCCGACGACCCGGGCGAAATCGGGATTGAGCTTGAGGCGGACCTGCGGCCGGCCGCGCGGCGTTCCCGCCGGGCGCTTGCCGCGCGCCTCGATGAGGGCGCCCTCGGCGATGAGGTCGCCGGTGATCGCCGAAATGGTCGCGGAGGAGAGCTGGGTGGAGGCGGCGAGCCAGGTGCGCGAGACGGATCCGTGCCGCCGGACCCGGTCGAGGATCAGGTGGCGGTTCTGGCGCCGGACGGTTTCGCTGTCGGCCTTGACGGTGCGGTAGGACATGGCTGGCGTGTCGATCGAGCGTTTCCGAAGGGTCCGGGTTTTCGTTGGTTTCCCGGCTTTTTGTGCACCCGGTTCCGGCCCGGAGTTTCCGTTCCGGTCTTTTTGCCGGGGAGTGGTGTTTAGATGTTGACGCAAATTTGGAATTGCGTCACTCTTTTTCTCGGGTCTCGAAAAAAATAAGACCCGTCATACAGAAATTCACGCAGCCTTCCGGCGAGACGTGATCAAAAATGGATTGGTGTTCGCCGGAACACCGGGAGGATCTCATGAAAAAGTTCGTTACCCTCATTGCGGGGGCCGCGATCGCCACGACCATGGCGACGGTGGCCCTGGCTGACGATCTCGTGGTCGGCGTGTCCTGGTCGAACTTCCAGGAAGAGCGCTGGAAGACCGACGAGGCAGCGATCAAGGAAGCCCTTGACGAGGCCGGTGCCAAGTACATCTCGGCCGATGCCCAGTCGTCCGCCGCCAAGCAGCTCACCGACGTGGAGAGCCTGATCGCCAACGGCGCCGACGCGCTGATCATTCTCGCCCAGGACACCGACGCCATCGCCCCGGCCGTCCAGAAGGCCGTCAACGAGGGCATTCCGGTGGTCGGCTACGACCGCCTGATCGAGAACCCCGACGCCTTCTACATCACCTTCGATAACAAGGAAGTCGGCCGCATGCAGGCCCGCGAGGTCTTCAAGGTGCAGCCGGAAGGCAATTACGTCTTCATTAAGGGCAATGCTGCCGACCCGAACGCGGACTTCCTGTTCTCCGGCCAGATGGAAGTGCTGAAGGAAGCGCTCGATTCCGGCAAGATCAAGAACGTCGGCGAGGCCTATACCGATAGCTGGCTGCCGGCCAACGCCCAGCGCAACATGGAGCAGTTCCTGACCGCCAACAACAACGACGTCGACGCGGTCGTCGCCTCCAATGACGGCACCGCCGGCGGCGCCATCGCCGCGCTCTCCGCGCAAGGCATGGCCGGCTCGGTTCCGGTCTCCGGCCAGGACGGCGACCACGCGGCCCTCAACCGCATCGCGCTCGGCACCCAGACCGTGTCGGTCTGGAAGGACTCCCGCGAACTCGGCAAGGCGGCCGCCAAGATCGCCGTGGAAATGGCAAAGGGCACCAAGATGGCCGATGTCGAGGGTGCGCAGAAATTCTCCGGCGGGCCGAAGGGCGTGGAGATGATTTCCACGTTCCTGGCGCCGATTCCGATCACCCGCGACAATCTCGACGTCGTCATCGACGCCGGCTGGGTGAGCAAGGAAACCGTCTGCCAGGGCGTCAAGACGGGCACCGTCGAGGTCTGCGACTGATCGCATAAGCCCTCATAAAAGGGCGACCCTTCTGACTGACATCAACCCTCGTCCGCGCCGGAGGCCCGGCG
>NZ_NPEV01000006.1:24165-51239 GCF_003258835.1 Rhodobium orientis | reverse complement strand
GTGCGTGAGCCGGCGCGGGAGCAGCTTTTTGTGTTGTCGGCGCGGACCCCCGAAGGGCAGCGACCATGTCATCGCACAACAACGCCGAAACCGCCGGCGCGGCGGCCACGCCCGGCAAGGCCCGGTCCGGAACCCGCAGTCCCGTCGCCCGCTTCTTCCAGGCAACGGAACTCGACACCCGCCTTCTCGGCATGATCGGCGCGCTGATCGTCCTGTGGATCGGCTTCGACATCGCCTCGGGCGGCGTCTTCCTGACCCCGCGCAATCTCTGGAACCTCTCCGTCCAGACCTCGTCCATCGCGGTCATGTCGACCGGCATGGTGCTGGTCATCGTCACCCGCAACATCGACCTGTCGGTCGGCTCCGTGCTCGGCTTCATCGGCATGATCATGGGCGTCACCCAGGCGATCGAGATCCCGCAATATCTCGGCTACGAGCACCCGGCGACATGGGCCATCGCGCTTGCCGTCGGCGTCGTGCTCGGCGGCGCCATCGGCATGCTGCACGGCTATGTGATCTCCTATCTGGGCGTGCCCGCCTTCATCGTCACCCTCGGCGGCCTGCTCGCCTGGCGCGGCGCCGCCTGGTGGGTGACATCGGGCCGGACGGTCGCGCCGATGGACGGCAACTTCAAGCTCATGGGCGGCGGCGTCGACGGCGCCGTCGGCGCGACGGCGAGCTGGATCATCGGCATCGTCGCTTGCCTCGCCATCATCGCGCTGCTGCGCTACGGCCGCACGCAAAGGCAGCGCTTCAATTTCCCGCTGCGGCCGATCTGGGCCGAGTTCACCCTCGGCGCCATCGGCTGCGCGGTCGTGCTCGGGGCCGTCACGGTGGCCAATTCCTATCCCTGGCCGCGGCGCATCGCCGAGCGCTACGCCGAGGCCAACGGCATCCCGATCCCGGAGGGCGGCCTGTTCATTTCCCATGGCCTTGCCGTGCCGGTCCTGGTCGCGCTCGGCGTCGGCGTCGTCATGACCTTCGTTGCCACCCGCACCAAGTTCGGCCGCTACGTCTTTGCCATCGGCGGTAATCCGGAAGCGGCGGAACTGGCCGGCATCAACACCCGCCGCACCACCATGCTTGTCTTTATGGTCATGGGCATGCTGTGCGCCATCGGCTCGGCGATCTCCACGGCCCGGCTCAATGCCGCGACCAACGCGCAAGGCACCCTCGACGAGCTCTACGTCATCGCCGCCACCGTCATCGGCGGCACATCGCTTGCCGGCGGCGTCGGCACCATCGCCGGCGCCATGCTCGGCGCCGTGGTCATGCAGTCGCTGCAGTCGGGCATGGTGCTGATGGGCATCGACTCTCCGCTGCAGAACATCGTCGTCGGCATCGTTCTGGTCATCGCCGTCTGGGTCGACACCATGTACCGCAAGCGGACGTGACAGGAAGGAATTCCGCCATGCAGGGATCGAACACGCCCCTTATCGAAATGATCGACATGTGCAAGTCGTTCGGCGGCGTCCACGCCGTCGACCACGTCTCGGTCGACCTCTATCCGGGCGAGGTGATGGGCATCCTCGGCCACAATGGCGCCGGCAAGACCGTGCTCATCAAGATGCTGTCCGGTGCGATCAAGCGCGACAGCGGCACCATCAAGGTCAATGGCGAGGTCGCCAACATCAACAATCCGCGCGACGCCAAGCACTACGGCATCGAGACCATCTACCAGACGCTGGCGCTCGCCGACAACCAGGACGCGCCCGCCAACCTCTTCCTCGGCCGCGAACTGATGACCGGTTGGGGCACCCTCGACGACGTCGCCATGGAGGCCGAGACCCGCAAGGTGATGAACCGGCTGAACCCCAACTTCGCCAAGTTTAAAGCACCGGTTAAGGCGCTCTCCGGCGGCCAGCGCCAGTCGGTGGCGATCGCCCGCGCGATCTATTTCAATGCCAAGGCCCTGATCATGGACGAGCCGACCGCGGCGCTCGGACCCCAGGAGACCAAGCAGGTGGCGGACCTGACGATCCAGCTCAAGAAGGAGGGGATCGGCATCTTCCTCATCAGCCACGACCTGCACGACGTCTTCGACCTCGCCGACCGGGTCAGCGTCATCAAGAACGGTCGCCTCGTCGGCACCGCGCGCACCAGCGAGGTCACCAAGGACGAGGTGCTCGGCATGATCATCCTCGGCAAGTGCCCGGCCGCCGCCACGCCCGGTCCCGGCGCGCTGGAACGCGACGCGGCCTGAGCGCCGCAAAGACAGAAACACTCCGGTGCGGCCGTCCGGCCGCGCCGCCCAACAATAGGAAAAAAACGTGTATCTCGGCATCGATATCGGCACCTCCTCCGTCAAGACGGTGCTGATCGACGCCGGCCAGACCGTTCTGGCCAGCGCCACCTCCGATCTCTCCGTCTCAAGGCCCCAGTCCGGCTGGTCGGAGCAGAGCCCTGAAGACTGGTGGCAGGCAACGCTTGCGACCATCGACAGCATCGCAAAGAGCCACCCCAAGGAGCTGGCGGCCGTTGCCGGCATCGGCCTTTCCGGCCAGATGCACGGCGCCACGCTGCTCGGCGCCGACGACAACGTGCTACGTCCGGCGATCCTCTGGAACGACGGCCGCTCGGCGGCGGAATGCCGCGAACTGGAAGAGCGCTGCCCGAGCCTTCGCGCCATTGCCGGCAACATCGCCATGCCGGGCTTCACCGCGCCTAAGATCGAGTGGGTGCGGAAGCACGAGCCCGAGGTTTTTGCGCAGATCGCCAAGGTGCTGCTGCCCAAGGACTATGTCCGTCTGCGGCTTGCCGGCGTGTATGCATCCGACATGTCGGATGCGGCCGGCACCCTCTGGCTCGACGTCGCCGGCCGCCGTTGGTCGGATGAGTTGCTGGACGCCACGGGCCTCAATGAGAGCCAGATGCCGACGCTCGCCGAAGGCACGGACGCGACGGGAAACCTGCGTGACGAGCTGCGCGAGCGTTGGGGTATTTCCGGCAACGTTGTCATCGCCGGCGGCGGCGGCGACAATGCGGCGTCTGCCTGCGGCATGGGCACGATCACGCCCGGAAGCGCGTTCCTTTCCCTCGGCACCTCCGGTGTCCTCTTCGTCTCCAATGCCGCCTTCGCCCCCAACACCGACGGCGCCGTCCACGCCTTCTGCCACGCCGTGCCGGACACCTGGCACCAGATGGGCGTCATCCTGTCGGCCACGGACAGCCTCAACTGGCTGGCAACGCTGACTGGCCGCTCGGCGCCTGAACTCACCGCAGAAGCCGGCATGGACGTTGCCGCCCCGTCGCCGGTCGTCTTCCTGCCCTATCTCTCCGGCGAGCGCACGCCACACAACGATGCGGACGCCCGCGGCGTCTTCGTCGGCATCGACCATTCCTGCGACCGGGCGGTGATGACCCGGGCGGTGATGGAGGGCGTCGGCTATGCGTTCCGGGACTGCCTCAGGGTCCTGAACGCCGCTGGCACGGACATTTCGAGCGCGCTCGCCGTCGGCGGCGGCGCCCGCTCGGCCCTGTGGCTGAAGATCGCCGCGTCGATCCTCAATCGGCCGCTGGAAATCCCCCATGGCGGCGAGACCGGGGCGGCCTTCGGCGCCGCCCGTCTGGGCCTCGTCGCCGCCACCGGCGCGGACCCCACGGAGATCTGCACCAAACCCGACATCGAGGCGGTCGTTGAGCCCGATGCGGCCCTTGCCGCCCGCTACGACGACGGCTACGGGCGCTACCGCGCGCTCTATCCGGCAATCAAGGAGGTCATGAGCAAATGAGCGATTTCTTCAAGGGCATCGAACCGGTCCGCTACCAGGGCCCGGACAGCACCGACCCGCTGTCTTTCCGGTTCTACGATCCGGACCGCGAGGTGCTCGGCAAGCGCATGGAAGACCATCTGCGCATGGCCGTCTGCTACTGGCACTCCTTCTGCTGGCCGGGCGGCGATCCGTTCGGCGGCCAGACCTTCGACCGGCCCTGGTTCGGCGATGCCATGAAGGACGCCAAACTAAAAGCGGATGTCGCCTTCGAGCTGTTCGACCTCCTCGGCGCGCCGTTCTTCACCTTCCACGATCGCGACATCGCGCCGGAAGGCGAGAGCCTTTCCGAATCGAACCGCAATGTCCGCGAGATCGCCGGCTATTTCGCCAGCAAGATGGAGACGTCGAAGACCCGGCTCCTCTGGGGCACGGCGAACCTCTTTTCCAACAAGCGCTACATGGCCGGTGCCGCGACCAATCCGGACCCGGACGTCTTTGCCTATGCTGCGGGGCAGGTGAAGAACTGCCTTGAGGTCACCAAGGACCTCGGCGGCGCCAACTACGTGCTGTGGGGCGGCCGCGAGGGCTACGAGACGCTGCTCAACACCGACATCAAGCGCGAGCTCGACCAGCTCGGCCGCTTCCTGTCGCTGGTCGTGGAACACAAGCACAAGATCGGCTTCGACGGCACCATCCTGATCGAGCCCAAACCCCAGGAACCGACCCGCCACCAGTACGATTTCGACGTCTCGGCCGTGTTCGCCTTCCTGCAGCGCTACGGCCTGGAAAAGGAGGTCAAGGTCAACATCGAGGTCGGCCACGCCGTCCTTGCCGGCCATTCCTTCGAGGACGAGATCTGCGCGGCGCAGGCCTACGGCATCTTCGGTTCGGTCGATGCCAACCGCAACGACTACCAGTCCGGCTGGGACACCGACCAGTTCCCCAACAACGTGCCCGAACTGGCGCTCGCCATCTATTACATCCTGAAGGGCGGCGGCTTTGCGACCGGCGGTTTCAACTTCGACGCCAAGCTCAGGCGCCAGTCCCTCGACCCGGTCGATCTGGTGCATGGCCATGCCGGCGGCATGGACGTCTGCGCCCGCGCGCTGCTCGGCGCCGCCGCCATGCTCGAAGACGGCTCCCTTGCCAGCTTCGTCGACGACCGCTATGCCGGCTGGGAGACGCCGGAGGCAAAGGCGATGCTTTCCGGCCAGCGCAGCCTTGCCGACATCGCCGAACGGGTGGAGCGGGACGGGCTCGACCCGAAGCCGCGCTCCGGCCGGCAGGAATTTCTGGAAAACCTGGTCAACCGCTTCGTCTGACCGGGTGAGCGGGAAAAGGACCTTCGGATGACGATTGCGAAATTTGGCGAAACGGCATCCGGGGAACCCGTCGAGGTCATCACGCTTTGCGGCGGCGGGCTCACGGTCAAGCTGCTCACCCTCGGCGCCCTGGTGCACGACATCCGGATGGACGGCATCGCCCATCCGCTGGTGCTCGGCATGAACAGTGTCGCCGACTATCAGGCCCACGCCCGCCATTTCGGGGTCCTCGCCGGACGCTTTGCGAACCGCATCGGCGGCGGCCGCTTCTCCCTCGACGGCATCGACTACCAGCTCGACTGCAACGAGAACGGCGTCACCCACCTCCATGGCGGCAGCGCCGGCTTTTCCGACGCGGTCTGGGAGATCGTCGATGCCGATGACGACTGGGCGACGCTCACGCTGATTTCGCCGCGCGGTGCGGCGGGCTATCCGGGCAAGGTCGAGGTCATCGCGGTCTATCGCCTGAACCCCGGCGGCGTGCTGGATCTCGACATTGTCGCGACGACCGACGCGCCGACGCTGATGAACGTCACCACCCACGGCTATTTCAATCTCGACGGCTCGGAGACCATCGACGGCCACCGGCTGGAGATCGCCGCGGAGACCTTTACGCCCGTCGACGATAGGATGGTGCCGACGGGGGAGGCGGCGCCGGTCGCTGGCACGCCGTTCGATTTCCGGCAAGCCCGAGAACTTGCGGGGACCAGCCTCGACACCAATTTCTGCCTTGCCGACAAGCGCCGGAAAGAGCCGGAGTTTGCTGCAAAGGTCACGGCGGGCGGCCTTGTCATGGACGTGATGACGACCGAGCCGGGCCTTCAGGTCTATACGGGCGAGGGCGTCGGCCCGCCGGTGCCGGGTCTCGATGGGCGCCGTTATGGCCCGCGCGGCGGCCTCTGCCTGGAGCCGCAGGTCTGGCCCGATGCGCCGAACCATGAGGGCTTTCCCTCCGCGGTCCTGCGCCCCGGCGACGTCTACGAGCACGTCACACAATACGTTTTCGAAAAGGTCTGAACTTCGGACGGTCCGCTTATCGTCGCGGTGGCTGTAGCGCTGCGAAGAGGCCGAGGAGTGAACCCTCCATCAGCCAGGCAAGCCCGAGCCTTGCCCCGAGCGCGATCGAAATCATCACCACCGGTGCGGTGATAGACAACGTGGCGACGGCCGACAGCCCCTGGCCGATGGTGCAGCCCATGGCAAGCACGCCGCCGGTTCCCATGAAGAAGGCCCCGACCAGATGGCGGCGCAGCTCGCGCGCGTCGTCGCAGGCCTCCCAGCGGAAGTCGCGCGCCCGGATCGCGCCGCCGAAGGCACCGGCGATGACGCCGAGGACGGCGCCGATGCCGAAATCGATCGTGGCGCCGGAATAGGTCATCACATAGACGATGGTGTTGCCGAGCGGGCGCACGAAAGTGAACGATTCCACGCGCTGCGGATCGAACGGATCGGCGATCAGATAGCCGGTGGCGATCCAGCCGAAGCCGACGGCCGCCCCCACCGCGAGCCCGGCGACGACGAGCCGCCAGGTCGCCCGGAAGAACGCGTCCTTGAGGGCCCAAAGGGCAAGGCCAAGGGCGATCGCATAGCCCCAGAACGGCCCGGTGTTGAGCCCGAACGCAGTGTCGAGGATGGTGTTGAGGCCGGCGCCGCCGATGGGCGCAAGGTCGATGGCGGCAAGGTCGAGGACGTTTTCCCGGAACATGCCGGTAATGCCGGCCATCGCCGTATAGGCCGAGACCCCGATGACGAGAAAGACGACGATGGCGCGCAGATCGCCGCCGCCGATGCGGGCGAGCGTGCCGAAGCCGCAGGTGCCGACCAGCGCCATGCCGGCGCCGAACAGGAGCCCGCCGAGGATCGCGCTCAGCCACGGAAAAGTGGTGTGGTGGTAGATGGAAAGGGAGAGGTCGACGAGGCCGGCGGACACCGCCGTCTGGGTGATGACGAGGGCGACCGCGATCGCCAGGGCCCAGGCGCGCAGCCGGCGCAGATCGCCCGCAAAGAACGCGTCTTCCAGCGCCTGCAATGTGCAGAAACGGCCCGTACGGGCCGCGTATCCCATGACCGCGCCGCCGGCAAAGCCGCACAGCGCGCCGGCCACAGGCGCGGCGAGTCCTTCCATCGACGTTTCCTAGCCCTAAGGGTTTTTGTTTTCCCTATCGAGCATCGGAATTGTCTAAAGTACAAGAGGCAAGGTGAGATTTGATCTCGGGCGAAGGTCTGTTTTTGCGCGAAAGCCGCTGCGGAGCGCCGGGCAATGAGCTGGGAGGAGCTATTGACCCGGGCGGCAGTCCGGCCGGCAGAAGACGTCGTAGATGGCGTCGATCACCCGATGCACGTTCTTGTTTTCAATGCTGTAATAGATCGTCTTGCCTTCCCGGCGGGTCGACACCAGACGGTCCATGCGCAACCGCGCGAGCTGCTGCGAGACGGTCGGCTGCCTCAGCGCCAGCATCGATTCCAGTTCGGTGACGGATTTTTCGCCCTCGGCGAGGATGCACAGGATCAACAGCCGGCTTTCGTGGGAAAGCGCCTTCAGGAAGTCGCTCGCTTCCTTGGCGTTGTCGACGATGCGTTCCAGCTCCGGCGAATACACCAATTCCTGAACGCTGGGTACGGTCAAATCAGTTCTCCTCTTGCCCCGTCATCCGCGGCGCAACGGACTCACATTCGCTTTCATACAGTGCGAAGTCTCAACAGTCCGCCAATTGAGCGTTGTGAATAGGATCGGCCTTCGCGGCAGCCTTCGCCGAAACGTGCCGGAATGGCCCGTGGTTCCGGCAGACGGACAGCATTGCTGACCTTACCGCACTCCGCCGCGGCCGTGAAGTCGCGGCCCGGCGCGACGGCAGGCCGCGGCGTGCCTGCTGCGGCCTGCGGTCGCCGGAAAAAGGCATCGCCCGGCCCGGGCGGCGGGGGCGTTGCGGGAAAAAGCCCGGAATGCTGGCGCTTTTCCAGCTTGGCGAGCAGCTCCGAGAGCATGAACCAGAAGAACTCCTCGCCGGGATAGCCGCGAATCCGCCCGATTTCCCTGCCGTCTTCGACAAGCACGAAACTTGGTGTAAAGGTCTCAAGCCGGATGTCCTTCAGATCGTCCGGCAGCGGCTGGTGGATATCGATTCGGCGAAGCGGGGCGCGCCGGCCTTCCGCGGTCTTTGGATAGATCGGCGCGATCTCGGCATCGAACCGTTCGCACCAGGGACAGCCGTCGCGCTCCAGGACGAGGAGTTCGGCCGCGCCCGCCGGGCCCGCCGAGAGCACGAGGCCGGTCAGGAAACCGAAGAGGCAGCGCCTGAGGAGCTTGAAGCGCGTGAGCATTTGACCCCATCACGATGGTGCGAGTTTGCCGATCGCCGGCTTTCCGCATCGGGTTTTATGATATATGCGCGTCTTGGAATGCGAAATCGAAATGTCACCGGCGCGTCAATTCGGCCGGTTTTTGGGGGAAGTGAGCGGCCATGGGATTTGACGTAACCTATCTCGGCGCCTTCGTCGGCGGCCTGATCGCCTTCGTGTCGCCCTGCGTGCTGCCGATCGTGCCGCTGTATCTGTGCTACGTCGCCGGCGTCTCGCTCGATGAACTGACCAGCGAGGAGGACATCGCCGTCTCGCGGCGCAAGGTGATGACCTCGGTCATCCTGTTCGTTCTCGGCTTTTCCACCATCTTCACGCTGATGGGGGCGACGGCGACGGCGCTCGGCCAGATGGTGCAGGCCTACCGGAGCTGGTTCGAGATCGCGGCTGGCGTCATCATCGTTGTCATGGGCCTCCATTTCCTCGGGCTGTTCAGGATCGGGTTCCTCTCCCGCGAGGCGCGGCTCAACGTCAACACAGGCCAGGCGACCTATATCGGCGCCTATCTGATCGGCCTTGCCTTCGGCTTTGCCTGGTCGCCCTGCGTCGGCCCGGTGCTCGCCACCATCCTGTCGCTCGCCGCCGACCGCGCCGCGGTCTGGGAAGGCGTCTTCCTGCTGGCGCTGTTCTCCGCCGGCCTCGGCATCCCGTTCATCCTCGCCGGCTTCTTCACCGACCGCTTCCTCGGCCTGATGAAGGGGGTGAGGCGCTATATGGGCGTCATCGAGAAGGTCGTCGGCGTCTTCCTCGTCTGCGTCGGGGTGCTGTTCCTGACCGGCGACTTCTTCATGTGGAGCGCCCAGGCCGGCGCCTGGATGCTCGACACCTTCCCCGGCATGCAGAAGTTCGAGGAGAACATGCTGGACCTCCTCGGCAGCGGCCGGCAGGGCGCCTGAGCGCCGGCAACGGATGAGGGCCGATGGACGCCCTCAGCCGAAGCGGTAGAACATCAGCCGGTCGAGGGACCTCAGTTCGATGAGGAGCCGGTAGAGCAGGCCGTCGTCCTTGGCGCCGATGGCCTCGGCAATGCGCGCCGAACTGGCGATCGCCCCGTCGACGAGGCGGCGGAATTCCGGATCGGCCTTGACGTCGTCAATGGCCAGCGCATCGCAGCGTTCCAGCGTCGCCCCGTAGACGGCGGCCTTGCCGACCGCATCGGCTCGCGCCGTCCAGTCGTCGTGCGCGGGCGGCTTTCCCTTGTAGGCAAAGAGCCCGTCCATTGCCGTTGAGGCCTCAAAGAGGCAGTCGGTGAGGGTGTAGATTCGGCTCTCGGCGCGGAACTGCACCATCTCGCCGCGCAAGGGGACGAGGAGGTCGCGAGCGGCCTCCGCCTTGCCGGCATCGATCAGCGCCAGCGCCTCGTCGAGGGTCGGGCCGGTTTGCGACATCACGCGGTCGTAGAGCGCATTGCCGTCGAAGCCGTCCGGCGGCGTTGTGCCGTATTCCGCCGCCACCGACTTCCAGCCATCGCCCATGGACTCAAGCTCGATGGCCGCCAAATCCGTGTTGCCGGTGCGCAGATAGCTGACCGCTTCACGATAATGTGCGAACGCGCCGTCGATGGCCTTCAGGAGTGATGCGGTTTCCCCCGCAGCGGCTCCCGCCGGCAGAGCGAGCACAAAAATCGCTCCGTAAAGGATTGATTTGAGCATTATTTTTCCTCCCCTTGCGCCCCCGCCGAAATCGGGGCTTGCGATATTGTTCAGAATAAATAACAATTTTCGAATATGAAATGGCGTTGCCTTCGGATCGGTCGAACGATCCGAAGGCGGCCAACAACAACAAGAACGTGAGGGGAAATGACCGGGGTCACCCGCCGCGCCGCGCTCGCCGGCGCAGCCGCTCTTTCTTTGGTCGGAACGAACGGGTTCGCACCGCGGCCGGCGCGTGCGGAACCGCAACTGACCGAGGACGGGCTCTACCGCCAGCCCTGGTTCCTCGACAGCTTCCTGGAGCTGGGCGACGACCTGACGACGGCGGCGGATGCCGGCAAGCGGTTCGCGGTGATGTGGGAGCTGAAGGGCTGCCCCTATTGCAGGGAGACCCATTTCGTCAATTTCGCCGACCCCGAGATCGACGGCTATATCCGCGAGAATTTCGACATCCTGCAGCTCAACATCATCGGCTCGCGCATCGTCACCGATTTCGACGGCGAGGAGCTGTCGGAAAAGGCGCTCGCCCGCAAATACCAGGTCCGCTTCACCCCGACCTTCCAGTTCTTTCCGGCCTCGGCCGAAGGGCTGGCGGAAAAGGCGGCGATGGAGCGCGAGGTGACGCGCGCGCCGGGCTACCTGAAGCCGCGCTATTTCCTGGCGATGTTCCGCTACGTGAAGGAAGCCGCCTACGAGACCGAATCCTTCCGGTCCTTCGCAAGGAGGGTGAACTGACGCCGGCGCGATGATCCGGCAAAGGGCGGCACCCCGCGGTGAAAAAGCGGCGGCCGCCGGCGGGCTCCCGGCATATGCCGAGCGGTCCGACGACAACCGGTTTTAGAGACCGGAGCGACAACAAGGGGAAAAGGAAGAAACGCCCATGTGGAAACTTCTCAGGTGCCTGGCACCGGCCGCGCTGCTGGCGCTCGGTGCCGGCGCGGCGAGCGCCGACAGCTCCAAGAGCTACGAGATTGTCGACGGCGGTATCCCCGCCTCGCTGACCGGCAAGCCCGGCGATCCGGCCGCCGGCGAGGAAGCGATGCTCAACCGCAAGCTCGGCAACTGCCTGGCCTGCCACGCCGTCACCAAGCTGAAGAACCATCCCTTCCACGGCGAGATCGGTCCGGCGCTCGACGGCGTCGCCGACCGGTATTCGGAGGCCCAGCTTCGCCTCATCCTGGTCAATGCCAAACAGGTCTTCGACGGCACGATGATGCCGGCCTTCTACAAGTCCGAAGGCTTCACACGGGTGATGGACTCCTTCGCCGGCAAGTCGATCCTGACCGCCAAGCAGGTCGAGGATGTGCTCTCCTACCTTTCCACCTTCAAGGAACATTAAGCGGGCCTTGCCCGGTCAACCGACACACCAAGGGATCAAGACACATGGAACTGACACGACGCGAAGCCCTTCTGGTTGCCGCCGGCGGCGCCGTCGCGGTGATGGCGGGCGCCATCGGCCTGCCGGCCTTTGCCGCCGAGGGCGAGGCCCAGAAGCTGATCGACGAATTCACCGGCGGCGCGACGCCCGAAAGCGGCAAGATCAGCCTGTCCGCGCCGGAGATCGCCGAGAACGGCAACACCGTTCCCGTCGGCTTTGAGATCGACAGCCCGATGACTGCGGACGATCACATCGAGACCGTGATGCTGCTTGCCCCGGCCAATCCGCGCCCCGGCGTCGCCACCTTCCACTTCACCGCGCTCTCCGGCAAGGCGGCGGCCTCGACCCGCATGCGGCTGGCCAAGACGCAGGACCTGGTGGCCGTGGCCAAGACCAGCAAGGGCGCGTTCTACATGGACACCAAGCCCGTGAAAGTGACCATCGGCGGCTGCGGCGGCTGAGCCAAAGCAAGAAAAGATCTCAAGGAGTTCAGGAGAAAGACATGGCGAAGTCGAAACCGCGCGTCAAAGTTCCGAAAAAGGCCAAGGCCGGTGAGGTGATCACCATCAAGACGCTGATCAGCCACACCATGGAATCCGGTCAGCGCAAGGGCAAGGACGGCAAGCCGATCCCGCGCAAGATCATCAACACCTTCACCTGCGAGTTCAACGGCCAGAAGGTCTTCGAGACCAATCTGGAGCCGGCGATCTCGGCCAATCCCTATTTCGAATTCAACATGAAGGTGCCGGAATCCGGGACCTTTGTCTTCACCTGGGTCGACGACGACGGCTCGGTCTACACCAAGGAAGAGGAAATCTCCGTCGAATAGGGCGAGCCAAAGCGCGCCCGCGGCGCACGAGCTGCGGGGCGCGCGAAAAACAGAACAAGACACAAGGTGCGCGCGGCACCGGCGAAGAATTCGATCCGGGGACAACAACAAGCGCCGCGCGCTGGGGAAGGAGGAAACGGAAAATGGCCTTCACGACAACCGTGAAAAGGTCGGTGGTGGGCGGCGTTGCGCTGGCGCTCGCCGGTCTCGGCATCTCTGCGTCGCTGGCCCAGGACGAGGAAAGCGGCCGCACCAACCTGCCGAGCATCGAGGGCGAGAAGCTCTTGACCCGGCTGAAATCGCCTCAGGGACACCCGCTCAAATGGGTTGTCTCCGGCTTTGAGTTCCGCACCCGCGATACCCAGGCCCTGCAGCTCGACGACTTCAGCAATCCAGCCTTCCTGTGGGTCGAACGCGGCGAGGAAGCCTGGTCGACCGCCGAAGGCGAGGCCGGAAAGTCCTGTGAGTCCTGCCACGGCGACGTCGAGGACTCCATGAAGGGCGTGCGCGCCAAGATGCCGAAATGGAGCACGGACAAGAACCGCCCGATGCCGCTGGAAGACAAGATCAACCAGTGCCGCAAGGAGCGCATGGGGGCCGAGCCGTGGAAGTGGGAGTCCGATCAGATGCTCGGCATGACCGCGCTCATCGGCCTGCAGTCCCGCGGCATGCCGGTCAACGTCAACCTGGAGGCCGGGGATATGATGGCGTGGTGGGAGCGCGGCCAGAAGCTCTATTACACGCGCATGGGCCAGCTCGATCTCGCCTGCGCCAACTGCCACGAAGACAATAACGGCAAGTACATCCGCGCCGACCTGCTCAGCCAGGGCCAGACCAACGGCTTTCCGACCTACCGGCTGAAATGGCAGAAGCTCGGCTCGCTGCACCGTCGCTTCAAGGGCTGCATGGACCAGGTCCGGGCCAAGGCCTACAAGCGCGGCTCCGACGAGTTCGTCGCCCTTGAGGTCTACACGGCCTGGCGCGGCTCCGGCCTTTCCGTCGAAACGCCGGCCGTGCGCCAGTAGCAACGGGCGGCCCGGAACGCTTGGGGGAGCGCGCCGGGCCGTCTCCCGACATCGCAACGACGACACCGCGCCGCCGGGCGCCGCGGCGCCGGCCGCGCCATCCAAATCGGCGGAGGCGACGGGCCGAGACGAGCCCAGAAGAGCCCAAGGGAACCTTGAAAAAAATGCTGATCGATACGACGCGACGGGAATTCCTGCAGATCGCCCTTGCCACCGCCGCGATCGCCGGCACCGGCAGCCTTGCCGGCTGGACACGGGCGATGGCGCAGCAGGCGATGACCGAGGACGATTTGCTCGCTTTCGAGCCTCTCGGCAACGTCACGCTCGCCCACATCACCGACATGCACGCCCAGATGAAGCCGGTCTATTTCCGCGAGCCGTCCGTCAATATCGGCGTCGGCGAGGTCGCCGGCCTGCCGCCGCACATCACCGGCAAGGATTTCCTGAGCACCTTCGGCATCGAGCCGGGTTCTGCCGCCGCCTACGCCCTGACGTCGGTCGACTTTTCCGCCCTTGCCCGCACCTATGGCCGGATGGGCGGCATCGACCGCATCGCCACGATCGTCAACAGGATCCGCGCCGAGCGCCCCAACAACACGCTGTTCCTGGACGGCGGCGACACCTGGCAGGGCAGCTACACGACCTACCAGACCAAGGGCGCCGACATGGTGGAGCTGATGAATGCCCTCAAGCCCGACGCCATGACCGGTCACTGGGAATTCACCCTTGGCCAGGACCGGGTCGAGGAGATCGTCGAAGGCCTGCCGTTCCCGTTCCTTGCCGGCAATGTCCGCGACACGGAGTGGGAGGAGCCGGCCTTTGAGTCCACCGCCTATTTCGAGCGCGGCGGCGTCAAGGTCGCCGTCATCGGCCAGGCCTTTCCCTACACTCCGGTCGCCAATCCGCGCTGGATGTTTCCCAAATGGTCGTTCGGCATCCGCGAGGAAGACGTCCAGGCCCATGTGGAGGCCGCGCGCGGCGAGGGGGCGGGCCTCGTCGTGCTGCTCTCCCACAACGGCTTCGACGTCGACCGCAAGCTCGCGTCCAGGGTGGAGGGGATCGACGTCATCCTCACCGGCCACACCCACGACGCCCTGCCGGAGGCGGTCAAGGTCGGCAAGACGCTGCTGGTCGCCACGGGGTCGAACGGCAAGTTCGTCTCCCGACTCGACCTCGATGTCGGCGCGGACGGCGTCAAGGATTTCCGCTACCGGCTGATCCCGGTCTTTTCCGACGTCATCACCCCGGATCCGGAAACCGCCGCACTCATCGACAAGCTCCGCGCGCCCTACGCCGACGAACTTGCCCGCGTCATCGGCAGCACGGAGTCGCTGCTCTACCGGCGCGGCAATTTCAACGGCACCTTCGACGACCTCATCTGCGATGCGCTCTTGTCGGAGCGGGACGCCGAGATCGCCCTGTCCCCGGGATTCCGCTGGGGCACCTCGCTGATCCCGGGAGCGGACATCACCGTGGAGGACATCCACACCCAGACCTCCATGACCTATCCGGAGGCCTACCGCAGCGAGATGACGGGTCAGCTCCTGAAGGACATCCTGGAGGACGTCGCCGACAACCTCTTCAACGTCGATCCCTATTACCAGCAGGGCGGCGACATGGTTCGCGTCGGCGGCCTCGGCTACACCATCGATCCGACGGCCGCGATGGGCAGCCGTATTACGGCAATGACCCACCTGAAATCGGGCGATCCCATCGACCCGGCAAAATCCTACGTCGTCGCCGGCTGGGCCAGCGTCAACGAAGGCACCGAAGGCCCGCCCGTCTGGGACGTGGTCGAGGCTCACATCAAGGCCAAGGGCACTGTCAGCGTGTCGGCGCATGATGCGGTCAAGGTCGTCGGGATCTGAATCGGGGCACATCGGCGGGAAGCGAGCCGATATCGACCGCTCAGCCGACGAGAAGGCGGGTTTGCTCTTCGTAGGGGCCGCTCTCATGCGTCATTGCCGAGCTTGAGCAGGCAACCCATAGGGCGTCTGATTTCAATCCCTTGGGCTGGCATGCGCTGCAAGGCAGCCTGGATTGCTTCGCTGCGCTCGTAACAACGTATTCAGGGCGATTTTCTAAATAATTTCAACGTCATTGCGAGGAGGCCGCTAGGCCGACGCGGCAATCCATAGGGCGTTTGCCTTCACTCAGCGATGTCGGCATGCGCCCCGCGGCAGCCTGACCCCCGTGCCAAGCGCGGCAAAGCCGCGGGAGCGGTTGGCGACCAGCGCGCATCGCGTTCCCGGCCCCGTAGGTAAGGGATAAAAAACCCCGCCGGATCGCTCCGGCGGGGTCTTTTTGTCTGTCGTACCGACCGGGCCTAGCGCCGCTGCGAGATCGACACGTAGTCGCGCTTCGGCGCGCCGGTGTAGAGCTGGCGCGGCCGGCCGATCTTCTGGGACGGATCCTCGACCATCTCCTTCCACTGGGCGATCCAGCCGACGGTGCGCGCGAGCGCGAACAGCACCGTGAACATGGTGGTCGGAAAGCCGAGCGCCCTGAGCGTGATGCCGGAATAGAAGTCGATGTTCGGATAGAGCTTCTTGTCGACGAAATACTCGTCGCTGAGGGCGATCCGTTCCAACTCCATGGCGACTTCCAGGAGCGGATCGTCCTTGATGCCGAGCTCGCCGAGCACCTCGTGGGTGGTCTTCTGCATGATCCGGGCGCGCGGGTCGTAGTTCTTGTAGACCCGGTGGCCGAAGCCCATCAGCCGGAACGGATCGTTCTTGTCCTTGGCGCGCTTGATGTATTCCGGAATGCGGTCGACCGAGCCGATCTCGTGCAGCATGTTGAGGGCGGCCTCGTTGGCGCCGCCATGGGCGGGCCCCCAGAGGCAGGCGATGCCGGCCGCGATGCAGGCGAACGGATTGGCGCCCGACGAGCCGGCGAGCCGCACGGTCGAGGTCGACGCGTTCTGCTCGTGGTCGGCATGGAGGATGAAGATGCGGTCCATCGCCCGCGCCAGCACCGGATTGACCTTGTACTCCTCGCACGGCACCGCAAAGCACATGTGCAGGAAGTTGGCGGCATAGTCGAGGTCGTTGCGCGGATAGACGAAGGGCTGGCCGATCGAATATTTGAAGGCCATTGCCGCGATCGTCGGCATTTTCGCGATCATCCGGAGCGAGGCCACCATCCGCTGGTGCGGATCGGCAATGTCCAGGGAGTCGTGGTAGAAGGCCGACAGCGCGCCGACTGTGCCGACCATGACGGCCATCGGATGGGCATCACGCCTGAACCCGGAGAAGAACCGCATCATCTGTTCGTGGATCATCGTGTGGTAGGTGATCCGGTGAACGAAGTTCTCCTTCTGCGCAAAGGTCGGCAGTTCGCCGTAAAGCAGCAGGTAACAGCTCTCCAGGAAGTCGCCCTGGTCGGCGAGCTGCTCGATCGGGTAGCCGCGATAGAGCAGCGTGCCCTCGTCGCCGTCGATATAGGTGATTTCAGAGGAACAGGCGCCGGTCGAGGTGAAGCCCGGATCGTAGGTGAAGCAATGCGTCTCTTTGTAGAGATTGGTGATGTCGATGACATCCGGGCCGATCGAGCCTTCGTGGACCGGCAGGGAGATCTCGGTCTCGCCGAGGGTAAGCTTTGCTTGTTTTTCGTTCATTCACACAATCCCTTCGTCAAAATCCCGACCGTCAGACGCGGGGCGTCGGCGGTCAACCCCAACCGGCCGTCGCCGGACGCGCAACTGCGGGCACAGCTTGTCGAGAATGCGTATCCGATTTGACATAATGCCGCAAGCGCGAGCCCGCCGTGGTTTCGCATATGCGAAAAAGATAAATCGACGCGATTGCCCGGATTTCCGCGGCGTTTTATGGCTATTCGGTGTCTCAGGCGGCCTGATCTCGCAGGCGCAGAAGGCTCTCCTCCTTGCCGAGCACACAAAGCACGTCGAAGATGCCCGGAGAGGTGCCGCGGCCCGTCAGCGCGGCGCGCAAGGGTTGGGCGACCTTGCCGAGCTTCAACGCCTCGCGGTCTGCAAAGGCCCGCACGACCGCCTCGCAGCCTTCCGCGCTCCACGGCTCGACCGTCTCCAGCTCCGGCACCAGCCGGGCGAGCACGTCGCGGGCCTCGTCGGAGAGGATTTTTGCGGCCTTGTCGTCGAGATCGAGCGGCCGTTCCGAAAAGATAAACTGCGATCCGTCAATGAGTTCCAGGAGCGTCTTTGCGCGCTCTTTGAGGCCGGGCATGGCCGCCAACAGCTGCGCCTTCGTCGTCTCGTCGAGCTTTGCGGCGAGCGCCGGGCCGCCCTCCACATGGGGCAGCAGCGCGACGATGGCGCCGAGCAGGTCGCTGTCGGCGGCGGTGCGCATGTAGTGGCCGTTGAGGTTTTCCAGCTTGGCGAAGTCGAACCGCGCGGGCGACTTGCCGATGGCATCGAGCCCGAACCAGGAGATCATCTCCTCGGTCGAAAAGATCTCGTCGTCGCCATGGCTCCAGCCGAGCCGGGCGAGATAATTGCGCATCGCCGCCGGCAGGTAGCCCATGGCGCGATAGGCCTCGACGCCGAGCGCGCCGTGGCGCTTGGAGAGCTTCGCGCCGTCCGGCCCGTGGATCAGCGGGATATGGGCGAATTCCGGCACGTCCCAGCCCATCGCTCTATAGATCAGGGTCTGGCGGGCGGCGTTGGTCAGGTGGTCGTCGCCGCGGATGATATGGGTGATCTCCATATCGTGGTCGTCGGCGACGACGGAGAGCATGTAGGTCGGCGAGCCGTCGGACCTGAGGATGACGAAATCGTCGAGGTCCTTGTTCGGAAAGGTAACCCGGCCCTGGACATGGTCCTCGACCACCGTGTCGCCGTCGAGCGGCGCCTTGATGCGCACCACGAAGGGAGCGCCTTCCGGGGCCTCGCTCGCATCCCGGTCGCGCCAGCGCCCGTCATAGCGCGGCGGCCGGCCCTCGGCACGGGCCTTCTCGCGCATTTCCGTCAGTTCTTCCGGCGTCGTGTAGCAGCGATAGGCGTGGCCTGAGGCGATCAGGGCGTCGGCGACCTCGCGGTGCCGGTCGGCGCGCTCAAATTGCGAGATCGCCTCGCCGTCCCAGTCGATGCCGAGCCAGGTGAGGCCGTCGAGGATCGCCGCGACCGCCGCATCCGTCGAGCGCTCGCGGTCGGTGTCCTCGATCCGCAGCAGCATCCGGCTGCCATTCGCCTTGGCATAGAGCCAGTTGAAGAGCGCCGTGCGCGCGCCGCCGATATGCAGGAATCCGGTCGGCGAGGGGGCGAAGCGGGTAATGACGGGCGAAACCATGAAAGCGAGCCTTTGCCGGTGTATCGGGAATCCGGCTCTTCGCCGGCGGCGATGGTGTAGCATGGCCGGATCGCGGACTGAAGACGAGCCGGACGGGGATGTCGGAGCGACCGGAAAGCGAAGAAACGGACGAGCAGGAGACCGGCCGGGGCGTTGCGGACGCCCGGGCGCGCCGGCGCGTCGGCCGTTATCGCCGGCCGGGCGGGCCCTCCTGGCGCGGCCGGCTCGCGGCGCGCGCGGACGTCGCGCGGCTCTGGCTTGGCGCGCGGTTCCTGAACGAGATCGAGGCCGGGCGCGGCTTTCTGTGGCTGCCCGTCGGCATGGCTGTCGGCATCGGCATCTATTTCTCGCTGCCGCGCGAGCCGATGCTCTGGGCGCTTTCCGGCCTCTGCCTTGCCACGGTCGTGATCGCGCGGCGGCTCAGGGAAAGGCCGTTCGGGTTCCCGATTGCGGCGCTTATTGCGGCGATCGCGGTCGGGCTTGCGATCGCCAAGGCGCGCACCGAGCTGGTCAGCGCGCCGCGGCTCGAACGAGAGCAAACGGCGACCGTGATCGGCTGGGTGGAGGACATCGAGGAGGCGCGCGGCGGCCTGCGACTGCTCATCCGGGTCGCCTCGATTTCCCGCGTCTCGAGCCCCGACCAGCCGTACCGGGTGCGGATGTCCGTGCGCCATCCGGGAGACATTCGGCTGCGCGCCGGCGACGGGGTCTTGGTGCGCGGCCGCCTGCGCCCTCCGCGCGGACCGCCAATCCCCGGCGGCTACGATTTCGCACGGGCGCAATATTTCGCCGGCATCGGCGCCACCGGCTTTGCCTATGGCGCCCCGAAGTCGGCGGGGCCGGGTCTCGGCGCACCGCCATGGGACCTGAAGGTCACGGCCGTCGTCAACGCCGCGCGCGGTGCCATCGCGGCCCGCATCCGCGACGTCCTTGCCGGCGATACGGGCGCGGTCGCCAGTGCCCTCATCGTCGGCCAGCGCCGCGGTATATCCGAGGAGACGACAGAGGATCTGAGGATCGCGGGGCTTGCCCATATCCTTGCCATCTCCGGCCTCCACATGGCGCTCGTTGCCGGCACCGTCTTCGGCGTCGTGCGCGGGCTCCTGGCGCTCTTTCCGGCAATCGCGCTGCGCCATCCGGTGCGCCAGTGGGCGGCCCTGACGGCGCTCGGTGCCGGCACCGTCTATCTCGGCCTTTCCGGCGCCGGCATCGCCACCCAGCGCGCCTTCGTCATGGCCGCCATCGTCTTTGCCGCGATCCTTGCCGGCCGGCCGGCGCTGACCATGCGGTCCGTTGCCGTCGCCGCGCTCATCGTCATGGCGCTGGCGCCGGAGGTCGTCGTCGGACCGAGCTTCCAGATGTCCTTTGCCGCCGTCGTCGCGCTGATCGCCGCCTACGAGATCCTGTCGGAGCGGCGCGGGGCGGTGGCATTTGAGCGGCGCGGGATTGCCGGCCTCGCCCTTCGCACCCTCGGCTTCTATGTCGGCGGGCTGGCGCTGACTTCGATGATCGCCGGCATGGCGACCGCGCCCTTTGCCGTGTTCCATTTCCAGCGCCTGGCGCCGCTGGGCCTTCTCGCCAATCTGCTGGCGATGCCGCTGGTCGCCTTTCTCGTCATGCCGCTCGGCGTCCTGTCGCTCATCGCCATCCCGTTCGGGCTCGACCCGCTCGTCCTGCCGGCGATGGGCTGGGGCATCGACCGGGTGATCGCGATTGCCGACTGGGTGGCGGCCGCCACGGGAACCGGATCGATCGTCGGCCGGGTGCCGGGTTCTGCCGTCCTGTGCGCGACAGCCGGCCTGTTGTGGCTGGCGCTCTGGAAGACCCGACTCCGCCTCTTCGGCCTTGCCGGGATCGGGCTGGGGCTCGCCTTCGCGCCCCTTGCCGCAACGCCGGACCTCCTCATTTCCGACGACGGGCGCCTGGTGGCGCTCCGCGGTGCGGACGGTGCCCTCCATTTCGCGCCGAATGCGAAGAACGATTTCGTGGTTGGAACCTGGCTGCGCGCCGATGGCGATGCGCGCGCGACGGACGATCCGTCCCTGGTCGCCGGCGTCCGCTGCGACGACCTCGGCTGCATCCTGGAAGGAAGCGGCAAGAAACCGGGGATGTCGGGGAGGGGACCGCCAAGCGCCGCGGCCGATACGGTCGTAACGCCGTTGCCGAACAGCACCGCCCCACCGGATGGCGGCACCATGGCGCTGGATGTCGTGGAGGGGTCGTCAGCAAGCAAAACGCTCGCGGCGAACCCGCCAGGCGCAGCATTGCCGGCAAACGGCACAACTCCCCCGGCTCGGCCGCCGCCAGATCTTCCGACCGGCCTTGCCGCCGCCGAACGGGTTCACGGCTCCTGGCGCGTCGCCCTGGTGCGCCGGTCCCTGGCCTTTGCCGAGGATTGCCGCGCCGCCGATATCGTCGTTGCGTCCTTCGCGGCACCGAAGGACTGCGCCAAGCACGCCGTCGTCTTCGACCGGGTCTCGCTTGCCCGGTCCGGCGCGCTTAGCCTCACCTTTACCGGCGCCAACACCGAAGCGCCTTTCCAAATCGAGACGGCGCTACCAAAACTCCGCCGTCCCTGGCACCCGCCCGCGCCATCCGAGCGGCGCTGACCGATGCCCGAAACTCAGTAGCTCCTGAAGAGCCCGACGAGCCGTCCCTGGATCCGCACCCGGTCCGGCCCGAAGATGCGCGTCTCGTAGGCCGGGTTGGCGGCCTCAAGGGCAATAGATGCCCCCTTGCGCCGCAGCCGCTTCAGCGTCGCTTCCTCCTCGTCGACGAGGGCAACGATGATGTCGCCGCTGTTTGCCGTATCGGCGCGCCGGATGACCACCGTATCGCCGTCGAGAATGCCGGCCTCGATCATGGAATCGCCGCGCACTTCCAGCGCGTAATGTTCGCCGGCGCCGAGGAGGTCGGCCGGGACCGGAACGGAATGGGTGCGGTGCTGGATCGCCTCGATCGGCGTGCCGGCGGCGATCCGGCCCATCACCGGGATGGTGACGGTGCGCGCATCGCCGTCACCGCCCGCCTTGGCGGCGGCGGGTGCGCGCCCGAGCGAGCCTTCGATGACACTCGGCTGGAACCCCCTGCCGCGGCCGCTCGAGGCAAGGCCCGGCGAAACGGATTCCGGCAGCTTGATGACTTCCAGCGCCCGCGCCCGGTTCGGCAGCCGGCGGATGAAGCCGCGCTCTTCCAGCGCCGTGATCAGCCTGTGGATGCCCGATTTGGAGCGCAGGTCGAGCGCATCCTTCATTTCGTCGAACGACGGCGGGACCCCGGATTCCTTCAAACGTTCGTGAATGAACATCAACAGCTCATACTGTTTCGGCGTCAGCATAGGTCGAACTCCGCAAGGTCCAAAGCGTGGTACAAACCACGAACGAAACATACACGTTCTATATGTGTTCCGCAACGGTTAAAAAATCGCTGTTCTGCGGGATTTGGGCGAAAACGCCATGGGTTGGCGACATCGCACGCGGGCATTGGCGGGAAAGGAGATTCGCTTGCCCGTCGGCGGGCGTCCGCTCCGGGTGATGCAATTGGACGACACTGCGGCGGCAAGCGGGCGCGACTTTGCAAATTTATTGCATTCGCGAACGAATTCCTTACACAGTTGCGGCTCACTGCTGAACGGCGGAAATCAGACGAATCGAGGCAGAAAGACGGATGGCAAAGACGGTCCTGCGCAACATCGGAATGGCCGGGCTCCTGGTTGGAATCTTCACCATGGTCCCCGACGGGCCGGTCCATGCCCAGAGCTTTCTCGACCGCCTGTTCAACCCGAAATACTACAAGGAAGACCGCCAGAAGGCCGAGCCGCAGCGCAAGAAGGTGAAGGTGCGGATCAGCGCGCCGCGCTACTACACCTATAAGCCGGACGCCGAGCAGCTTTTCTCCTTTTCGGAACTGACGAAGGTGCCGGAACGGGCTCCGGCGCCGCTGGCGACCCTGCCGGAGGCGACGACGGCCGCGCCGGCGTCCCTCGAGACTGAAGCGGAATTGCTCCCGGCCGACGACGGGGTCGCGCCGGAGGTGGATGCCGAGGACCTGACGGACGCGGCGGTTGACGATGCCGGTGCCGAGGCCGACGCCGCGTTGGCGGAAACGGACCAGCCGGAAACGACCGAGACGATCGGTGTGGTGGACGGCGTCGAGTCGGCGCCGCTGCCGGACGTCGAAGCGGACGCGGCCGAGGCCGTCTCCGAAGGACCGGTGAAAGCCGGCATCGAGGCTGCGCAAACCACGCCCGTCGATCCGAACGATCCGGGTGTCGCGCTCCTTGCCGCGGCCGCGGCCCTGAGGGGCGACAACGCCACGTCGGGCGACGCAGAAGCCGTGGCAGAGCCGGCGACCGTGGCCGAGATCGAGCCGGCGGCCGAAATCGACACCATCGCCGATGCGAATGACGCCCCCGGCGACGCGCCGGTCGCATCCGCCGCGACGGAAACGGATGCAACGCCCGCCGACGCCATTGCCGATGCGGCGCCCCTAGAGACCGACGGCATCGACACCGAGCCCACCGGCTCCACGCTCACCGCCGCGCCGGTCGAGACGACGGCACCGGCGATCACAGAGGCTGCCCGTCCGGCCGACTTCGATGCTGCCCGTCCGCTGCTCGCTGATTTCAAGCTGCGCACCCTTCCGGAAGTGGCCAAGGCCATGAAGGCGCACTACGCCGCGGCCGAGCACTTCGTCTGGGTCGACGCGGACGGCGTCAACGACAAGGCCGAGGCCGCGCTCGATGCGCTGGCAAAGGCCGACCGTTTCGGCCTGCTGCCGGACGACTACGCGGTCGAACTGCCGAACCTTGCCGCAGACGCCGACGACGAGGCCCGCGAGCGCGAGCTGCTGCGCTTTGAGTTCGCGCTGACCTCCAAGGTCCTGCTCTATGTGCTCGATGCCAAACGCGGCCGGGTCGACCCCAACCGCATCTCCGGCTACCACGACCTGCCGCGCAAAAAGGTCGACCTGGCGGCGGCCCTTGCCGAGATCGCTGAGAGCGATGACGTGTCGACCGCGATGGCCTCGCACAATCCGGACAACGACACGTTCAAGGCCATGGTCGAAAAGCTCGCGGCCCTTCGCGCCGCCGACGAGGCAACCCGCGTCGAGATCGATCCGAAACTGCTCCTGAAGCCCGGCCAGTCGAGCGACGAGGTCGCCAACGTCGTCGCCGCCATCAAGGCGGAAGCGTCCGCGGAGCTGACCGAAAAGCATGCGGATACCTTTGCCGCCTATGCGGGCGGCGCGGAGTACACGCCGGAGCTGGTCGCCCTCGTCAAGGACTTCCAGAAGGAGCGCAAGCTGACGGTCGACGGCATCGTCGGGCCGAGCACCGTCCGCTCGCTGGTCGGCGTCAGCAACGCCGACAAGATCGAGAAGATCGAGCTTGCGATGGAACGTCTGCGCTGGCTGCCGGAGGCGTTCGGCCGCCGCCACGTCTTCATCAACCAGGCCGCCTTCACCGCCACCTACAGCGAGGACGGCCGCGATCCGCTGACCATGCGCGTCGTCGTCGGCAAGAAGTCGAACCAGACGAGCTTCTTCACCGACAAGATCGAGACGGTGGAATACAATCCCTACTGGGGCGTGCCGCTGTCGATCATCGTCAACGAGATGGTGCCGAAGCTGAACAAGGACCCGTCCTATCTCGACCGGGCCGGCTATGAGGTCTCCACGGTCGGCGGGCGCGCCGTGTCGTCGTCCTCGGTCGACTGGTACGCGGTCGCGACCCAGTCCCAGTCGATCAATGTGCGCCAGCGGCCGGGCGCCAGCAATGCGCTCGGGCGGGTCAAGATCCTGTTCCCGAACAAGCACCATATCTACATGCACGACACGCCGGCCAAGAGCCTGTTCAAGCACGACCGCCGTGCCTTCAGCCATGGCTGCATCCGCCTGCAGCATCCGCGGCTGATGGCCGCCGCCGTGCTCGGCAAGTCGCAGGACTACGTGTCGAGCCGCATCGCCCCCGGCGTCAACGAGAGCGAAGCGGTTCGTGGCGACATCCCGGTCTATGTGGCCTATTTCACGGCCTGGCCGAAGGCGGGCGGCGACATGGGCTATTATTTCGACGTCTATGACCGCGACAGCTACCTGCAGAAGGCGCTTGCCCGCACCCACGAGGAGCGCGAGGCCAACGGCTAAGCCGGCGCTCGGAAGGGGCTATTCG
Organism: Rhodobium orientis; assembly: GCF_003258835.1. GTDB lineage: Bacteria > Pseudomonadota > Alphaproteobacteria > Rhizobiales > Rhodobiaceae > Rhodobium > Rhodobium orientis. Next base: position 26,527 of record NZ_NPEV01000006.1, on the reverse strand, counting down.
ACAAGGCGCGGCTGCCTCGTGGCGGCCGCGCCTTTCGCTTTTTTGGGAAAGCCGATCTAGTCCAGCCAGCAGGTTGGTGCCTTGCCGCGCTGCTGCTGGAGGACACCGAGCGAGCGCCTTGTCTTGAAGCCGATCAGCCCGTCGGCGCCGCCGACGTCGTGGCCGGCCTTTTCCATCGATAGCTGGAGCTGCCGGACCTTGCCGCGGGTCGTGGTGCGGATGGGGCGCCAGTCGCCGACGAAGCCGACGTCGTTGCCGTAGCGGTCGGCGAGATGGCCGACGAAAAGGGCGTAGACGTCGGACTCGTTGTACTCCTTGAGCACGAAGAAATTGTCCGTGGCGATGAACGCGGGCCCGAAGCGTCCGGCCGGCATCAGCAGGTAGCCCGGCAGCTTCAGTTCGAAGGCGGGAAAGTCGCGGCCCTTGACCCGGCGAACGCCCTCGCGCACCCACTTTGCGATCGGCTGGCCGCGGTCCGGCCCCTCGCGCGAGCAGGAAATGCCGGCCGGGACCGTTACCTCATAGCCCCAGTCGCGGCCCGGCACCCAGCCATGGGCCTTCAGATAGTTGGCGATCGAGGCAAGGGCGTCGGGCGCGGACCCCCAGATGTCGCGCCGCCCGTCGCCGTCGAAGTCGACGGCGTAGCGCAAGAAGCTGGTCGGCAGGAACTGCGGCTGGCCGAGCGCGCCGCCCCAGGAGCTTTTCATCTCCCGGCGCCTGATATGGCCGTCGTCGAGGATCTTCAGGGCGGCGATCGTCTCTTTCTTGAAGAAGTCCTGCCGCTGGCCCATGAAGGCGCGCGTGGCGACGACCCGGAGCGCGTCCTTCGGGATGCTGGCGCTGCCATAGCCCGATTCCCGCGCCCAGATGGCGAGCACGATGCGTCGCGGCACGCCGAAACGGCGCTCCACCGCATCGAGGGTCCGCTTGTGCCGGGCCATCAGAGAGCGGCCGGTGCGGACGAGGGCGGTGAACCGATTGTCGGAGAAATAGCGCGCCGGGGCACGGAACTCGGCCTGGTAGTTGATCTTCGGCGGCCCGCCGCCGCCGGGCCCGGTCAGGCCGGGGAGCGAGGTGTCGGGGGTAAGGCCGGATAGCTCGCGGGTGAGCGTTCCGGCGGAGACACCCGCGGCGCGTGCGGCCGGCACGATCTCGCGGTCGAGGAACTGCCGGAACCGGGCGTCATCGGCGCCGTCGGCAGGGTGCGGCGCAGCGAGGACCGCGGCGCAAAGGGCGGCGGCGCCGATGGCGCGGAAACGGACGAGGCAGGTGGTCATACGGTGCAAAGGCTCCCTTCGGCAGGTCCGCCAGTGCGGGCCCGGCAGACTTGCGCGAAGGATAGAGCAAGAGGCCGCGCCGTTGAACTGGCGGCGAACCGGTCGGCCGACGTCGAAAGGACGTACTGGCGAGCAGCAACGGCGGAGCGCGGGAGGGAAGGGTGCCGACCGGGATTATCCGGAGAGTCCCCCGGCCGGCAAGCCAGCGCCAAAGGGGGGTGAGAGGACGCCGGCATTCGTGACCGGCGTCCGGAGCCGGTCTGGCCGCGACAACCGCACCGGGCGGCAACCACAGGACAACACCGGCCGGAAGGCCCGGTACCGCGGAGCGTGAAAAAACCGCGGGAATTTTTCACTCAATATACCGCGATGCGGGAAAAGCAAAGATCAAAAGTAGTTCATGCCGGTCCGATGTGGAAAAACCCTGCGAATTTGAATTAAATTAGAAGAAGCTGATTATTATTGTACCGAATCTCGTACTAAACACTTGTTCTTTGGGTTGCGTCGACTGTGCATTGCTTTTTCAAATTGCAAAATGAAACGGATTGCGGGTTTCCAGGGACATTCCAGCCCCGGTTGCGGCGCGCGAATCGGCACTGTTTCAAAAAAACGCGGCATCACGTGCGGGCTCTCGAGGCCTGTCGGCGCCGGGTGCCAGGATGATACCGAATCGGCGCCCGATACCTTATGAAGATCGAAGATCTTTCGGGGAGGGGACCATGTCCGTCGCCATCTACGGTATCAAGAACTGCAGCACCATGAAGAAGGCGTTCGACTGGTTGGACGCCAACGACATCGGCTACGTCTTTCACGATTACAAGAAGGAGGGGGCCGACCGGGAGGCGCTGCAACGCTGGTGTGCGGCGGCGGGCTGGGAGAAGGTGCTGAATCGGGCCGGCATGACCTTCCGCAAGCTTCCCGACGACGCCAAGGCCGATCTCGACGAGGGCAAGGCGATCGCGCTGATGCTGGAAAAGCCGTCGATGATCAAGCGCCCGGTCGTCGAGACGGAATCTGCGATCGAACTCGGCTTCAAGCCGGAGCGCTATGCCGCGATCTTCGGCAAATAGGCAAAGCGCGGGCCC
>NZ_NPEV01000006.1:23901-24155 GCF_003258835.1 Rhodobium orientis | reverse complement strand
GGGCCCGCGCTTTGCGCGCCAACACAGATCCTGATCGTCGATAACTCCCTTCCGAAGTTCTCCTGCGCTCACCGCTGCCCGTCCGCTGCGGAGGCGGGCGAAATCGCGCTTGCCGCCAGCATGTGCGGTAAGGCGTGTCCGGTCTTCGGTCCGGGCCAAGACTTGCCGCCGTCCGTGACGCCCGGTCGCCGGCGAGGGGAACAAGCCCATCCCTGCAAAGCACTTTGCGACGATGTTCGTTGTCGGGAGTGTCG
>NZ_NPEV01000006.1:0-23891 GCF_003258835.1 Rhodobium orientis | reverse complement strand
GCCATGGCCGACACCGCCGGTCAGCGCGTGCGTCCCGCGAGGCCGCCCGGAAACCCTGTATCGGAATATATCCCGATATATCTTGACATCCGATATATCGAGACTTATATCGGAGCCCATGAGAAACCAACGCAACCCCGGCGGCAGAGGCCGCCATTTCACCCAGAACCATCAACACGAAGAGTGCCTGCCGCACGAGCATGCCCACGGCTTCGGCCATGGACACGGTCACCGCCACGGCGGAGGCGGCGGGCGCCACGGAAGCGGCCGGCTGTTCGACTATGGCGAATTGCGGCTCCTCGTCCTGGCGATGATCGAGGACGCCCCGCGCCATGGCTACGAGCTGATCAAGGCCATCGAGGAGCGCTTCGCCGGAAGCTATTCGCCGAGCCCGGGCGTCATCTATCCGACCCTCGCCTGGCTCGACGACATGGGCTATGCGGAGGTCGAGGCCTCCGAGGGCAGCCGCAAGAGCTACCACCTCACCGAAGAGGGCGCGGCGTTCCTGGCCGCCAACCGGGCGGCCGCGGACGCTCTGTTGACCCGCACGGGCGACGGCCATGGCGGCCGGCACGCAGGCGCTCCGGCGCCGGTGGTGCGCGCCATGGAAAACCTGAAGACCGCGCTGCGCCTCCGATTGCGCGAGGGTCCGGTCGATCCGCAGGCGGCAAAGGCCATGGCTGCCGCGATCGACAGGGCGGCAGCCGAGGTGGAGAACGCGGAATGAGCGGAACCGATGCCGCGATCGACGCCGCGCGCTTGCCGGGCGTCCACCGCGTCGCCGACATCGCGACGGAGCGGGCGAGCCGCTATCTGCAGCAGCTTGCCAAGCACTTCCAGCACAAGCTGCCGGTGACCTTCGACGAGACCACCGGGTCGATCGCCTTCGACGGCGGCACCTGTGCGATGGCCGCCGACGAGCGGGCGCTCACCCTTTACGTGGTCGCGCCGGACGCCGCGGAGGCCGACAGGCTCGCCGACGTGATCGAACGCCACCTTGTCCGCTTCGCGTTCCGCGACGAGATGGACATCAACTGGCGCGCCGGCTGACGGAAACGGAATTTCTGAGATAGGGAGCAGACGCCGGGGCCGATCGCCCCGGCGTTCTGTTTTGGACCGCTTGCGCGAAAGCGCTTTGCCAAAAGTTGATAGACTTTTTGGGCAAGAAATCGCGTGAATTTAACGGACTAAAGCTTGTTTCGTATTTCAGAAAAAACGCAACATGCTTTAGAGCAGGTCCTCAATGTCAAAGATGGTGCCGCCGATATTGATCTGCTCGACGCCGATCAGGAGATCGGTGCCGAGATGGCCGACATCGTCGGTGACCTGGACCGAACCATTGCCGAGGTCGGTAATGGTGTAGCGGTCGGGATCGCCGCCATAGCCCGCCGTATCCGTGCCGCCGCCGCCGACGAGGCGGTCGTCGCCGCGTCCGCCGCACAGCCAGTCATCGGCACCGCCGCCGAACAGCCGGTCGTCGCCGCCACTGCCGACCAGCCGGTCGTTGTGGCGGTTGCCGGAGAGCAAGTCGTCGCCGCCGCCGCCGAGGAGGAAATCGCGACCGTTGCCGCCCTTCAGCGTGTCGTCGTGGCGCCCGCCATCGAGGCTGTCGTTGCCGGCATGGCCCAACAGCTGGTCGCGCCCGCCGTCGCCGAACAGCGCGTCGTCGCCGCGCCCGCCGAGAACGGTGTCGTTCCCGGGGCCGCCATGCGCCTCGTCCGAACCGGTACCGCCACCCAGCCTGTCATTGCCCTTGGCGCCGGTGAGGGTGTCGTTGCCGGCTCGGCCGAAAAGAACGTCGGAGCCGCGCCCGCCGTCGAGATCGTTGGCCTCGGCGCGGTCATCGGTAAAGGAGCCCGGCGTCTGGTAGTCGGCGAAGTGCTCCAGATATTCGGTGATCCGGGTGTTGTAGGCGTCGCTGCCCACGTCGGTGCCGCCGGACTCGATGAAGTCCTTCAGCCCGCCGGTGCCGAGCAGGTGCGATGCGGCGATCATGCCGCTCTTGGTCAGCTCCACGCCGTTGAGCGTCTGGCCCGCATAGATGTCGAGGCCGAAATACTCGATCCGGTCCCACAGCAGCGCGAACCACTTCTGCGCGGCGTTGTTCTGCGCCGCCGGCGTGCCGAGGAATTCGGCGCGGCTGTCGATGCCGTCCTTGCCGGTGAAGCCGCCGGAAAAGTCGTTGTTGTAGGCGTTGCCGTCGGCAGACACATAGCCGAGGTCGATCAGCGCCGCCTCGCCGAACTGGTAGGCGCCGAGATAGCCGTAGCTGTTGACCGCCGAATAGTCGTTGCTGGACTCGCGTTCCCGCATTGCCAGCATGAAGTCGCCGTAACTGCCTGCCGCACCCATGGAAGGTCCCCCGTTTGAAACGCCGGATACCGGGGACTCTAGGGCAGGGGACATGTCCGGTGGATTAACGCCGCCGGCATTCTGTACGCGGTTGCCGACAGTTTTTCGTGCAGCGTTAATGCCGGGTTAAGCAAGCCGCTGCCGACCCCGGCCCGCGCGCAAGAACCGGCCGCACGGGGTGCGGCCGGTCTTTATTGTCCGAGAAAACGGAAAACCTAGCGCCGGATGACGATCCGGGTGTTGCGCATGCCGTGCTGGCGGATGAGCTGGTAGAGACGGCGCGCATTGGCCGGGTGCAGGCGCACGCAGCCGTGCGAGGCGGGGCGCCCGAGCCGGCGGATGGCGTTGGTGCCGTGGATCGCATAACCGCCATGGAAGAACACCGAATGGGGCATCGGCGAGTTGTGGTACTTCGACGAATAGTGCATCCGCCTCAGGACCTTGGGCCGGTAGGTGCCGACCGGCGTGCGGTAGCCGCGCCGCGCCGTGGACACTGGCCAGGAATAGGACTGCCGACCGTTGACGATGACGCGCATCTTCTGCTGTGAAAGATCGATCCTGGCAACAACAGAGGCGCTGGAAATGCCCGGGGTCAGCGTGAGAAACAAAAGGGAAACAACCGTCAGCAGAATGCGCTTCATATGACTTCTCCACCCGACGCGACTACTAGTGGGTAATCGCAAGACCTGCCGCTCTGCCCAAAAAATGCCATATTTTAGAATGGCTTTCAATAAACTGTCTGTGATTTGGCCTTGCCGGATGCGAAACGGGGTTAACCGATCGGGCCGGTATCTGTTTTCCGTCGGCCGGGAGGCGACCGCATCGGCTCAACGGTCCCGGGCGCGGGCGCAGTCGACGCAGAGCGTTGCCGACGGGTCGATCTCCAGCCGGCGCTCGGCGATGTCTTCGCCGCAGGACAGGCAGTAGCCGTAGTCGCCCCGGCCGAGCCGGTCGAGCGCGGCGGCGATGCGCGACAGCTCGGCGGCGCGCTGGCGCTCGTTGGCCGCGGCCATCGCCTGGTGCTGCATGGCGTCCATGCGCGACAACCGGCCGACGCTCTGCTGGTCGAGTTCCACCGCGCCGCGGCTCTCCGCCGAGGTTTCCGAAAGCGCCTGCAGTTCGTCGCGGCGGACGATCAAAAGCGCTCGGAAGCGTGGCAGCCGGTCCTCGTCCATGGCGTTCTCCCTATGGTCGCTCTTTCCTTCGGGTGCATGGGCCCAGCCTTGCCGGTTCGCGGCGGCACCGCAAGGCCAGGGCGGCGGGGGCGTCAAATCGCTCCGGTCCGGGTCGCTTTTCGCGTCCAGGGATGCTATCGGCTTGGCGCATGCGTTGTTTGCGGGGTGGGGTGAAACCATGACCATGTTGATCATCGGCCTGATGGCCTTTCTGGGTGTCCATCTGGTGCCGTCGATGCCGTCGCTGAAGGCACGACTGACCGGAACGCTTGGGGCCAACGGCTATCGCGCGGTCCATGCGGTGATCGCCCTCATCGGCCTGGTGCTGATCGTCTGGGGCTTCGGCGAGGCGCGGGCCGCCGGCGCGCCGGTGCTCTACGATCCGCCGCTGTTCCTGCGCCATCTCGTGCATCTTCTGATGCTGCCGGTGTTCATTCTGCTGATCAGCGCCTACGCCCATGGCCGCATTACGAGGGCCGTGCGCCATCCGATGGTGCTGGCCGTCAAGCTCTGGGCCTTCGCCCATCTCCTGGTCAACGGCGACCTGGCGTCCGTCGTCCTCTTCGGCTCGTTCCTGGCCTGGGGCGTCATTGCCCGCATTTCGCTGGCCCGGCGCGAGCGGGCGGGGCTGGTGACCGTCGCCGGCGGCCCGGTGCGCAACGACATCATCGCCATCGTCGGCGGCCTTGTGATCTACGGCGTCTTCGTTATGAAGGCGCACATCTGGCTGATCGGCGTTCCCGTCTTCTAGGGGCGAAAAGAGCGGGCGGCGGGTCGCCGCCTTTCTGCAACAGTCGCTCGGCAATGGCTGGCTGGGAGGATTCTTCACCGCCGCGCCTTGCGCGCCGCCTTGTTCTCGTCCAAAAGGCCGGCCAATGCGTCGGTCGTGCCGCATCTGCGGCCGGTTTCGGGCGCCCGCCCGGGGCGCCCGTCGCGGCGCCAAAGACGGTTTGCGAGAAAACCGTCAACCGGCTAATGTGGCGCCGCTTTTTCGGGTTACGGAGTGCACGTGCCGGCAGGTCACGGGGCGGAGGAATATGTCCGACATCTTTCGCGAAGTTGATGAAGATCTTCGCCACGAACAGTACAAGCGTCTTTGGGACAAATACGGCCTCTATGTCGTCGCCGTCGCCGTTCTCATCGTCGTCGGCACCGCCGGCTATCGTGGCTGGGAGGCCTGGGAGGCCTCGCGCTCCCGAGAAGCGGGCGACCGCTTCGTTGCCGCGCTGGACGCCGCCGATGCGGGCCAGCCGACCACGGCCGAGGAAACCCTGAACGGCCTCGCGGCCGACGCCCCGTCCGGCTACTCCGCGCTTGCCGAGATGCGCGCCGCATCGCTCGCCGCCGAGACCGGCAACGTCGAGGACGCGATCACGTCGTTCCGGGCCATCGCCGACAACGGCTCCCTCGGCAAGCCGCTGCGCGATGCCGCCCGCATCCGCGCCGGCTACCTGATGGTCGACACGGCAAGCTTCGACGACCTCAAGGCCTATCTGGCCGCGCTCGCCGCCACCGGCGAGCCGTGGCGCCATTCGGCCCGCGAGATCATCGGCCTCGCCGCCTATAAGGCCGACGACTTTGCCGCGGCGAAAGAAAATTTCGAGGAGATCGTCGCCGATCGCGGCGCCCCGCAGGAACTGCGCCAGCGCGCCGAGATCATGCTGGGCCTGCTCGGATCGCGCTCCGGTGCGCCCGCAGACAGCACCGCGGCGGATGATGCCGGCACCGAGGCGCCGGCCGAACCGACCCCGCAACAAGGCACCGACGGCAAGGATCAGTAAGCATGGCACCAACGACCCGTCGCGGCCTTCTCGCCGCCTCCCTCGTCCTTGCGTTCAGCACGGTCGCCGGCTGTTCCAGCCTGGAGGACCTCAACCCGTTCCGCGAGAAGGAGGTCATCCTTCCCGGCGAGCGCCACACCCTGTTCGAGGGGGCAGACCCGGTAAAGAACGTCTCCAACGGCACCGCCTCGATCGGCGGCGCGCGTGACCTCTCCCAATGGCCCCAGTCGGGCGGCGATGCCGCCAACAACCCTGGCAACGTCGCTGTTGCCGGCGGCGGTGGCCGGGCCTGGCGCGTCAAGGCCGGCTCGCGCGGCCTGATCAGCGGCTTCGGCTCGCTGACGAGCGAATCCTTGCGCGTGGCCGCGCGGCCCATCGTCTATGGCGGACGCATCTTCACATACGATCCCAATGGCCAGGTGACGGCCCTGTCGACCGGCGGCGGCCGCGCCTGGAGCGTCTCGGTCCGTCCGGAAGGCGAGGACGACAACGCGGCCGGCGGCGGACTGGCCGCCGATTCCGGCCGTATCTTCGCGGCCACCGCGTTCGGCCAGGTCGTCGCGCTGGATGCCGGCTCCGGCCAGGTGCTGTGGCGGGCAGGGCTCGCCGCTCCGGCGCGCAGCGCCCCGGCGGCGGTCGGCGGCAAGGTCTTCGTCGTCACCCAGACCAACCAGCTCTACGCCCTCAACCAGGCCGACGGCGAGGAACTGTGGACCTATCGCGGCATTCCCAACACCGGCGGCGTGCTGTCGTCGGCGAGCCCGGCCGTTTCCGGCGACACCGCCATCTTCCCGTCGATCTCCGGCGAAGTGATCGCGATGTCGATCGCCAAGGGCGAGCCGAAATGGAGCGATGCCGTCTCCCGGTCCTACCGCATCCACTCCCTGTCGGGCCTGTCCGACGTCTCGGCAAGCCCGGTGATCGCCGGCGGCACGGTCTACACGACCGGCATCGCCGGGCGCATCGTCGCGCTGAACCTTTCCGACGGTTCGCGCATCTGGGAGCAGGGGGTCGGCAGCGTGCACACGCCGGTGGTCTCCGGCAACGCGGTGTTCCTGGTCGATCTCGAGGACCGGGCCGTGGCGCTCGACCGCTCCTCCGGCAAGCTGGTCTGGGCAACTCAACTGCCGCGCGGCGACGACAAGGACGACCTGAAGATCTGGGCCGGTCCGGTGCTGGCCGGCGGCCGGCTGTGGTTCGCCTCCAGCGGCAGCAAGCTGATCGCCGTCAACGCCACCAACGGCAGCATCGCCGCCACGACCGATATCGGCGAGCCGACCTACATCTCGCCGATCGCGGCGAACGGAACCATCTTCGTGCTTTCCGGCGACGGCACGCTGACTGCGTTCCGTTAGAGCCGGAAGGCCGGGACCGCACCATGGTCGCTACCGTCGCCATTGTCGGCCGGCCCAATGTCGGCAAATCGACGCTCTTCAACAGGCTCGTCGGCAAGCGCCTGGCGCTGGTCGACGATCGCCCGGGCGTGACCCGCGACCGCCGCGAGGGACGGGCGAAGCTCGGCGATCTCACCTTCACCGTCGTCGATACGGCGGGGCTGGAGGAATCCGATGCCGACAGCCTGACCGGCCGCATGCGGGCTCAGACCGAGGAAGCCGTGAAGGCCGCGGACCTCGTCCTCTTCATGATCGACGCGCGCGCCGGCGTCACCCCGCTTGACCAGCATTTCTCCCAATTCCTGCGCGGTTTTTCGACCCCCGTCACCCTTGTCGCCAACAAGGCCGAGGGCCGGGCCGGCGACGCCGGGCTCTACGACGCCTTCTCCCTCGGCCATGGCGAGCCGGTGGCGCTGTCGGCCGAACATGGTGAGGGGCTCGCGGATCTCTTCGACGCGCTCGATGAAGCCTTCCGCGGCATCGGCATCGACACCGCGCCGGCGGACGTCGAGGCCGACGAGGCCGTTGTCGAGGTCGACGTCAGCGACGACGACGAGGGCACGGAACCGACGATCGATCCGAAGAAGCCGCTGAGGGTCGCCATCGTCGGCCGCCCGAATGCCGGCAAGTCGACCCTCATCAACGAGATGATCGGCGAGGAGCGGCTGCTCACCGGGCCGGAAGCCGGCATCACGCGCGATTCCATCTCCGTCGACTGGAGCTGGAAGGGCCGCAACATCAAGCTGTTCGACACCGCCGGTATCCGCCGCAAGGCGCGGGTCCAGGAAAAGCTGGAAAAGCTCTCGGTCGCCGATGCGCTGCGGGCGATCCGCTTTGCCGAGGTGGTGGTCGTGCTGCTCGATGCCATGAAGCCGTTCGAGCGCCAGGACCTGTCCATCGCCGACCTTGTGGCGCGCGAGGGCCGTGCCGTCGTCATCGCCGTCAACAAGTGGGACCTGGTGGAGGAGCCGCAACCGGTGCTGAAGGAGCTTCGCACCGAATGCGAGCGGCTTCTACCGCAGCTTCGCGGCGTGCCGCTGGTGCCGATCTCCGGCATGACCGGAAAGGGCATCGACAAGCTGATGAAGGCGGTTTCTGACGCCTACGAGGTATGGAACCGCCGCGTTTCCACGGCAAAGCTCAATCGCTGGCTGGAGGTCTCCACCGCCCAGCATCCGCCCCCGGCGGTCTCCGGGCGCCGCATCCGGCTGCGCTACATGACGCAGGCCAAGGCCCGGCCGCCCCACTTCGTCGCCTTCTGCTCGCGCCCTGAATCCCTGCCGGACGCCTACACCCGCTACATGGTCAACGGCCTGCGCGACGCCTTCAACCTGCCCGGCATCCCAGTCCGCCTGACCCTCAGGAAGGGCGACAACCCCTACGCCTCGAAGAAGAAGAAACGGTCGTAAGAGACTGTTTTATAAGGTATATCCATCGTCATTGCGAGCGAGCGAAGCGAGCGCGGCAATCCAGGGGCCGCGCGCTCCGAGCAAGCCGCTCTGGATCGCCGCGTCGGCCTGACGGCCTTCTCGCGATGACGACTTCGCATGGTTCCGCTCAAGGCGCGCCGCGTCAAAACCCGATCACAGGGGCCGCGTCGTCCGGCGTCGGCATGCCCGGTGTCAGGAACGTGCCGGTCGGGTAGTCGAAAATCTTGCCGGTGACGTCAGTTGACGGCGAAACGAGGTCCAGGATCGCCGGCGCCAGCTCGCTCGGATGCGGCAGCGTCTCCGGGTCCTCGCCCGGCATGGCGCGGGCGCGCATGCCGGTGCGGACCGGGCCGGGATTGAAGAGGTTGACGCGGGTCGGCGAGTTGCGGGTCTCCTCCGCATAGGTGCGCGCCAGCGCTTCCAGCGCCGCCTTGGAGACCGAATAGATGCCCCAGAACGCCCGGCACTTGTGCGCGGCGCCCGACGTCATGAAGGCGATGCGGGCCGCCTCGGACCGCTTGAACAGCGGATCGAAGGAGCGGATCAGCCGCCAGTTCGCGGTGACGTTGACGGCGAGCGTCTGCTCCCAGGTTTTGATCTCGATATGGCCGAGCGGGGCAAGTTCGCCGAGGAGCCCGGCATTGCCGACGAGGATGTCGAGCTTGCCCCAGCGCTCGTAGATCGTGGCGCCGAGCCGGTCGAGGGCGTCATAGTCGGTGAGGTCGAGGGGCACCAGCGTGGCGGAGCCGCCCGCTTCCCGGATCTCGTCGTCGAGATCGGTGAGGCCGCCCTCGGTGCGGGCAACGGCGATGACGTGCGCGCCGGCCTCGGCCAGCGCCTTGGCGGTGAAATAGCCGATACCGCGCGAGGCGCCGGTAACGACCGCGATCTTGTCGGCAAAAGGCTTGGTCATATTCTGAAGGGTCCGAAAATCTTGTGGTCCGGTCAGCCGGCTTCGGCGAGAAGCGAAAGCTGGCGGACCGTGGTGTTGTTGGAACGATCCGTGAGCCGGGTCGGATAGTCGCCCGTGAAGCAGGCATCGCAGAATTGCGGCTGCTCCGCATTGCGTTTTGTCTCGCCGACGGCGCGATAGAGCCCGTCGATTGTCAGGAACGCCAGGCTGTCGACCTTGATGTAGTCGGCCATCTCCTCGATCGACATGCGCGAGGCGAGCAGCTTACTCTTTTCCGGGGTGTCGACGCCGTAGAAGCAGGAATTCATGGTCGGCGGGCTGGCAATCCGCATATGCACCTCGCCGGCGCCGGCCTCGCGCACCATCTGCACGATCTTCAGCGACGTGGTGCCGCGGACGATGGAATCGTCGACGAGGACCACGCGCTTGCCCTCCAGCATCTTGCGGTTCGCGTTGTGCTTCAGCTTCACGCCGAGATGGCGGATGTGGTCCGACGGCTCGATGAAGGTGCGGCCCACATAGTGATTGCGGATGATGCCGAGCTCGAAGGGAATGCCGGCCTCCTGGGCGTAGCCGATGGCGGCCGGCGTGCCGGAATCCGGCACCGGGATGACGAGGTCGGCGGGCATGCCGGATTCGCGGGCAAGTTCCGCGCCGATGCTCTTTCGGACCGAATAGACGTTGGTGCCTTCGACGATGGAATCGGGCCGGGAAAAATAGACGTACTCGAAGATGCAGAAGCGCGGCTTCTGCTCGATGAACGGGCGGATGCTCTCAAGCCCGCCTTCCTCCGTGATGATGACCATCTCGCCCGGCTCGATGTCGCGCACGAAGCGGGCACCGATGATGTCCAGCGCGCAGGTCTCCGAGGACAGGACATAGGCGCCGTCGAGGTCGCCGAGGACCAGCGGGCGCACGCCGAGCGGATCGCGGCAGCCGATCATCTTTTTCTCCGACAGCGCGACGATGGCGTAGGCGCCTTCGAGCTGGCGCAGCGCATCGACGAAGCGCTCCACGAGGTGGCCCCTGTCGCTGGTCGCCGTCAGGTGGATCAGCGTCTCCGTGTCGGAGGTCGACTGGAAGATCGAGCCGCGCTTCTGCAGCATGCGCTGCAGGGTCAGCGCGTTGGTGATGTTGCCGTTATGGGCGACGGCGAAGCCGCCGGCGGCGAATTCGGCGAACAGCGGCTGGACGTTGCGCAGCACCGGCGCGCCGGTGGTGGAATAGCGGGTGTGGCCGATGGCCTTGTCGCCGGGCAGCCGCTCGATCACCGAGGCCTTGGTGAAATGGTCGCCGACGAGGCCGATATGGCGCTCGGTGTGGAACTGCTGGCCGTCGAAGGAGACGACGCCCGCCGCCTCCTGGCCGCGGTGCTGCAGGGCGTGCAGGCCGAGCGCGGTGAGGGCGGTCGCATCCGGGTTGCCGAAGACGCCGAAGACGCCGCATTCCTCATGCAGCTTGTCGTCGTCGAAGGGATTGGTGGACAGTTCCACGGGATCGGGACCGCTCATGGCGTCTCCAAAAAGCCGGACGCCGGCTGAGGGGCCGGCGTCGTTTGCGATGCTGTGTTACTGCGCGGTGCCGTCGGTCGACTGGATCAGTTGGTCGAGGCCCTGGCGCTCGTTGTTGCGATAGTTCGCGTCCTGGTCAGCCTCGGCACCGTCGGCGGCCGGGGTCGTGCTCGTGGTGCGTCCGCGGTTGCGCAAGCGGTCGAGCAGCTTGCGTTCCGGGTCTTCCGGCAGCGCCGCGATCAGCTTCTGTCCGATCGAGTTCAACAGCGGCATCGACTTGGCGCTCGCCACCCAGCGCGGCTGGGTCTCCGGCGGCACTGCCCAGTTGAAGAACAGCATGGCGACGACGACCAGAAGCAGGCCGCGCACCGCGCCGAACACGAAACCGAGGGTGCGGTCCAGTGCGCCGATGCGGCTGTCGAGGACGTAGTCGGACACGCGCATGGTGATATAGGACACGACGATCAGCGTGACCAGGAAGATCGCCGCGCCGGCCGCGACCTGGGCGACCATGTCGTGGCTGATGTACTGTTTGGCGAAGGGAACGAGCTGCTTGTAGAACAGGATCGCGACGACGAAAGCGATTGCCCAGGACGCGATCGACAGCACTTCGCGCACGAAGCCGCGGATCATCGCCAGAAGTGCCGAGATCAGCATCACAAAGATAAGCAGTCCATCGAAAATGGTGATCGGCATCGTTCGTCGGTCTCCGATGCGCGGGTCCCAAAAAGGCGGGACGGGCGCCCGTTCAATCATCCAGATCCTGGCCGGCCGGAAGCGCGTTCCTCGCGCCGTCGCGGACGGGTGGACCGTCAGCCCTGTCGCCTGCCGTGACCACCCTGGCGACCAGGTCGGCGAGATCGTCGACCCCGGTCAGGACGGCACCGCTGGCGGTGTCGGCATCCGGTTTCGTTGCCGCCGCGGCCACGGCGCGGGCAAAGCCGAGCTTGCGCGCTTCCTTCAGGCGGGCGGTGGCGTGCGCAACCGGCCGGACGGCGCCGGACAATGCGACTTCGCCGAAATAGACGGTCTCGGAGGCAAGAGCAACCCCGCTTGCAGACGAGATCAGCGCCGCGGCAACGGCAAGGTCGGCCGCCGGTTCGTTGATCCGGAGACCGCCGGCAACCGCGAGATAGACGTCATGGGTGCCGATCCTGAGCCCGCAGCGCGCTTCCAGCACCGCAAGGATCATGGAAAGCCGGCCGGAATCCCAGCCGACGACGGTGCGCCGCGGATTGCCGAGCGGCGAGGGGGCAACGAGCGCCTGGATCTCCACAAGCAGCGGGCGCGTGCCCTCCATGCCGGCAAAGACGGCGGCCCCCGGCGTCTCGCCGTGCCGGTCGCCGAGGAACAGTTCGGAGGGGTTAGGCACCTCGTTGAGGCCGGAACTGGTCATCTCGAAGACGCCGATCTCGTCGGTCGGCCCGAAGCGGTTCTTGACGGACCTGAGGATCCGGAACTGGTGGGCGCCGTCGCCCTCGAAATAGAGCACGGCGTCGACGAGGTGTTCGACGACGCGCGGGCCGGCGATCTGGCCGTCCTTGGTGACGTGGCCGACCAGGACGACGGCGGCGCCGGAATTCTTGGCGTAGCGCACCAGAGCCTGGGCCGACGCACGCACCTGGGTGACCGTGCCGGGCGCCGATTCCACCGTGTCGGTCCACAGCGTCTGGATCGAATCGACGATGACGAGGGCCGGCGTCGGCACATCCTTCAGGGTGGCGAGGATGTCCTCGATATTGGTTTCCGCGGCAAGCTGCACCGGCGCGCCGGAAAGGCCGAGCCGCTCGGCCCTCAGCCGGACCTGGGCGATCGCCTCCTCGCCGGAGACGTAGATGACGCCAGAGCCGGCCTTGGCGAGCGATGCACAGGCCTGCAAGAGCAGGGTCGACTTGCCGATACCCGGATCGCCGCCGATGAGAAGGGCCGAGCCGCGCACGAAGCCGCCGCCGGTGACCCGGTCGAGTTCGGCAATGCCCGCTGTGATCCGGGGCGCCTCGGCCTCCGTTCCCGCAAGCGGCACCAGCGGGACGACCCGGCCGCGCGAGGAGGCGCCTTTTTTCGGGCCGGCGCCGATGCCACCGGTCGCCGATTCCTCGACGATCGTGTTCCACTCGCCACAGCCCTCGCAGCGCCCGGCCCAGCGCGCGGTGACGTTGCCGCAATTCTGGCAGACATAGCTGACGGCGCGACGGGCCACGCTCAGGCCCCGCCGCCGAGATAGGTGCGGCGGTAGCGCCGGCCGAGCCCGGTCAGCAATTCGTAGCCGATGGTCTCGGCCCGGTCCGCGACCTCGTCGACGGGAACGTTCGGCCCGAACATCTCCACCCAGGCGCCGCGATGGGCGACGGTTTCCGGAATGCCGGTGACGTCGATGGCGATGAGGTCCATGGAGACGCGCCCGACAAGCGGCGCATCGAAGCCGCCGAGATGGACGCGGGCGCCGGGCGCGGCATCGGTGGAGCCGGCGCGGCGGTGGTAGCCGTCGGCATAGCCGATGGCGACGACGGCGATGCGCGACGGTCGCTTCAGCGTCTCGGTCGCGCCGTAGCCGACGGTCTCGCCGGGATTGCCGTTGCGGATCTGGATGATGCGCGCCTCAAGCGTGACGACCGGGCGCATCGGATTGTCGATGCCGGAAATCGCCTCACCGCCATAGAGCGCGATGCCGGGGCGCAGGAGATCGAAATGGGCGCCCGGTTGACCGAGCACGCCGGCGGAATTGGCGAGCGAGGCCTTGAGGCCCGGAAACAGCGCGCGGATTTCGGAAAATCGGGCGATCTGCTGCGCCGTCAGGTCGTGGCCGGGAGCATCGGCGCAGGCGAGGTGGCTGATAAGGAGCCTGGCGCCCATCGCCTCCACGCGCGCCGGGTCGCCGGCAAGCGCACGCGCCTCGTTCAGCGTCAGGCCGAGCCGGTTCATGCCGGTGTCCACATGGATGCCGCAGGGAACGGCGTTGCCGGACGCGCGGCAGAACGCCTCCCACTCGCCGATCTCCTCCATGCTGCCGAGGACGGGCCGGATGCCGGCCGCGGCAAGGGCCGGGCCGTTCTCTTCAAAGAGCCCGCCGAGGAGGTAGATCGTTGCTTGCGGCGCGACGGCGCGGGCGCGCAGTCCTTCGTCCGGGAGCGCAACGAAGAAGGTCGTGCAGCCGGCGGCCTGGAGGGTCTCGGCCGCGCGCTCAAGGCCGATGCCGTAGCCGTCGCCCTTGACGACGCCGGCGCACACGGCCGCCGGCGCCTTCGATGCCAAGAGCCGCCAGTTGGCGCCGAGCGCGTCGAGGTCGATGGTCAGCCGGCCGCCGGCAAGATCGTTGGTGGTTTCGGCGAAATTCAAGGAACTAGTCCATGCGTGCCGGCAGATGGTCGTCGGCAAGGAGGTTGGAGAAGCGGGTGACGTCGGCGTCGAACTGGAGCTGGATGGTGCCCGTCGGGCCGTGGCGCTGCTTGCCGATGATCAACTCGGCGATGCCGGCCACCCCTTCCATCTCCGCCTGCCACTTGAAGAATTCCTCGGTGCCTTCCTTCGGCATCTTGTTCTTCAGATAGTACTCCTCGCGATAGACGAACATGACGACGTCGGCGTCCTGCTCGATGGAGCCCGATTCGCGAAGGTCGGCGAGCTGCGGGCGCTTGTCGTCGCGCGACTCGACCTGGCGCGAGAGCTGGGAGAGCGCCAGGATCGGCACGTTCAGCTCCTTGGCCAGCGCCTTCAGATTGGTGGTGATCTCAGTGATCTCCTGGACGCGGTTTTCCGACGCGCGCCGGCTGGAGCCCTGGAGGAGCTGCAGATAGTCGATGATGACGAAGTCGAGGCCGCGCTGGCGCTTCAGCCGGCGGGCGCGGGCGGCGAGCTGGGCGACATTGAGGCCGCCGGTCTGGTCGATATGCAGCGGCACCGACTGGATCTCGCGTGAGACGGCGGCGAGCTGGGCGAACTGGTCTTCGTCGATGGCGCCGCGGCGGATCTGGGACGAGGGGATGCCGGCCTGTTCGGCGAGGATACGGGTGGCCAGCTGTTCCGACGACATTTCCAGCGAGAAGAAGCCGACGACGCCGCCGTCGACGGTCGTAAACGTGCCGTCCGCCTGTTCCTCGCCGCGATAGGCCCTGGCGACGTTGTAGGCGATGTTGGTGGCGAGCGAGGTCTTGCCCATGGCCGGGCGGCCGGCAAGGATGATCAGGTCGGACGACTGCAGGCCGCCGATCAGCCGGTCGAGGTCGTCGAGGCCGGTGGCGAGGCCGGACAGGTGTCCGTCGCGCTGGTAGGCAGCGGCGGCCATGTCGATGGCGGCGGCGAGCGCGTCGGTGAAGGTGCTGAAGCCGCCGTCGAACTTGCCGGTCTCGGCCAGTTCGAAGAGCCGGCGTTCGGCGTCCTCGATCTGCGCGTTCGGCGGCATGTCGACCGGTGCGTCGAACGCCGTGTTGACCATCTCCTCGCCGATCCGGATGAGGTTGCGGCGGGTGGCGAGGTCGGCGATCGAGCGGGCGTAGTCGACGGCGTTGATGACGGTGGTGGCATCGGCGACGAGGCGCAGCAGATACTGGGTGACCGGCAGCTCGCCGATCCGGTGATCGACCGGAAAGAAGGTCTTGACGGTGATCGGCGAGGCGACCTTGCCGGCGCGGATCAGCTCGGCGACGCGGGTGTAGATTTCCCGGTGCGGCTCCAGGAAGAAATGGCGCACCTCCAGGAAGCCGGAAATGCGATCGAACGTCTCGTTGTTGACGAGGATCGCGCCCAGCAACTGGCGTTCCGCCTCCACATTATGCGGGGCGACGCGCTGGGTCGGCAGATTGTCGATCGAACGGGCGGTCGAGGCCATGGACTTCCTTCCTTCACACCCTTGTTCGATAGCGCGAAACGTCCCTGGAAAGGACTCGCGCGCCCGCGGCAAATGGGGTTATCGCCGGTATCCACAGACGGCAAAGAATCGCGGCGCGAATCCGCGTCCGGGCGCGCCCGGTCCTTGACTCGGGATTGTCGGCGACAGGCGGTGAGTCTAACGCGATTCGCGGTCAGATTATGTCGGCAATGGATGTCGCTTGGGGCCTATTCGCCGGCCAGGTTGACCGGCTGGCGCCGGTTCTCGCATGCACGCAGTTCATCCGCCCGCTGCTCCATATAGCGCCGGGTCAGCGGCAGCGCGGTCTGGTCCTTCACCAACTGGATCTGGAACACCATCAGGTCCTGGTAGCGGAACGCGCATTCGGAG
Organism: Rhodobium orientis; assembly: GCF_003258835.1. Taxonomy (GTDB): domain Bacteria; phylum Pseudomonadota; class Alphaproteobacteria; order Rhizobiales; family Rhodobiaceae; genus Rhodobium; species Rhodobium orientis. Next base: position 8,120 of record NZ_NPEV01000006.1, on the reverse strand, counting down.
GCGGCGAGATAGAATTCCCACATCCGGCAGAACCGCTCGTCATAGATCTTGGCGGCCTTGTCCCAGTGCTGCATGAAGCGCCGGCGCCACTCCTTCAGCGTCTCGGCGTAATGCAGGCGCAGGATCTCCACGTCGCTGACCTTGAAGCCGGAGCGCTCGATCACCGGAATGACCTCCGACAGCGCCGGGATGTAGCCGCCCGGGAAGATGTATTTGCGGATCCAGGCGTTGGTGTAGGACGGCCCGTCGAAGCGGCCGATGGAATGGAGCACGAAGACGCCGTCATCGGCGAGCAAGTCGAAGCACTTGGCGAAATATTCCCTGTAGTGGTTCGTGCCCACATGCTCGAACATGCCGACCGAGACGATGCGGTCGAAGGTCTCGTCTAGGGTCCGGTAGTCCTGCAGGCGGAAGTCGACATGGTCGGCCGCGCCGTGCTCCTCGGCGCGCCGGCGCGAGGCCCGGTGCTGCTCCTCCGAAAGGGTGACGCCGGTGACTTCGCCCTTGGCGATTTCGGCGAGATAGAGCCCGAGGCCGCCCCATCCGGACCCGATGTCGAGCACCCTGTTGCCGTGGTCGAGGGCGAGCTTGGCTGCCAGCCGGCGCTTCTTGTCGAGCTGGGCCTCTTCCAGGCCGGTTTCCGGCGACGAGAAATAGGCGCAGGAATACTGCCAGTCCTCGTCGAGGAAGAGTTCGTAGAGCCGGCTGTCGAGGTCGTAATGGTGGGCGACGTTCTCGCGGGCGCGGGTGAAGGTGTTCATCTGGCGCAGCCGCCGCGTGGCATATTCCACATAGCCCTGCAGGCGGGCGAGCGGCGTCGGCCCCGCCTGTTGCATGTTCGACATGACCAGCGCCAGGAAGTCGTAGAGCGAGCCGACCTCCATGATCAGCTTGCCGTCCATATAAGCTTCGCCGAGGCGCAGTTCCGGATTGAAGACGAAGGCCTTGTAGGCGGACGGATCGGCGAGGCGGATGCGGACAAGCTCTCCGGTGTTGTCGCCGAAGCGGTGGAGGGCGCCCCCCGCGTCGATCACCTCCAGGCGTCCGAACCGGACGACGTATCGCAAGGCAGCCTTCACCAACCGGAACATGAGGCCCTCCGGTATCCAACGCATCATCTTTGAATCCCCGACATCACGCCTCCCGCCGTCGCTCCCGCAAGCGCCGCCGGGTCCACTGTAGTCATTCTAGAACGCGTCACCTGACAAAAATATAGGGCAAATCTGTATACAGCGGCAAGCCGGCTTCCGACGAAAGACGACCCTGACGCGACGTCGACAGGCAGCGACTGCGCCGCAATCCGATCGGAAAAAGGCGGTTTTCGCGGGCGGCGGGAACTCGGCGGCGGCAAAGAAAAACGCCGCGCCAGGGGTGCCGGCGCGGCGTTCGATTCTTGAAGCTGCAGGAAAGGGAGGCTTAGTCCTCGCGGGCCTCTTCCTCGTCCGAAGCCGCCGGCTCTTCGGTCTCGGCGGTTGCCTCTTCCTCGTCTTCCTCGTCCTCATCCTCGACGTCGAGCACGAAGCCCTCGTCGCGCTGGGTCAGGTCCTCGCCGCGGGCCTGGCGTTCGGCCTCGTCGGTCGAGCGGGCGACGTTCATGGTCACCGTGACCTCGACTTCCGGATGCAGCGCGACGATGACGTCGTGCATGCCGATGGTCTTGATCGGCTGGTTGAGGTCGACCTGGCTGCGTCCGATGGTGAAGCCGCCGGCGTCGAGCACCTCGGCGATGTCGCGGGTCGACACCGAGCCGTAGAGCTGTCCGGTCTCGCCGGCCTGGCGGATGGCGACGAAGGTCAGGCCTTCGAGCTTCTTGGCGACCGCCTCGGCTTCCTGCTTGCGTTCCAGGTTGCGGGCCTCGAGCTGGGCGCGCTGCGACTCGAAACGCTTCTGGTTGGCCTCGGTCGCACGCAGCGCCTTGCCCTGGGGCAGAAGGAAGTTGCGGGCATAGCCCGGGCGGACCTTCACCGTGTCGCCCATCTGGCCGAGCCTGGCGATGCGTTCCAACAGGATCACTTGCATTGGGTTTCTCCTTGCCGTCTGTCCCGCGGGGGAAACCGTTTCCCGTCGCGGTTAGAGGCGGGCGCCGGCAATGGGCGCGCCGCCCCAAAGGGAGGTCGGACGGGATCCGTCCGGCCGGCTTACTTGATCACGTAGGGCAGAAGCCCGAGGAAGCGGGCCCGCTTGATCGCCTTGGACAGCTCGCGCTGCTTGCGCGCGGAGACCGCGGTGATGCGGCTCGGCACGATCTTGCCGCGCTCAGAGACGTAGCGCTGCAGGAGCTTGATGTCCTTGTAGTCGATCTTCGGTGCGTTGGCGCCGGAGAACGGGCAGGTCTTGCGGCGACGGAAGAACGGACGCCGGGTCGGAAGCTGTGCGATATCAACCATGGTCTGTTCTCCTTACTGCTCGCCGCCGCGCGAGCCGCGGTCGTCGTCACGCCGCGGTCCGCGATCGTCGTCGCGGCGCGGGCGGTCGCCGCGGTCGCCTCGCTCCGGACGGTCGCCCCGCTCGGGACGGTCCCGGCGCCGGCGGTCGTCGCGGTCACGCTTCTGCATCATCGCCGAGGGGCCTTCCTCGAACTCGTCGACGCGCACGGTGAGATAGCGCAGCACGTCCTCATTGAGGCGCATCTGGCGCTCCATCTCGGCGATGGCGGCGTGCGGCGCCTCGATGTTCATCATCGCGTAATGCGCCTTGCGGTTCTTCTTGACGCGGTAGGCGAGATTGCGGATGCCCCAGTTCTCGACCTTCTTGATGCTGCCGCCGTTCTCCTCGATCAGCGTCTTGTACTGGTCGACGAGCTGTTCGGCCTGCTGCCCGGAGATGTCCTGCCGGGCAAGGAATACATGTTCGTAAAGTGGCATGAAGCCGCCTTTCCTTTTCGTTGCGCAGCCCGGCGCCAAGCCCCTTCGAAGCCTCCAGGAAAGGCTCGATGGTCACCTTCGAGAGCGGGAACACGGGAAGCCGGATCGCCTGATCGATCCTGCCGGCATGACACCGGACCTTCCGTTCAGCCCCCGGCCGAGCGGCTGATTGAAGCGTGAGCGATATACCCCAATGTTGAGGAAAAGCAAGGCGAAACTGTCGCGGACGGTCGATTTCGCGGCCCGCGGCCTTGACAGCGCTGGATTGGGCCGTCACTTGACCTGCCAGAATTTACGACGAACAACGACACCGATAAACGGGCATTCTCAGGAACCCCATGGCAGTTGCATTCACATTTCCGGGCCAGGGCAGCCAGGCCGTCGGCATGGGCAAGGCGCTGGCCGAGGCCTTTCCCGAAGCGCGCGCGGTCTTTGAGGAGATCGACGAGGCGCTTGGCGAAAACCTCACCGACATCATGTGGAACGGGCCGGAAGACCGGCTCACCCTGACGGCGAACGCCCAGCCGGCGCTGATGGCCGTCAGCCTTGCCGCGATGCGGGCGCTGGAAGCGCGCGGCGTCACGGTCGCCCGCAGCGCGTCTTATGTTGCCGGCCATTCGCTCGGCGAATATTCCGCGCTTGCCGCCGCCGGCAGCTTCGGCCTTGCCGATACCGCGCGGCTCCTGCGCATCCGTGGCCAGGCCATGCAGGAAGCGGTGCCGGTCGGCGAGGGCGCCATGGCGGCCGTCCTCGGCCTCGACCTTGAGGTTCTGAAAGAGGTGGCCGAGCAGGCCTGCCAGGGCGAGGTCTGTTCCGTTGCCAACGACAACGCCCCCGGCCAAGTGGTGATCTCCGGCCGCAAGGCTGCCGTCGAACGGGCTGCCGACATCGCCAAGGGCAAGGGCGCCAAGCGCGCCATGCTGCTTCCGGTGAGCGCGCCCTTCCATTGTCCGCTGATGGCGCCGGCCGCCGATGTCATGGCCGAGGCGCTCGCCGGCGTGGAGATCGCCGCGCCGGCCGTGCCGCTCGTCGCCAATGTCGTTGCCGGCCCGATCAGCGACCCGGCGGAGATCCGCACCCGGCTCGTCGACCAGGTCACCGGTTCGGTGCGCTGGCGCGAGTCGATCGGCTGGCTCGCCGACAACGGCGTCACCACCCTGGTCGAGATCGGCTCCGGCAAGGTGCTGACGGGCCTTGCCAAGCGGATTGCCCGCGGTATCGAGGCGATCGCCGTCAACACGCCGGAAGACCTGGATGCGCTCGCTGAAAAGCTGGCCTGACGCCAAGATATAGAAGAGGACCATCCGATGTTCGATCTGACGGGCAAATACGCATTGGTCACCGGCGCCAGCGGCGGCATCGGCGGCGCCACCGCGCGCGCGCTCCACGCGCAGGGCGCGACCGTGACGCTCTCGGGCACCCGTGCCGAACGGCTCGAGGGCCTTGCCCATGAGCTTGGCGAGCGGGTGCATGTGGTCGCCTGCGACCTGTCCGACCGCGATGCCGTCGATGCCCTGGTGCCCAAGGCCGAAGAGCTGATGGGCCGGCTCGACATCCTCGTCAACAATGCCGGCATCACCCGCGACAACCTCTTCATGCGGATGAAGGACGACGAGTGGGACAAGGTGCTCGAGGTCAACCTGACCGCCAGCTTCCGGCTCACCCGGGCGGCCGTCAAGGGTATGATGAAGCGCCGCTACGGCCGCATCGTCGGCATCACCTCCGTCGTCGGCGTCACCGGCAATGCCGGCCAGGGCAACTACGCCGCGACCAAGGCAGGCCTCATCGGCATGTCGAAATCGCTCGCCCAGGAGGTCGCCAGCCGGGGCATTACCGTGAACACGATCGCCCCCGGCTTCATCGAGACGGCGATGACCGATGCGCTCAATGAAAAGCAGCGCGAAGCGATTCTGGCATCCGTTCCCGCCGGCCGTCTCGGCAGCGGTGCGGACATTGCCTCCGCGGTGGTCTATCTGGCCAGCGACGAAGCCTCATACATGACCGGCCAGACACTTCATGTGAATGGCGGTATGGCTATGATTTAAAAGGAAAAATGCCTGCGACGCAAAGCCACTTCCGGAATGCTCCGGGTGGTCTTTCGGCGTCTGGTCAAGCATAGGAAAGTGTGTTACCAACCGCCACGTCAAATGACGGCGTTTTGGTCAGTGAGCGCCGAAAAGCAACCGATCTGAAGGTCGAAAGCTTCCGGCTCCGATCAACGGATGATCCTCCAGGGAAACCAGGATCGTATTGCGCGCACGGGATTATCCCGTCGACCCAGGAACCGTGAAAGAGACTAGGGACTATTGAAATGAGCGAAATCGCTGAGCGGGTGAAGAAGATTGTCGTCGAGCATCTTGGTGTTGATGCCGACAAGGTCACCGAGAATGCTAGCTTCATCGACGATCTCGGGGCCGACAGCCTGGATACGGTCGAGCTCGTGATGGCCTTCGAAGAGGAATTCGGCGTTGAAATTCCGGACGATGCCGCCGAGACCATCCTGACCGTCGGCGATGCCGTCAGCTTCCTGGAGAAGAACACCGCATAACGTTACGCGGTTTCCCCTCTCGGAATGGTTGTTGAAACAAGCTGTCGGTAGTTCGTATGAGGCGAGTCGTCGTCACCGGAATCGGAATGGTCACGCCGCTTGGCTGTGGCGTTGATGTTACCTGGAACCGCATTTTGGCCGGCAAGAGCGGCGCCGTGCGGGTCGAGCATTTCGAGGTGTCGGATCTGCCTTGTCAGGTGGCCTGTCTCGTGCCGCGTGGCGACGGATCCGACGGCAGCTTCAACCCGGACGACTGGATGGAGCCGAAGGAGCAGCGCAAGGTCGATGACTTCATCGTCTACGCGATGGCGGCGGCGGACCAGGCGATCGCGGACTCCGGCTGGTCGCCGGCAGGCTACGAGGACCAGATCCGCACCGGCGTCCTGATCGGCTCCGGCATCGGCGGTCTCAAGGGCATCGAGGACGGCGCCTTCACGGTTCGCGACCGCGGACCGCGACGGCTGTCGCCGTTCTTCATTCCCGGCCGTCTGATCAACCTCGCCTCCGGCTACGTCTCCATCCGCCACCAGTTGAAGGGCCCGAACCACGCCGTTGTGACGGCCTGCTCTACGGGTGCGCACGCCATCGGCGATGCCTCGCGGCTGATCGGCCTCGGCGATGCCGAGGTGATGGTGGCCGGCGGCACCGAATCCCCGGTCTGCCGGCTTGCCATGGCGGGCTTTTCGTCCTGCCGGGCACTGACCACCGGCTTCAACGACCGGCCGCTGGAGGCCTCCCGGCCCTACGACCGGGACCGCGACGGCTTCGTCATGGGCGAGGGCGCCGGCGTCGTCGTGCTCGAGGAATACGAGCACGCCAAGGCACGCGGCGCCAAGATCTACGGCGAGATCATCGGCTACGGCATGTCCGGCGACGCCTACCACATCACGGCGCCGGCGGAAGACGGCGACGGCGCCTATCGCTGCATGAAGGCGGCGATCGAACGGGCCGGCGTGACGCCGCACGACATCGACTACGTCAATGCCCATGGCACCTCGACGCCGCTCGGCGACGAGATCGAGCTCGGCGCCATCCATCGCCTCGTCGGCGATGCCGCGGACGGCATCACGATGACGTCGACGAAGTCGGCGACCGGGCATCTGCTCGGCGCGGCCGGCGCGGTCGAGGCGATCTTCTCGCTGCTTGCCATGCGTGACAGCGTCGTGCCGCCAACGATCAACCTGGAAAACCCGTCGGTCGAGACCAGGATCGATCTCGTGCCCAAGGTCAAGAAGTCGATGAATGTCGACGTCGTCCTGTCGAATTCCTTCGGTTTCGGCGGCACCAACGCCTCGCTGATCTTCAGGAAGGTCGCGTGAGGGGCGGCGGTGCGACCCGGTATCCGCCCTTTTGCCATATTCGTTCCGGAGTCTTTTTCGCGTGACCGGCTGAACGCCGCGCGGCCGGACAAGGCCGGCGCCAAGGAGGATCCTGCAGGCCATGTCTGACAATCCGGAAACCGGCCATCGCCTCAATCCGCGCAGCCCCCGCGAGGCGATCCAGCCCGAGCCGGCGCCGCCGCCGCCGGGACGCTCGCGCCATGTGCGCAACCCGGTGGTCATGCTCCTCAACCTGATCATGACGCTCCTCGTCGTCGGCATCGTCTTCGGCGGCGCCTTCCTCTACTGGGGCAAGCTGCAGTTCGACGAGCCCGGCCCGCTGGCCCAGGACAAGACCATCATGATCCCGCAGGGCGCGACGCTGGATTCCATCACCGGCTCGCTGGAACGCCAGGGCGTGATTTCCGAGGGCTGGGTGTTCTCCACCGGCGTACGCATCTACAAGAACGCGGCAAGGCTGAAGGCGGGCGAATACCTGTTCAAGGCCCGCGCCAGCATGCAGGAGGTGATGGACACCATGGTGGAGGGCAAGGCCATCCTCCACGGCGTCACCATTCCCGAAGGCTTCACCAGCGAGCAGGTCGTCGCCCGGCTCAACGCCAACGACATCCTGATCGGCGACCTGACGGCGATCCCGCCGGAAGGCTCGCTGCTGCCGGACACCTACAAGTTCAACCGCGGCACGACGCGCCAGCAGGTCATCGAGCGCATGAAGAATGCACATGAGCGCGCGCTCGACGAGATCTGGAACCGGCGCGCCGACGACCTGCCGATCGAGACGCCGGAGGAACTCGTCATCCTCGCCTCGATCGTGGAAAAGGAGACCGGCCGCGCCGACGAGCGCAGCCGGGTCGCCGGCGTCTTCATCAACCGGCTGAAGCGCGGCATGCGTCTGGAATCCGATCCGACGATCCTTTACGGGCTGCATGGCGGCTCCGCCTGGCAGGAATCGCGGACCATCCTGCGCAGCGAGCTGAACAAGCCGAACGACTACAACACCTACCAGATCAACGGCCTGCCGCCGGGCCCGATCGCCAATCCGGGCCGCGCCGCCATGGAGGCCGTCGCCAATCCCTCGCGCACCGACGAGATCTTCTTCGTTGCCGACGGCACCGGCGGTCACCAGTTCTCCTCGACCCTGGAACAGCACAACCGCAACGTCGCGCGCTGGCGCGAGGTCGAGAAGAAGCGCCGCGAGGAGGCCGAAAAGGCTGCGGCGGAAAAGGCGGCCGGGGAAAACGGTTCACAAGAACAGTCGCAAGACGGTGCCGACACCGGAAACGGCGAGGCACCGGCCGCCAACTGACGCGCATCGCGGCGCGTCCCGATGCGCCGGCGATCCCGTCCCAACAGAAGGGCGGCCGCGGC
>NZ_NPEV01000069.1 GCF_003258835.1 Rhodobium orientis | reverse complement strand
CGGCGCTATGCGCCGACTGCCGCTCACCCCCCAATCTTCGAAAAATCCGCAACCGCCAGCGTCGCCTCACGGATTTCGTTGAGCAGCTTCAGGCGGTTCTCCCGCAGGGCCGGGTCGTCGGCATTTACCAGAATATCGTCGAAGAAGGTGTCGACGGGCGCGCGCAAGGTCGCCAGCGCGGCCATGGCGGCGGCGAAGTCTTCGGCTTCGATGGCTTTGGCCGCGTCGGTGCGGGCGATGTCGATGGCGCCGGCAAGATCCTTTTCGGCCTGCTCGGTCAGGAGGTTCGGGTCGGGGCGGCCGGAATAGGTCTCGCCGGACTTCTTTTCTTCTGCGCGCAGGATATTGACCGCGCGTTTGTAGCCGGCGAGGAGGTTGGCGCCGTCGTCGCTGTCGAGGAATTTTCCTAGCGCCTCGATGCGGCGCACGACCATCAGGAGGTCGTCCTGGTCGTCGACGGCGAAGACCGCGTCGACGAGGTCATGCCGGGCGCCCTCCTCGCGGAGCTGCACCTTCAGGCGGTCGGCAAAGAAATTGAGGAGGTCCGGCTCGGCGGCGAGCGGGAAGCGAAGCTCGTTTTCCAGGATGATGCGGATGACGCCCAACGCAGCGCGCCTGAGCGCATAAGGGTCCTTGGAGCCGGTCGGCTTTTCGTCGATGGCCCAGAAGCCGGTCAGCATGTCGAGCTTGTCGGCGAGGGCAACGGCAATCGCGACGGGCTCGCTCGGCACATCGTCGGAGGGCCCTTGCGGCTTGTAGTGGTCCTCGATGGCGGTGGCGACGGCGGCATCCTCGCCCTGGGCTTCGGCGTAGTATTTGCCCATCAGGCCCTGCAGCTCGGGGAACTCGTAGACCATGTGCGAGACGAGGTCGGCCTTGGCGAGTTTTGCCGCACGGGCCGCCTTTTCAGGGTCGGCGCCGAGCTTTTCGGCAATGGCCGCGGCCAGCGTTTCCAGGCGCTTCACGCGCTCGCCCTGGCTGCCGAGCTTTTCGTGGAAGACGATGGCGTCGAGCCTGGCGACGTTGTCGGCGAGCGGCGTCTTCAGGTCGGATTGCCAGAAGAAGTCGGCGTCCGACAGCCGCGCGCGGATGACCTTCTCGTTGCCGGCGGTGATCGCCAGGCCGCCGTCGCTGGCTTCCAGATTGGAGACCAGCACGAAGCGGTTGGCGAGTTCTCCGGTCTTCGGATCGGAGAGCACGAAGCATTTCTGGTGCTCGCGGATCGAGGTGCGGATGACCTCGTCGGGCATATCGAGGAAGCGCTCGTCGAAGGCACCGATCAGCACCACGGGCCATTCGACGAGGCCGGACGCCTCGTCGAGCAGCTTTTCATCCGTGACGACCTCAAGGCCGATGGCGTGGGCGGCCGTGTCGGCGTCGGTGCGGATGATGTCCTTGCGGCGGTCTGCGTCCAGCACGACCTTCGCCTTTTCCAGAGACGTCATGTAGTCGTCGAGGCGCTTGACCCGGATCGGGCCGGGCGCCAGGAAGCGGTGGCCGTAGGTGATGTCGCCGGAGGGGATGCCGTCGACGTCGACGGTGATGACGTCCGGGTCCTCGGTCTCCGCGCCGAAGGTGCACAGGATAGAGTGCAGCGGGCGCACCCAGCGCAGGCTCCCCTCGCCCCAGCGCATGGATTTCGGCCAGGGAAATTTGCGGACCGTCTCGGCGACCAGCCCGGCGACGATCTCGGTCGCCTCGCGGCCCGGCTTTTCGATGCGGGCGACATAGAAGTCGCCCTTCTTGGGGTCGGAGATGATCTCGGCCTGGTCGACGCTGTCGAGCCCGGCCGCGCGGAGAAAACCAGCCAGCGCCTTTTCCGGGGCGCCGACGCGCGGGCCCTTTCTCTCTTCCTTGACGTCCGGCGAGCGGACCGGCACGCCGGCAACGTGCAGCGCCAGCCGGCGCGGGGTGGCGAAGGCCTTGGCGCCCTCATAGGTGAGGCCGGCATCCACCAGACCGTCGGTCACCAGCTTCTTCAGGTCCTCGCCGGCCCGGCGCTGCATGCGCGCGGGGATTTCTTCGCTGAAGAGTTCCAGAAAGAGGTCAGGCATATCGGTCTCGCTCGGTCGGAGGCGCCGGAGAGGCCCGGCGCCGTCCGTTACCAAGGGCCGGCGAAAAAGTCACCCCCCGGCTGCGGCAGACGCGCTACCAGCCGCCACCGCCGCCGCCGCCGCCACCGCCACCGGAGGAGCCGCCGCCGGAGGAGCCTGAGGAACTGGGCGTTGCCGCGGAAACGCTGGAGCCGACCGCAGAGACGATGCCCGAGGTCGCGGCGCCAATATTGCCGAGATTGAAGGAGCCGCCGCGATACCAGCCCGGATGGTAGGTGGAGCCCACCCGCTCCGGCTGCGCGCGGGCGATGTAGTCGGCAAAGGCGTTCGACCACGGCTTTTCGACCCCGAGGGCGATCGCATAGGGCAGGTATTTCTCGAACACCGGCTCGCTGACGTCCGGCGCGTCGATCATGTTCATGCGGTCGGCCTCGGCGACCGACAGGAACATCTTGAAGCCCTCCGTCTCGTCCATGACGCGTCGGCCGATCACCGTGGGGGCCCGCATCAGGCCGAAGAACAGGATGTTCAGGACGCAAAGGGCGATGACCATTGCCGGGATCATGGAGGCTGCACCGGGGAGCACCAGCGGCATGACCAGGGACGGGGCGAAGACCACGGCGCCGAGGATCGTCAGAAAGGTGCCGGCGATCGCCGAGCTGCCGCCGGGGATCCAGCCGAGCAGGCGGTAGAGCCCCATGGACAGCAGCCAGCCGCCGCCGAAGCCGGAAAAGGCGGCGATGATCATGGTGCCGAGTTCGGTATCCGTCGGCGCATGGAAGAAGACGAAGGCGATCAGGATGGCGACCGAGATCACGGCGCCGATGATCGAGATGAAGTAGTTGTTCCTGAAGAATTTTCCTTCGTATTCCTTGAGGATCGCCTTGCGGAAGGCGGCGCGGGTCCTCACAAGCGTCGTGGCGTTCGCGCGTTCGACGACGAAGCGGTCGCGGCCGCCGAGGAACCCGTCCATGAGCGCCCTCTCGCCGCCGGGCAGATCGTCGGTCCTGCCGTCCGCCCGTTCAAGAGCGACCTTCTTTTTCCCTTCCTCTTCAAGCCGGATCCGGCCCTTGACCGCCAGCGACAGGAGCGCGGCGATGAAGGCCTTGGTGGCACCGCCGCGCCCGGACGCAAAGGTCTGGTAGTGCAGGTAGCTGAGGGCGGCCGGCGACAGGCCCTTCGGCGGCTCGTAGAGCGGAATGACGATACCGCCCTCCGGATCGCGGCCGACCTCCAGCCATTTGCCGAAGAAGTAGGCGCCGACGCCGAAGGTACCGGCGACGAGGAGGAAGAGGCCGAAATTGTCGAGGAAGCTGTTGAGGAAGCGGCCGACCGGGCCGGGCTCGTCGACGACGCGCTTCGGAAAGCCGACGGCGACCGTCAGTCCCTGGTTGCGGGCGAGCGGCGCCGTGGTCTCGAAGGTGATGGTGTTGAAGCCCTGACCGCTCACCCGGTAGGCCGTTCCCGTGTCACCCTGGTAGCCGGTATAGGCGGCCTTCTGGAGGATTTCCGCGGACTGCGGGAGCGTGATCCGCGCGACCGCATGGCGGATCGGGAAATCCCAGAAATTGCCGGTGACGTTCCAGTAGAGCTCGTCGTGACCGGAAAAGAAGCGGAGCTGGTGGGTCGTCTCGTAGCGGATCGTGTAGGTGTATTCGCCGGAATTGAGAAAGACGTCCTCGTCGCCGATATAGATGCGCTTGTAGCCGTTGACCCAGGCGCTGTGCCAGGGCTCCTTCTTGCCGTCCCGCCTGATCTCGACGACGTCGAAGCCGACGGCACGGCGCAGGCCGTTGGACATGCGGTACTGGATGGGGAAATCCCGGTAGATGCCGCGCTTGATCTTTTGGCCCTCGGCCCGGACGCGGATCGTCTCGGTGACGTCGAGGGTGCCGTCCTCGGCAACGACGATGTCGCTCGTGTAGGAGAGGATTTCTTCCTCGGCCTTTGCCGGCGCGGCGGCGAAGGCGAGCGCAAAGAACATGAGTGCCAGAAACTTCCGCATCAATTCTCTCCCTGTTCGCCCGCGACGGAGTTGCTCCCGTCGACGCTATCGCCACCGCGCATCGCGTGCCGGTCGGTGCAATCGGCAAACGTGCCTTTTTCGAAAGCAATCCGAACGGCGAAGGCCTCGCCGGAGGGCAGCGTCCGCGTCGTGTTGAAAGCGATGGCGTTGGGGCCGCGTCGAGCGATGCGGCCTTCGATCCCTTTCGATTCCACCAGACCGATGAGAGTTTCCGGGAGCCGGGCAGCTAAGCTCGCCGGCAGGGTGATGCGCGCCTTGGTCTTGAGGATCGGAAAGTCCCAGTTGTTGCTGACCACTTTCCAATAAAGGAGCTCTTGATCGGCGCGACAGAGGATGTGCGCCCGGGTCCGGTAGCGGAACTCGTAGGTGTGGACGCCGGCCGCGGGAAAGATGTTGCGCGAACTGACAAAGACGTTCGAGCCTGCCTGCCTGGCCTGATAGGTAATGGCGTTGCCGTCCTTGCGTACATCCAGAATATCCAGGCCGACCGTCGGGTGGGCGACGTCAGCATCCTTATATTCGACCTGGAATTCGCGGTACAAATATACGTATGGGGGTTCGTAGAAGACCCCCTCCTTCATCTTGTAGCCCTTGGACCGGACGCGGATCGTGTCGGTGACGTCGAGGGCGCCATCCTCCGAGAGGACGATATCGCTTTCAAAGGAAAGGATTTCTTCCTCGGCCGTTGCCGAGCAGGCGGCAAATAGCGGGGAGATGATGCAAAGCGCCAGAATGTGCCGGATCATCGCGTTCCCCTTTCGGTGATCGGCGGAAATATTGGCGATCAGGCTTGAGCCGTCAGAAGGAGACCTTCGGAACGGCGCGGTCTTCCGGCGCCTCGAGCTCGAAATACTCGGCCTTTTCGAACTTGAAGGTGGAGGCGACGAGGTTGCTCGGGAAGGATTCCACTGCAACGTTGAGGTTGCGCACGGCGCCGTTGTAGTAGCGGCGGGAGAGCTGGATCTGCTCCTCGACCGCCTCCAGCGCGTCCTGGAAGTCGATGAAGTTCTGGCTCGCCTTGAGGTCGGGATAGTTTTCCGCAAGGGCAAAGAGCCGGCCGAGCGCGCCGGAAAGCGCGCCCTCGATGAGGCTGCGCCTTGCCGGATCGGCATCCTCCTCGCTCGCCTTTTCGGCGCGGGCGCGAAGGGCCGTGACCTCTTCGAGCGTCTCGCGCTCGTGGCCCATATAGCCCTTTACCGATTCCATCAGATTGGGGATGAGGTTGGCGCGGCGCTTGAGCTGGACGTCGATGCCGCTCCAGCCCTCGGCCACCATCTGCCGGAATTTCACCAGCTTATTGTAAAGGACGACGCCGTAGATCGCCGCCAGGACGACGACGACAAGGATTATCCAGGTGATCATTCCGTTCTCCCTCTCGGCCCGCCCAGCGGCAGTATCGACAGGCAGGGCGTCAAGATCAACGGATAAAGCGCATTGGGCCGGCAATGCCGGGACGGCGGCACGGCGGCTCAGAGCGTCTCGTGGGTGCCGTCGCAAAAGGGCGGGGTTTTCGTGTGCTTGCAGCCGCAGAAATACTTCTCGCCCGAGGCATCCGCCTTCCAGCGGATCGGCCTGAGATCGGTCACCTCGTGGGAGCCATCACAGAAGGGCTGGTCCTTGGAGCGACCGCAGGCGCACCAGAAATAGGACTTTCCCTCCTCCACGGTGACGACATAGGGCCCCTTCTGGGCGATCACGGGGTCTGTCATTGGCATCTCCCTTTTTTATAGAACGGGCATTGACCGGACCCATTGGTGCGAGCGGCGGCGCCGGGATCACCACATCCTCCGCGCGCGTTGGAGCGAAGGTCGTCAATGCCCGCTGGCGGCCCCGGCCAGCAGCTCTCAAGGGTACATATCAGCGGCATTGAATGTAAGGGCGAAAGGAGCATGCGCCGCGCATCTTTTGACGCAGGCGGACCGGGCGCGGCTACCAGAAATCGGGGCGGGCAATCATGACCCCGAAGATCGCCAGCACCGCCGCAAAGGCCGGCCAGCCGAAGCCGAACCAGATGCGGAACAGGCGGTGGTACGTGGCGGGCAGCGGCGCCCCTTCCGCTGCCGCCTTTCGGGCGAGGTCGCGCATCTTCATCTGGATGACGACGACCGGCAGCCAGAAGGTGCCGGTGACGAGATAGAGCGCGACAGCAACGACGATCCAGGACGACAGGAGATCGTGGCCCATCTCGTAAGCGAGCCAGATGCCGGTGACCGGCTGGGCGATGACGGCGGTGGCAGTAAAGAGCGCATCGGCGAGGACGACGCCGGAGGCGACATGGGCGATCAGTTTCGGATCGCCCGTGCGGTGGGCAAGAACCATGAAAAAGGCGATGCCCATGCCGGTGCCGAAGAGGACCGCAGCACCGAGGATGTGCAGGAGCCGCAGGATCTGAAAGAGCTCCATCAGCGGGACTCGGCCGTCGCCAGCAGCACCAGGGCGAGCAGCATCTGCGGCAGGATTTTCAGGAGCGGCGCCAGCGGATCGACCCAGAGTGCCGGCGCCAGCAGCGTTCCGCCGGCGAGATAGGCAAGGCTGACGAGGAGCGTGGCGACGAGCGCCGCCCTGTGCCAGCGCCGGGCCAGGAGCGCCGCGCCGATTGCGATGTCGAGGGCGGCCGTCGCGGCCGTCAGCCAGCGCGCCGGCTCGGCGTCGATGCCGGTGACGATCAGGGTCGAGACCGCATCGGTGAAGCCGGGGCCGAGGGCGATGAGACCGGAAGCGAGCCAGAAGAGGGCTAGGCCGACGAGCGCCAGCGGCCGGAGCGCCCAGAGCCGCGCGTGCCAGCGGTCCTGGACCGTTGCCGGGCCGAGACCCGGCAGGGCCTCAAGCGGCGTCGGGGTGGCGCCGGTGTCCGCGACCCAGCCGGCGGGGTCGCCGACGACGCCTTCCAACGTCTGCCTGATGGCCGTGGAGCGGATCGGCGCGCGCCAGCCGAACCAGCCGCAGACATCGCCGACCTTGCCGAGCAGGCGTCCGGTCCAGGCGGGCGCGGTCAGCACCGGCACAGGCGTGAAGCCGAGCCACTGGCGATGGCGGGTGATGATTTCGGCCAGTTCGTGCGGCTCGGGATGGACGAGGTCGTGGACGACGCGGATTTTTGCATCCGGCCCGAGGCTCCTGACGACCTCGGCCGCGACATCTTCGAGGCCGATCACCTGCATCGGTTTGGCCCCGGCCATCACCGGGATTGCGAACGGCAGGGCGGCAAGGCCGCGGATGAGCCCGGTGCCGCCATAGACGGGACGGCCGATGACGAGGCCGGGCCTCAAGACGATCCAGTCGAGGTCGCGGGCCTGCAGCCGCCGGTCGCCCTCGGCCTTGGTGCGCATGAAGGCGGTGGCGGCGTCCGGCTCCGCACCGATGGCGGAAATCTGCACGACGCGGCGGATGCCCGCGGCCTCGGCGGCGGCAAAGAGCGCATCGGCGCCACGGATATGGACGGCGTCAAGGCTGTCGCCTGCGCCGTCCTGGAGGATGCCCGCCGCGTTGACGACGGCCGCAACGCCCTCAAGCCGTGGGCGCCAGGCGTCCGGCGCCCCATCGCGGTTGAAGTCGCCCAAAACCCAGTCGATGCCCGGCATGCGCCGCGCGGCCGCCTCCGGATCGCGGGCAACGCCCCGCACCGCAAAACCTTCCGCGCGCAGCCTTGCGACGATGGCAGCCCCGATGAAGCCGCCCGCACCGGTGACGAGCACGCAAGGACGGTCGGTCATCGGCATCTCCGGCATTGGCGCAGGGGTGACGGCTGTCGCTCATCGCTCACCATGCCGCATCGAAGCAGTCTTACGGTCGTCGCGGCAAGGGAAGATTTCGGGCGCCGTTCTTGAAACGATTAATTGAAGAGCGCCGGTCTTTCGATGCGCCGCCGTCAGGTAGCCTGCCGACGTCCGGCCACCGGCGCGTCCGGCCGGCTGTGCAGATACCCTTCTGTGATGGCGAGTGCAGTCAAATGGAACTGAACGGAACCAACTCGTTCGGGATGGGCTCCTACGGACCGACAATGCCCTACGAAGAATACTGCAATGATGCGATTTTGATTACGAATGAATGGTTGCGTACGCTGAGATGCGGTAAGCTAGGATGGAAATAGTGATCACGCATTGGCCTATTGTTCCTCCCCTGCCATCCTAAGACAAATGGCGTCCTTATGAATATTAACCGTCAAGGTGGACCGCACTGCATTCTGTGTAGAGGGCAAATCCCTGAAAAGACCAAGCCAGAGCATGTTCTTTTGAACGCTCTAGGCGGACGAATGACGGTCAACCACGTCATCTGCCCAAGCTGCAATCACAAGATGGGAATCGGACCAGACAATGATCTGGCGGACAGCGTTGCCTTTATTCGCAATATCTGCGGGTTCAAGGCCGGAGATGGAGATGAACCACCGGAAATTCGCGGCCTTGAAAGCGGTGGAACGAAACTGGACCTTATTCCTGGCATGCGCCCCCGACTAAGGCCCAAACAACCGCTCGACATTCAAATCACAGACAAGGATATTCGCGTCCAAGTTAATGCAAATTCCCGTCAAGAAGCTGAGAAATTAGCAAAAGGCGCAGCAGCGAAAATTGCAAAACAATTCGGCCGTAAAGGCGGGGATGTGATTGAATTAATTGCGCAAGACTTGCTTAAGGACTCGACGTCCTTCTTCAGTCCAGCGCCATCTATCAGCTATCAGGCCGGCTTTGGACAAGGGAAATCTCAACAGGCAGCGGCCAAAGCCTGTTTGGTGTTATGGGCAAAGCATTGTGGCAACGATGAAGTGAACAGCAAACGTTACGATGCCGTTCGCCACTACATCCTCACCGGCGAGAAAACCGATAACCCCGAGGAAATAGTCAAACTGGACACCCGAACTCTGCCCGACCTCCCCGAGCGGTTTGGCCTACATCCAAACATCATTTGGGTTGGGAGCGATCCAGCTGGACAGACATACGGATATTTTCGCTTGTATGGAGCCATTGGCTGGCGAATTGCACTCTGCGGCCAGGACGCTCCGGTGTCCAGACATGTCTGCCTGATTTCGAATCCTTATGACAACCGATCCTGGGCGCTACTTGAACGAGCCGAAAACCCGATAGACCATGACTGGGTTTTTGCGCAATGGGAAACTTGGCCGCCAGACTATAGGAACGTCCAATCAAGAATGGCACTGCTGCTGAAATACGCCCACGCAAAGTCTCAGGATGATTGGATGGCAAATTTGGTCCGCGAAGGCTTGGAAAAGGCCGACTGCCGAGAAGGCGACATTATTACCCCTGGACATATTGAGATTTTCAGCAATTACATTGGCCGAGCTTTAACTGCGCACATCCTGAAAACCACCGTTCCGGAAGAATAAACTCAGAGATCGCGCAATATTGCCGAAAGATCCGGCTTACATGGCCCGACTGTCGGTGACCTCCTTTGGAAAGATCTGCAATGCCCATGCCGGCCTCAAGCCTGCCGGCCCTGAGATGCCCTACGCCGCCTCTGCCCCGCCCGCATCCGTCTTCAGGAACGCCGCGCCGCAGGCCTTGGCGAGCTCGCGCACGCGCAGGATGTAGCTCTGGCGCTCCGTCACGGAGATGACGCCGCGGGCGTCCAGGAGGTTGAAGGCGTGGCTTGCCTTGATGCACTGGTCGTAGGCCGGCAGCACGCACAGGTGCAGCGCGCCCTCGCCGGCATCGCCCTTTTCAAGCAGGCTCTTGCACTCGGCCTCGGCGTCCCGGAAATGGCGGAACAGCATTTCCGTGTCGGCGTATTCGAAATTGTGCCTTGAGTATTCCTGCTCGGCCTGCAGGAAGACGTCGCCATAGCTGATCTTTTCCGCGCCCTCGCGGCCGTTGAAGTTGAGGTCGTAGACGTTGTCGACGCCTTGGACATACATCGCCAGCCGCTCCAGCCCGTAGGTCAGCTCGCCGGAGACGGGCGAGCACTCGAAGCCCGCGACCTGCTGGAAATAGGTGAACTGGGAGACCTCCATGCCGTCGCACCAGCACTCCCAGCCGAGGCCCCAGGCGCCGAGCGTCGGGCTCTCCCAGTCGTCCTCCACGAAGCGGATGTCGTGCAGCAGCGGGTCGATGCCGATCGCCTTCAGGCTGCCGAGATAAAGCTCCTGAAGGTTATCGGGCGACGGCTTCAGGATGACCTGGAACTGGTAGTAGTGCTGCAGGCGGTTGGGGTTCTCGCCGTAGCGCCCGTCGGTCGGGCGGCGCGAGGGCTGCACATAGGCCGCCTTCCAGTGCCTTGTGCCGAGGGAGCGCAGCGTCGTCGCCGGATGGAAGGTGCCGGCGCCGACCTCCATGTCGTAGGGCTGCAGGATGGCGCAGCCCTTGTCGGCCCAGAACTTCTGGAGCGTCAGGATCAGCGCCTGGAACGAGCGTTCGGGGCGCATGTGGTCGGCGATGGTCTCGTCGGTCATGGAAGGGGTTCCGGCATCAGGCTTCATCGGCGCGCGGACCGTAGTCGCGGGGCCCATGGCGGTCAAGCAGTGCCGTCTTGCGGCGGTTTGAGGACGACTGCTTGCGGCGTGTGGGCGCATACAACCGGGTGAGCGCCGACCCCATATAAGATACGGGCTGCGGGGCGGCGGTCGAAACAGTTTTCCGCCGCACGATGAAAGGCCTGTGTCATGAACACGCTGACGAAGATCCTTCTCGGCTCGACGCTTGCCCTTGCCGTGTCGGCCGGTCCCGCTCTCGCCCAGGGCGCGGGGCAAGGCGCAGGCGGGGGCCTCGTCGGAACCCACTGCAAACGGGAAATCGCCACCTATTGCGGCCACCTGAAACATGGCCGGACGGAGATCCCGAAATGCCTGGAATCCCACTTCAAGAACCTGTCGCAGGACTGCAAGTGGGCGCTCGCCAACAAGGGCCCCGGCTGGGGCGGCGGTTGGCAGCAGGGCAACCAAAACGCGCAATAGCATCGGACGCGGCGCCGCAAGACGCCGCCTCATGCGGGGAGCGCCGGGAATTTCCCGGCGCTTTCGCGTTTCGGGGTCGCCGTCGCCTAGGTCTTCGGGCGGTAGACGCCGTCGGCATCGGCCTCAAGGGTCTCGACGTCGTCGCGGGCGCGTTTTTTCTTCGCCTCGGTCTCGTGGAGCTTCTTCTCCACCCGCGCCATTTCCTTCTTCACCGTGTTCCAGCCGACGATCGCGGCAATGCCGATGAGACCGACCAGAAGAAGCTGTGCCATTTGCCACTCCTTTGCGAGGGTCAGAGCCCGTAGCGCGCCCAGAGCGCGCGCTCTTCCAGCGTGGAGACGAGGTCGTCGGCAAGGCCGGAGGCCTCCAGGCGCACCCCGTCCGGACCGGCGGCAATTGTAGCACCACGGGCGCCGCCGCGCCGCATGAGGAA
Source organism: Rhodobium orientis (assembly GCF_003258835.1). Taxonomy (GTDB): domain Bacteria; phylum Pseudomonadota; class Alphaproteobacteria; order Rhizobiales; family Rhodobiaceae; genus Rhodobium; species Rhodobium orientis. The sequence continues at coordinate 10,829 of NZ_NPEV01000069.1, read as the reverse complement.
GCTGCGGTCGCTGGAAATCAGCTTGAACTTGACGTCCGGGCCGTAGCGCTCGCGCAGGACGCCGCGCAGGTCGCCGATCTTGTCGACGAGGCCAAAGCCTTGCGCCTGCTGGCCCGTCCAGTAGCGGCCGTTGAAGAGGTCGACGTCGTCCTGCAGGATGTCGCCGCGGCGCTCCTTGACGAGGTCGATGAAGGTCTCGTGGATCTCGGCCTGCAGGGCCTTCAGGTGGGCGACGTCCTCCTCGTCCACGGGCTGGAACGGATCGAGCATCACCTTGTGCTCGCCGGAGGTGTAGACGCGGCGCTCCACCCCGAGCTTCTTCATCGCCTCGGTGAACCCGAAGGTGGCGGCGACGACGCCGATGGAGCCGACGATGGAGGACGGATCGACAACGATCTCGTCGCCGGCAAGGGCGATCAGGTAGCCGCCGGAGGCCGCGACGTCCTCCACGAAGACGAAGACCTGCTTTTCCTTTTCCTCCGCCAGCGCGCGGATGCGCTGGTAGATCAGCCGCGACTGCACCGGCGAGCCGCCGGGCGAATTGACGATGATCGCGACCGCCGGCGCATGCTTGTAGGAAAATGCCTTGGCGAGCGCCGGCGCGCAGGAGGCCAGCGACAGGCCGGGACGCAGCGGCGTCACCATGCCGATCGCGCCGGACAGGCGCACCACGGGCACAAAGGGGTGATCCTTCTGCCATCGTTCCGGCAAGCGGGTGCGGATCCAATCGAACATGTCGCTCTTGAACTCCCGTCGGGCCAAGCGGGCCTTTGAAAAATCTGCTCTAACATGGGGACGGGACCGCGGCAAACAAGGCGTGCGGCCGTCTTCCCAAGGGATAACAGATTGAAAGCGCACATGTTCCACGTGCGCCCCCAGGCCGTTCGACCCGCCCTGACGGGGGTTGCGGCAAACCGCCCAGGCCGCGGCGCCACTGGCTGAACCACACGGCTTTTTCTCGGGCCGGCCATGGACTCTGCGGCCAATCCTTCGCAGAGTGGCGACCTGCCGCTCCTCCCCCGAACCGCGGCCCCGTTCACGTATTCCAGAAGACGCGCGCTGGCATGAAGCTCTTCCTGCATATCGGCACCAGCAAGACCGGCACCTCGTTCATCCAGGGCTCGCTGGCGGCAAGCCGGGAAAAGCTCGCTAGAGGCGGCATCTGCTATCCGGGTCCGCAGCAGAGCCAGTTCTGGCTGGTCTCGCATTTCCACGAGGCGCCGGAGACGATCGGCCTCAACATCAAGCGCGGCTATGGCGACCGGGCGGCGATCCGCGCCGACACGACGCGTTATCTGAAGCGGCTCGACGACGCCCTTAAGGACAACAGCTTCGACAGCCTGATCCTCTCGTCGGAATATTTCTCGATCCTCAGCGCTGAAGCGCTGCGGGAACTCGCCGGGCATTTCCAAAAGGTGGCCTCGGAGGTTACCGTCGTCTGTTATGTGCGCCACCCGGTCTCCCATGCGGCGAGCGCGATGCAGCAGGACGTCAAGACCGGCCACAGGACGCTGAAGGAGTGTTTTGCCGAGCCGCGGTTTTCCCGGTTTTCCAGGATGTTGCCGAAATTCATCGAGGTCTTCGGCAAGGAGAATGTGGTCGTTCGCCCGTTCGAATACGACGCGCTGCACGAGGGCGACGTCAGGACCGATTTCTGCACGTTCGCGGGTATCGACCCGAGCCTCATCGAGGAGAGCGCCACCTTCCGCAACGAGAGCGTCTCGGCCGAGGCCGCGCTGCTGCTCGACGCCCTTGCCGAGAGCGCACCGAAGCTTGAGGGCAAGCGGCGCAATGCCGACCGGGCCAAGAACTTGCGCGGTCTTGCGGCGATCGGCGGCGCGCCCTTCGCGCTGCCGGAAGAGGTCGCCGACAGGGTGCGGGCCGCTTGCGCGGACGACCTCGCCTATCTGCGGGAGACGTTCGGGATCGCCTTGAGCGAGCCGGAGATGTCGCCAGCGACCGGACCGGACTGGTCACAGGAAACGCTCCTCGACCTTGCCCGGCTGATCAACGACCAGGCCGTGGAAGCGGAGCGGCTGAAGGCGATCGTGCTCTACCAGAGCGGCGTTCTGGCCCTTTACGACAACGATCCGGAGCGGGCGATCGCCTCGTTCGACCGGGCGCTCGCCTTCGATCCGGAGCTGGAGGTCGCGCGCAAGGAACGGGCCGACGCGCGGCTGGAATCGCCGGCGACGGCGAAGCTGAAGCGCTCGCTCCTGTCGGTGTTCGGCGGCCACGGACCGGCGGCGGCGCTGAGCGGCCTGAAGCTCCTGCGCGACCGGCAGACCGACGAGGGCGGCAGCGCGTAAGGGTCAATCGCGCCCGGCGGACCGTCAGGCCGTTGCACGCGGCGCGCCCAGCTCCCCCTCGCCGCGCAATGCGTGGGCGTATTCGTCTATGAAGCGGTCGAGCGCGGTCCAGTCGGTGAACTCCGTGTCGCCCGACGGGTCAAGGCCGACGCCGCGCCGCCTCAGGACCCAGTGCAGCAAGACCCGGCGCAGCGGCCCGATGCGGGCATCGTGGAGGGCGCTTGCCGCGGTGTGCAGGAACAGCGGCTTGAAGCCCGTCTCGGCCAGAAAATCCTCGGCAACGGAGCGCATCTCGTCGCGCTCGTCGGCATCGGGCGACCCGGATTGCAAGCTCACGGAAATCAGCGCCGACGGCAGGTCCGACAGCTTGTCCCTGTTGTCCTTGACGAAGGTCCGGAGCGGCGCGCAATGGGCGCCGAGATGCACCGAGCCGGCGACGATTGCGCCGGTCAACCCGTCCGGCACGCTCCTGTCGACCCGGATGTTGTGAATGACCGGATTGAAGCCATGGCCGGCGAGGCGATCGGCGATGCGGCCGCAGATCTTAGCGGTCTGGCCTTCCTCGGTGGTGTAGGCGATGAGGATGCGATCCATCTGGCTATTTTCCTCGGGCGACGTCCCGGGCAAGCGACTCGGACGGGGCACGGCGCGCCATCATGGAACGCCGGGCCGCCGTTTGGAAAGGGCGACGGGACGTTGCCAGGGCAGCGCGGACTGCAAGGTCCGGCTCAGGAACGGCAGCCGGTGCCGCCCGGTTCCAGGCAAGGACGGCAAAACCGCTCAGGCGGGCACTGACCCGACGCGCCTTGCCCGGCGCACCTTTTCTTCCAGGTCGGTCTCGAGGCCGCGGCGGCGCAGGATCGCCGGCAGGTTCGGGAAGAGGACGACGCGGCTGCCGGCGGCGCCGATGAGGCGGCCGCGATTGTCGACGTCCATCCAGTGGAACTCGTCGCCGCCGTCGAAGATGAGCGTCCCCTTGCGCCGGTCGTAGACCTCGTAGCGGTGCAGGGAATATTCGCCGATATCGCGGCCGCGGCGGACGATCCGCTTGACGGTGAAGCCGCCCGCGGTCTTCGACCAGGCCTTGCCGATGCCCCAATCGTTGTAGCGGTCGACGGTCCAGCCATGGCCGCTGGTCCAGTCGTTGAAGGGGTGGTCGCGGAAGACGACGTCGTAGCCGCCGACCCGGTAGCTGCCGGCAAGGTCGAAATCCGGGTGCATGCCCGGCGCGACCACGGCCTTGCGGCCGGGACGGAACCTGCCGCCGCCGCCCCAGGTGTCGAAATGGGCAAGGAGCAGGAGCGCGTTGACGTCGGGCGGCTGGCAGAACGCCGTCCAGAACTGGTGCTTGTCCTGGTATTTCTTCTGGCTCTTTCCTTGCGCGAAATAGAGGAATAGCCGGCCGTCCGGCGAGAGGTCGCAGCGATTGGGATAGAACCTGCCGAAAAAGCGCGAGCCGACGGTCCAGGCCGGGCGCGCACCGCCATAGTCGAGGCCGACGAGCCAGGTCAGCCGCGCGCTCTGGCGGTAGAGGAACAACGCCCGGTTCGCATCGCCCGCCAGATAGCCGCGGACCTTGGGCGTTCCGCGCATCATCGTCCCGCCGTCCCGTGTCGCGGTCACGCCGTTGCGCCGATCTGCTCAATGCTCTGGGCCTCCACCACGGCGAGCGCCGACATGTTGACGACGCCGCGCGAGGTCACCGACGGGGTCAGGATGTGGGCCGGATGGGCGGCACCGAGCAGGATCGGGCCAACGTGGAGCGCGTCGGTCATCACCTTGATCAGCGACATGGCGATGTTGGCGGCATCGAGATTGGGAAAGACCAGCAGATTGGCCTCCGAGGTCAGGCGACTGTCGGGCATGACGCGTTCGCGGAAGATGTCGGAGAGCGCGCTGTCGCCGTGCATCTCGCCGTCGACCTCAAGGTCGGGCACCATCTCCCAGAGCAGTTCCACGGCTTCGCGCATCTTCAGCGCGGAGCGGCTGGCATGGGTGCCGAAATTGGAGTGGGAGAGCAGCGCGGCCTTGGGGGCGATGCCGAAGCGTCGGATGTGGCTCGATGCCAGCAGCGTCATCTCCGCGATCTCTTCGGGACCCGGGTCCTCCGTCACATAGGTGTCGGTGAGGAAATAGGGCCCGCGCGGCGTCAAAAGCAGCGACAGGGCGGAGAAATCGCGCACGCCGGAGGCGACGCCGACGACGTGGCGCACATCCCGCATGTGCCGGGCGAAGCGCCCGTCAAGGCCGCAGATCAGCGCATCGGCATCGCCGCGCCGGACGGCGAGCGCGCCGATCACCGTGGAGTTGGTGCGGACCATGGTGCGACAGGCCTCCGGCGTGATGCCGCGGCGGCCGACGCAGGAGAAATAGAGGTCCACATAGTCGCGGTAGCGCGGGTCGTCCTCCGGATTGATGATGGCGAGATCCCGGCTCGGCACGATCTTCAGGCCGAAGCGCCTGGCGCGGGTGTCGATGACGCGCGGGCGGCCGATCAGGATCGGATCGGCGAGCCCGTCCTCGATCACAACCTGGGCGGCGCGTAGCACGCGCTCGTCCTCGCCGTCGGAATAGATGACCCGCTTGCGGTTCTCGCGGGCCGCCGCGATCACCGGCTTCATGACGAGGCCGGAGCGGAAGACGAAGCGCACGAGCCGCTCGTAATATTCCGCGAAGTCCTCGATCGGGCGCGCGGCAACGCCGGTTTCCATGGCGGCGCGGGCAACGGCGGGCGCGATCCTCAGGATCAGCCGCTGGTCGAAGGGCGACGGGATCAGGTAGGCCGGGCCGAAGGTGTTGGAAACGCCGCCATAGGCGCGGGCAGCGACGTCCGAGGGCTCCTCCTTGGCAAGGTCGGCGATGGCGCGGACGGCGGCGAGCTTCATTTCCTCGTTGATCGCCGTGGCGCCGACGTCGAGGGCGCCGCGGAAGATGTAGGGGAAGCAGAGGACGTTGTTGACCTGGTTGGGGAAGTCCGAACGCCCGGTGCAGATGAGGGCGTCTTCGCGGACGGCGAGCGCGGCGTCGGGCATGATCTCCGGCGTCGGATTGGCAAGCGCCATGATCAGCGGTGTCGGCGCCATCTTGGCGACCATTTCCGGCTTCAGCACGCCGCCGGCGGAGAGCCCCAGGAAGATGTCGGCGCCCTCGATCACCTCGGCAAGACTGCGCTTGTCGCTGTCCTGCGCAAACGCCGCCTTCCACTCGTCCATTTCCTCAGTGCGGCCCTTGTAGACGAGGCCCTTGATGTCGGTGACCCAGATGTTCTTGCGGTCGATGCCGAGGGCAACCAGCAGGTTGAGGCAGGCGAGCGCGGCGGCGCCGGCGCCGGAGGCGACGATCTTGACCTCGGAGGCGGCCTTGCCGGAAAGCTCCAGCGCATTGAGGACGGCGGCGGTGACGATGATCGCCGTGCCGTGCTGGTCGTCGTGGAACACCGGAACGTTCATGCGCTCGCGAAGGGCGCGCTCGATGATGAAGCACTCCGGCGCCTTGATGTCCTCCAGGTTGATGCCGCCGAAGGTCGGCTCCAGGGAGGCGACGGTGTCGCAGAAGCGGTCCGGATCCTTCTCGTCGACCTCTATGTCGAAGACGTCGATGCCGGCGAATTTCTTGAACAGGACCGCCTTTCCTTCCATCACCGGCTTTGCGGCCAGGGGGCCGATCGAGCCGAGGCCGAGGACGGCGGTGCCGTTGGTGATGACGGCGACGAGGTTGCCGCGGGCGGTGTATTTCGAGGCGATGCCGGCATTGGCGGCAATCGCCCGGCAGGGGGCGGCGACGCCGGGCGAATAGGCGAGCGCCAGGTCGCGCTGGTTGCCGAGCGGCTTGGTCGCCGCGATCTCCAGTTTTCCCGGCCTCGGATACTCGTGATAGAAGAGTGCCGACTCGTCGAAATCGTTGGCCTTGTCCCTGTCTTCGCCTGCGTCCCTGGTCATTCCGCACCTTTCTTAACCGATTATCGGTTACTTCCCCATATTATGCGAAATCAATTCGATTCCGGTTTATTTTCTGCCTGATGGAACTTGACCGGGCTACGTTTCGCGCCGGTTTTCCCGCTTTGCGATGTGTTTGCGGGATCAACCCGAATTCCGTTCAAGCGCGGCGGAAGGACTCATGACGGCCCGCAGCAGGGTATAGAGTACCATTGCGTTGAATAGGTGCCAAAGGAAGTGCGTGCCGAACGGAAACGTCCCGCAGGTGGGGCCGTCGAGGATGCGGAAGGTGAGCGATACGGCGAACAGCCCGGAGGCAGCGAGCAGCAGGCCGGCGGCCGGCCGCCGCGCCAGCATGAGGGCGATGCCGGCGCCGACCATGCCGATCAGCGGCGGCACATAGCCGGCGGAATAGCCGACGATCTCGCGAAAGAGCGGTGTCGAGGTGCGCGCGGCGAGGAAGAAGGCCGCGGTGGCAAGCAGCGACAGCGCCCAGTGGAGCCGGAACAGGCGCACCATCACCGTGAAGAAGAAGAGGTAGATGAAGGCCGTGATCGGCAGCACGTCGGCAAGCGCCGCCCAGCGGGTCGCCAGCGTGTGGAACAGGAAGGAGCCGATCCCGACGAGGGCGACGAGGCCGGCAAGGACGACGACCAGCCAGTCGCTTTTGCCGCCCTTCGGCCGATTGGCCAGCGCCCACAGGGCAACAAGGATGAAGGCAAGGTTGGTGAGCGCGTTGACCGGCTCGGCCCAGAAGCTGAAATCGGCGCGTTCGCAGTAGACGTTGATCTGTTCCATCATCTGGCAATTGCTCTTTGAAACGGGAGGAGCGGGAGACCTCCGGCGATCTTTTTTCTAACTGGCAATTGTGACGTGTTCCACAAGAGCGGGACGTCGGGGCGGACAGTTACTAAGGGGTTGGCAAGCACATCCGTTACCGCGAGCGCCCGAAGGACGGGGAGCGACGCGACCGGGGGTCCATCACCCCATCGATGCTGTAAAACGTCACGCCGGATTCCGGATTGCCGCGTCGGCCTATCGGCCTCCTCGAAAAGACGTTGAAACAATTGAGAAAACCGTCATTGCGAGCGGAGCGAAGCAATCCAGGAGCGGCCTCACCGCTTGCCACGGCATATCGGTTCGAAATGGGACATAGCGCCCGGACCCCAGTTAAGCCCCACCCGAGGTGCCGGCTGATCTTTCGCCCCCCCTCCCGGATACACGGCTGTCGCCAGGACGGACCTTGCGTGGCGACCGGAAGAAGCGAACAGCTTCCGACGCGGCTGTCGGGCCGCCCTTGCCTATTCGACGATCAGGCGCTCCGGCGGCGGGGCCGGGTCGTAGGCGATGCGGCGCGGTTTCACGCGCCAGTGGTCCATGTCGTAGCCGAAGCGCTCCTCAAGCTCGCGGGCGTAGGGCTCGACCCACTCCTCGAGGAGCCTGGCATAAAGCTCCTCGGAGATCTCGGTCTGCCAGCTCTTCTGGCTTTCCAGCGCTTTCCGGATTGCCTCCGGATCGGCCTTGCGCCAGATCTTGGAATTGCGCGGCTGGCCGCAGAAGACCAGCCGGTTCTTCGGAATGCGGTAGCGCACGCCGTCCTGGACGATCTCCAAGGGCTCGTCGCCGGCGGCAAGAAAGCGCGGCATCACCCCGCTGTTGACCCGGTTTGATGGGGCGACGTGGCGCGGCGTGCGGTCGGCGACGCCGAGATGGGCATAGATCTTCTGCTCAAACGTCGGTTCGGAGGTCGCCACGTCCTTTTCGTAAAAGAGCGGCAGCACGTTCTCCTCGCCGAACAGCTCATAGACCTTGGTAAGCGAGTTGATGATGCCGCGCTTTCGATTGGCGGTCACCTTTTCCAGCACGAAGTCGAAATCCGGCGCCTCGCGGTTGGCACAGATGTTCTGCAGATAGCGCGAATAGAGCTGCTCGATGGGACGGCGCAGGATGAAAACGATCTTGGCATCGGAACCGAGGACCGAATGGACCCGCTCCACGATCTTGGCCGAATAAATGTAGGACGGCGAGATCTCGCCGATGAAGGGCTTGTCGGTCTCGTCGAAGAAATCCAGGTACCAGTCGATGCCCTCGTCCCAGTGGGAGTTGAAGAAATGCAGTTCCTTCTTGCGGGAGAGCGCGATCTCCGGGTGCCCGTCGAACACCCGGTAGAACAGTGACGTGCCGCTCTTGTCCTGCCCGAGGACGATGAAGTTCGGTTTTCTTGCCATTTCGCGTTACCGGGCGCCTGGAGGCGGGCACTCCACTCACAATTGGTCGTTGCTGTCGGACCGGGTGCTTTCCCGCAACAAAAAATGCTATCGGGAGAGCGGCCACGATCGGCGCCGGGCCATGGTCCGCCCGGCACATGCCACAGCGCGGCGCCATCCGCAATAGCCGAGCAACAATCGGCCCCCATCGGAGACTTCCCATGCACCATGACGACGACGACCGCCCCTTCATTCCGCTCAACATCGCCGTCCTGACGGTCTCCGACACGCGCACGCTCGACGACGACAAGTCCGGCGACACGCTGGTCAAGCGCCTGACAGAGGCCGGCCACCAGCTTGCCGACCGGGCCATTTCAAAGGACGACGTCGACGGGATCCGGGAGATCGTCAAGAAGTGGATCGCGGAGGACGGCATCGACGTGGTGATTTCCACGGGCGGCACCGGCTTTACCGGCCGCGACGTGACGCCGGAGGCGATCGAGCCGCTGTTCGAAAAGCGCATGGACGGATTCTCCGCCCTCTTCACCCAGATCAGCTACGCCAAGATCGGCACCTCGGCGATCCAGAGCCGGGCGACGGGCGGTGTCGCCAACGCCACCTACCTGTTCGTGCTACCGGGCTCTCCCGGCGCCTGCAAGGACGCCTGGGACGGCATCCTCAAGGCGCAGCTCGACTACCGGCAGAAGCCGTGCAATTTCGTGGAAATCCTGCCGCGCCTCGACGAGCACATGCAGCGGCGCAAGAACCGGCCGATGCCGGGCCGCAAGAGCTGAGCGCGGCCTATTCCGCGCGCACCAGTACCGCCACGTTCATCTCGCGCCGCAGCTCGAAGCCGAGCGAGCGGTAGAGGGAAATCGCCGTCTCGTTCGAGGCCCAGGCGTGCAGGAACGGGGTGCTTCCGCCGGCCGCGATGTCCTCGGCAATGGCGGCGGAGAGCCGGCGCCCGACGCCGCGCCCGCGAAAATCGGGATGGGTGCAGACGCCGCTCACTTCCACATGGCCGGGAAAGCGCATGCGCACCCCGGCCATCGCCGCCAGTCGGCCGTCGATCCGGACCCCCAGAAACCGGCCCATCAGGTGGGTTCTCTCCAGGAACGGACCGGGCCTCGTCAGGGTGGCAAGGGCGTGCATCCCGGCGGCGTCCGCCGCGGTCAGGACCTCGATGCCGCTGCGATCGGGCGCATCGACGGGCCGGGCGAGCACCATCTGCACGCCGGGCGCTGCAAGCTCGACGGCAAGGCCATCCGGCACGACGATCTCCGGCACCTGCAGCATGAACACCTGTTCGCCCGGACCGACGAGGCCGGCCAGCGCTTCCAGCGCCGCCGTACTGTCGCCGCGCGCGGAGGCAAAGAGATTGACATCCGGCCGGTAGCGCCGGGCAAGGTCGTTTCCTTCCGACAGGTCGGCCTGATCGGACCACAGGCTCGCCCGGACCGGGACATCAAGATCGTCCATCTTCCCCTCCCTTGCGACCTGCCGCGGCGCGGCGTGCGAGCGGCGCTTCCTTCAATGCGTCCTCAAGGGCCGCGAGCCGGTCGAGCAGCGGCCCCGTTCCGGTCGCGCAGGCATCGGCGACCGCCGCCTCGATGGTCGGCCAGACGTCCTTGCGGGCCTGGTCCAGCATCCGCGCGGCCGTCGCGGTCAACCGCACCGTGCGCACCCGCCGGTCATCGTTGTCCCTTTGGGTCTCGACCCAGCCGGCGGCCTCCAGCTTGTCGACCATGCGGGTGACGCCCGGCTGGGCGACGCCGAGCACCGCGGCAAGGACGCCGATCTTCGTCGGCCCGAGCCTCTCGAGCGCCTCCAGCAGGGGATATTGTGCCGCCGGCAGGTCTGCGCCGGTGTCGGCGACCAGCGCCTGGGTCTGCGCCTGCAGCGTCTCGCCGAGCCGCTTCATGCGGCTGCCGAGGGCGAGGTAGCCCAGGGTCCTGAGGATGTCTTCCGCCATCGTTCGGCTTTTATATACCTAGTTATATATCTGGTTATGTTTCTAAGGCAAGACGCGGGACAATGCAAGGGGAGAGGCAGGGAGGCGGGTTCGTAGCGAAGACAGGGCTCTTGGCGGAGACGGGTTCGCCAGCGGCGGTGGCGGAGTTTTTTGCGGAGGCGAAGGCCTCGGAAAGAGCGGCTTTCCCGGCGGCGGCTGACGTGATCGACCGCGCCCCTGTCCGCTCAGAGCGCCGCGTGACCGGACCGTTGGACGCAATGATCGCGATGCGTCAGGCAGCGAGGATGCCGGGTTTCCTCCCCTTCCTCCGCGTCACTGCCGGGCTTGATCCACTACTGTCCGGTTTAGATTGGGGCGAGGTCGAGGGACATCTGGTTGGGGTTGGTTGGCGGCGGTTTTGGCTGTG
>NZ_NPEV01000068.1 GCF_003258835.1 Rhodobium orientis | reverse complement strand
GGCCCGTTTGGCCGCCGCCCGATCGTCAGATAGGCATGCCGGCCTCTCGCCGCCATGCCGATCGCAAAAAATCCCTCAGAACCTCCTCAGAATGACGCCGAGGAAGAGCAGGATGTAGGCAATGCCGAGCACCTCGAAGGTGTGGCCGGCAACGATTGGGCCGACAACGGGAACGACGACGATGGCGTATTTCACCAGGACGACCAGTACGGCCAGGATCAGCGAAATCAGGAAGACCGGCCAGGTCGGTGCGCTCAGATGCATATCAAATCCTCCAGAAAATGACTGTTTTTGGCGGCGTTAAGGGACCATGGGCCCCGTGACGCCACGACGACAGGGACACATAACCCGAAACCAATGTCGAGTGCGATATCGCCGCGTTCGCTCAGCCGAGCGCCATCCGCACCGCCATCATGCCGATGAAGAGGCCGGCGATGGAGGCAAAGACGGACAGCACCACGTAGAAGCCGGCCGTCGCCATGGCGCCCCTCTCCATCATCACCGCGGCATCGAGCGAAAAGGCGGAAAAGGTGGTGAAGCCGCCGAGAAAGCCGGTCGCGATCAAAAGCCTCAAATCCGTGTTGGCGGAAAACTTCAGCGCCAGCAGTTCCACGAAGATGCCCATCATCAGCGAGCCGACGATGTTGACGGTCAGCGTACCGAAGGGAAAGCCGGGACCGGCGAGCTTCAGCGAGGCCATGTTGACGAGATGGCGCAGCGCCGCACCGGTGCCGCCGCCGAGAAAGACGAGGAGAATGTGCTTCATGGGACGCTTGCTAGCGCGCGGATCCCGATACCGCAAGCGCTTTGGCCGCATGGCGGATTTGCGAAAGGGCAGCCGGTCAGCAATCATGCGCGGAAAGAGGCGATCGGCACCCGCTTCCTGACCGCTGCCGTTGTTGCGCTCCGGCCCGCACAAAAAACGCGGCGTCATCCCGGCCGCAGCGGAGCAGAGGGGCGGGATCTGCATCACTTCTCAACGCCACAGCCTGTAGCGAGCGTTTTCTGGATCGCCGCGTCGGCCTTGCGGCCTCCTCGCGATGACACTGAAATGATAGAGAAAACCGTCATTGCGAGCGCAGCGAAGCAATCCAGAAACGGCCTCGCGGATCGCGAACGGCATACCGTGACGAGACGGGCAATAGGCCCCGGGTCTCCGCTGCGCTCCGCCCGGGGTGACGACAGAGTGTGAGGGAGGCTCCATCGATCCCGCAGGGCTCGCAAGGGCGACCGCCCGCCGGCGCCCATGCGCCGCCCCCACGGAGCCGCGAGCGATAGCGAGCCTGGCGTGAGCAAAAAAACGAGGCCAACGGGCTCGCAAGCGCGAACGCGCGCCGGCGCCCATGCGCCGCCCCCGCGGAGCCGTGAGCGACAGCGAGCCTGGCGCGAGCGAAAAAACCTAGAACGCCCCGACCTGCTTCATGCGCACGAGCTTCAGGATGAGCAGCACGAACGGCCATGTGTGCCAGAAGAGGTCGAAGATATCGATCGGCCGGCGCAACTGCCCTTGCACCAGCATGCGGACTTTTTCGACGATATGCGGCTCGGGATAGAACGGCGCGAAGCCGAGCAGAAGCGCAATGAAAAGCACCGTCGGCAGGGAGATGTGATCGAGCCAGTGCATGGGCCGGTCTCCGGCAAGAGAATATAAGAAAACTCGAATATAGATTTCGACCTCGCCGCGCAACCCGGGGGCAATGCGGACGGATGGCCTACCCGCGCTCGGTCCTCAGCCGTGCCCAGTAGTCGAGCCGTTTCCTCACCTCGCGCTCGAAGCCGCGGTCGACCGGCCCGTAGAAGGTCTTGCGGCCGATCTCCGGCGGGAAATAGTCCTGGCCGGAAAAGGCGTCGGGCGCGTCGTGGTCGTATTCGTAGCCCTCGCCATAGCCCTCCTCCCGCATCAGCCTGGTCGGTGCGTTGAGGATGATCTTCGGCGGCGCCGGCGAACCGGTCTCGCGGGCAAGCCGCGCGGCCGCCCCATAGGCCTTGTAGAGGGCGTTCGACTTCGGCGCCGTCGCCACATAGACGGCGGCCTCGGCGAGCGCCAGTTCGCCCTCCGGCGTGCCGATGAAGTCGAAGGCGTCTTTGGCGGCGTTGGCGATGACCAGCGCCTGCGGGTCGGCCATGCCGACGTCCTCCACGGCCGCGCGCATGATCCGCCGGGCAAGGAACATCGGATTCTCGCCGGCGACCAGCATGCGGGCGAGATAGTAGAGCGTTGCGTCCGGGTCGGAGCCGCGCATCGACTTGTGGAGCGCGGAGATGAGGTTGTAGTGGCCGTCATCGCCCTTGTCGTAGATCGGCGCCCGGCGCTGGACGACCTCAACGAGGCCTTCCCGGTCGAAGACCTCGCCCTCGCCCGCCGCCCGCCAGACGTCCTCGGCGAGCGTCAGGACGGCCCGCCCGTCGCCGTCGGCCATGCCGACGATCGCAAGCCGGGCGTCCTCGTCGAGCGGCAGTTGCTCGCCGGTGACCTCCTCGGCCCGCTCCAGCAACCGCTCCAGCGCCGCATCGCCCAGCGGCTTGAAGACCAGCACCTGGGCGCGGGACAAGAGCGCCGCATTGAGCTCGAAGGAGGGATTTTCCGTCGTCGCGCCAACCAGCGTGACCGTGCCGTCCTCCATAACCGGCAGGAAGGCATCCTGCTGGGCCTTGTTGAAGCGGTGGATCTCGTCGACGAAGAGGAGCGTTCCTCGCCCGCTGGTGCGCCGGCCGCGCGCCTCGGCAAAGAGTTTTTTGAGGTCCGCAACGCCGGAAAAGATCGCCGAGACCTGCTCGAAATGAAGGTCCGTCTCGTCGGCGAGAAGCCGCGCCACGGTGGTCTTGCCGGTGCCGGGCGGGCCCCAGAAGACGAGCGAGCCGACGCCCCGCTTCGAAAGCATCCGGGTGAGCGTGCCGTCCGGGCCGACCAGGTGATCCTGGCCGACGACTTCGGCAAGGCGCTTCGGCCGCAGGCGGTCGGCAAGCGGGCGCGGCGCATCGTTTTCAAGGCCGGCGGCGGCAAAGAGATCGGACAATTGAGCCTCGGATTATCCCCGGAACGCCATGCGGATGAGCTGGCCGTTGCGGCTGATGACGATGCGCCAGGTGCGCGGATCGGACTCCGCAATGCCCTCAAGCTGCCGCGTCGTGCCGATGCGGTCGCCATTGACGTCGACGATGACGTCGCCCGGCAGGAGCCCGACGCTGGCCGCCGGCGAGCGCCGGTCGACCGCAACGATGACGACACCCTCCGTCAGGCCCTTGAGGTCCAGTTCCTCGGCAACGGCGGGCGACAGGTTGGCAACGGTAATGCCGGCAAAGGGCGAATAGCCCTCGATCGCCCGCTCGTCGCGGGGCACGGTCTCCGGCGCCGGCGCCAACGCCACCTCGGCGACCATTTCGCGCCCGGCCCGCACGATGCCGAGCTTGGCGGTGCCGGAAATCCCCTTGGTGACGAACCGGTAGCCGAAGCTGTTCGGGCTGTCGACGACAGCGCCGTCGACCGTGACGATGAGATCGCCGACCTTGAGGCCCGCCGCTTCCGCCGGCCCGCCGCTTATGACGCCGACGACCAGCACGCCCTCGGGCCGGTCGAGGCCGAGGCTTTCGGCGATGTCGGACGTGACCTGCTGCAACGAGGCGCCGAGCCAGGGCCGCTTGACGCTATCGCCCCCCTGGCGCGCGGATTCGGCAACGAGCCGCGCCATGTTGGAGGGAATGGCAAAGCCGATGCCGTTGGAGCCGCCGGAGCGCGAATAGATCGCCGTGTTGATGCCGACGAGATTGCCGCGCATGTCGATCAGGGCGCCGCCGGAATTGCCCGGATTGATCGCCGCATCGGTCTGGATGAAGAACTGGTAGTCGGACACGCCGACCCGGGTGCGGGCAAGCGCCGAGACAATGCCCTGCGTCACCGTCTGGCCGACGCCGAACGGATTGCCGATGGCCAGCACAATGTCGCCCACCTCAAGCCCGTCGGAGTCGCCGATCGCCACCGACGGGAACTTCTCGCCCTTGGGATCGCGGATCTTCAGGACGGCAAGGTCGGTCTTGTCGTCGTCGAGGATGACGTCGCAGTCGAACTGGCGCTTGTCGTTGAAGGCGACCCGGACCTCCTCCGCGCCGCGGATGACATGGTTGTTGGTGAGGATGATGCCGTCGTCGGAGATGACGACGCCCGAGCCGAGCGAGCGCTGCATGCGGGTGCGCGGCTGGCCGTTCTCCCGGTCGCCGAAGAAATGGCGGAAGAACGGATCGTCGAGGAACGGCGTCATCCGCCGCTGCTGGCGCACGACTTTGCGTGCATAAACGTTGACGACGGCCGGCGCCACCTTCTTCACGATCGGCGCAAAGGACAGCCGCACCTCTGTCATGTCCGCCGGCACCACCCGCTCCTCGGCCGTGGCGATACCCGCCGCGCCGAGGCCGCCGGCAACAATGAGCGCGGCAAGAACTGTCGATCCGAAACGCCGGGTCACCCGCATCTCAACATCTCTCCAATGAACGTTCAAAACAGGACGGCCGGGCCGCCGCCTCGGCAGGGACTCGGCCCTGCCCTTTCGCGACCCGGTTTAACGCCGATCGAGCTTGGTCGACAATATCACGGCCGATTCCGATTTTTTTACGCCGTCTACGGCGAGGACGCGGTCGAGCACCTTGTCGAGGTGATCGGTGGTCTGGGCAGCCGCGATGACGGCGAGATCGTAGCGGCCGCTGACGCTGTAGACGGTCTCGATTTCCGGCGTGCCCTTCAGCGCATTGGCGATGCCGCCGGCATGGCGCTGGTCGATCTCAAGGAGCACGATCGCCCTGACCCCCGGCCGCTCGCCGGCGGCAAGCCGCACCTCGTAGCCGGCAATGACGCCGCTTTCCTCCAGGCGCCTGAGCCGGTCCTGTACCGTGGAGCGGGACAGGCCGAGCTTGCGGGCAAGCCCGGCGACCGACTCGCGCGCATTGAGGCGCAACAGCCCGATCAGTTCCTCGTCGCGACCTTCGGCAGCCATATCCCGCACCCCGTTTCGTCATATCGCCGAATATGTCGGCGAAACTATCAAGCTTCCGGCACATCCGCAAAAAATGTCGGCTTTTTTTCGGCACCGGGCTCAGCGATCCTGAGAATCGTTCGCGGCGGCGCCCCGCACCCAGGACCGGCAGCGCCGTTGCCCATGAAAAAACGAGGGGTTGGTATGGATCGCAAGGCCGAGGTCGTGGCGTTCGACGCCACGCGTGCAGAGAGTGCGCGCAGCCGTTACCCGAATGTCTTTCCCGATGTCGCCGCGCTGATCGCCGCGCGCGCACCGGAGCATCCGACGCTCTGCTTCAGCCCGGCGCGCGCCCGAGCTTCCGCCCGGGCCTTTCAGAGCGGCTTTCCGGGGCTGACGACCTATGCCGTCAAATCCAACCCGACGCCGGAGCTTGTCCGCGCCTTCGCGGCCGAGGGCATTACCGCGTTCGACGTCGCCTCGACGGTGGAGATGGAGCTGGTGCGGGGCGTGCTGCCGACGGCCGTCCTCCACTACAACAACCCGATCCGCTCCGACCACGAGACCGACGTCGCGCTGAAACGCTACGCCGTCCGCCATTTCGTCGTCGACGACCGGGAGGGGTTCGAACGGCTCGCCGCCCATGTCGATGATCCCGCGAAAATCGAGGTGTCGGTGCGGATTCGCCCGGCCCGCAACATGGCGCTGCACGATTTTCGGTCCAAATTCGGCGCCGAGCCTGAGGATGCCGCCCCGTTGCTTTCCGAGATCGACCGGCGCGGCTTCAGGACCGGCCTCACCTTCCACCCCGGCTCCCAGTGCGGCGACCCGGCCGCCTTCGTCGCCCTCGTCTTCGATGCCGCCGGTGTCGCTCGCGAAGCTGGCGTTGCGCCGACGAGCCTCAATGTGGGCGGCGGCTTTCCGGCCCGCTATCGCGGCGGCGATGCACCGGAGCTGGACCGCTATTTCCGCGACATCGGCGATGCCTTTGCCCGCACCTTCGACCCCGACAAGACGCGGCTGGTCGCCGAGCCCGGCCGCGCGCTTTGCGCCCCGACCATGTCGCTTCTCGCCGAGGTCAAGCACCGGCGCGCAAACGGCGACGTCTTCCTCAATGACGGCATCTACGGCAGCCTGATGGAGCTATCC
Source organism: Rhodobium orientis (assembly GCF_003258835.1). GTDB lineage: Bacteria > Pseudomonadota > Alphaproteobacteria > Rhizobiales > Rhodobiaceae > Rhodobium > Rhodobium orientis. The sequence goes on along the minus strand of NZ_NPEV01000068.1, from coordinate 16,253 downwards.
CAGATCCCCATCGAGCCGCCGGTCCTGGTCCGCCGCGGCCCGCATATCCTGACCGGCCCGGCAGCGCCCGTGCGCGTTTACGGCCCGACCTGCGATCCCCTCGACGTGCTGCCGAAGCCGGTTCCCCTGCCCGAGGACATCCGTCCCGGCGACCGCATCGAATTCGGCATGATGGGCGCCTACAGCTCCGCCACCATCACCAGCTTCAACGGCTACGGCCGCATTGAGACGGCGACGGTGGAAAGGATTCTTGGGGCACGCTGAGGCAATAGCCTGGCGACACAACTCTCGATAGTTGTCGGCGATATCGCGACGTTCTAAGCTGGCGGCCCCGGATGTGACGGAGACCGCCATGCCCCGCCGCCTTGCCACGGTTGTCCTGCTGCTCGCTCCCCTCGCCCTTGCAACACCGGCAAGTGCCTATTCCAAGGCCGCCAACTATCTCATCAAGCAACAGATCCGGGTGGCGTGCGACGGCAGGCCCGGCCGCATTCGCCCGGAAGGCGTCATCGAGCGTGACCTGACCGGCGATGGCCACAAGGACCTCATCATCAATCACGACGGCATCGAATGCCGGGCCGAATGGTCAAGAAGCGGCTATTGCGGCGCGAGCGCCTGCTCCGTCCACATCTATGTCCGCGAGGGTGCCCTGCTGGTTCACAAGACCGAACTCCTGACCGGCGGCATCAGAATCGGCCGCGGCAGTCGGCCGAGGATCAGCTTCTATTCCCTGACCGAGCAGCGCATGGTGCCGATGCGTTGGAACGGCAGGACGTTCGACTGATACGCTGCCGGAAGGGTCCGCCCACATCGAGACGGCGACGGTGGACCGGATCCTCGGCGCGAGATAGGGAACCTGGTCAGTCCGGCAGCCGGATGTCCGCTTTCATGAAGGTGACCGCCTGGCCGTAGAGCCGGACCCGCTCGCCAGCGATCTCGCAGGTGAGAGACCCGCCGCGGGCCGATGCCTGCCGCGCCGTCATCCGCGCCTTGCCGAGCCTCGTCGCCCAGTAGGGCGCGAGGGTTGCGTGGGTCGAGCCCGTCACCGGGTCTTCCGGGATGCCCGCCCCCGGCGCGAAATAGCGCGAGACGAAATCCGTTGTGGTGCCTGTCGCCGTGACGACGAGGCCGACCGGTCCGAGTTTGGCGATGGCCGACAAATCGGGCGAAAACCCTGTCACGGCATCCTCATCGGCCAGCTCGGCAAAGAAATTCTCGAAATTGCGAAAGAGGATGGCACCAGCCGGCACGAGGTGGGCCACCTCCTCCGGCAGCCGCTCCAGCGGCTCCGGCGCCAGCAGCGGCACGTCGAGGGCGTAGCCATCTTCGGTCGCCGTGACGCGCAGCTCCCCCACCCTGGTCGCAAACCGCATCTCGCCCGCAACGCCGTGCTCGCGCGCCAGCACATGCGCCGTCGCAAGGGTCGCATGGCCGCAGAAGTCGACCTCGACGGTCGGCGTGAACCACCTGAGGTGCCAGCCGTCCTTGCCACGGCAGGCAAAGGCCGTCTCGGCGAGATTGTTCTCGCCCGCGATCGCCTGCAGGACCGCATCGGACAGCCAGCGATCGAGGATCAGGACAGCCGCCGGATTGCCGCCGAACACCCTGTCGGTGAAGGCATCCACCTGGAACATCTCCATCCGTCACTCCTCCCGTTGTCACGGACCGCGCCCCGCACTCAGGCCCGGACATGGAAAAGCGCCGCCCGGAAGCCCCGGACGGCGCCTTTTCGATTCTGTCCCTTGGCGGCCCTGAGGCAGCCCGGCGTTACGCCGCGGCGCCCTCGGCCTCGGCCATCTCGTCGACGTCCGCGGTCGGCCCGGAATCGGTGCCCTTGGCGGCCGGATCGCGGTCGACGAACTCGATGACGGCGAGCGGCGCGTTGTCGCCATAGCGGAACCCGGCCTTCAGGACGCGGGTGTAGCCGCCATTGCGGTCCTGGTAGCGCGGCCCGATGACCTCGAACAGCTTCTTGGCCATCGCCTCGTCGCGCAGTTCCGATGCCGCCTGGCGCCGGGCGGCAAGACCGCCCTTCTTGGCCAGCGTCACCAGCTTTTCGACGATCGGCCGAAGATCCTTGGCCTTCGGCAGCGTGGTGACGATCTGCTCATGCTTGATCAGCGAGGCAGACATGTTGGCGAACATCGCCTTGCGATGGCTCGGCGTGCGGTTGAGCTTGCGGCCCCGAGTGCGATGGCGCATGGCCCTGTCCCTTTCTTGTTTTTACCCGTGCGGACGACCGTTACGGTCCAGTCCGATCAATAGTGGTGGTCTTCGTAGCGCTTGGCGAGCTCTTCGATGTTCTCCGGCGGCCAGTTGGTGACCTCCATGCCGAGATGCAGGCCCATCTGCGCCAGCACTTCCTTGATCTCGTTGAGCGACTTGCGGCCGAAATTCGGCGTCCGCAGCATCTCCGCCTCGGTCTTCTGGATGAGATCGCCGATATAGACGATGTTGTCGTTCTTCAGGCAGTTTGCGGACCGCACCGAGAGCTCCAGCTCGTCGACCTTCTTCAGCAGCGCCGGATTGAAGGCCAGCTCCGGAACCTGCTCTTCCTTGACCTCCTTGTCCGGCTCCTCGAAGTTCACGAAGATGGACAGCTGGTCCTGCAGGATGCGCGCGGCATAGGCGACCGAATCTTCCGGCGACACGGAACCGTCGGTCTCGACCGACAGCGTCAGCTTATCGTAGTCGAGGACCTGGCCCTCACGGGTGTTCTCGACCTTGTAGGAGACCTTCTTGACCGGCGAATAGAGCGAATCGACCGGGATCAGGCCGATCGGCGCGTCTTCCGGACGGTTGCGGTCGGCCGCGACATAGCCCTTGCCGGTATCGACGGTGAACTCCATGCGGATCTCGGCGCCCTCGTCGAGGGTGCACAGCACGTGATCCGGATTGAGGATTTCCACGTCGCCCACGACCTGGATGTCGCCGGCGACGACGACGCCCGGACCCTGCTTGCGCACGACCATGCGCTTGGGCCCCTCGCCTTCCATCTTGACGGCGATTTCCTTGACGTTGAGGACGATGTCGGTGACATCCTCGCGAACGCCGGCAATCGAGGAGAACTCGTGCAGCACGCCGTCGATCTGCACCGCCGTCACCGCCGCACCCTGCAGCGACGACAGCAGCACCCGCCGCAGCGCATTGCCGAGCGTCAGGCCGAAGCCGCGCTCCAGCGGCTCCGCAACCACGGTGCCGAGACGGTTGGCCTCATGTCCGGACTTGATGTCCAGCTTGGTGGGCTTGATCAATTCCTGCCAGTTTTTCTGGATGACCACGACCATACCCTTTCAGTTTTTCCGGCGGCATCCGTCGATGCGCCACATATCAGTCGAAATGCCGGCCTGTCGCCGGCGGACCCGCGCCGCTCGGGGTCCCTTGCCGGATACGGCGATCAGACGCGACGGCGCTTGCGCGGCCGGCAGCCATTGTGCGGGATCGGCGTGACGTCGCGGATCGACGTCACGGTGAAGCCCGCGGACTGCAGTGCGCGCAATGCCGACTCGCGGCCGGAACCGGGACCGCGCACCTCGACTTCGAGCGTGCGCATGCCGTGCTCCATCGCCTTCTTGGCGGCCGTCTCCGCGGCAAGCTGCGCCGCGTAGGGGGTCGACTTCCGCGACCCCTTGAACCCCATCGACCCGGCGGACGACCAGGAAATGGCGTTGCCCTGGGCATCGGTGATGGTGATCATGGTGTTGTTGAAGGTCGAATTCACGTGGGCCACGCCCGACGTGATGTTCTTGCGTTCGCGGCGGCGAATCCGCGTTGCGTCTTTTGCCATTGCTATTCTCCGATCTCAGCACCGCCGTAGCGCCGGCGGCTCCACCGTAAATCGAAAGACGGCGCCGGAAAGGCACCGCCCTGTCGAAAACGTAATGTTGGTTACTTCTTCTTGCCGGCAATCGGCTTGGCCGGACCCTTGCGCGTGCGCGCATTGGTGTGGGTCCGCTGGCCGCGCACCGGCAGGCCGCGGCGATGGCGCAGGCCGCGGTAGCAGCCGAGGTCCATCAGCCGCTTGATGTTCATCGCCACCTCGCGGCGCAGGTCGCCTTCCACGATATAGTCGCGGTCGATGATCTCGCGCATCTGGATGACTTCCGCGTCCGACAGCTCGTTGACGCGGCGTTCCGGCGCGATGTTGACGGCCTCGATGATGTCCTGGGCCTTCTTCGGGCCGATGCCGTGAATGTACTGCAGCGCAATCACGGTGCGCTTGTTGGTCGGAATGTTGACGCCAGCAATACGGGCCACGCTTTTTTCTCCTTGTGGAACGGCCGCCCTCCGGCGGTCGTCAATGCTCTGGGCACCGCGAACCAAGCACAACAGGATCGGCCCTCGGGTCCCTTTATGGGCTCCCAGCACCGATCGCTCACAGTGTCGCGAATTGGTGCGGCTTTTAGCGATTCCGCAAGGGTCCGTCAACCGGCACCCCGCGAAAAACCTTCACGTCTCCGTCAGGCTGCCGCGTCGAGGATCGCGTCGATCTCGGCGCCGACCTGATCGACGGTCTGGGTGCCGTCGATGGTTTGCAGCATGTTCTTGTCGCGGTAGTAGCCGATCAGCGGCTTGGTCTGGTCGTGATAGACCGTCAGCCGCTTCTTCAGGGTCTCCGCATTGTCGTCGGCGCGTTCGCCGCCGGTCTCCCGGGCGCGCTTCTCGATGCGCTCCAGCAGGATTGCGTCGTCGACGTCCAGCAGGATGACCGCGTCGAGGCCGAGCCCCTTTTCCGCCATCACCCGATCGAACGCCTCGGCCTGGGCGATGGTGCGCGGAAAGCCATCGAGCATGAAGCCGTTGGCGCAGTCCGCCGCCTCGATGCGCTCCGCGATGATGCCGACCACCACCTCGTCCGGCACCAGGTCGCCCCGGTCCATGATCTCCTTGGCCTTCAGGCCCACTTCCGTCTCGGCCTTGACCGCGGCCCGCAGCATGTCTCCGGTCGACAACTGCACGATGCCGCGGCTTTCCACGATACGCTTTGCCTGGGTTCCCTTGCCGCTGCCCGGTGGCCCAAGGAAAATCAACCTCATCGACGACGCCCCCTCAACTTCGCTTTTTTGACGAGCCCTTCATACTGATGGGCCAGCAGATGCCCCTGGATCTGCGATACGGTATCCATCGTCACGCTGACCACGATCAGCAACGACGTGCCGCCAAAATAGAAGGGAACGCCGGTCGCCGATATCAGAAATTCGGGTAACAGGCAGACTGCAACCAGATAGATCGCACCGATGACGGTGATGCGGGTCAGAACATAGTCGATGTACTGGGCGGTGCGCTCGCCCGGCCGGATGCCGGGGATAAAGCCGCCGTGCTTTTTCAGATTGTCCGCCGTATCGGCCGGATCGAACACGATCGCGGTGTAGAAGAAGGCGAAAAACACGATCAGGCTGGCGTAGATAATCATGAACAGCGGCGCGCCGCGGCCGAGCAGCGAGGTCACCGTGATCAGCCATTCCGGCCCGTTCTGCGACGAGAAGTTCGCCACCGTCGCCGGAATCAGCAGCAGCGAGGAGGCAAAGATCGGCGGAATGACGCCCGACGTGTTGAGCTTCAGCGGCAGATGCGAGGACTGGCCCTCCATCATCTTGTTGCCGACCTGGCGCTTCGGATACTGGATCAGAAGCCGGCGCTGGGCCCGCTCGATGAACACGATGATCGCGATCACGGCCACTGACAGCACCAGGATGGCGAGGATGATCGGCGTCGACAGGGCGCCCTGCCGGCCGAGTTCCAGGGTGCCGACGATGGCCGAGGGCAGTTCGGCGACGATGCCGGCGAAGATGATCAGCGAGATGCCGTTGCCGACACCGCGCGCGGTGATCTGCTCGCCCAGCCACATCAGGAACATGGTGCCGCCGACCAGCGTCACAACGGTGGAGAAGCGGAAGAAGATGCCCGGATCCATGACGATGCTGCCGGCGCCTTCAAGGCCGACGGCAATGCCGTAGGCCTGGAACGTCGCCAGGATCACCGTGCCGTAGCGGGTATACTGGTTGATCTTCTTACGGCCCGACTCGCCCTCTTTCTTGAGCTGCTCCAGCGACGGCACGACGCTCGTCATGAGCTGGATGATGATCGAGGCCGAGATGTACGGCATGATGCCGAGGGCGAAGATCGCCATGCGACCGACGGCGCCGCCCGCGAACATGTTGAACATGCCGAGGATGCCGGACTGGTTGGCCTGGAACGCCCGCGCAAGCTCGTCCGGGTTGATGCCCGGCAGCGGGACGTAGGTGCCCAGCCGATAAACGATCAGCGCACCCAGTGTGAACCAGATGCGCTTCTTCAGTTCTTCCGCCTTGGAGAACGCGGAGAAATTGATGTTTGCTGCGAGTTGTTCTGCGGCCGATGCCATACCCGTCTCCGCCTAAAACGGCAGCGGCGATCCTGCGATCGCCCCCACCGTTTTCTGTGTCATTTTTGCCGCCCGGCCCCTTGCCGAACCGGTGCCGCCTGCGCGACGCCGGCCACGGAACCCGGCGGAAAGGCTCAAAGACCTTGAAAGGACTGCGCCGACGCCCGCGTCCGGGGTGCGGCGCACCCGGATCACTCCGCGTCCTTGGCTGCGTCCTTGGAGGTCTCCGGCACAATCACCGTGACCTTGCCGCCGGCCTTCTCGACCGCGGCAATGGCGGCCTTGGAGGCACCGGCGATCTCGAACGTCACCTTGTCCTTCAGTTCGCCGTCGGCGAGCAGCCGCACGCCGTCCTTCGCGCGCCGCACGACACCGGCCGCAACCAGCGCCTCGACCGTCACCGTCTCCTTCTTGTCGAGCTTGCCGGCGTCGATCGCCTGCTGCACCCGGCCGAGGCTGGTGACGTTGTAGGACTTGGCGAAGATGTTGTTGAAGCCGCGCTTCGGCAGGCGCCGGTGCAGCGGCATCTGGCCACCTTCGAACCCCTTGATGGCAACGCCTTCGCGGGACTTCTGGCCCTTGACGCCCCGTCCGCCGGTCTTGCCCTTGCCGGAACCGATGCCCCGGCCGACGCGCTTGGCGGTCTTGGCCGCGCCGTCGTTATCTTTGATTTCGTTGAGCTTCATCGTCGTCTCCCGGTGCGCCTTAGTCTTCTTCGACGACGCGAACCAAATGCTGCACGCTACGGATCATGCCGCGCACTTCGGGCGTGTCCTTCAACGTGCGGCGGCGGTGCATCTTGTTGAGGCCGAGACCGACAAGCGTCGCCCGCTGCTCTTTCGGGCGCCGGATCGGACTGCCGATTTGCTCGACCGTGATCGTTTTTTCAGTAGTGGCCATCAGATCGCTCCCGGATCAACTGGTGACGCGCAGAAGGGAAATCAACCCTCGGTGACGTCGACGATATCGCGCCGACGGGCCTGCAGCGCCGAAACTTTGAGACCGCGACGGGCGGCAACCGAACGCGGGCTGTCTTCCCGCTTCAGCGCCTCGAACGTCGCGCGAACCATGTTGTACGGGTTCGACGTGCCGAGCGACTTGGCGACAACGTCCTGCATGCCGAGCGTCTCGAACACGGCGCGCATCGGACCGCCGGCGATGATGCCGGTGCCCGGAGGCGCAGCGCGCAGCACGACCTTGCCGGCGCCGTGACGGCCTTCGACGTCGTGGTGCAGCGTCCGGCCCTCGCGCAGCGGCACACGGATCATGCCGCGCTTGGCAGCTTCCGTCGCCTTGCGGATCGCCTCGGGCACCTCACGCGCCTTGCCGTGGCCGAAGCCGACCCGGCCCTTCTGGTCGCCGACGACGACCAGCGCCGCAAAGCCGAACCGACGGCCGCCCTTGACCACCTTGGCAACGCGGTTGATGTGGACGAGCTTGTCGACGAACTCGCTGTCGCGGTCCTGCTCGCGCATGTCCTGTCTTGCCATACCGTTCTTCCGTTATCCGTTGCGACCCGAAAAGGGACGATCAGAAATCCAGGCCGCTCTCGCGCGCCGCGTCGGCCAGCGCCTTGACGCGGCCATGATAGATGTAGCCGCCGCGATCGAAGATGACCTGCTTGACGCCGGCCTCGGTCGCCCGCTCGGCAATCAGCTTGCCGACGGCCTCCGCAGCGCCCTTGTCGCCGCCGTTCTTCAGTGTCTCGCGCATGGTCTTTTCCAGCGACGAGGCGGCCGCCAGCGTGCGGCCGTTGCCGTCGTCGATCACCTGGGCGTAGATATGCCGACCGGACCGGAAGACGCTGAGGCGCGGACGCCCGTTGGCCGCTTTCCTGACCTGCCGGCGCACCCGGATGCGACGCTTGTTGAAAGTGTTGTGAGCCATCGATCTCGCGCCTACTTCTTCTTGCCTTCTTTGCGGACGATGAATTCGTCCGCATATTTGACGCCTTTGCCCTTATAGGGCTCCGGCGGCCGGTACTCGCGGATTTCCGCGGCAACCTGACCGACCTGCTGGCGGTCGATGCCGGAAATCGTGACCTCCGTCGGCTTCGGGCACTTGATGTCGATCCCGTCCGGGATCGGGTAGATCACGTCGTGGCTGAAGCCGAGCGCGAGCTGCAGGTTCTGGCCCTGCACCTGGGCGCGGTAGCCGACGCCGTTGATCTGCAGCTTCTTCTCGAAGCCTTCCGACACGCCGACGACGATATTGGACACCATGGTCCGCGACATGCCCCACATCGACCGGGCCTTCTTGTCGTCGGCGTCGACCGGCGAGATCTTGATGCCGTCATCGGTCTTTTCGACCTTGCACGCATCGTTGACGGTAAAGGACAAGGTGCCCTTCGGACCTTTCACCGACACGGTCTGACCGTCGATATCCGCCGAGACCCCGCTCGGAACCGGCACCGCTAATTTGCCTATCCGGGACATTTCACCAATCCGTGCTCATTGTTGTTCTGCTGCCCTGCCCTTGCGCCCTAGAAGACGCGGCAGAGCACCTCACCGCCGACATTCCTGTCGCGGGCTTCGTGATCGGCCATCACGCCCATCGGCGTCGACAGGATCGACACGCCGAGGCCGTTGTGGACCCGCGGGATCGTCTTCACCGAGGTGTAGACGCGCCGGCCAGGGGTCGAGACGCGCTCGATCTCCTGGATCACCGGCTGACCGTCGAAATACTTCAGCGAGATCTCGATTTCGGACTTGCCGCCGTCGAAGTCCACCGAGGTGTAACCGCGGATGAACCCTTCCGACTCCAGCACGTCGAGAACGCGCTTGCGCAACGTCGAAGCGGGCGTGGAGACCGTCGACCGGCCGCGCATCTGCGCGTTCCGGATACGGGTCAGCATATCGCCCAGGGGGTCGCTCATCGACATGGATGCGTTCTCCTTACCAACTCGACTTGACCATGCCGGGCACCAGGCCCAGCGACCCGAGCTCACGAAGCGCAACGCGCGACATCTTGAGCTTGCGGTAGTAGCCTCGCGGCCGGCCGGTCACTTCACAGCGATTGCGAATGCGCGTCTTGGAAGAATTCCGCGGCAATTCCGCAAGCTTGAGCTGCGCCTGGAATCGCTCTTCCAGCGTCAGCGATTCATCCTTGGACGCAGCCTTCAGGGCCTCGCGCTTGTCCGCGTATTGGGCGACGAGCTTCCGCCGCCGCTTGTTCTTCTCGATCGCGCTTTTCTTCGCCATACCTTCGCCTCGTCGAAAACCGTTGCCCGATCACGTCCGGAACGGGAAATTGAACTCGCGCAGCAGCGCGCGCGCTTCGTCATCTGTCGTAGCAGTCGTGCAGACGACGATGTCCATGCCCCAGATCTGATCGACCTGGTCGTAATTGATCTCCGGGAACACGATGTGCTCCTTGATGCCGAGCGCATAGTTGCCCTGCCCGTCGAAGCTCTTCGGGTTGAGGCCGCGGAAGTCCCGCACACGCGGCAGCGCGATCGTCACCAGACGGTCGATGAACTCGAACATCCGCGCCTTGCGCAGCGTCACCTTGCAGCCGATCTCCATGCCCTCGCGCAGCTTGAACGTGGCGATGGACTTGCGGGCCCGGGTGATCACCGGCTTCTGGCCGGCAATCAGCGCCAGGTCGGCAGCCGCCGACTTGACCTTCTTGGAATCGCCCACGGCCTCGCCGACACCGATGTTCAGCACGACCTTTTCCAGCGCCGGGATCTGCATCGGGTTCTTGTACCCGAACTCTTCCAGCATCTTGGTGCGCACGACGTCGGCGTAATGGGTCTTCAGCCGCGGCACGTAAGTGGCTTCAGCCATCGATCAAATCTCCCGAACGCTTGGCGAACCGCACCTTCCGGCCATCGTCGAGGACCTTGGTCCCGATCCGCGTCGGCTTGTCGTCCTTGGGATCGGCAATCGCGATGTTGGACAGGTGGATAGGCATTTCCTTGGAAATGATGCCGGCTTCCTGGGTCGCCGTCTGGCGCTGGTGGCGCTTGGCGACGTTGATCCCGCGCACCACGGCGCGGTTGTCCTTCGGCATCATGCGGATCACTTCGCCGATGCGACCCTTGTCGCGCCCGGCGAGGACGACCACGCGGTCGCCCTTCTTGATTTTCAAAGACATCACAGCACCTCCGGTGCGAGCGAGATGATCTTCATATGCTGCTTCGCTCTCAGTTCGCGCGGCACCGGGCCGAAAATACGGGTACCGACCGGCTCTTTCTTGTTGTCGACCAGCACCGCCGCGTTGCGATCGAAGCGGATGACGCTGCCGTCCGGACGACGGATGTCCTTGGCGGTGCGCACGACCACGGCCTTCATGACCTGGCCCTTCTTCACGCGACCGCGCGGGCTGGCTTCCTTGACGCTGACAACGATGATGTCGCCGACGCCCGCATATTTGCGCTTGGAGCCGCCAAGCACCTTGATGCACATGACACGGCGCGCGCCGGAATTGTCAGCCACGTCGAGATTGGTCTGCATCTGAATCATGACTGCCCGCCTCGTAACTCTCTGCGCACCGGCCGCTCATCGGTCCCGGCGCTCCATTCCATTATTATTGGTCGCCGGCCACTTCGGCCTTGACCACAACCCAAGACTTCGACCGCGAGATCGGCCGGCTTTCCTCGATCGCGACCAGGTCGCCGACCTTGTAAGCATTGTTCTCGTCGTGCGCCTTGTAGTTCTTCGTGCGGCGCACGGTTTTCTTGAACAAGGGGTGCGTGAAGCGCCGCTCGACGCGGACCACGACCGTCTTGTCGCTCTTGTCGCTCACCACGACGCCATGAAGCAGCCGTTTCGGCATGAAGGTTCTCCGTTATGCGCTTTCCGCAGTGCGCTTCTCGCGCATGATGGTCTCGATCCTGGCCACGTCGCGGCGGATCTGCCGCACGCGCGCCGTGTTCTCCAACTGACCCGTCGCCCGCTGGAAGCGCAGGTTGAACTGCTCCTTCTTCAGCTTGCCCAGCTCGTCGGTGAGCTGGTCGACGGTCATCGTTCTGACGTCACTTGCCTTCATGGCCGTAACCCTTGTTCCTGTCGCGCCGCTATTCGGCGATGCGCTGCACGAACCGCGTGCGGATCGGCAGCTTCGCGGCACCGAGCCGCAGCGCCTCGCGCGCGATCGGCTCGGCGACGCCGTCGATTTCGAAAACGATCCGACCCGGCTTGACCCGGGCGGCCCAGAATTCCGGCGAGCCCTTGCCCTTACCCATGCGCACTTCGGTCGGCTTCTTCGACACCGGCACATCCGGGAAGATGCGGATCCAGACACGGCCCGCGCGCTTCATGTGGCGGGTGATGGCCCGCCGCGCCGCCTCGATCTGGCGGGCGGTGATCCGCTCCGGCTCCAGCGCCTTCAGGCCGTAGGAACCGAAATTCAGATCGGTGCCACCCTTGGCGTTGCCATGGATGCGGCCCTTGTGCTGCTTGCGGAATTTCGTGCGCTTCGGTTGGAGCATGGTCTCGCTCTTATTCTATTCGTTCACCAACAGGCGTTTGTCGTTACGCAGCCCGGTCCCGGCGGCCACGGCCACCGCGGTCACCGCCGCCGCCACTTTCCTGGCTCTCGCTCGACCGACGCTCGGAAGCCATCGGATCGTGCTCCAGGATCTCGCCCTTGAAGATCCACACCTTGACGCCGCAGCAGCCATAGGCGGTCCGCGCCGTCGCCGTGCCGTAGTCGATGTCCGCGCGCAGCGTGTGCAGCGGCACACGGCCCTCGCGGTACCATTCCATACGGGCGATTTCCGCACCGCCGAGACGCCCCCCGCAGTTGATGCGGATACCCTCGGCGCCAAGCCGCATGGCCGACTGGACGGCCCGCTTCATGGCCCGGCGGAACGCCACGCGGCGCTCGAGCTGCTGGGCGATGGAAGCGGCCACCAGCGTCGCGTCGATCTCCGGCTTGCGGACCTCGACGATGTTCAGGTGGACTTCCGACTTGGTCATCTCGGCCAGCTTGCGGCGCAGCTTCTCGATGTCCGCACCCTTCTTGCCGATGACGATGCCCGGCCGCGCCGAGTGGATCGTGATCCGGCACTTCTTGTGCGGACGCTCGATGACGATCTTGGAGACCGCCGCCTGTTTCAGACGCTCCATCAGGTAGCGCCGGATCTCCATGTCCTCATGGAGCAGCGAGCCGTACTCGCCCTTGTTGGCGTACCACCGGGAATCCCAGGTGCGGTTGATGCCCAGCCGAAGCCCGACCGGATTGACTTTCTGACCCATCAGGCCGTCTCCTCGACTTCGCGCACGACGATCGTCAGGTTCGAGAACGGCTTTTGGATCCGTCCCACCCGACCGCGCGCCCGCGGCTTCCAGCGTTTCATCACCAGGCTCTTGCCGACGAAGGCTTCCGCCACGACGAGCGAGTCGACGTCGAGCTGGTGGTTGTTTTCCGCGTTCGCAATCGCCGATTCCAGCGTCTTGCGCACGTCGTTGGCGATGCGCTTGCGCGAGAACGTCAGGTCCGCGAGCGCCGCATCGACCTTCTTGCCGCGGATCATGCTGGCGACAAGGTTCAACTTCTGCGGGCTGACCCGCAGCATCCGGTTGATGGCCTTGGCCTCGTTGTCGCCCAGGGACCGGGAGCGCTTCGGCTTGCCCATCGTTATCTCCTCTTGGCCTTCTTGTCGGCGGCATGGCCGTAATAGGTCCGCGTCGGTGCGAACTCGCCGAATTTGTGGCCGACCATGTCTTCCGAGACCAGCACCGGAATGTGCTTCTGGCCGTTGTAGACACCGAAGGTCAGGCCGACGAACTGCGGCAGGATGGTCGACCGACGGCTCCAGATCTTGATCACCTCTTTGCGGCCGGAGGAGGCCGCCTTTTCGGCTTTCTTCAGCAGATATCCGTCGATGAACGGACCTTTCCAAACGGAACGAGCCACTTTTCCAGCCTCTCTTACTTCTTGCGCGCGTGACGGCTGCGCACGATAAACTTGTCGGTCGCCTTGTTCGAACGCGTGCGCTTGCCCTTGGTCGGCTTGCCCCACGGCGTCACCGGATGACGGCCGCCGGAGGTGCGGCCCTCGCCGCCGCCATGCGGATGGTCGACCGGGTTCATGGCGACGCCGCGAACCTTCGGCCGGATGCCGAGCCAGCGTGACCGGCCGGCCTTGCCGAGATTGGTGTTGGCGTTGTCCTGGTTGGACACCGCTCCGACGGTCGCCATGCACGCCCCGAAGATCCGGCGCTGTTCGCCGGAATTGAGGCGCACCGTGGCATAGCCCTGGTCGCGGCCGACGATCTGCGCATAGGTGCCGGCGGCGCGTGCAATCTGTCCGCCCTTGCCCGGCTTCATCTCCACATTGTGGATGATGGTGCCGACCGGGATCGACGACAGCGGCATGGCATTGCCCGGCTTGACGTCGACGTTCTTGCCCGAGATCACCTTGTCGCTCACGGTAAGCCGCTGCGGCGCCAGGATGTAGGCGAGCTCGTCGTCCTCATAGCGGATCAGCGCGATGAAGGCCGACCGGTTGGGATCGTATTCGAGCCGTTCCACCGTCGCCGGGACGTCGAACTTGAGCCGCTTGAAATCGACGATGCGATAGGTCCGCTTGTGGCCGCCGCCCTTGCGCGGTGCCGTGTTGCGGCCGGCATTGTTGCGCCCGCCCGCCTTGGTCAGACCCTCGGTCAGCGTCTTGACCGGCTTGCCCTTGTAGAGCTTGGAGCGGTCGACGATGACGAGTTGCCGCTGACCCGGCGTCGTCGGTTTGAATGTTTTCAGTGCCATTGTTCTATCCGCCTCACAGACCCGTCGTCACGTCGATGGAATGGCCTTCCACGAGGGTGACCACCGCCTTCTTGACGTCAGATTGCCGGCCCGGATGACCGCGGAACCGCTTCACCTTGCCCTTGCGGACGAGCGTGTTCACACCGGAGACCTTGACCCCGAACAGCGCCTCCACGGCGGCCTTGATCTGGGGCTTGGTCGCGGTCTTGGCCACGTTGAAGACGACCTTGTTGGCCTCCGAGGCATAGGTCGACTTCTCGGTGATGACCGGGCTCACGATGACGTCGTAATGCTTGAGGTCCGTCATTTGAACCGCTCCTCGAGAGCGGCCACGGCCGCCTTCGTCAGTACCAGTTTGTCGCGCCGCAGGATGTCGTAGACGTTGGCGCCGGCGACCGGCAGCACGTCGAGCTGCGGAATGTTGCGGGCGGCCATCGCAAAGCCCTCATTGAGCTCCGCGCCGTCGATGACCAGCGCGCTGGTCAGGCCGAGGCTGCCGAGCTTTTCGCGCAGTGCCTTGGTCTTGGCCGCATCGAGCTTGACGTCGTCGACGACGATCAGGCTCTCGGCCCGCGCCTTTTCCGACAGCGCCAGCCTCAGGCCGAGGGCGCGCACCTTCTTCGGCAGGTCGTGGGCGTGGCTGCGGACCACCGGTCCGTGCGCCCTGCCGCCACCGACGAAGATCGGCGCCCGGCGGCTGCCGTGACGGGCTCCGCCGCCGCCCTTTTGCCGGCCGAACTTCTTGCCGGTGCGGGCAATTTCGGCGCGACCCTTGGTCTTGTGGGTTCCGGCCTGGCGCTTGGCAAGCTGCCAGCGCACGACGCGCTGCAGGATGTCGCCGCGCGGCTCCAGACCGAACACCTCGTCGGAAAGCGTCAGCGATCCCGCCGATGCGCCGTCGAGCGTCTTTACTTCAATATCCATCACGCAGTCTCCCCGGCGGTCTCGACCGCCTCGGCCTCGGCCGCGGCCGGAGCGCCGGCACCTTCCGGCAACCGGAACTTGCCGGGCGTCGGCACGTCTTCCGGAAGCGACTTCTTCAGCGCGTCGCGAACCAGGATCCAGGTGCCCTTGGAACCCGGCACGGCGCCCTTGACCATGATCAGGCCGCGTTCCACGTCGGTCTTGACGACCTTCAGGTTCTGCGTCGTCACCCGCTCGTTACCGAGCTGGCCGGCCATCTTCTTGCCCTTGAACACCTTGCCGGGGTCCTGGCAGTGGCCGGTCGAACCGTGCGAACGGTGCGAGATCGACACGCCGTGCGAGGCGCGAAGGCCGCCGAAGTTGTGGCGCTTCATGGCGCCGGCAAAGCCCTTGCCGATCGAGGTGCCGGTGACGTCGACGAACTGGCCGGCGACGAAATGATCGGCCGTCAGCTCCGCGCCGACATCGATCAGGTTGTCCGGCGACACCCGGAACTCCGCAAGCCGGCGTTTCGGCTCGACCTTGGCGACCGCGAAATGCCCACGCATGGCGCGCGGCGTATTCTTGGCCTTGGCCTGACCGGAGCCGAGCTGCACGGCGGTGTATCCGTCCTTGTCGTCGCTGCGATGGGCAACGACCTGACAATTCTGAAGTTTCAGCACGGTCACGGGAACGTTCTCCCCGGAATCCAGGTAGATCCGGGTCATTCCGACCTTTTGTGCAATCACTCCTGAGCGCATTTTCATGCTTCCCCGCGTTTGTCCGGCCTAGAGCTTGATCTCGACATCGACACCGGCTGCCAGGTCGAGCTTCATCAAGGCGTCCACCGTCTGCGGCGTCGGATCGATGATGTCCAAAAGCCGCTTGTGGGTCCGGATTTCAAACTGCTCGCGCGACTTCTTGTCGATGTGCGGCGAACGGTTCACGGTGAATTTTTCGATCCGCGTCGGCAGCGGCACCGGACCGCGAACCTGGGCACCCGTCCGCTTGGCCGTCGACACGATTTCCTTCGTCGACGTATCCAGGATACGGTGATCGAACGCCTTCAGGCGGATACGGATATTTTGACCGTTCATGACCGAGTCCTTGAAAGATGCGGGCGGAGCGGGTAAGCGCCCCGCCGCATCCGTGGTTTCCTGCTATTCGATGATCTGCGCGACGACGCCGGCACCGACGGTGCGGCCGCCCTCGCGGATGGCGAAGCGCAGCTTTTCTTCCATCGCGATCGGCACGATCAGCGTCACGTCCATCGT
>NZ_NPEV01000067.1 GCF_003258835.1 Rhodobium orientis | reverse complement strand
TTCGACACCCCCGAGCACCTGGCCAACGAGCTCATCGAATATATCATCTACTACAACGAGTTCAGGCCCCACCAGGCAATCGGAAACATCCCGCCAAAGACCTTCGCCGAACAAAAGAAAACCGAACAGCCATCACCGAATTCGTGAACTTGCACAGCAATGACAGCATGCAGGCCGAAAAACGAAAAACCTAAATCCCGCTGCTGCCGTCCGAGCCGACGAAGGCGATGCGCAGCATGTTGGTCGAGCCGGGCGTGCCGAAGGGAACGCCGGCAACGATGATGATGCGCTGGCCGGGGCGGGCAAGGCCCATGCGGAAGGAGATGCGGGACGCCTTGTCGACCATGTCCGCCTCGTGCTGGGCGTCCTCGCTGACGACGCAGCGAAGGCCCCAGATGAGGGCGAGCCGGCGTGCCGTCTCCACGACCGGGGAAAGCGCGATGATCGGGTTCGACGGTCGCTCGCGCGCCACCCGCAGCGCCGTTGCGCCGGAGGAGGTGTAGCAGACGACGGAGGACAGCCTCAGCGTCTCGGCGATCTGGCGGGCGGCGGCGGCAATCGCATCGGCGCCGGTCGCTTCCGGCTCGGTGCGCTGGCCGCGCAGAAGGTCCGGATAGACCGGATCGCGTTCGACCTCTTCGGCGATCTTGTTCATCGTCGAGACCGCCTCGACCGGGAAATCGCCGGCCGCCGATTCCGCCGACAGCATGACCGCGTCGGCACCCTCGAAGACGGCGGTGGCGACGTCGGACACCTCGGCCCGCGTCGGCACCGGCGAGGTGATCATCGATTCCAGCATCTGGGTGGCGACGACGACGGGCTTGCCGGCGCGCCGGCAGGCGCGGGTGATCCGCTTCTGCAGCCCCGGCACCTGTTCCAGCGGCATTTCCACGCCGAGGTCGCCGCGCGCCACCATCAGGGCGTCGGAGAGTTCGATGATCTCGTTGAGGGCTTCCAGCGCCTGAGGCTTCTCGATCTTGGAAAGGCAGCCGGCGCGGCCGCGCACCAGCTTGCGCAGTTCCGCGATGTCCTCGGCCCGCTGCACGAAGGAGAGCGCGATCCAGTCGACATTGGCCGCAACGGCGGCGTCGAGGTCGGCACGGTCCTTCGGCGTCAGGGCGCCGAAATCGATGGTCGTGTCGGGAACGCTGACGCCCTTGCGGTTGGAGAGCTTGCCGCCATTCACCACCTTCGTCGTGCAGGAGGCGCCGTCGCAGTCTTCGACGATCAGCTTCAGCCGGCCGTCGTCGAGCAGCAGCCGGTCGCCGGCCTTCAGGGCGCTCAGGATCTCCGGATGGGGCAGGTGCACGCGGTTGACGTCGCCGGGCGTCGGATCGGAATCGAGCACGAAGGTCGCGCCGTCCTCCAGCTCCACCGCATCGTCCGCGAAGGTGGCGACGCGCAGCTTCGGGCCCTGCAGGTCGACGAGGATACCGATCGGATGGCCGACGTCGGCCTCCACGTCGCGAATCATCGTGACGTAGTCGTTCAGCATCTCATGGCTGGAATGGCTCATGTTGATGCGGAAGACGTCGGCGCCGGCGCGGCACAACTCCGCGATCTTTTCGCGGGTGTTGGAGGCCGGACCGAGCGTGGCGAGGATCTTGACGTTGCGTGCGCGGGTCATCGGCTGACCGTGCCCGCCTGGGTCGGTTCCGTCAACTGGACCGTCCAGGTGCGCTGTTCGCCGGTGTCGATTTCGAAAAACCCGGTGCGCTCGAAGCCGCGCGCGACGCACTCCTCGATGCCGTTGATGGTGAATTTCTTCTCACGCGTACACATGAATGCCTTGCCGCTCCATTCGCCGCCCTGATCGTAATCTATCGCGTAAATGTAATAGAACCGCGAATTCAGCGGCCCCGGGATCAGAGTCTCGCATTGATCCGGTGGAAGGTTCCACCAACCCTCGGTAACCCAGCTCTTGGTATCACGGTATCCGATGGCCACCCCGACCATGCCGCCGGTGCGATTGCACATGCGGAAGTCGGCGAGCGCCGGAACCGTTCCGGTCAGTACCGTTCCGGCCAGAATCGTCAGGGCGATCAGGGCTGTCCGGGTCAGTTGACTGAGTGGTGCCATGGGGCGACAACAATCCGTGTCGGCGAAGATCTTGAGATGTCTACCGGTTCCGTATCGCCGGTCCGGTGATTATCCGATCGGTCGGGAACTGCTCTAATGCGACGCCCGCTCGGCATTGTCAACGAAACGCTGTGTGGCAACGCCCCGTGTCGGACCCGGGCGCGCATCGGCCGACGGTTCCCCCAGCTTCAATGGGGTGAAAACGTCATTTTCGTGGCGAAGCCGCGGTTTTCCGCTGCTCAATCGCGCGGCCGGGCCACCCAGATGCCGGCGATGATGGCCGCCCCGCCGGCGATCTGCAGCGGGCCGAGAGCCTCGGAAAGCACGATCCAGCCGACGATCGCCGCCGTCATCGCCTCCATGAAGATGACGAGGGAGGAAAAGACGGCGGACAGATGCCCGAGCGCATAGGCAAGGAGCCCCTGGCCGCCGACATGGGCAAGGAGCGCCAGCGCCAAGAGCGCCGACAGCCCGGCGACGGTTTCCGGCAGGAAGCTGCCTTCCATGACGGCTGCAAAGCCGAACAGGCAGAGGGCGGTGACGATCGACGAGCGGAACATGATGACGCCGGTCGGCGCCGTCCGCCGGGCGGCCCGGACGGCCAGGAAATAGAGGCCGAAAAACAGCGAGGTGCAGATGCCGAAGAGATCGCCGGTCAGCCGGTCCGGCGCGAAGCTGTAGGACGAGCCGACGAGCGTTCCGGCACCGGCAAGGCAAAGGGCGAGCCCGGCGAGCGAGGCCCGGCCGACCGCCTCGCCGATGAACAGGCCCGAGCCGAGCACCACCCAGACCGGCGCCATGGTGGCAAGGAACGTGGCGTTGGCGATCGTGGTGTTGAGGATCGAAAGGTGCCAGAAGATGAGGTCGCCGGTGAAGAACAGGCCCGCGAGCACCTGCGCCCGCGTCCAGGGCGTTGCCTTCGGGGCGGTGCCCCTGCACCTCTTCTGCCGGTCGGCCTCCAGCCGCGCCCAGAGATAGAGGAACGGCAGCGACAGCGCCACGCGCCAGAAGGCGCTGGTGAACGGCCCGACCTCGGCAAAGCGCACGAAAACCGGCGACACACCCATCGCCACCGCGCCGGCAACGAGCGCGGAAAACGCCACCGCGAAGGACGGCGCGGGCGCCGGCGGCGGGCTCATAGCGGGCGAGGAGGGCGGGCTCATGGACGGCCAAAACCGGGATGGAGGTTTGCAAGAAACGCCGGTCCCTCGTATGGCAAGTTCCCGACAAGGTCACTATTATTTACGCATGCTTGAAACCTACCACGAAGACGCCGCGGCGGTCGCGACGCCCGAACAGGCCGGATTCGATCCGATCGAACGGATCGTCGGCGACCTAGACCGCGGCCTGCTGATCATCTGCGACCACGCCGCCAACGCGTTGCCGCCGGAATACGGATCGCTGGGCCTCGGCCCGGAGGACCTCGCCCGCCATATCGGCTACGATATCGGCGCCGGGGCGCTGACGCGTGCGCTCGCCAACCGTCTCGGCGTGCCGGCGCTGCTGACGACCTTTTCGCGGCTGCTGATCGATCCCAATCGCGGCGAGGACGACCCGACGCTTTTGATGCGGCTTTCCGACGGCGCCATCATTCCCGGCAATGCACGCGCCGACGCGGCGGAAAAGCAGCGCCGCCTCACGCGCTATTACCGGCCCTATCACGACGCCATCAACGCGGCGATCGACGCCGGGATCGCGCGCGGCCGTCCGCCCGCGGTGTTCTCCGTCCACTCCTACACGCCGGTCTGGCGTGGCTGGCCGCGGCCCTGGCATGCCGGCATCCTGTGGGACAACGACCCGCGCTTCGCCGTGCCGCTGATCGACAAGCTGAGGGCCGACCCGCACCTGGTCGTCGGCGACAACGAGCCCTATACCGGCGCCCTGAAGAACGACACGCTCTATCGCCACGGCACCCGTCGCGGCATCGCCCATGCGCTCCTGGAGGTCCGCCAGGACCTCATTGCCGACGACGAGGGGGTCGGCGAATGGACCGACCGGCTGCAGCCGATCCTGACCGAGATCCTCGACATCGAGGGCCTCAACGAGATCCGCCATTTCGGCTCGCGCTGCGGTTGACGTCTCAATCGGAGAGTACTGAACCTCGACGCCGTCACACGTCTCAAGTCCTAATGGGCGCCGCCGTTGATGCACGGATTACCGACGCCGCAAGGCGTCGCAAGCCCAAACTGGCGCCGGCGCAGATGCGCCGTTAGCCTTCGTGGCGCTTGAACGCAAAAAAGAGAAGGGGAGACAAAAAATGGCGAACGATCCGTCCGCCGGTATCAATGAGGCCGACCGCACCGAGATCGAGGCCGCCGTGTTCCGCCGACTGGTCGAGCATCTGCGTGCCCGCACCGATGTGCAGAACATCGACCTGATGAACCTTTCCGGCTTCTGCCGCAATTGCCTGTCCAACTGGTACCAGGATGCGGCCGCCGAAAAGGGCATCGAGCTGGAAAAGGGCGATGCGCGAGAGATCGTCTACGGCATGCCCTATGACGACTGGAAGGCGCGCCACCAGTCCGATGCGACGCCGGCCCAGATGGCCGCCTACGAAAAGGCGCGGCCGGACCGCCAGGAGTGAACCGGCACAGCCGGAGAGCTGCGGAACCGTCTTGACCGCCGTGCCGGCTTGATGCATCCCTGCGGCCCCCGCTGCTGCGGGACGGGATTGACTTTGACGCGGTGATTTTGAGGAGGCAGGACTATGGCGGAACCCGGTGGCGTTGCGGCCGGCCAGCTTCGTTCGTTCGTTGAACGGATCGAGCGCCTGGAAGAAGAGAAAAAGGCGATTTCCGACGACATCAAGGACGTCTTCGGCGAGGCCAAGGCGACCGGTTTCGACACCAAGGTGATGCGCCAGGTGCTGAAGCTGCGCAAGCAGGATTCGGCCGAGCGCCAGGAGCAGGAGGCTCTCCTCGACCTCTACATGCACGCCCTCGGCATGGCCCCCAGCGGCGATATCGAGGAATAGCGTCTAAATCCCTTCCAGCCGCCGCGTTTCCACGCGGCCGAGAAGGGCGGCAAGGAAGATGCACAGAAGTGCGACCGGCCAGACGTAGATGAGTGCGCCGGTCCAGGTGCCGACGAGCCCGACGACCCATGTGGTGATCGCCGGGCCGACAAACTGGCCGATCGAGACCCCCTGGAACATGAAACCGTTGACGGTCGAGGCGTGGCCGGGCGTCGGCGCGTGCAGGGCGACGGCGGAGAAAAGCGAGCCGGGAATGGCGCCGCCGACGCCGGAAAACAGCACGCCGCCGGCGATCCTCAACCAGATCGGCAACGCATCGGTAAAGACCAGCGAAGCGCCCAGCGCCATGGTCAGCGCCGTCGCCTGGATGACCTCGGCCCGCTTCAGGCCGCTCGACAGCAGGAAGCCGGAGGCAAGGTTGCCGGCGGCATTGGCGGCGATGACGGCGGCGCCAGCAGTGGCCGCGGCCGGCAGCGACCAGCCGGCCTGTTCCACCAGGATCAGCGGCACGAAGGCGGTGACCACCAGGAAGAGGCTGGAATAGCAGCCGAAGATGCCGGCAAGCAGCGCCGGCCCCGGCACTTTCAGGACCTCAAGGAAGGATCCTCCCGTCGTAGAGGTCCGTGATGCCGCGGGCCGGGCGGCAACGGGTTTCGTCGCCCAGACCATCAGGGCGGCGAAGAACACATAGCCGACGGCAATCGCCAGCCACATGCCGCGCCAGCCGACGTCTTCCAGGAGAGCGCCGCTGATCAGCAACATGGAGGCCGCGCCGCCGGGCACGAACGCGCCCCAGAGCCCGAAGGCCTTGGGCCGGTCCTCCGGCCGCGCCAGCCGGGAGAGCAGCGGCGGCAGCGACACCGAGACCAGCACGAAGCCGATGCCTTCTCCGGCGCGGCTGGCGATCAGCGGCACCGCCGAATTGGCGAGCGAGCCGAGGGCGCTGGAGACGCCGGCAAAGCACAGGCCCACCGCGGCGACCCTGAGGTGGCCGAAGCGGTCGGCGAAGGCGCCGAACAGGATGCCGGTCGCCGCCGTCACGATGGTGAACATGGAGACCACCAGCCCGGCCTGGAACAGGCTGAGGCCGAGCTCGGCGCGCAGCAGCGGCAGCGCAGCCGGCACCTTGCCGATCAGGAACGCGGCCGAGACGCCGACGAGAAAGACGGCGGTGACGCGGCTCCAGGATGTGGTGAGAGGCTCGGCGGTCATTGGCTCTGGCTACCTGGCGGGCGGAAGCGCTTCCAATACACCGCAGCACGCACCCGTGCTAGCCGCCGAGCCGAAAACAGTACGTCAATCGGAGAGAATCCGCGGCGCCCGCTACTGGAAGGCGGTTTCGGAAAAGCTGCGGAGCTTGCGCGAATGGAGCTGTTCCGGCGGCATTTCCCGGAGCTTTTCCAGCGCCCTGATGCCGATCTCCAGGTGCTGGCCGATCTGCCGGTCGTAGAACGCGTTGGCCATGCCCGGTAGCTTCAATTCGCCATGCAGCGGCTTGTCGGAAACGCACAAAAGCGTGCCGTAGGGCACGCGGAACCTAAACCCGTTGGCGGCGATCGTTGCCGACTCCATGTCGAGCGCGATGGCACGGGACTGCGAGAACCGCTGCACAGGTTCGCGGTGGTCGCGCAGTTCCCAGTTGCGGTTGTCGATGGTGGCGACCGTCCCGGTGCGCATGACCCGCTTCAGCTCCCAGGCCGACAGGCCGGTGATTTCCGCCACCGCCTGTTCCAGCGCCACCTGGAGTTCCGCAAGCGGCGGGATCGGCACCCAGGTCGGCAGGTCCGCATCGAGCACGTGGTCCTCGCGCACATAGCCGTGGGCGAGCACGTAGTCGCCGAGCTTCTGGGTGTTCCTGAGCCCCGCGCAGTGGCCGAGCATCAGCCAGGCGTGCGGCCGCAGCACCGCCACGTGGTCGGTGATCGTCTTGGCGTTGGACGGGCCGACGCCGATATTGATGAGCGTGATGCCGGAGCGGTCCGGCCTTGTCAGGTGATAGGCCGGCATCTGCGGCATCCGGTCGGGCAGGGCGCCGTCGGCATCGCCGCCCGAGCGCGTCACCCGGTTGCCGGGCTCCACGAACGCCTCGTAGCCGCCGCGCCCGGTCTCCATCATCTCCCGCGCCATCCGGCAGAAGGCATCGACGTAGAACTGGTAGTTGGTGAACAGCACAAAGTTCTGGAAGTTCTCCGCGCTGGTCGCCGTGTAGTGGCGCAGCCGGTGCAGCGAATAGTCGACCCGCGGCGCGGTGAACGGCGCCAGCGGCAGCGCGGCGTCGGCCGCCGTGACGTGGGTGCCGTTGACGATGGCATCGTCGGTGACGGCAAGGTCCGGCACGTCGAAGATATCGCGCAGCGGCTTCTGCGCCGGGTCCGGCGCGTGGCCGCCGAGATGGGTGTCGTCGGCAAAGACGAAATGCAGCGGGATCGGCGTTTCCGACGGGCCGATATGCACCGCCGTGCCGTGATTGGCGATCAGATGGTCGAGCTGTTCGTGCAGATAGGTGGCGAACAGCGCCGGCTGCGTCACCGTGGTGGCGTAGTGGCCGGGCCCCGGCACGAACCCGTAGGCGAGCCGCGAATCGACTCGTGAATAGGTATCGCTGGAAAACCGGATCTCCGGATAGAAGGCGCGCACCCGCCGCTCAAGCACCTCGCCGGCGAGCATCGCCTCGAATCGCGCCCGAATATGGGCGGCGGCGGTCTCGTAGAGCGCAATCAGGTGGTCGACGGCCGCGGACGGATCGTCGAAGGCCCGATGCGCGCTCTGGGGCGCAAGGTCGATATCTGCTGTATTCACGGTGTCCATCATGCAATCCGTTCGTATTCGTCTAAGACCTTGGCGCATCGGTGCTTTGCCGGCAAGAAACGCCCCCGGCGCCCTATGAATTCAACCTGTGGAAGTGCTCCCGGCCGCGCCACAGGGTAAACAAACCGTTGACGCAGAAAGTAAATTTGTCCCCGCGCTTTAACCGGGTCTTTACCGTGTCGGGCCACTCTCATGCTCATAGTTGCGTAAGGTAGTGCGTCGCAATGAGTGTAAAGCGTAAAGGGGCGCCGGCGACGGCGCCCCACCAAAATCCGGAGCCGGCCTGGCTCGACCAGATCCTGCTTGGCGACTGCGTCGCCGAACTGGAGAAGCTGCCGTCGGCATCCGTCGACGTGGTGTTCGCCGATCCTCCCTACAATCTGCAGCTCGAAGGGGCGCTGCACCGCCCCGACCAGTCGAAGGTCGACGCCGTCGACGACGCCTGGGACCAGTTCGAGTCCTTTGCCGCCTACGATGCCTTCACCCGCGCCTGGCTCATGGCCTGTCGCCGGGTGCTGAAGCCGAGCGGCACTCTATGGGTCATCGGCTCCTACCACAACATCTTCCGGGTCGGCACGGTGCTGCAGGACCTCGGCTTCTGGGTCCTCAACGACGTCGTCTGGCTGAAGTCCAATCCGATGCCGAATTTCCGCGGCAAGCGCTTCACCAACGCCCACGAGACGATGATCTGGGCCTCCCGCGACCGCAAGGCCAAGTCCTACACCTTCAATTATGAAGCCCTGAAGGCGTTCAACGACGACCTTCAGATGCGCTCCGACTGGACCCTGCCGCTGTGCACCGGCGGCGAGCGGCTGAAGGACGGGAACGGCCAGAAGGTCCATCCGACCCAGAAACCCGAGGCGCTGCTCTACCGCGTGCTTTTGTCCTCGACGAACCCCGGCGACGTCGTCCTCGATCCCTTCTTCGGCACCGGCACCACCGGCGCCGTCGCAAAGCGCCTCGGTCGCCATTTCGTCGGCGTGGAGCGCGACCGCGCCTATGCCGATGCCGCCATGAGCCGCATCGACGCGGTCGAGCCGGCGCCCGACATGGCGCTGGAGACGACAAAGGGCAAGCGCGCCCAGCCGCGCATTCCCTTCGGCCGTCTGCTGGAAGCCGGGCTGATCGCACCGGGAACGGAACTGACCTGCGCCAAGGGTCGCAACACCGCCGTGGTCCGGGCCGACGGCTCGTTGGAAACCGGCGGCGTCACCGGCTCGATCCACAAGATCGGCGCCCATGTGCAGGGGCTCGACGCCTGCAACGGCTGGACCTACTGGCATTTCGCCGAAGGCAAGGCCCGCCGCCCGATCGACGACCTGCGCCAGGTCATCCGCGACGGCATGGCCGCGGCCTGATTGCGCCGCTGCCCGTTCCGAAAAGCTTTTCCCGCAGCAGACTCCTGACTGTGCCGGCCTTTCGGCAGCACACCGCTTGCCGCCGGGCTGCAGCCCGCTCTTCAATACAATTAGAAAATGTATTGAAGATACAAATATACCCTCGATTCATATATTGTCTGGCTATGGTGCAAGACGCGGAAGCGCCTGCACGCGCGTTCCGCGCCAAACAACAACAGCGAGGGGCGTTCCATGGTATTCCAGAAACTCGCCGTCACGGCGGCGGCTTTCGTCGCCTTGGCCGGTCCGGCGGCAGCCGCCGACATCTGCCAGGGCTTCGGACCGCAGACGCCGCGCGACATCGCCAGCGCGGCCGGCTCCAATGCGCGCGTCTTCGCGCTGGCGCCGCCGGCGGCAAAGATGAACCTTTGCAACATCCACACCCACACGAATGCCGAGCACAAGGGTCCCGGCTTTTCCGTCTTCGCCGGAAACGGCGAACACGGCGGCTACAAGTGCAACGACACCGACAGCCTGACCGCGGCGGAACTGGAAGATCCGGCCCATGGCCACGGCGCCTTCCACGGCATCAAGCCCGGCGACACCATCGAGGTGCACTGGGTTCTACACCTCCTGCGACGTCAAGCCGGGCAAGGGGCTCGGGTCCTGTCTCAGCGCTGCCTGCGCCAACCCGGCCTTGCGGGTGGAAGCGCAGGTCTTCCTCGTCGCCAACAACCCCGATGCCCGCGACTTCGCCGATTTCGCCCATGCCGGCCATATGGCGGGCGGCCTGCACCAGCCGAGGGCCCTTCCCACCGGCACCGGCGCCCCGGTGGTCTTTGCCGGCTCCACCACGGGCCCGTCCTACACCGAAAGCGCCTGCTCGCCGCTGCAGGTAACCTGGAGCGTCAGGCCTGGTTGCGCCAAGCTCGACGTCAGCTCGCTCTACAAATGGCCCGAGGATGGCAACGTCTTTGAAGAAGACCACTCGCACGGCGTACGCCAACTGGTGACAGCACCGGAACTGCTCGCGCCGATCGAGTAGACCGCTCTACCGCTTCGGCCGGAATGCATCTTCGAAGGCATGCGCGATGACCTTGCGCATGACCGTCGGCAGCGCCGCTTCATCGAGCGTTGCCGCCGGCTCCCACCAATGCCCCTCCGGCGCAGGCGCCGTGCCGATCTCGGCCGCATAGACGTCGAGCTCCAGGCGGAAATGGGTAAAGACGTGGCGCACCGGCCCCGTCGCTTTTGTCCAGTTGGCCGAGAATGGCGCAGCGCTGAGCGCATCGTCCGGCTCGTAGTCCGGCGTCCATGCCGTCGTCGGCACCTCGGCCATGCCGCCCAGAAGCCCCTTCGGCGGCCGCCTTGTGAGGAGGATCGCCCCGTCCTTGCGCCGGCAGACGAAGGCCGCGCCCTTGCGGGTGGGCTTCGGCGCCTTTGCGCCCTTGACCGGAAATCGGTCCGGCCGGTCCTCGCCTTGCGCGCGGCAACTGCCAAGGAACGGGCAAAGTGCGCAGGCCGGCCGCGTCGGCGTGCAGATGGTCGCGCCGAGATCCATCATGCCTTGCGCGAAATCGCCGGGCCGCCTTGAGGGGGTAAGCGTCGCGGCAAGCCGCTTCAGGTCGGGTTTTGCGTCGGGGAGGGGGGTGTCGATCGCAAAGAGCCGCGCCACCACCCGTTCCACATTGCCGTCGACGACGGTCGCGGGCCGGTCGAAGGCGATCGCCGCGATCGCCGCCGCCGTATAGGGCCCGATGCCGGGAAGGGTGAGGAGGCCCGCCTCGGTCTCCGGGAACTTTCCGTCATGCTCGGCGGCCAGCACCTCGGCGCATTTTTTCAGGTTCCGCGCGCGGCTGTAATAGCCGAGCCCGGCCCAGGCAGCCATGACGTCGTCGGTTTCGGCCGCGGCAAGATCGGAAAGCGCAGGCCAGCGCCTGAGGAAAGCGTGGAAATACGGGCCGACGGCGGCGACCGTCGTCTGTTGCAGCATGATTTCCGACAGCCACACGTGATAGGGATCGGGAACGACGCCGAGACGCCGGTCCTCAGGCCCGACGCGCCACGGCAGCTTGCGGGCGTTGCGGTCGTACCAGTCAAGGAGCGGGCGCGTGTCGATGGTGGCGGGAGAGCGTTGGTCCATGCCGCAGGTATCGGGCAACGGCCGGCAAAATCAAGCCGCGCGTTCCGTTCCGTGCATATGAGCGGCACGGGCGATTGACCGAAAGGCGCTTGCGGGCGCAGGATTCTCTTTCGACAGACGCGCCGCTCTTTTGCGGCCGGGCAAGGCGAGGAACGGAAAGAAGAATGGCTTTCGAGCCTTCAAAAAAGCGCCGCGGGCGCGCCATGCCGCTTGCCGAGCTGATCGGCGGAGCGCTCGCCCCTGCCTGCCGCAAGCGCGGTTTTGCCGCCGCCGACATCCTCACCCACTGGCCCGACATCGTCGGCGCGCGCTACGGCTCGGTGACCCAGCCGGAAAAGCTGAGCTGGCCGCGCCACGACGAGGACGACTACGCGCCGGCCACCCTGCACCTGCGCTGCGAGGGCGCAGCGGCGCTGCTCCTGCAGCACGAGCTGCCGCAGATCCTGGAGCGCATCAACGGCTTCCTCGGCTGGCGCGCCGTCGAACGCATCCGCATCGTCCAGCGCCCGCTCGCCCGCCGCGATGCGCCAAAGAAAAAAGCGCCCGGCCCGCTCGACGCAAACGCTGAGGCGGCGCTTGCCGAAAGCCTTGAGGGCATCGACGACGATGCCCTGCGCGCCGCGCTCGACCGGCTCGGCCGCGCGACCCTGGGCGATCGCGGTCGCCGCTGATCGCGCCTGGCTGCCCGCGCGCCGCCGTTTTTCATCGCCATATTGTGATTTGCCCCGTTCGGTGGCAGTTGATGATAACGACGCCAATCCCCGTGCCGGCGCCGCGCCGCACGCCCCCATGACAAAACAGGAAGGACTCCTCCCGTGACCCTGTCCCGCCGCACATTTGCCGGCCTTGGTGCCGCCGCCCTTTCCGCCGCCGCGTTCGGCGCCGCCGTCCGCCCGGCCCTTTCCCAGGAGAGCGGCGGGAGCCCCGACAAGCTGTTGATGCCCGGACCCCTCGGCGAGCACGTGCTCGGCGAAGCCTCGGCCCCCGTCACGATCGTCGAATACGCTTCGCTGACCTGCGGCCACTGCGCCAACTTCCATGAGCACACCTTCCCGGAGCTGAAGAAGCGCTACATCGACACCGGCAAGGTCCGTTTCATCTTCCGCGAGTTCCCGCTCGATCAGCCCCAGGGCGTGCCGCTGGCGACCGCCGGCTTTGCGCTCGCCAACTGCGCGCCGGAGGGTACCTATTTCGACGTCGTCGGCCTCCTGTTCGAAAAGCTCGACGTCTGGGCCGCCAGCCCGAACCCGGCAAACGCCCTCTTCGATCTCGTGAAACAGGTCGGATTCACACAGGAATCCTTCCGCGAATGCTTGACGAATCAGGAAGTTCTCGACGGAGTAACTGCGGTGAGGAACCGTGCGCATACCGAATTCGGCGTGAGTTCGACGCCCACCTTCTTCATCAATGGCAAGATGGTCCGCGGGGCAATGAGCATTGACGAGATGGCGGAACTTATCGACCCGCTTCTCAAGAGCTGACGGCGTCCGCCGTTCGGCGCGGCTGACCGTGCCCGCTGTTCGCGGGCGCGAGCGCCGTGATGCGACTGCCGGCACGACCGTAAGGCCGCGCCCCGGAAAGCCGCGCCGATGAAGTTTTCCAAACTCCGCATTCTCGGCTTCAAGTCCTTCGTCGAGCCGGTCGAGTTCCATTTCGAGGATGGGCTGACCGGCATCGTCGGGCCCAATGGCTGCGGCAAGTCGAACCTTGTCGAAGCCCTGCGCTGGGTGATGGGCGAAAGCTCCTACAAGAACATGCGCGCGTCCGGCATGGACGACGTGATCTTTTCCGGCTCGCACAGCCGCCCGGCCCGCAACACGGCCGAGGTCGTGGTCGTCCTCGACAATGCCGCCCGCCGCCTGCCGGCGACCCTTGCCGATACCGATGCCGTGGAGATCACAAGGCGCATCGAGCGCGAGGCGGGGTCCGTCTACAAGATCAACGGCAAGGACGCCCGCGCCCGCGATGTCCAGCTCCTGTTTGCCGATGCCTCCACCGGCGCCCGCTCGCCGGCGCTGGTGCGCCAGGGCCAGGTCGGCGAGCTGATCGCCGCCAAGCCGACCCAGCGCCGCGCCATCCTGGAAGAGGCCGCCGGCATCTCCGGCCTGCACTCGCGCCGCCACGAGGCGGAATTGCGCCTGCGCGGTGCCGAGCAGAACCTTGAGCGGCTGGAAGACGTGCTCGTGCAGATCGACACCCAGCACGAGAGCCTGAAGCGCCAGGCCCGCCAGGCCAACCGCTACCGCAACCTTTCCCACGAGATCCGACGGGCAGAGGCGACCCTCCTGCACATCCGCTGGCAGGCGGCGAAGTCCGCCGTTGCCGCCGACGAGGCGGCGCTGACGGAGGCCAGCAAGGAGGTCGCGCGGCGCACCGAGGTCCAGGCCGGTGCGGCGAAGGAACAGGCGATTGCCGCCCACGAGCTGACGGGCCTGCGCGATGCCGAGGCAAAGAGCGGTGCCGCCCTGCAGCGCCTGAAGCTCAGCCTCGGCGAACTGGACGCCGAGGACCGGCGCGTCCGCGACCGCATCGCCGACCTGGAACGGCGCCTGGAACAACTCGCCGGCGACGCCGAGCGCGAGGAAAAGATGAAGGCGGAGACCGCCGAGGCCCTGGAGCGGCTCGACGAGGAGCTCCGGGCGCTTGCCGCGGAGGACGCCTCAACCGGTGAAAAGGCCGACGAGGTCGATCGCCGCGTCGCCGAGACGGAGGAAAAGCTCGCCGCATCGGAAAAGGAGCAGTCGCGCGTGACGGCCGAGGCCGCCGACATCAAGGCCCGCCGCGACCAGCTCGACCGGACCCTGCGCGATGCCGCTACCCGCACCGAACGGCTCGGCGGCCAGATCGCCGACGTCGACCGGGAACTTCACAAGATCGCGGCCGAACTCGCCGGAGATACCGCGATCGCGGCTGCGACCACGGAAAGGGATGCGGCAACCGCCGCCCTTGCCGAGGCCGAGGAATTGCTGGCGGCAGCAGAGGCCAGGGCCGCGAGTGCCCAGGAGGCCGAACGCGCCGCCCGCCCGGCCGTCACCGAGGCGGAAAAGACCCTCGGCCGTATCGATGTCGAGGCCGGCACCCTCAAGCGGCTCCTGGCCCGCGGGACCGAGGCGAAGTGGAGCCCGGTGGTTGAGGCCGTCTCGGTCACGAGCGGTTTCGAGCGTGCCCTAGGCGCAGCGCTGGGCGAAGATCTCGATGCTCCCGCCGATGCCGATGCCCCGGCCCACTGGTCGCTGGTGGAATCTGAAGGCGATCCCGGCCTGCCGGAGGGCGCGCGCCCGCTCGCCGACGTCGTCAAGGCGCCGGACGTGCTTTCCCGCCGCATCGCCCAGATCGGCATCGTCGAGCAGGCCGACGGCCCGCGCCTGCAAAAATCCTTGAGTCCCGGCCAGCGCCTCGTCAGCCGCGAGGGCGACCTGTGGCGTTGGGACGGCTTTGTTGCCGCCGCCGACGCGCCGAGCGCCGCAGCCGAGCGGCTCGCCCAGAAGAACCGGCTGGACGAACTGACCGCCGAGCGCGCCGAGGCCGAGCGCCAGCAGGATGCCTGCCGTCAGACGCTCTCCGCCCGCGAGGCGGAGCGGCGCACGGCCGACAATGCGGTGAAGGAAGCCCGCGGCGCCGTTTCCGCCTGCCGCCAGCGGCTCG
Source organism: Rhodobium orientis (assembly GCF_003258835.1). Classification (GTDB taxonomy): domain Bacteria; phylum Pseudomonadota; class Alphaproteobacteria; order Rhizobiales; family Rhodobiaceae; genus Rhodobium; species Rhodobium orientis. The sequence continues at coordinate 7,454 of NZ_NPEV01000067.1, read as the reverse complement.
ACCGCGCCCGCGATGCCCTGATCCGGGCGGAAAAGGCCTCCACCGAGCGCGTCTCACGCCAGAGCGCCCTGGAAGAGGCCCGCATCCGCCTCGTCTCGAGCCTGGAGGAGGCAGAAAGCGCCCGCACCGAGGCGACGGACTCCCGCGCAGCGCTGCCCGACACCGCCGGCCTGGAAGACCAGTTGCAGCGGCTTCGCGGCGAGGTCGCGGAACGTCGTGGCGCCGTTGCCGAGGCCCGCTCGGAGCGCACGACCCTTGTCCGCGAGGCGGAGATGCGCGCCGCCCGCCGCGCCTCCATCGGCCGCGAGAAGCAGAGCTGGCAGACACGCGCCGACAATGCCGGCGCCCAGGAAAAGGTGCTCGCCGATCGCCGCAAGGATGCCGCCGACGAGTTGGAAGCGATTCGCGGCGCGCCCGGCGAGATCGCCGAAAAGCGCCTGACCCTGCAGGCAATGATCGGAACGGCGGAGGAAAAGCGCAAAACCGATGCCGACGCCCTGGCGCTCGGCGAACGGCGCCAGGCCGACGCCGACCGTGCCGCCCGCGAGGCCCTCGATGCCCTGTCCGGTGCGCGCGAGGCCCGCGCCCGCGCCGAGGAGCGCCTGAACGGCGCCCGCCAGCGCGCCAAGGACACTGAGGCGCGGATCGAGGAAACCCTGCAGTGCCGGGCCTCCGAGGCCGCCGAGCTTGCCGAGCTGAAGCCCGGTACGACGCCCCCCGACCCGCAGGCCGTCGAGACCCGTCTTGACCGCCTGAAGACCGAGCGCGAGCGGCTCGGCTCGGTGAACCTTCGGGCTGAGGAAGAGGCAGAGGCGATCGCCGAGCAGCGCGACGCGCTGACCGCGGAGCGCGACGACCTCATCGAGGCGATCCGCAAGCTGCGCCAGGGTATTCTCTCTTTGAACCGCGAGGCGCGCGAGCGCCTGCTTGCGGCCTTCGAGACCGTCAACGGCCACTTCAAGGAACTCTTCACCCACCTCTTCGGCGGCGGCACCGCAGAATTGCAGCTCGTCGATTCGGACGACCCGCTCGATGCCGGGCTGGAAATCGTCGCCCGCCCGCCGGGCAAGAAGCCCCAGACCATGACGCTGCTGTCCGGCGGCGAGCAGGCGCTGACGGCGCTCGCCCTGATCTTCGCCGTCTTCCTCACCAATCCGGCGCCGATCTGCGTCCTCGACGAGGTCGATGCGCCGCTCGACGACGCCAATGTGGAGCGCTACTGTGATCTCCTGTCGGAAATGACACGGCGCACCGACACCCGATTCGTCATCGTCACGCACAACCCGATCACCATGGCGCGCATGAACCGCCTGTTCGGGGTGACAATGGCCGAACGCGGCGTTTCACAGCTCGTCTCGGTCGATCTGGAAACCGCGGAACGCTTCCGCGAGGCCGGTTGAAGCGGCGCCTGTCCGACCGGTTTTGTTGCATCGCGACCAATTGCCTAGATGTCGGGCGCCGATTTTTCGGCGAAAACGCCAATATATTCAAGGGGTTGGTATGATATTAGAGTTTCTTGACACGGTTGCGGGCGCTGACTATTGTGCGCCCGGCTTCCACGGGGCGCGGCGGTTTATACGCGCGTTTTCCGGCATTCGACGTTGTTGAGGGGGTGATGTCCGAAGATCGCCCATCGCCGGAAAATGACGGCAAGACGCCCGCGCCCGGTTCGGAAGCCGGTCTGTCGGAAAGGCTCGACAGGCTCGGGCGCGCGCTGAATGACCGGCGGCGCGACGAGCCGCCGACCGGCCCGGCCGACAGGAACAAGGGGGCGCAGGGCTATGCCCAGGCGTTCCGCTTGTCGACGGAGTTTATTGCGGGGATCCTTGTCGGTGCCGCCCTCGGTTGGGCCGGTGACCAGGTACTCGGAACCTCGCCTTGGGGGCTGATCGTCTTCCTGCTCCTCGGTTTTGCGGCGGGCATTTTCAATGTTCTTCGCGCGGCGGGCCTTATGGCCGAACCGGGAACGAAAAAGGACGACGGGACGCGAGGGAACGACCGGCCGGAGGGCGGGTCGAAATGACAGTACGATGAAGGGCTGACGCGGTGTCGAACGATCCGATTCATCAGTTCCATATCCAGAAATGGTTTCCGATCGAGATCGGAGGCGTCGACTTCTCTTTCACCAACTCGTCGTTTTTCATGGCGGCCACCGTCGCTGTGGCGGCCGGCTTCCTGATCCTGTCGACGAATGGCCGCGGCCTGGTGCCGAGCCGCTGGCAGTCGATGGCCGAGATGTCCTACGAGTTCGTCGCCGACATGCTGCGAAGTAGCGCCGGAACGGCCGGGATGAAGTTCTTCCCCTTCGTGTTCTCGCTGTTCATGTTCGTGCTGATCGCCAATCTCCTTGGCATGTTCCCCTATTTCTTCACGGTCACCAGCCACATCATCGTTACCTTCGCGCTTGCGATGGCGGTGATCCTGACCGTCGTCATCTACGGTTTCCTCAACCACGGCATGGGCTTTTTGAAGCTCTTCGTGCCTTCCGGGGTGCCGGTCGTACTGTTGCCGCTGGTCAGCCTCATCGAGGTCATTTCGTTCCTGTCGCGGCCGATCAGCCTGTCCGTCCGTCTCTTTGCCAACATGCTGGCCGGCCACATCACGCTGAAGGTGTTCGCCGGCTTCGTCGTCTCGCTCGGCGCGATGGGCGTTGTCGGTGTCGGCGGCGCCATCCTGCCGCTGGCGATGGCCGTCGCGCTGACGGCGCTGGAATTCCTGGTCGCCTTCCTGCAGGCCTATGTGTTTGCGGTCCTGACCTGCATGTATCTCAACGACGCGATCCATCCGGGCCACTAGGAAGCGACGCCGGCAGGGACCCGACGACAACCGACATCACCCTTTACGACAACATCCGACAACGGTTTCGACCAACAAGGAGCATCTCAAATGGAAGCGGAAGCTGCAAAGTACATCGGCGCTGGTATTGCCTGCCTCGGCATGGGCGGCGCCGGCATCGGCCTCGGCACCATCTTCGGCAACTACCTTGCCGGCGCCCTGCGCAATCCGTCGGCCGCCGACGGCCAGTTCGGCCGCCTGATCTTCGGCTTCGCCGTGACGGAAGCCCTCGGCATCTTCTCGCTGCTGGTCGCTCTGATCCTGCTCTTTGCTTGATCCGGTTGCCGATCGCTTAGAAACGGACGGCTGGCGGCGCGCCTAGGGTGCCCGCTGGTCAATCGGAGGCGTTGATGGCAAGCGAAGCAACGACCGAGACCACAGTCCACACGGAAACCGGTGTGCCGGGCGGCGAAGCGCATGGCGGCGGGGGCAATTTCCCGCCGTTCGACAGCTCGACCTTCCCGTCGCAGCTCCTGTGGCTGGCGATCATGTTCGGTCTCTTCTACTACCTGATGTCGAAGGTGGCGCTGCCGCGCATCGCCGGCATCTTGGAGGACCGTGAGGACCGCATCGCCGGCGACCTCGCCGAGGCCGACCGGCTGAAGCGCGAGACCGACGAGGCGATCGCCGCCTACGAGCAGGCGCTGGCCGAGGCCCGTAACAAGGCCCACAGCATCGCCCGCACCAACCGCGAGAAGCTGGAGGCCGAGGTCGAGGCCAAGCGCACCGCGGCCGAGGACAAGCTTAACCAGAAGCTGGCCGAGGCGGATGCGCGGATTTCCGAGATCAAGGAAGCGGCCCTGAAGGAAGTCGACGGCATCGCGGCGGAAACCGCCGAGGAAATCGTCGCCAGCCTGATCGGCGCCAAGGTTTCCAAGGCCGAGCTCGACAAGGCCGTGGCGGCCGGAATGGCCAGATAGGCCGCTGGGGAGAGACATGGACGCGACATTCTGGGCCCTCGTCGCCCTCATCCTGTTCTTCATCGTCATCTTCTGGGTCAAGGTGCCGGGCAAGATCGGCGCCAGCCTCGATGCCCGTGCGGAGCGCATCCAGAAGGAGCTCGACGAGGCCCGTCGGCTGCGCGAGGAAGCCCAGGCGCTGCTCGCCGACTACCAGCGCAAGCGCCGCGAGGCGGAGCAGGAAGCCGAAGACATCATCGCCGAGGCCAAGGCCGAGGCAGAGCGTCTGACCGCGGTCACCAACAAGTCGCTTGAGGAAATGATCGAGCGGCGGACCAAGTCGGCCGAGGTCAAGATTACCCAGGCCGAGGCCCAGGCCGTCGCCGCCGTCAGAGCCCGCGCCGCCGACGTGGCGATCGCCGCTGCGGAACAGATCCTCGCCGAAAAGGTGAGTGGCGACGCCGCCAAGCAGATGATCGAAACCAGCATCAAGGACGTCGCCGCCAATCTCAATTGACGGCGCGTCAAACCGGAAATGTCGGATCGAGGCCGGGCCCATGCCCGGCCTTTTCTTTTGAGGCTTCCGACCGCGCTTCGGCGGCCTCCCGGCAGGGGGCGAAGCTGAGCCGGTGGTGCCGGCTCGGCCCGAGGGCAGCGAGCGCTTCTTTATGCGCCTTCGTGCCGTAACCCATGTGTCGCTCGAAGCCGTAGCCGGGGCAGCACTCGGCGAGCCGCACCATTAGCCGGTCGCGCGTCACCTTGGCAACGATCGAGGCCGCGGCGATCGACAGTGACCGGCGGTCGCCCTTGATGACGGGCTCGCAGGGCTGGAAAAGGCCGGGCGGCGCGTCGCGGCCGTCCGCAAGCACCAGCGACGGGCGAAGGGGGAGGGCGGCAACGGCCCGCGCCATGGCCCACAGGCTTGCCGCGAGAATGTTGGTGGCATCGATGCGCCGGACCGAGCCGGCGGCAACCGCCACCGTGGCCGTTTCGCAGATCTCGGCAAACAGCGCTTCGCGCTTCGCGGCCGTCAGCTTCTTGGAATCGTCGAGCCCTTGCGGGAATCGCGCCGGATCGAGGATGACGGCGGCCGCCACCACGGGACCTGCGAGTGGGCCGCGTCCCGCCTCGTCGGTGCCGGCGACGAGGCCGCCATGGATTTTCCGGCCGCGCTCCTCGAACCGGAAATCGGGACCTGCGGGACTATCCAAGTCGAGGAGAATCGAGCTCGCCATGGCGCGATGATTGCCGATCGCCGGCCGGGCGGCAATCGCCGGGGCCGGTCAGAACAGGTCGAGCTGCACGGCGCCGGAATTGGGCGGCGTGAAAAGCTCGGTATTGAGCTTCAGCTTGCGCCGGTTGAGGCCGAGCCGCTTCGACGCCAGCTCGAACCGCCGCCCAACCATCCAGGCATAGGGACCCGTGCCGCGCATGCGCTTGCCGAACTCCGCGTCGTAGTCCTTGCCGCCGCGCATGGCGCGCAGCACCGAGAGCACGTGGCGGTAGCGGTCCGGATAGTGGCGCAGCAGCCATTCCCGGAATACGGGGCTGACCTCGGCCGGCAGCCGCAGCAGGATGTAGCCGGCCTCGCGGGCCCCGGCGGCGGCAGCCGCATCGAGGATCTTCTCGATGCCGTCGTCGTTGAGGGCCGGGATCACCGGGGCGATCATCACCGCCGTCGGAACGCCGGCCCCTGAAAGCGCCTTCACGGCCTCTAACCGCCGATAGGGCGCGGAGGCGCGCGGCTCCATCGTCCGCGCCATCTTTGCGTCGAGCGTGGTGATGGAAAGGGCGACCTTGGCGAGCCCCTTTTCCGCCATCCGCGAGAGAATATCGATGTCGCGCAGCACCAGCGCCGACTTGGTGACGACGCCGACCGGATGGTTGGTGCGCTCCAGCACCTCCAGGATGCCGCGCATGATGCGCCAGGTCTTTTCGATCGGCTGGTAGGGGTCGGTGTTGGTGCCGATGGCGATCGTCTTCGGCTTGTAGCCGGGGGCGGCCAGCTCCCGCTCCAGCAGTTCCGCCGCATTCGGCTTGGCGAACAGCCGCGATTCGAAATCGAGGCCGGCGGAAAGGCCCATATAGGCGTGGGTCGGGCGGGCAAAGCAGTAGGAACAGCCGTGCTCGCAGCCGCGATAGGGGTTGATGGAGCGCTCGAAGGAGATGTCGGGCGACTCGTTGCGAGTGATGATCTTTCGCGCCCGCTCGGTCTGCACGGTGGTCTGGAACGGCGGCAACGCGTCGAGCGTCTCCCAGCCGTCGTCGGTCAGCTCCCGTTCCTCGCGCTCATAGCGCCCGCTGCGGTTGGACTGGGCGCCGCGCCCGCGCCGCCGGTCCGGGCGGATGGAAAGGTCGGGTGCAATGCCCGCATCCGCTCCGTCGAGGGGGCGGGCGAGCCTGGGGTCGATCTGGGCAAAGTCGTTCATGGCTTTTGTCCCGGTTGCCGCGGCCGGGTTCTGCCCGACGCCGCCGAACCGCCTGCCGCGACTCGTCCGGTACAACCGTCGTCGAAGGCGGTCCCATAGAGGATAGGAACAAACGAGAACAAAGCAAGAACTTTATCGATGGGACGCCGAAATCGGCAAGCCGGCGCTTGCTTAGCCGGGCATAGCGGATAAAACGGGCGTTGGGCCGAGAAACGATGCCGCAAGCTGCGGGAAAGAAACGGACCTTTGCGCTGATGCCAACGATACGGACCCAAACAGCATGCACCCGGCGGGAGCGGGGGACGCCATGCTGAGCGTCGTCATTCCGACGCTCGATGATGAACGGACGCTGGGGCCGACGCTCGGCGCGCTGATCCCGGCGACCCTTGTCGGCATCCTGAAGGAAGTGGTGATCGCCGACGGCGGCTCCACCGACGAGACGGACGTCATCGCGGAGGCGACAGGCTGCATCTTCGTTGCCGCAAGCAACCGGCGCGGCAAGCGGCTCGTCGCCGGAGTTCGGGCCGTCGAGCGCGCCGACTGGTTCCTGTTCCTCAATCCCGATACGGTGCTCTCCACCGACTGGGAGGCCGAGGCGGCGAGCTTCATCGAACGGGTGGAGCGCTCCGGCGATCCGCGCCACGCGGCGGTGTTCCGGTTCCGGCTCGACGGCTTCGACTGGAAATCGCGGCTTCGCGAAGGTCTCGCGGGCCTGCGCTGTCGCCTGTTCGGCATTGCCTATGCCAACCAGGGCCTTTTGATCTCCCGCTGGCTCTATGACGATCTCGGCGGCCACCGGGACCTGCCGGCGATGGAGGACGTCGACCTCATCCGCCGCATCGGCCGCCGGCGCCTGCATTTCCTGACCTCCGCGGCGGTCAATCCGGCGGCGAAGCAGGCAGAAGGCGAGCGCCGGCCCGGCATGGTCCGCAACGGCCTCTGCCTGGCCCTCCTGATGCTCCGCGTCCCGCCGCGCATGGTCGCCCGGCTGCAGGCGTGAGCGGGCGGCTGCAGCCCCGTTGCGGCGGTCGGCTTCCTTTCGGACCCGTCGATGTTCGTTATTTCATAGACACTCGGGCAATCGCATAGCGGACCGGCGACCCGCCGCTGCCCCGTCTGCGGCTCTCGCCCATCGCTATCCACCCGCTCCGCGTCACCACCGGGCGCGACCCGGTGGTCCATGATGACGTCCGGCGAATATCGGGCTAGAGCGCTTTGCGTTTAATCTGCGACATATCCTGACGCTTTGAGGAAGTTGAAGCATTCTTCGGGGTCGAAGAGGTCGCAGATG
>NZ_NPEV01000066.1 GCF_003258835.1 Rhodobium orientis | reverse complement strand
CCGGCAAGGCTGCGGCTTTCGAGGAGGCGAACGACGCGCTCCTTCGGCGCTGGTCCGAATTCGCCGGCCGGCCGCTCCTTTCCGTTTCGGGGCAATGCGATATAACCGGCCTTGAAGCATTCCTCCGGCGCGCCTCCCGCGCCCGCACGATATCCGTGCACCGCACCCCGAGACCGAAAAGGGACCGCCATGCCGCAGACCATTTCCGTCGGATACAAGCAGCTCATCGCCGAGGCCGAGAAGACGGTCGAGGTGCTCGACGCCAAGGCGGCGATCGCCCAGTACGGCCACGACGACGTCGTCTTCGTCGATCTGCGCGACATCCGAGAGCTCGACCGCAACGGCCGCATCCCGGGCGCCTTCCATTGCCCGCGCGGCATGCTGGAATTCTGGATCGACCCGGAAAGCCCCTATCACAAGCCGGTTTTCCTCGCCGACAAGAAGTTCGTCTTCCTGTGCGCGGGCGGCTGGCGGTCGGCGCTCGCCGCGGCGACGGCGCAGCGCATGGGCCTTGATCCGGTGGCCCATGTCACCGGCGGCTTCGGTGCCTGGGAAAAGGCCGGCGGGCCGGTCGAAAAGCCGGAAAAGAGCATCGGCGAAGTCTAGGCCGGCAGGTCCGGCAGTCCCGGGTCGGTCTCGACCAGGCTCGGCAGGGCGCGGGCCCACGCCCACCAGCGCATGAGCGCCGGATAGGATTTCATCGCCGCGGCGCCTTCTCCGGCCATCGTGAAATAGGCGGTCATCGGCGCCAGATGGCAGTCGGCGAGGGTTACGTCCCGGCCGTTCAGCACCAGGCCCTCGGCGGCGATTGCCTCAAGGGCGGCAAGGACCGGGCCGGCCGCTTCCAGACCAGCCGCGATTTCCGCTTCGTCGCCCACAGCTCCTTCGGCCGGCCGGAAGACCCGGTGCGCGAAGACCTGGCGGACCAGCGGCCAGTAGCCGTAGCTGTCGATGATCGCAATGATCTGGGCCATCCGCGCCAAGGCTTTCGGATCGGTCGGGGTCAGCGCCGGGCCGTCGAAGGCGGCGTCGACATAGCGGGTGATCGCGGCGGTCTCATAGAGCGTGAAGGCGCCGTGGCGGAGCGCCGGGACGCGCCCGAAGGGATGGATGGCGCGATAGGCGTCCGGCACGTCATCCGCAAAGGGATCGACGTCGACGACGTCGTACGGAACGCCCTTTTCGTGCAACGCCATCCTTGCGATGCGGTGATAGACGCTGAAGCGGTAGCCGTAGAGGATCACCGTTGCCGCCATCTGCCGTCCGACCGCACCAATCGCTTTGTCAATTCAGGACTTTCGCCCGCCGTTTTTCGCACTTGCCTGTGGCCATTGCCGGTTGCCGTCCCGTGGGGCGTGCGGATCGGTTGCAAGTCATCCCGCAACGTGGGATTTTTCCTGACCGTTACCGGTGGGGACACGCGCGAATCGCGCGGCCGGCACAAGGAACCTTGAGAAATGAAGACACGCCAACTGATCATCGGCAACAAGAACTACTCGTCCTGGTCGCTGAGGCCCTGGCTGGCGATGAGCGTTGCCGGGATCGAGTTCGAGGAGGTGCTGATCCCCCTCGACCAGCCGGATACCAAGGAAAAGATCCTGCAATATTCGCCGGCCGGCAAGGTGCCGATCCTGATCGACGGCGACCTCACCGTGTGGGAGAGCCTCGCCATCCTGGAATATCTGGCCGAGGCCTATCCCGGAGCCGGGCTGTGGCCGGACGATCCGGTGCAGCGGGCCGAGGCGCGTTCGGTCAGCGCCGAAATGCATGCCGGGTTCGGGGCGCTGCGCGACCACTATCCGATGAACGTCCGCAAGCGCATTCCGGGCCGCGCCTCGACGCCGGCGGCCGACAAGGATATCGCCCGCATCACCGAGATCTGGCGCCAGTGCCTGGAAGCCTCGCAGGGGCCGTTCCTGTTCGGCTCGTTCACGGCGGCAGACGCCATGTTCGCGCCGGTGGTCTCGCGCTTTGAGACTTACGACATTCCGGTCGACGACATCTGCCGGTCCTATATGGACGACGTGCTGACCATTCCCGTGCTGGAGAAATGGTACGCGGCCGGCGAGGCCGAAACCTGGATCCTCGAGCACGACGAAGTGGAATGAGGGCGAACGCCAGCGCCATGTCCTTTGTGCCGGCCGGATCTCCGGCCGGTCCGGCAAATGGCCTTGGGGGGCGGGCGTGAGCGTTCTGTCCACCGACGCCAATCTGGCGGCGCCCGATATCGCGGAGAACGCCAGCCGCTGGCGCGACCTCCTCGCCGACCTTGCCGCAAAGCGGGAGGCGACGGCCCTCGGCGGATCGGAGCGGGCGCGCGAGCGCCATGTCGGCCGCGGCAAGCTGTTGCCGCGTGAGCGGGTCATGCGGCTGCTCGATCCGGGCTCTCCGTTCCTGGAGCTGTCGCCGCTCGCCGCTAACGGCATGTATGATGCGGACATACACGGGGCCGGCATCATCACCGGCATCGGCCGGGTGTCCGGGCGCGACTGCGTCATCGTCTGCAACGATGCCACAATCAAGGGCGGCACCTACTATCCGATGACGGTAAAGAAGCACGTCCGGGCCCAGGAGATCGCCCGGGAGAACCGGCTTGCCTGCCTCTATCTCGTCGATTCCGGCGGTGCCAACCTGCCGAACCAGGTCGACGTCTTTCCCGACCGGGAGCATTTCGGCCGCATCTTCTTCAATCAGGCGACGATGTCGGCGGAGGGCATTCCGCAGATCGCCGCCGTCATGGGTTCGTGCACGGCGGGCGGCGCTTATGTGCCGGCGATGTCGGACGAGACGGTGATCGTGCGCAAGCAGGGGACGATCTTTCTCGGCGGCCCGCCGCTGGTGAAGGCCGCGACCGGCGAGGAGGTGACGGCCGAGGATCTCGGCGGCGCCGACGTCCATGCGCGGGTTTCCGGCGTTGCCGACCACTATGCCGCCGATGACCTGCAGGCGCTGGCACAGGTGCGGGCAGCCGTCGCCAACCTCAATAGCGTCAAGGCGCCCGATCTCGACCTCGCGCCGGCGCAGGAGCCGCTCTTCGATCCGGGCGAGCTGGAAGCCGTGGTGCCGACGGACCTGAAGAAGCAGTACGACGTGCGCGAGGTCATCGCCCGGCTCGTCGACGGCTCGGAATTCCACGAGTTCAAGGCGCTCTTCGGGACGACACTCGTCACCGGCTTTGCCCGCATCGGCGGCATTCCGGTGGGTGTCCTCGCCAATAACGGCATCCTTTATTCGGAGTCCGCACAGAAGGGCGCCCATTTCATCGAGCTCTGCTGCCAGCGGCGCATTCCGCTGCTCTTTTTGCAGAACATCACCGGCTTCATGGTCGGGCGCGACTATGAGGCCGGCGGCATCGCCAAGGACGGTGCCAAGCTCGTCACGGCTGTCGCCTCGGCGAAGGTGCCGAAGATCACCGTGATCATCGGCGGCTCCTACGGCGCCGGCAATTACGGCATGTGCGGGCGGGCGTTTTCGCCCCGGTTCCTGTTCACCTGGCCGAATGCGCGGATCTCCGTCATGGGCGGCGAGCAGGCGGCAAGCGTGCTCGCCACCGTCAAGCGCGACAACATCGAGGCCGACGGCGGCACCTGGAGCGCCGAGGAGGAGGAAGCCTTCAAGGCGCCGGTCAGGGCGCGCTACGAGGAAGAGGGGCATCCCTATTTCGCCACGGCGCGGCTCTGGGATGACGGCATCATCGCGCCGTCGGAAACCCGCCGGGTTTTGACGCTGGCGTTTGCCGCGACCCTCAACGCGCCAATCCCGGAGACGACCTTCGGCGTCTTTCGTATGTGAGTTCTGTAACTTATTGTGAAGGATCGTTTGCGTCGGTTCTGCGTTTTGTTTCCTGCGAAGTAAATGACGCATGGAGACGACAGCATGGCAGGCAGCATCTTTTTCACCTCCGACACCCATTTCGGCGATGCGGGCGTCCTCGACGACCGCCCGTTCTCGTCGGTGCCGGAGATGGACAGTGCGCTGATCGCCAACTGGAACAGCACCGTTGCCTGCGGCGACACGGTCTATCACCTCGGTGATTTCTGCCACCGGGAGACGGGCGATGCGAGCCCCTATCTGGACCGGCTGAACGGCACCGTCCACCTCGTCCGGGGCAATCACGACGACCGGCTGGTGCGCGACAGCGGCGCGCTCTTTGCGTCCGTCGATACGATGCTGGAGGAGCGCTGGAACGGCTGCGGCTTCGTGCTTTTCCATTTCCCCATGCGCGACTGGCCGAATGCCATCCGCGGCGCCCGCCACCTGTTCGGCCATGTCCACGGCGTGCTCAATGGCAGCCCGCTCGGCAAGAGCCTCGACGTCGGCGTCGACTCCCACGACTACACGCCGGTGTCGCTTGCTCGGGTCGAGGAGCTGCTGGATGCGCTGCCGGAGCACTGGCGGTGACAAATGCCCGGGCGGCGCCGGGCGGAACGCGGCCGGACCCCTACTTCACATTGACGTCGAGGACGATGTCGTTCCATTTCCTCTCGAACGTGACGCGGAACCGCACCTTGTCCTTGCCACGATAGCCCCTGTTGGACGTGTAGACGATCGCGACGCCCTTGACGGTCTTGCCGACGCAGCCATACGCGGATCCGCGGGCAACCTTGCCGCCGATCTTCACGGGAACGCGTTTTCTGATCTGCACGGTGCCGTGGTCGACGGAGAGCTTGCTGATCGTCACGAAGCCGGCCTGCTGGCAATAATAGTTCCAGGAGCCGAACCTGGCGACGATCGTCGGGACGCCCGAACGGACCACCTTTGCCAGGGTCGGTGTCGGGAAAAGGATCGATGCGGCGAGGAAAAGGACAATCAGGGAGGAAAAGGCTTTCATGCAAAATTTCCCGTCGGTTTTTGCGCACTCGTGCAACAAGCAATATTCGCAACAATAGTGGTCGACGGGAACGCGTCAAAAGGGTTCTTTTCCGTATATCTTCTCAAAGTTGCACAGGAGGCAATCGCGGATGCCGTGACGTGTTTACGGGATCCCTCCTTGTGTATTTAATGTATTCGTTTGTAGTTTTTCGCGAAGCCGAAAATTTTCATAAAATAAAACGAAACAATTTTTGGCTTTTTCTTAAATGGGTAGAAAGTTATATCTGATAGAAATTAACAGTGACAGGAACCGTTTCTCGGGAGGACAGGCTGTGGGTCCCGTTTCCGCTCCTCCGCCGGCGTTGACGACCGTCAACAAGGATGTGCAGGCGCTGGCCCAGCGGCTGGCGCGGGAAAAGCGCGCTCGGCTTGCCGCCGAAGCCACCGTCGAGTGCCAGAGCCGCGAGCTCTGCGTCGCCAACATGCAGTTGAAACAGCTTTTCGACGGCAGCATGAAGGTGCTTGCCGACGTCCTGGCGATGGCGCGGCCGGAACTCTTCCAGAAGGCCGGCAAGGTCGAGCGCTGGGCCCGGCGGATCGCGCCCCATCTCACCATCGACAATGTCTGGGTTCTGGAACTTGCGGCGATGCTCTATCCCATCGGCATGCTGTCGCTGCCGGACGATATCATCCAGAAAAAGGCCCTCGACGCCGATCTCAGCGCCGACGAGCGCAAGATGCTGGCGGAAAGCACCCAAGCGGCCCACGATCTTCTCATCACGATCCCGCGCATGGAGCCGGTCGCCAGGGCCGTGCTCTATTGCAACAAGGGCTTCAACGGCAGCGGTTATCCCTATGACGGGGTGAAGGGCAGGGAGATTCCGGAGGCCGCGCGGGTGCTGAAGGTGCTCATCGACCTGTCCGACGAGGCGACGGGCGTCGACCGCACGCGCGACTTCAAGAAGATGGCCGAGCACCGGGAGCTCTATGATCTGGAGATCCTGAAGGTCGCCTACGCGCACTTGCGCCGCGCGCAGGGCCAGCAGGATGCCGTCGGCGTGCCGAAGACGCTGGCACCGAGCCAGTTGCTGCCCGGCGACGTGGTCGACAGGGACATCGTCGATGCGCAGAACCGCCTCTTGCTAGCCGCAGGTTCGGTGCTGTCGGAGATCACGATCCGCCGCCTCTGTTCGCTCAGAATGGCAAAGCTCGTCGCCGAAGAGATCGATATCGTCAGGAAGGCGTGACGGCGGTCGCAGCTATGCGACGTCGTGCACCAGCAGGCCGTCGGTGATCCAGGCCTGCAAGTGGCCGGCGGCGCGGGCCGGTGCCATCTCGGCATCCCAGAAGGTCGCCATCATCTCGCACAGCACGCCGAAGGTGAGGCCCTTGGCCATCTCATCCCACATCATCGCCTCGTCCCGGTCCATCGGCCGCAGCCGCGAGGTCAGGTCGTGGCGGTAGACGAGGAGGTGCACCCTGTCGTCCCGATCCTCAGGCGCCGGCGGCGTCTCGCCGTTGCGCAACGCCGTCCAGATGTCGAGGGCGTTGGAGGCAAGGTCGAGCCGGTGGACGAAGGGCTGCGGGCGAAGGGCGAGGGCGCCCCAGTCGTCCGGCGGCACGGCCGCGAGGTCGCCGATGGTCATCGGCGCCGCGCTCGCATCGTCGAAGGCATCGTTAAGGGCGCATTCGATGGCGGCAAGTTCCGGAACGGCCGGCGTGTCCGACCAGGGCCGGGTCTCGGCCAGAAAGCGCGGCAGCTTCTCGCCGTAGAAGCGGGCGTTCGAGTGCCGGGACGGATTGGTCAGCACATAGGCGCGGGCGAGCGCGCGAAACCCGACCTCGCCGGAATAGGCGCTCAGCATCTCGTAGTCGTTTTCCAGGATCTCGATCAGCCGCATCAGATACGCGTTTCTGTAGACGCCAAAAAGGATGTCCCGGTTTTCCCGCGGTGAGTCGACGATGTCGGCCAGGACCGCGTCGTCGCCCGTCAGGATAGCCGTCTGGAAACGGTCCTGCAGTTCGGCGAGGGTCGATACGGTCATTCGGCAGCCTCCACGGGTTCACCAAGCGTTTCGTCATAAACGCGCCGGGCGGTGTCCAGTTCCGAAAGCATTTCGTCGAGCGGTGGGATATCGGCGTCCCGCTCGATCATCGCAGAGACCGGACCGAAGCGCTTCAGGGCCGCGGCATAGAGCGACCAGACGTCGTCGGGCACGGCGTGGTCGTGGGTGTCGATGATGTAGGTGGTCTCGTGGCTGTGGCCGGCGAGATGGAACTGCACGACCCGGTCGACGGGCACGCCGTTGAGGAAATCGTGGGCGTCGAAACCGTGGTTGAAGGCGCTGACATAGACGTTGTTGATGTCGAGCAGAAGCCAGCAGTCGGCGCGGCGGGAAAGCTCGGAAATGAACTCCCATTCCGGCATCTGCGACGCGGCGAAGGAGACGTAGGTGGAGACGTTTTCCAGGGTCAGGCGGCGGCCGAGGACATCCTGGACGCGGGCGACCCGTTCGACCACATGGTCGAGCGCTTCCTCGGTGTAGGGGAAGGGCAGGAGGTCGTGAAGATTGACGCCGTGGACGCCGGTCCAGCACAGGTGATCGGAGATCCATTCCGGCTCGACGCGCTCCGCCAGGCGTTTCAGCGACGCCAGATAGTCCATGTTAAGCGGCGCGGTCGACGCGATCGACATGGAGACCCCGTGCATGACGAGGGGAAAGCGCTCGCGCACCCGGTCCAGATTGGCGAGCGGGCGGCCGCCGGCGACCATGTAGTTTTCCGAAATGATCTCGAACCAGTCGACGGGCGGATCGCCGTCAAGGATGGCGCCGTAGTGGTCGGGTCTGAGGCCGAGGCCGAAACCGAGATAGGGCGGCCGGTCGTCGGCCACAGCCGCGCTGGTCGAGGAGGAGGTCATGGTCTTGCGGCTCCCGGGTCTTTTCTTGTGTCGTGACTACCCGTTCAGGTTGCTCTCCTGAACGGCAACTGCCCGCCGGAGATCGACGTCCGACGGGCAGAAACCATTGGGTTCCGATGCCTTTACGCGTTCGGATCTTCCAGCTTGCCGCCCTTGGCCTCGCATTCGGCCTTGGATTCCATGAGGAAGCCCTGGCCCTTGCAGGCGTTCATGCCCTTGCAGGAAGAGCTGGCGGTCTTGCAGGCGCTGTGGCCCTTGCACGAGTTCACGCCGAAGCACTTGACCTGGTTGTCGGTTGCGGAGGCGGTGGTGATGCCGGCAGCGCCGGCAAGCAGCAGGGCGGCAGCGGCGGCGGCAACGGCGGCACCGGACTTGGAAGCGAGTTTCATTCGGTTGGTCTCCCTGAGAAAAGGTTCGTTCATCGCGTCGGCGGGGTCGATGTCGTCCCGCTCGACGACCTCAGGGGGACATGCGTGGCGGTCGGTCCGCAACACACGCCTTTTCACGTTCCTGTCAGTCTTTGTGAGGCGGACCTGCCACTTCTGCGCGAGGTCACTCCTGTGGAATGCCGTGCTTGCCCAAAACCGCGGATATCGCCGGTCCGCGACCAAACAAAGCCGTGATCGCAAGGCCCGCACCGATCACGCCGACGATGGCGCCTTGCGTGACAAAACCGTATCCGGCAAGGGCAAGACCGCCCAGTGTGATGCCGTTGAGGACGTTGAGAACGAGCCTGGCGCGCTTCGAGGCTGCATCGTCGGGAGTGATCACCGGCAGGCCGGCCTTCTTCCAGGCGACCATGCCGCCGGTCAGCGCATAGCCCTGGCCCTTGATCTTGGCGGCGAGCTGGCCGGACCTGGCGTTGGTGCGGGCGCCGGAATGGCAGATGAAGATCGGCCGCTCCTTGGGGCCGAGCTTCAGGTCCGCCGTTGCGATCTGCGACAGCGGCAGGGCGCGGGAATCGGGAATGCGTTCGCGCACCAGCTCGGCGGGCTCTCGAATATCGATGATGACGCCGTTCTTGTAGCGCAGCTTGGAGGCCTCCTCGGGCGTGATCGCGGTAAGGGCCATGGCTGCGTCCTTTCCCAGTCCTGTGGCTGTCGGGCCTTGTGGTATCGCTCTCGCGGCCGCTGTGGGCGATCCGCAGGCGCCGCCCATTGCGTTTCGTCAAGGGCGGTTTTTCTTAGCCGCGTCCTTGTCCGATTTCAAACGTTGTGGCCCTATGCGACCGCGCCGGGCGGGCGGGAGCGAGCGACGCTTTGTCGCGTTCTGAACAGAGCGCTTCCGCCTCTGCGCCTATGACTCCGGAAAGGGTGCCGTCCGGCCGCAACCGGCGGTGCTTCCGGAAAAGGACTTCGACCGTGTTCCTTTCGGTTTTCGAGCTCTTCAAGATCGGCATCGGGCCGTCGTCCTCGCATACGGTGGGGCCGATGGTGGCGGCACGGCGGTTCGTCGAGGGCCTGCGCCGCCTCCAAAGCGCCCCCGCCCATGTGACGGCGACCCTGCATGGCTCGCTCGCCTTCACCGGCAAGGGCCACGGCACCGACCGGGCGGTCGTCCTGGGCCTTCTGGAACAGCAGCCGGAAGCCGTCGATCCGGACCGGGTCGACGAGATGATCTACGACACCAAGGCGGCGAAGTGTCTGACGCCGGAGGGCCTGCCGTCCATCTCCTTCGATCCCGATACCGACATCGTCTTCGACTACGGGCCGCCGCTTGCCGGCCACGCCAACGGCATGGTGTTCCGCGCTTTCGACAAATCCGGTGCGACGCTCGCCGAGGAGGTGTTCTATTCCGTCGGCGGCGGCTTCGTGGTGACGGCGGCCGAACTCGACGCGGTGGCCGACGACGACTCGCCGGTGACCACCGTCGTCTGCGCGCCCTATCCGTTCGCTTCGGCCCGCGAGATGCTGGAGATGGGCGAGGCTTCGGGCCTTTCCATCGCCGAGATGAAGCGGGAGAACGAGCTTTCCGTCCACGACGCGGCGACCCTTGATGCGCGCCTCGACGCCATCTGGGACGCCATGAACGGCTCCATGGAGCGCGGGCTCGCCGTCGGCGGCCGGCTGCCGGGCGGCCTCAACGTTGCCCGCCGGGCCCGGGAAATCCACCAAAAGCTCACATCTGAGCGCGGCCGCAACGATCCGTTCCAGCACACGGTGATGGACTGGCTGTCGGTCTACGCCATGGCGGTCAACGAGGAGAACGCGGCCGGCGGCAAGGTGGTGACGGCGCCGACCAACGGGGCGGCCGGGATCATCCCCGCCGTCATCCGCTACTATGTCGACCATTGTCCCAGCGGTTGCCGGGAAGGGGTGCGGACCTTCCTCCTGACGGCGGCGGCGATCGGCGGCATCATCAAGCACAATGCGTCGATCTCCGGCGCCGAGGTCGGCTGCCAGGGCGAGGTCGGCTCGGCCTCGGCGATGGCGGCGGCGGGGCTCGCCAGCGTTCTCGGCGGCACCAATGCGCAGATCGAGAACGCGGCCGAGATCGCGCTGGAGCACCATCTCGGCATGACCTGCGACCCGATCGGCGGGCTCGTCCAGGTGCCGTGCATCGAGCGCAACGGCCTCGGCGCCGTCAAGGCGGTGACGGCGGCTTCGCTCTCCTTACGCGGCGACGGCACGCATTTCGTCCAGCTCGACGAATGCATCGAGACCATGCGTCAGACGGGCTTAGACATGAACGAGAAATACAAGGAAACGGCGACCGGCGGGCTGGCCTCGAACGTCATCGAGTGCTGACGTTCGTCAGCGAGCCCCGGCGGGGCGCGACCCGATCCGGCGGGCGGCTCCGGTCGTCAGCAGGAGCCGACCGGCTGGTCCATGCCCGAGGGGCAGTAGATTTCCTTCAAAAGCAGCAGGATGCGGCCGGCGTCGGCGTCGTCGACCCGGTAGAACAGGGTCTGGGCGTCGCGGCGATAGGCGACGAGGCCCTCCTGGCGGAGCTTGGCCAGGTGCTGGGAGAGCGCCGACTGCGACAGGCCGACGGAATCGGCCAGCGTGCCGACGCTCGCCTCTCCGGCTTCGGCGAGCCGGCACAGGATCAGAAGGCGCTTTTCGTTGGCCAGCAGCTTGAGCATGCGGGTGGCGTCTTCGGCCCGGTCTTCAAAGCCGTCCATCGACCCCATTTCGATCACCGCCATGCGCGTATCTCCTATAATTCGCAGGTTGTTAAATTAGGCTGCGCTCATATATTCGTCAAGAAACGCATCCCCAACTTGGTGTCGAAAAGGAGAAATTCATGCCGAATTCCGATCGTCCCGTAATTCGTGCGTTCTTCGACGAGGGGACGAACACGATTTCCTATCTCGTCTGGAAACCCGAAGATACAACCGCAGTTGTTATCGACCCGGTACTCGACTTCAACCACCGCTCCGGCGAGGCCACGACGGACTCGGCCGATGAGGTCATCAAGGCGGCGAAAGACGGAGGCCTTGAGATCGCCTGGGTGCTGGAGACCCACGTCCATGCCGACCATCTGTCCGGCGCGCCCTACATCAAGGCCAAGACCGGCGCGAAGATCGGCATCGGCGAGCGCATCCGCGAGGTGCAGAAGATCTTCCGACCGATCTTCAACGCCACGGACCTTGCCGCCGACGGCAGCTCGTTCGACCGGCTGTTCGCCGACGGCGAGACGTTTTCCGTCGGCGCGCTGGACATCGAGGTGATCGCGACGCCCGGCCACACGCCGGCCTGCATCTCCTATAAGATCGGCGATGCGCTCTTTGTCGGCGACACGCTGTTCATGCCGGATTTCGGCACGGCGCGGGCGGACTTCCCGGGCGGCGATGCGCGCCAGCTCTTCCGCTCGATCAAGAAGCTGCTCGAACTGCCGCCGCAGACGCGCGTCTTCATGTGCCACGACTACAAGGCGGAGGGCCGGGACGAATATGCCTGGGAATCGACGATCGGCGAAGAGCGCGCGAACAACGTCCATGTGCGGGACGGGGTGAGCGAGGACGAGTTCGTCGAGATGCGCACGGCGCGCGACGAAAAACTCGACATGCCGCTGCTGCTGTTGCCGTCGATCCAGGTCAACATGCGGGCAGGGGCGCTGCCGCCGGCCGAGGAGAACGGCGTGTCTTACCTGAAGATCCCGGTCAAGCTGGCGTCTTGAGGGCGTCGGTCCTTTGCCGACCGCGAACTTCGGTGGAACCAGCTGTCTGGATTGCTTCGCTACGCTCGCAATGACGGCTTTCTCTTTGTTTTCAATGTCATTGCGAGGAGGCCGGTAGGCCGGCGCGGCAATCCATAGGGCGCTCGCTCGACTGGAAGAGGGTCGACCGCATCTCTGCGGTAACAGTTTGTCCCTGTCGATCAAACGGATGCAAATCGCTGCGGGGTGACGTAAAGGAACGCCATGCGGCGATGTATCGTTCATATCGGCACCCACAAGACCGGCAGCACCAGCCTGCAGCGGTTCTTTGCGGCCAACCGGCGGCGGCTGATGCGCGCCGGCGTGCTCTATCCGGTCGCCGGCGGCGAAACGGCCCACCACAATCTCTTTCGCGATGCGACGGGAAAGCGCGCGCGCGGGCTCCGGCCGACGACGCTCGGCCGGCTGACGCGGCGGCTCAAGCGCTGGGACGACATCGCGCTCGTCTCCTCCGAACTCTTCAGCACCTTCGGGTCCAGGGACGACGGCCCGCGCAAGATCGTCCGGGCGATCCGCGATGCCGGCTTCACGCCGGAAATCGTCCTTTTCGTCAGGCCGCAGCCGCGGCTCTTCAATTCGCTCTACACGCAGAGGGTCAAGACCCTTTCCGAGGCGCGGCTGTTTGCCGACTATGCCACCCAACTCGCCGCGCGCAGGGCCTACGATTTCAACGCCATCGTCGCGCCCTGGGAGGCGGCGGGGGTGGAGCGGGTGATTGCGATCCCGTTCACGCCGACGGTCCTTGACCCGGGCATCGAGGCGGCATTCTTCGACGGCGCGGACCTCTCCGACCGGCTGATCCGGTTGCCGCATCTGCGTCCGCTGCGCTCGGTCAATCCGGCGATCGGGCCGGCGACCGTGGAGGTCTGCCGGCGCGTCGCGGCTGAAGAAGCGCTGCACCATTCGCAGGTCCTGCATCGCTCGGCCCGGCGCTTCATCCAGCGCCAAGCCAACCGGCACGGCTGGAACGCCGTCGGCTTTTCCGGTCTGACGGATGCGCTGGCCGCCACGCTCCACGCGCGCTACGCGGAGCCGAACGAGGCGTTTGCCGAACGTCACTGGGGCCGGTCCTGGGACGAGGTGTTCGCCGGCGATGACCGGCCGTTCTCGCCGAACGCGGTCGATGCGACCGCCGATCCGGCGCTGGCTGCGGAGATCGACGCGCTGGTGGAGGCGACGCTGGCGCGGTTTCATCCCGAGCGGAGCCCCGAACGCACTCTGACGGACCGGATCGCGACGCGGCTTGCCGACGGCTACGCCCAGCTCCGAAAGCTCGTCTGACCTCGAAATCGTTTGATCCGGACACAAAAGCCGGCAATCGTTGCTGGCAAAAATCCACCGGTCCGGGGAGCCGCCCTTTTTCATGTTCGATAGCGTTCTGATCGCCAATCGCGGGGAAATCGCCGTCCGCATCGCCCGGACCGCGCACCGGCTCGGCATGCGCGTCATCGCGGTCTATTCCGAGGCCGATGCCGGTGCGCCCCATGTGCGCGCGGCAGATGAGGCGGTCGCCATCGGCCCCGCTCCGGCGAGCGAGTCCTATCTCGTCATCGACAAGATCATCGCGGCGGCGACGGAGACGGGTGCGGCGTGCATTCATCCGGGCTACGGGTTCCTGGCCGAAAACGCCGTCTTTGCTGACGCTTGCGATGCGGTCGGCATCGTCTTCGTCGGCCCGCCGGCCGAGGCGATCCGCGCGATGGGCCACAAGGACGCCGCCAAGGCGCTGATGGAGACGGCCGGCGTTCCGGTCGTCCCCGGCTATCACGGCGAGAGGCAGGGCGCGGAGTTCCTGAAGCAGAAGGCCTATGAGACGGGCTATCCGGTGCTGATCAAGGCGGTGGCGGGCGGCGGCGGCAAAGGTATGCGCCGGGTCGACAAGGTCCTCGATTTCGACGAGGCGCTCGCCGCGGCAAAGCGCGAGGCGGAGAACGCCTTCGGCGACGGCCGGGTGCTGATCGAGAAATTCGTTGCCGACCCAAGGCACATCGAGGTGCAGGTCTTTGCCGATAGCGCGGGCAATGCGATCCACCTCTATGAGCGCGATTGTTCGCTGCAGCGGCGGCATCAGAAGGTCATGGAGGAGGCGCCGGCGCCGGGCATGACGCCTGAGGTGCGTGCGGCGATGGGCGAGGCCGCTGTGACCGCGGCGAAGGCCGTCGGCTATCGCGGCGCGGGCACGGTGGAGTTCATTGCCGACGGCAGCAAGGGGCTCCGGCAGGAACGCTTCTGGTTCATGGAGATGAACACGCGGCTGCAGGTGGAGCATCCGGTGACCGAGGCGATCACCGGCACGGACCTCGTCGAATGGCAGTTCCGCGTGGCAGCCGGCCAGAAGCTGCCGATGACGCAGGAGGAGGTGCCTCTCTCCGGCCATGCGGTCGAGGTCCGGCTCTATGCCGAGGATCCGGACACCGGGTTTTTGCCGTCGTCGGGGCGGCTCGACCTGCTGCGCCTGGCCGAGGCGGAGGGCGTGCGCGTCGATGCCGGTGTGGAAGAGGGCGGCAGCGTCTCGCCCCACTACGACCCGATGATTGCCAAGCTGATCGCCCATGGCGAGACGCGCGACCAGGCCTTCGACCGGCTCGGCGAAGCGCTTTCGAAGAGTGTCGTTGCCGGGCCGAAGTCGAATCTGGCGTTCCTGCGTGCCGTCGTCGATCATCCGGAGGTCCGCAAGGGCGGCTTCGACACGGGCTTCTGCGACCGGGAGATCGCACGGCTGACGGGCGGGACGGTCGGCGATGCGGCGATTGCCAGGGCCGTGGAACGGCTCGCCGCGCCGGCGGCACCGACTGGCTCGGGTTGGGCCGATCCCTGGGCCGCCTCGGACGGATTCCAGCTCGGCGGCGTGCGCGACATCGTCCAGCCCATCCTCGTCGGCGGCGAAGCGGCCGAGGCGCGGCTGGTCTGGGATGCCGCCGGGTTTTCTGCTCGCTATGGCGCCGCGACGAGTCGTGACGGCGGTGCTGCCGAGATCGCAGGGCCGGGCGTTGCCTACGCACTCGACGGCGGGCGGGCCCTACGAATCGAACTGGAAGATCCGCTTTCGCGCCTGGCCGAGGATTTCGGCGATGCCGGCCATATCCGCGCGCCGATGCATGGCAAGGTGATCGCCGTCTTCGTTGCGAGCGGCGACACGGTCTCCCGCGGCGACCGGCTGTTCGCGGTGGAAGCCATGAAGATGGAGCATGTGGTGACGGCGCCCCATGACGGCACCGTGGCCGCGGTCGCGGCCGTCGCCGGCGACCAGGTGGAGGAGGGCGGCGAGGTGGTCACGCTCGCCATTCCGGAGCTTGAGGCCGCCGACTGAGCCGGTCCTGTTCAAAGTGTGGATAAGCGGTACGCGGGCATTTGCTTTTCACGCGTCCGCGCCCGACATTGGCGGCATGACCCTCCACCTCATCAAACTCTGCGTCGGCATCGAGACGGTCGAAGACCTGCAGAAATGGATCGCCTACCGGCTCGGCCAGATGCGTGAGGCCGGGCGGCCGGTGGAGTATTTCCACACCACGCGCATGGTGCCGAAGCGGCGCGAGGAACTGCTCGACGGCGGCTCGCTCTACTGGGTCATCAAGGGCCAGGTGCAGGCGCGCCAAAAACTGCTCGACATCCGGCCCTTCACCGACGATGCCGGCGTCAAGCGCTGCCGGCTGGTGCTCGACACAGACCTGGTGCCGACGCGCGGTCAGCCGAAGCGCCCGTTCCAGGGCTGGCGCTACCTGAAGCCGGGCGACGCGCCGGCGGACCTCAGGGGCAGCGAGGCGAGCGAGGACATCCCGCCGGAAATGCGCCGCGAGCTGATGGAGCTTGGGCTGCTTTGATGTGGCATCGGCTGCTTGTTGCGGCTCCCGTCGCGTCTCTTGCGTTTCGCTCTCCCGTCACTCTGCGTCACCACCGGGCGTGACCCGGTGGTCCATGAGGCCTAACCCTTCCCCTCAACATTTGTGTTTGAAATCAGCGCCCTATGGATTGCCGGGTCAAGCCCGGCAATGACGCAGAGAAAAGTCGGAAGGCGTGGAGAGAAATGCGGGCACGCTTGCCCGTGTTGAGTTCGCCTCCGTGCGCGCCAATATAGTTCCTGACTAATGATGTTCCGATCGAGGCCCATGATGACCAAGAAAACGTCGGTGCCGACGTCGCCGCTTTCCGGCCTGAAGGAAGGGGGCAAAGGCGAGGTCGCGCCGTCGAGCCGCGGCGAGATCGACGCCTTCCTCAATGCCGCAAAGACGCTCGGTCCGCGCGCCGAAGGGCGCGGCCGGCTGGTCTTTGCACTCGATGCCACCATGAGCCGGCAGCCGACCTGGGACCGCGCCTGCTCGCTGCAGGCGGAGATGTTCGAGGAGGCGGCGAAGACCGGCAGCCTCGACGTGCAGCTCGTCTATTTCCGTGGCTTCGGCGAATGCCGGGCGAGCAAATGGGTCAAGAACGCCCGGGCGCTCGCCGACCTGATGACGCGCATCGACTGCCGCGGCGGCCACACCCAGATCGGCAAGGTGCTCGCCCACGCGTTGAAGGAGACGAAGAAGGAGAAGGTGCAGGCGCTGGTCTATATCGGCGACTGCATGGAGGAGAACGCCGACGACCTCTGCGCCAAGGCCGGCGAACTCGGCCTTCACGGCGTGCCGGTGTTCCTGTTCCAGGAGGGCGGCGATCCGGTTGCCGACCGGGCGTTCAAGGAGATCGCGCGGCTGACCAAGGGCGTGCATCTGAGGCTCGATGCGGCCTCGGCCAAGGAACTCGGCCAGCTTCTGCGCGGTGTCGCCGCCTATGCCGCCGGCGGGCGCAAGGCGCTGCAGGATCTGTCGAAGGGTGGGGCCAGGGGCGCCACCCTGTTGCTTGAACAGATGCGCTGAGGCGGGGTCTGAATTAGTATCCGGCCATGGCCCGCGTTTTTTTCTTCATCGCCGCGATTCTCCTGATCCTCCTGGGGATCCGGTCGCTCCTCTATACCAATCCGGCCGTGCTGGCGAAGCGGCTGAAACTGATCGGCGGCATGACGCTGCTCGGCGTTGCGGCTTTTCTCGGCATCACCGGCCGCTGGGGCTTTGCCATACCGGTCGGCGCGATGGGACTGTCGCTGCTCGGCGTTTCCGGCTTCTCGCCGTTCGGCGGGGCGCGCCCGAGCGGCGGCCAGCGCTCCACGGTGCGCTCGGCGGCGCTGGAAATGGAGCTCGACCACGACAGCGGGAACATGGCGGGAAAGGTGCTGGCCGGACGGTTTTCCGGCCAGAGCCTCGACGACCTGTCGCTCGCCGACATCGCCGCCCTTTGGGGCGAGCTTGAGGACGACGGCGAGAGCCGGGCGCTCTTAGAGGCTTATCTTGACCGCCGGCATCCCGACTGGCGTGAAGACCTCAAGGCGGACGGCGACGCGAGGCATCGCAGCGCGCCGCGATCGGGCGGCATGAGTAAGGAGGAGGCCTACCAGATCCTTGGGGTTTCGCCCGGCGCCAGCCCGGCGGAAATCCGGGAGGCGCACCGGCGGCTTATGAAACGGCTCCACCCCGACCTCGGCGGGTCGACGTTCCTTGCGTCCAAACTCAACGAGGCTAAGGAAAGACTTCTCGGTACTCATGACTCCACCCAAACGCATCACTCATAAAGCGGGTAGCACGCGAACTTTTTCCTCTTGAGCGAGGAGCATGCGGACTTGGCCGCCGACTTCGAATCGAAGCCGGCGAAACGGGCGCGGTAGAGGGTGCCGTTTCCGGTCTCCACCTTCATCGTGTAGGACTTGCGCTCCTGGAGGAGCGAATCGTGGGCACGGCGCGCGCGGCCGATCAGGGCCAGCGCTTCGTCGTTGGTCGGCAGCGCGGCGATCTGGATCTGCCAGCCGGTCGGGCGCGGGCCCTGGTCCGGCGTGTCGTGGGTGGCGATCGAGATCGACTGCACCTTGACCCGTTTGGCCTTGCGGTCGGGCAGGGACGGGGCGCGCAGGGCCGTCGCCCTGATGCTGGCGGTCCTGGCCGCGGGCTTCACCGGCACCAGCGGAATCGCCGCGGTGACGATCTCATCGTCGGGCTTCAGCGGCGGCGGCGGGGCGTTCTTCGGGATGGCGATGCGAAAGGCCGGGCCGTTGCCGCGGGCGATCACCGCCTTGGGGTTCAGGTTGGAGCGGCTCGCCTTCGGCAGGTAGGTGCGGATCAGCTTCGTCATATGCGCATTGCGCGAGCGGCCGGTACGCCCGCCCATGACGACGGCGACGATGTGGCGCTTGCCGCGGCGCACCGAGGAGACGAGGTTGAAGCCGGACGCGCGGGTGTAGCCGGTCTTGATGCCGTCGACGCCCTTGACCCGGCCGAGCAGGCGGTTGTGGTTGCCGTAGCGGCGACCGCGATACTTGAAGACCCGGGTCTTGAAGTAGCGGTACTCCTTCGGGAAATGCTGCTGCACCGCGCGGCCGAGGGTGGCCATGTCGCGGGCGGTGGTGCGCTGGGCACGGTTCGGCAGGCCGGAGGCGTTGCGGAACGTGGTGTTGCGCATGCCGAGCCGGTGCGCCGTCGAGGTCATGCGCTTGGCGAAGTGCGTTTCCGATCCGGCGATGTTTTCCGCCACCACGGCGGCGACGTCGTTCGCCGACTTGGTGATCAGCGCCAGCATGGCGTCGCGCACCTTGATCGTCGATCCGGGCTTCAGACCGAGCTTGGAGGGCGCCTGGGCGGCGGCATGGCGCGACACTTTCAGGCGCGTCTCCATGTTCATGCGGCCCGCCCGCATCTCCTCAAAGAGGATATAAAGCGTCATGATCTTCGTCAGCGAGGCCGGATAGCGCGGCGCATCGGCGTGACGGGAAAACAGGGTCTTGCCGGTATTGGCATCGATGACGATGGCGGAATATTTGCTGTTGGCGCTTGCGGCCGGGGCGGCGGCAGCGGTTATCAACGCGCACATGCAGGCGAGGACGGCGCCGCGGAAAACCGCACCCGGCCGGCGCCTTTGACCAAACACACGTTCAAACACTTCAGACGACTCCACTTCGCACGCGATGCGCGCGTTCCTGTCCACATGTTGGTGGCCGCACTTGTTCGGTGCGACCGAATAGGCCGGTGCGAAACGTGCTTTCGCAGTGCGGCCGCTTGGCTCCCGCCCCCGGTCGGGAAGTATCGGTTTTCGGCGCTGGGCCTGCCCTTGCGCCGACGGCAACGGCCACACTAAGGGCCCGTCGGTTAGAATTCGGTAAACCTAACGATTCCTCTTTGGCAGCGCTCGCATAGGTTTTGTTGCACTGCAAAAATTCGTTGACTTTTTTTGTGCAGTGCATATATAAATTTCAATCCGACAGACACGGCCGACAAACACGGCGACGTCGCGAAACGCAATCCAAAGAGGCGAAGGAGAGAATCATGTTTGCTGGCTTTGAGGACCTGCAGAAGCTCAACAAGGATCAGGTCGATACCGCGCTGAAGAATTTCGGCAACATCAACAAGGGTTTCCAGAAGATTGCCGCAGAGATGGCCGACTACTCGAAGAAGTCCTTCGAGGAAGGCGCCAGCGCCATGGAACAGCTCATGGCTGCCAAGAGCCTCGACAAGGCGATGGAAGTTCAGTCCGACTATTACAAGAGCGCCTATGAGGACTTCGTCGGCCAGGCGACCAGGATCAGCGAAATGTACGTCGATCTCGCCAAGGACGCCTACAAGCCCTACGAAGAGGCCCTCGGCAAGATGGGCAAGTAAGCCCTTTTTGCACTGCAATGACCGGCGCCCTACGGGGCGCCGACAGGCCCGGCCGCAACGCCGGGCTTTTTTATTGTCGAAATTTTTCGCGCGCCGTTTGCGTCAGGTCCATTGCACCTTGCAACGATCGCCTTAAAATCATCGGTGTGGCACCCTACATTCCGGGCATGCCACCATGTGATTTGCGGCCCGTCGGCGAATAACCGATAGTGGACGGGCGGGGTCGGTGGCGACGAGGAACGCGCGCGCCGGCATTGGAGACGATGGGCGCGCCGACTTTGTGGACGGGATTGCCGACCGAATCGACGGGTTTGCCGACGGGGCACGGCGGAATGCGCCGCCGAGGAAGATCCGGAAAGACCGGGCGCGACGCAGCGGAGAAACAGCGGTCAAAATCGATGTGGACCGAACCGATCAAAAGCGGTGACCAGGACGATGGTGCCGGGGGAACGGGTGGCGGCGGTGCCGATGCGGGCACCGTGGTCGTCCCCAAGACACGGCCGAAAACCAAGCGGCCCAATATGTACCGGGTGCTGCTTCTGAACGACGACTACACGCCAATGGAATTCGTGGTGCATATCCTGGAACGGTTTTTCCAGATGGGGCGGGAGCAGGCGACCCGCGTCATGTTGCATGTGCACCACCACGGGGTCGGGGAGTGTGGCGTCTTCACTTACGAAGTCGCCGAAACGAAGGTCACGCAGGTGATGGATTTTGCGCGCAAGCACCAGCACCCCCTGCAATGCGTGATGGAAAAGAAATGAGGAGCCGCAGTGCCGTCATTCTCCCGTAGCCTGGAAAAGGCCCTCCACCAGGCGCTTGCCTATGCCAATGAGCGGCATCAGGAATACGCCACCCTGGAACATCTGCTGCTGTCGCTGATCGACGATCAGGATGCGGCCGCAGTGATGCGTGCATGCAACGTCGACCTGGAATTGCTGCGTCGCAACCTGGTCGAATATATCGACACCGAGCTCGACAATCTGATCACCGATACCGGCGACGAGTCGAAACCGACCGCCGGCTTCCAGCGCGTGATCCAGCGGGCGGTGATTCACGTCCAGTCCTCGGGCCGCGAGGAGGTCACCGGCGCCAACGTGCTGGTCGCCATCTTTGCCGAGCGCGAGAGCCACGCCGCGTTCTTCCTGCAGGAGCAGGACATGACGCGCTACGACGCCGTCAACTACATCAGCCACGGCATCGCCAAGCGCCACGGCACCGCCGAGCAGAGCCCCGACAACGACGTCGAGGACGATGCGGCGACCGTGGAAGGCAACAACACGTCGAAGAAGAAGAACGACGCGCTGGAAGCCTACTGCATCAACCTCAACGAGAAGGCCGAGAACGGCAAGATCGATCCGCTGATCGGCCGCGATCTGGAGATCCAGCGGACCATCCAGGTGCTGTGCCGGCGCCAGAAGAACAACCCGCTTCTGGTCGGCGATCCCGGCGTCGGCAAAACGGCGATCGCGGAGGGCCTCGCCCGGCGCATCGTCAACGGCGAAGTGCCGGAGGTGCTGGAAAGCTCCACCGTGTTCTCGCTCGACATGGGCGCGCTGCTTGCCGGCACGCGCTACCGCGGCGACTTCGAGGAGCGGCTGAAGCAGGTTATCAAGGAGATCGAGGCCTATCCGGACGCGATCATGTTCATCGACGAGATCCATACGGTGATCGGCGCCGGCGCGACCTCCGGCGGGGCGATGGACGCCTCCAACCTTTTGAAGCCGGCGCTGGCTTCCGGGACGATCCGCT
Organism: Rhodobium orientis; assembly: GCF_003258835.1. Taxonomy (GTDB): domain Bacteria; phylum Pseudomonadota; class Alphaproteobacteria; order Rhizobiales; family Rhodobiaceae; genus Rhodobium; species Rhodobium orientis. The sequence continues at coordinate 1,336 of NZ_NPEV01000066.1, read as the reverse complement.
GCATCGGCTCGACCACCTACAAGGAGTACCGCCAGTTCTTCGAGAAAGACCGGGCGCTGGTCCGCCGGTTCCAGAAGATCGACGTCAACGAGCCGTCGCTGCCGGACGCCATCGAGATCCTGAGGGGGCTGAAGCCCTATTTCGAGGAGTACCACAAGGTCCGCTACACCGTGGACGCCATCAAGTCGGCGGTGGAGCTTTCGGCCCGCTACATCAACGACCGCAAGCTGCCGGACAAGGCCATCGACGTCATCGACGAAACCGGCGCCTCGCAGATGCTGGTGCCGGAATCGAAGCGCCGCAAGACCATCGGCGTCAAGGAGATCGAGGCGACGATCGCGACCATGGCGCGGATCCCGCCGAAGTCCGTCTCCAAGGACGATGCGGAGGTGCTGCAGCATCTGCGGGAGAACCTGAAGCGCGTCGTTTACGGCCAGGACGCGGCCATCGAGGCCCTGTCGTCGGCGATCAAGCTGGCCCGGGCGGGCTTGCGTGAACCGGAAAAGCCGATCGGCTCCTACTTGTTCTCCGGGCCGACCGGCGTCGGCAAGACCGAAGTGGCGCGCCAGCTCGCCGAACTGATGGGCGTGGAGCTCCTGCGCTTCGACATGTCGGAATATATGGAGCGGCACACCGTCTCGCGGCTGATCGGCGCGCCTCCGGGCTATGTCGGCTTCGACCAGGGCGGGCTCCTGACCGACGGCATCGACCAGCATCCGCACTGCGTGCTCCTGCTCGACGAGATCGAAAAGGCCCATCCGGACCTCTTCAACATCCTCCTGCAGGTGATGGACCACGGCAAGCTGACCGACCACAACGGCAAGAAGGTCGACTTCCGCAACGTCATCCTGATCATGACGACCAATGCGGGCGCCGCCGACCTTGCCCGTGCGCCGATCGGCTTTGCCCAGAAGAAGCGGGCCGGCGACGACGAGGAAGCGATCAACCGGCTGTTCACGCCGGAGTTCCGTAACCGGCTCGATGCGGTGATCCCGTTCTCCAGCCTGCCGGCCAACGTGGTCTACCGGGTGGTCGAGAAGTTCGTCATGCAGCTCGAGGCCCAGCTCGCCGACCGCGGCGTCACCTTCGAGTTGACGCCGGAGGCCGTGGAGTGGCTGGCCTCGGAAGGCTATGACGAGCAGATGGGTGCCCGGCCGCTCGGCCGGGTCATCCAGGAGACCATCAAGCGGCCGCTGGCCGACGAGGTCCTGTTCGGCAAGCTCTCCAAGGGCGGCACCGTCAAGGTCTCGCTGGAGACCAGGGAAGACGGCAGCACGGGCCTCCATCTGGAAGCCATCGAGGACGTGCCGCCCGCCAAGGCCAAACCGCCGAAATC
>NZ_NPEV01000065.1 GCF_003258835.1 Rhodobium orientis | reverse complement strand
GGCAGGCCGGATGGCGAGGCCTGCCGTCCCGAGACGCCGGTTCCGTGTGGGGGGATCGGGGATGAGGCACCACGGAACCGGACATCTTGCTGCGGCTGGAGGGACTAGCCGCGGCTGAGCGGGATGGCGACGAAGCGTGCGGTGTCGCCGTTCTGGACCCGGAGCAGGGCCGCCTTGCGGCCGGAGCCCTTGACGTCGTCGATGGCACGGGCGACGTCGCTCGGGGATTCGACGGCGGTTCCGGCGACTTCCAGGATCACGTCACCGACCTTGAGGCCGCGGGCGGCGGCATCGCTGTCCGGGTCGATGTCGGTGATGACGACGCCCTCATCGGCGGCGCCGGTCCCGGCGGCCGGGACGACGGCGATGCCGAGGTCTTCCAGCGTGGCGCTCGAGGACGGCGTTCCGTCTTCGTTGCCGGTCTCGCTGTCGGCGCTGGCGACGCGGTCGTTCAGGCGACCGAGCTTGACGTCGATGGTGCGGGTCTTGCCGCCACGCAGCACCTCGACCTTGACCGTGCTGTCCGGCTGGTAGCCGGCGACGACGCGGGCCAGTTCCTTGGAGTTGTCGATCTTCTCGCCATCGACGGCGGTGACCACGTCACCGGTCTTCAGGCCGGCCTTTTCAGCCGGGCTGTTCGGCTGCACCTCGGCCACCAGCGCACCGGTCGGTTCGTCGAGCGCAAGGCTGTCGGCGATGTCGCCGGTGACGCTCTGGATGTGCACGCCGAGCCAGCCGCGGACCACCTTGCCGTCGTCCTTGAGGTCGGCAACGATCTGCTTGACGGTCGACGCCGGGATGGCGAAGCCGATGCCGATCGAGCCGCCGGAGGGCGAGTAGATGGCGGTGTTGACGCCGACGACGTTACCGTCGAGGTCGAAGGTCGGGCCGCCGGAGTTGCCGCGGTTGATCGGGGCGTCGATCTGCAGGAAGTCGTCATAGGGGCCGGCGCCGATGTCGCGGCCGCGCGCCGAGACGATGCCGGAGGTGACGGTGCCGCCGAGGCCGAACGGGTTGCCGACCGCCATCACCCAGTCGCCGACGCGGACGTCCTTGTCGGCGAAGGAGACGAACGGGAAGCCGCCATTGTCCTCGATCTTGACGAGGGCGAGGTCGGTCTTTTTGTCGGTGCCGATCACCTTGGCGGTGTAGGTCTTGCCGCCCTGGACGGTGACGGTGACCTCTTCGGCGTTGTCGACGACGTGGTTGTTGGTGACGATGTAGCCGTCGGAGGAGATCAGGAAGCCGGAGCCCTGGGCCATGGCATAGGGATGGCGGCCGCGGCGCTGGTGCCAGCGCTTGCCCTGGTCGTCGCCGCGGTTACCGAAGCGCTCCTCGCCGAAGCGGCGGAAGAAGCGCTCCAGCGGATGGCCGTCCGGGAAGTCCGGGAACTCCTGGAAGAACGACACGTTCGGGGTGGCTTCGGTCTTGACGCTGATGGAGACGACCGCCGGGCTCACCTTCTCGGCAAGGTCGGCGAAGCTGAACGGCTTCATGGTCGTCTGGGCGCTCTCGGCAAAGGCCGGGGTGGACTGCACCAGGGCCGACTGGCCGATCATGCCGCCGGCGACGCCAAGGGCCAGGACGCTGGCCATCAGGGCGCGCTTGGAGGACGGGATGATGGCGGCGGTCCAGCCGGCGCGTCGGGGGGAATTATTCGTCATCGGTCGGTGTTCTCCTGTCGAACATTCTCAGTTCAAGAGTGAAGCGAAACGTTGAGGCCGGCGACGGGGATCGCCGTGCGACTGACAGGCAATATGGGGCGGGTCGCCTTACAGCGCCCTGTCGATTGGATTAAACTTTTGTAAGATTCCAAGGAGATACCGGCTGGGTGCGGCCGTCACAGTGCCCGGTTGCCGGGATTTCGCGATCCTGCCGCTGTTCACCGCCGGGGATTAGTCCGAGTCCACCAGCCGGGTGACGACGGCGGCGCCGGCATGCAGCGTCTTGTGCACCGGACAGCGGTCGGCGATCTGGCGCAGGCGCTCGCGGGTGTCGTCGTCGAGGTCGCCGTCGATGGAGATCATCCGCTCGAAGCGGTCGATCTTGCCGTCGCGGCCGCGCACCTCCTCGCTGCAGTCCTCACAGTCGGCGGCATGCACCTTGCCGTGGGAGACCTCAACGGAGATGTGCTCGACCGGCAGCTTCTTGTGGTCCGCATACATCCGCAGCGTCATGGTCGTGCAGGCGCCGAGGGCAACCGACAGGTAATCGTAGGGCGAGGGACCCGTATCGTCGCCGCCATAACCCTCAGGCTCGTCGGCGAGCAGGCGGTGGCGGCCGGCCTGGACATAGGCCTGGAAGGTGCCCTCACCGGTCTCGGAGACGCGCACCGCCTTCTCGTGAGGATCCTTGGCCGGCGGCTCGGCGCCGACATAGCGCCCGGCCCAGGCGGCGATCACCTCCGCTGCATAGGCGGCGTCCGAGGGATCGCTGATCAGGTGGTCGGCGGTATCGAGCGAAATGAAGCTTTTCGGGTGCCTGGCGGCGACGAACAGGGCCGTTGCGTTCTCGATGTCGACGACCTCGTCGCGCGGCGCGTGCAGGATCAGGAGCGCCTTCTTCATCTCCTTGACGCAGTCGCGCACGCTCTGGCCGCGCACGTCGCGGAGGAAATCCTCGCGGATGCGGAATTCGCGGCCGGCAAGGGTGACGGTCGCCGCGCCGGTCCGTTCGATCTCGTCCAGATGGGCGTGGAAGGCGCGGGTCACGTGGTCGGCGTCGGCCGGGGCGCCGATGGTGGCGACCGCCACCGCCTCCGGGACCCCGGCGGCCGCTGCCAGAACGGCTGCCCCGCCCAGCGAATGGCCGACGAGCAGCTTCGGCGCCTCGAAATTGCTGCGCAGATACTCGGCGGCGGCGAGGATGTCGCCGACATTGGAGGAAAAGTCGGTGTTGGCGAATTCGCCTTCGGAGGAGCCGAGGCCGGTGAAGTCGAAGCGCAGCACGGCAAAGCCGTTGCGCGCCAGCTCGCCGGCGATGCGCCTGACGGCGGCCAGGTCCTTGGAGCAGGTGAAGCAGTGGGCAAACAGCGCGGTGGCACGGACCGTGCCGGCGGGAAGATCGAGCCGGGCCGCAAGCGGCTTGTCGAGACTGCCCTTGAACGAAATGCGCTGGACCTCGGCCGACATCGAACTCCCCCTTGGCGATTCCCGCATCGCAACAAGCGCCGACAATAGGGGATCGAAGGGGTTTTGCCGAGCCGGATCGCGACCGGATCAGCCGCCTTTGCGGTCTTTCAGAACCTTTTCCAGTTCGGCCCGTTCCGCATCGGTCAGCTCGACGGGACCGCGCGGTCCGGCGGCGGCGGCGCTGCGCTGGCGGCGCCAGGCAAAGAACACGGCGACGATGCCGAGCACCAGAACCGCCGGGGCGGTCAGCCACAGGATCAGGGTGTGGCCGCCGAAGCGCGGCTTCAGGAGCACGAACTCGCCGTAGCGGTTGACCAGGTAGTCGATGACTTCCTCGTTGCTGTCGCCGGCCTTGAGGCGGTCGCGGACCAGCACGCGCAGGTCCTTGGCCAGTTCGGCGTTGGAATCGTCGATCGACTGGTTCTGGCAGACGAGGCAGCGCAGGCCCTCGGAAATCTCGCGGGCGCGGTGCTCCAGCTTCGGATCCTTCAGCATCTCGTCCGGCTCGACGGCGTGAACGGCCGCCGGCAGGGCGAGCCAGAACACCGTGAGGAAAAGGGCGGCGATCCGCTTCATCGTCATTCGCTCCTTGGGCGCGGTCATTCCGCGGCCGCAACAGTGCGGCGGGCGCGGGTCGGCGCGCCGACCCGGAGACGCCGGTCGCTGAGGGAGAGGAGCCCGCCGAAGGCCATCACCACGCAGCCGAGCCAGACCAGGAGCACCAGCGGCTTCCAGTAAAGGCGGACGGCGACGCCGCCGGCATTCATCTCATCGCCGATGGCGAGATAGATCTGCGAAAAGCCGATGGAGCGGATGGCGGCTTCCGAGGTCGGCATGCCCCGTGCGGTGTAGACGCGCTTGGAGGGCGTCATGACGCCGAGTTCCCTGCCGTCGCGGGCGATCCGGAAGCGGGCGGCGATCTCGCGGTAGTTGGGGCCGGCACGGCCCTCAGACCCAAGGAACGTCGCCTCGTAGCCGCCGATGGTGGCGGTCTCGCCCTCTTTCATGACGCGGATGTTCTCAAGCTGCCAGGCGGAGGTGGTGACGATGCCGAGCACGGTGACGCCGACGCCGAAATGGGCAAAGGCGGTGCCCCAGGCGGAGCGCGGCAGGCCGACGGCGCGGCGCAGCGAGTTGCCGGCGGGCACCCGGAACAGCTTGATGCGGCTGGCGATGTCGGCGATGGCGCCGATCATCATCCAGGCGGCGAGCGCGATGCCGAGAATGGCGAGTAGCGGGCCGCCATCCATCGCCCAGGCGGTGATCAGCGCGGTCAGGATGACAAGGCCGAGGACCACGGCAAGGCGCTGGGCCACGGCAAGGATATCGCCGCGCTTCCAGGCCAGGAACGGGCCGAACGGCATGACGATCAGCGCCGGCAGGATCAGCGGCCCGAAGGTCATGTTGAAGAACGGCGCGCCGACGGAGATTTTCTCGCCGGTGGTCGCCTCAAGGGCGAGCGGATAGAGCGTGCCGATGAGGACGGCGGCGCAGGCGGCCGTCAGGAACAGGTTGTTGAAGACCAGCGCGCCCTCGCGGCTGATCGGCGCGAACAGTCCGCCGCGGCGCAGGCTCGGCGCGCGCCAGGCAAACAGCGCGAAAGCGCCGCCGATGAAGGTCGCAAGGATCAACAGGATGAAGACGCCGCGGGTCGGGTCGCTGGCGAAGGAATGCACCGAGGTGAGCACGCCGGAGCGGACCAGGAAGGTCCCGAGCAGCGACAGCGAGAAGGTGAGGATGGCCAGAAGGATGGTCCACACCTTCAGGGCGTCGCGCTTTTCCATGACGATGGCCGAATGGAGCAGCGCCGAGCCGGTCAGCCAGGGCATGAAGGAAGCGTTCTCGACCGGATCCCAGAACCACCAGCCGCCCCAGCCGAGCTCGTAATAGGCCCAGTAGGAGCCCATGGCGATGCCGAGGGTCAGGAAGATCCAGGCGATCAGCACCCACGGCCGGACCCAGCGCGCCCAGGCCGCGTCGATGCGCCCCTCGATGAGCGAGGCAGCGGCAAACGCAAAGGCGATCGAGAAGCCGACATAGCCGAGATAGAGCAGCGGCGGATGCACGGCGAGGCCGATGTCCTGCAGGATCGGGTTGAGGTCCTGGCCCTCCATCGGAGCCGGAAAGATGCGCGCAAACGGATTGGAGGTCGTCAGGATGAACAGCAGGAAGGCGGCGGCGATCCAGCCCTGGACGGCGAGCACATTGGCCTTCAGCGTCGCCGGCATGTTGTGGCCGAAGGCAGCGACGAGCGCCCCGAAGAAGGCGAGAATCAGCGCCCACAGCAGCATGGAGCCTTCGTGATTGCCCCAGACGCTGGTGAACTTGTAGATCAGCGGCTGGGTCGAATGGGAGTTCGCCCAGACCAGTTCCAGCGAGAAATCGGACTGCACGAAGGCCTGGGTCAGGGCCGCGAAAGCGAGGCCGACGAACAGGAACTGGGCGGCGGCGGCTGGCGATGCCACCGCCATCAGCCGCGGATCGCCGCGCTGGGAGCCCCAGATCGGCAGCACCGACTGGATGAGCGACAGGGCGAAGGCAAGCACCAGGGCGTAGTGGCCGAGTTCTGCGATCATCGTCTCGTTGTCCCCTTGGTCGTTCTGCCTGCCGCGCCGATGCCGGTCGTGCCGGACGCCGTCAGTTGGTTTCCGTGTCTCGCCAGACGCCCTGCTTCTTCAGGGAATCGGCGACTTCCTTGGGCATGTAGTTCTCGTCGTGCTTGGCCAGCACCGTATCGGCGGCAAAGGTGCCCCCGGCGGCCAGCATGCCTTCCACGACGACGCCCTGCCCCTCGCGGAAGAGGTCCGGCAGGATGCCGGTGAAGGTCACCGGCACGTCATTGGCGGTGTCGGTCACCGTAAAGGTCACCGTCGTGCCCTGACCGCGCACCACCGTGCCCTCCTTGACGAGGCCGCCGAGGCGGATGCGCTGCTGCGGCGGCACCGGATGCTCGGCGATGTCGGTCGGGCTCTGGAAGAACACGATCTGGTCGGTCAGGGCATAGAGGATGAGGCCGACCGCGCAGGCGACCACGACACCGGCAATACCGATCAAACTCAAGCGACGTTGTTTGCGTGTCATCGCGACACCTGTCTCCCTTACGCTAGATCAATACCTAAAGCGGTATCCCCAGCCCCCCGGCTGCCTGTTCGATACGGGCCCTGGCCGCGGCGTCGCCGCCATGGGCGGCAATGGCCTTCGCCGCCGCCTGCCTGGCCTCGTCCTTCTTGCCCAGCACCATGTAGGCGTTCATCAGACGGATCCACTCGTCGGCCGATCCGCCATCGGTCTCGAGCCGCTCGGCAAGGCGCGCGACCATGTCGTTGATCATCGACTGGCGATCTTCGGTATTCATCTCGCGGGCCGCGGCGACGTCGTCGGCGGACGGACCGGGTGCCGCGGGCGCCTCGGCTGCCGGCTGTTGCGGCTGCGCTTGCGGCGCGGCGGCGACCTCCGGCATCTTGACGGGAAGCCCCGCCCCCTTCTGCGCCTTTTCCAGCTCCGAGCGGGCAAAGCGGACCCAGGCCTCGCGCGGATCGGTCGTCTTCAGGAATTCTTCCCAGGCGGCGGCGGCTTCCTTGAAGCTGCCCTCCTGGTTGAGGGCGACGGCGAGAAAGAACCGCGGCTCGACGGCGTCGGGCGCATGTTCCAGGGCACGCCGGAACGCGGCCTTGGCGTCCTCGACCACCTTGCCGCCCTCGCGAGCGACGATGGATTCGCCGAGGCCTATCTGCAGCTTGGCGTTGGAGCCCAGAAGCTCGATCGCCTTGCCGAAGGCGGTCACGGCGTCGCTCGGCCGGTTGACGCGCAGATAGACGGGCGCCACCAGCGACCAGGCGGTGCCGTCGCTCGGATTGTCCTTCAGATAGGCCTCCGCTCCTTCCAGCAGCCGTGCCACATCGCCGCCATGGGGCGAGGTGGCGGGCGCGCGCGCCGACAGCGGCTGGTCGGGAATGCCCGGCGAGCCGACGGCGAGGTAAAGCGCAACGCTGATCACGGGAACCAGCACGATGGCGGCGGCCGCGGCCGCCCAGGGCATCCGCGAGCGCTTCGGCGGCTGGGCCTTTTCTTCGGCTTCGGAGGCACGCAACAGGCGCCGGGCGATCTCGGCGCGCGTCGCCTCGGCCTCGGCGGAATTGATGAGGCCGCTATCCAGGTCCCTCGACACCTCGTCGAGCTGGTCCTTGTAGACCGCCACGTCGTGGGCGGCGGCGGGCGTCAGCTTTTTGCCCGACTGCAGCACCAGCGGCACGATCACGGCGACCACCGCGACCACCGTCATGACTGCAATCAGTGTCCAGAGAACCATCACTTGCAACCTGTTCGCATTCCATTGCGCCGTTATGACATAACGCGCATTCGGCGCAGGGCCGTCGTGACAAGGTGTCACGGCGAGGCGCCCGCTTGAGCCGGCCGGCGAGGCGATGCCTATCCCGGCTGACGCATATGAGCAAGCGCCGCCTCTATCAGATTTTTGTCATGGGGAAAATGCGCCAGCGCAATCGCGCCGGGCAAGCGGTATCAGGTGCCCGTCGCGCGCTTGTCGAGGTTGGCAACGGCATTGTTGCGGGTGCGCTGCAGGCCGTAGGCGTAATCCTCGTCGAAGACGATGCGGGAGAAATCGATGGCCGCGTCGAGTTTCTTGATCGGCAGGTCGCAGGTGCCGGCCTCCCCGGCGCGGACGCGCTCCAGCAGCCCGTAGGACAGGGTCTCGACGGACTGGCGAACGTTGCGCCAGGTCCGCGACTGCAGGTCGTTGAGGGCAAGGCTGTCGACGGCGCGACGGGCCGCGGTCAGGATATGCAGGGCACGGGTGGCGTCAGCGACCATATGCACGTCGAGCACACCGCTGGCATCGTCGGACACCCTCAGGATGCGCCGGACGAGGGCGATCGCCGGTTCGATCTCGATGCCGACCCGGTCCGACATCTTGCGCCGGGCAGCGGCGAGCGTCGCGCTCCACTCGCCGTATTCCTCGATCTGGATGTCGACGTCGAGGGCACGCACGAGTTCGTGGTAGCGGTCGATCATCCCGGTCAGGGTGTCGATGTCCTTGCCGCCCTGCTGGGCTTCTGTGAAGCCCATGACCAGACGCCCGACCTCCGACAGCAGCACGTCGATGAAGGCGCGATAGGGCGGAACGTCGATCTTTTTCACCGAATCGGCCCGGGCGAGCCCCTTGGTGACGGCGACCAGGAAGACCGCGGACGGCAGCCGGTCGAGCAGTGCGGCGGCGATAAAGGCCGGGTCCTTGGGAAACGAGCCGAGGAATGCCTTCAGGACCTTCAGCGTGTAGCCGTCCGGCGCGAAGTCCGCAGCCGTGAAACGCGCCGGCATCTTCTTGAAGAAGGAGGCGAATTCGCGTTCGTGGGAGAGCACCGCGATGAGGTCTTCCAGATCCTCCATCTGGTCGCCGCCGCCCAGTTGCGCGGCGAGCCGCTGCTTGCCGCGCGGCACCTGCTGGATGTCCTTGAGGTGGGAGCGCATGACCCGGAGGGTCTCGGCGCGGATCTGGGCCGTCTGCTCCTCGATCTGGTCGTCGTCGATGTCGCCGGTGCCCTCGCCCTTCAGCACGGCGACCAGCGGATCGGGGGCGACGTCGCGCGAGATCCAGCCCCAGATGCGCTCCAGGGAGGCGCGGGCGATGCGGCCGCGCTGGCGCTTCTGCAGTTCGCCGTCATAGAGGAACGGCTCCACCGGGCGGAAAAAAGCGCGCATGATCATGTCGGCGCGCTCGGCCTCCGTTGCGCGTTCGCGCACGACCGATCTGGCGACAGAAAGGAACAGTTTTCGCTGTGCGTCGGAAAGGCCGTTGCCGCCCGCGGTCTCCAGCTTGGCGAGGAACATCTTGCGCGCCTGCGGCGACAGGCTGAGCAGGTATGTCTTCACCTTTTCTTCGATCAGCGCTTGATTGGCCATGGAGTGCCGACCCGAGCCCCTTTGTCTTTTCCGACATCCTCGATTGTCTAAAAAGACCGAAAACCCCTTAAGATTTTGCTTATCGCGGGGGAAAATCGGCCGCGAAAACGGGCCGCAGGCCCGTCCGGACGCGGCATCGGGAACCGAATGGGAGAGGGTCAGGAGACCGAGCGCCAGGTCTCGTTCGGCTGGCGGCAGGCGGTGCCGCGGAAGACCTTGGGAGCGTCGTCGACGAAAATCGTGTGGGAATAGTCGCGGCAGCGGGAGTTGTTGATGGTGTAGGTCGGTCCGGGGATAACCTCGCCCCGGTTTCCGGAAGACGGGTTCTTCCAGGCGACCGGCGAGCCGGAGCGGTTGAACTCCAGCGCGCGGAACTGCGCCTCGTAAATCGCCTGGCGGTCCTCGTCGTCGAGCTCGGGACTGATTTCCTGGCCGATCAGTGCCTCGATGGCGGCGCCGGCCTTGCTTTTCGGGATCGGCTCGCCGCTGCCGTAACGGCTCTTCAGCGAGACGTCGTCCCCGGAGCTGCTCGAAAGGCCGAGCGTGTCGCACCCGCCGACAAGGCCGGCCAGGGCGGCGCCCACAATGAGTGCTCCGATCCGCATCGTCGTCAATCCACAGTCTCGTCGCCCGGGACATCTTTGCCAGGGAAATCGTTGCCAGGGACGGGCCGGCCGGCTCCGCCGCCGCACGCTTTCGCGACCAATGGTAGCACGTTACCGACAGTGAAGCGCATGCCACAAAATGATGGCTGAATTGCGCCCAGACACGCTAGATGGGGCCGCCCGGCGCCAATGTCAAAGCGCCGGCAGTGAAAGTGTTGCGCGCAGCCCGCCGGCCGGCGCCGCGTCGAGGTGGATATCGCCGCCGTAGAGGCGCACCAGTTCGGTGACGATGGACAGGCCGAGGCCGGACCCCGGGACGGTCTCGTCGAGCCTGCGGCCGCGCTTGATCGCTTCCTCGCGCTCGGACGGCGTCAGCCCCGGGCCGTCGTCGTCGACGTGGATCAGCATCATGTCGCGGTCGACCCCCGGCCGGCGCGCGGCGGCGGTGATCGTCACCGTCACCTCGGACGCCGCCCATTTGCAGGCATTGTCGACGAGGTTGCCGAGCATTTCCTCGAAATCCTGCTGCTCGCCGCGGAACGCCGGGGGCTTGGCGGCGTCGACCTTCAGCGTGACGGTCTTTTCCTCGTGGATGCGGCGCATGGCGCGCAACAGGCGCTCGGTGACCGGGCCGACGTCGGTGACGGCGCCGATGACCCGGCGCTGGGCGGCAATGCGCGCGCGTTCCAGGTGGCGGGTGATCTGCACGCCCATCTGCTCTGCCTGCTCGCGGACCTTGCGGGCGAACGGCGTGTCCTCCCTGCGCGCCTCGTTGACGACGACGCTGAGCGGCGTCTTCAGGGCATGGGCGAGATTGCCGACATGGGTGCGGGCGCGCTCCACGACCTCGCGGTTGGAATCGATGAGGGCGTTGAGCTCTTCGGCCAACGGCTCGATCTCTGCGGGGAAGTCGCCGTGCAGGCGGTCGGCGGCGCCGGTGCGGATGGCGTAGAGCGCGTTGCTCATGCGCTGCAGCGGCCTGAGGCCAACCTGGACCTGGAAGATGACGGCGACGATGATGCCGAAGCCCATCACCGCCAGGGTCATGGCAACGGTGGAGCGGAAGGAGGCGATGTCGGCCCGGACCTCGTCGGCATTGCCGGCAACGGCGATGCGGAAGGTGCCGCGTTCGGGGAAGCTGATCTCGCGCTCGATGACGCGCAGTTCCTCGTCGTTGGGGCCGGGAACATAGCCGCGCCAGGTGCGGGTCTCGTCGGCCTCGGCGCCGAACCGGCTCGGCAGGGCCAGCGCATCGCCGAGCAGCGAGCCGGAGGTCATGACAAGTCCGGTGGCGTTGTCGGAGCCGACCTGCCAGTACCAGCCCGACAGGGGCAGCTCGAAGCGCGGCTCGCCGAGGCTGCCGGGATCGGGCGGGCCGATGGTGGCGGTGTCGTCGTCGGCGTCCGGCTCGGATTCCGATTGCGATGCGCTGTCCGGCCCGGTCCCGGCGTGCGTCCCGGCCTCGGTTTCGGACCGTGCCGCGGCCGGCGCCTCGTCCTGGGTCTTGTCCTGGGTCTCGGCCGGCGTTTCGCCCTCGGTCTCGAGCGGGGGCAGCGATTCGGCGCTGACCATCTCCCCGACCAGAAGCTTCAGATAGACGTTCAGCCGCTCGTCGAAGGAGCGCTCGACGGAGTTCTGATAGACGGCGGACAGGATGAAGCCAGCGAAGATCAGCGCCACCGCACTCCACACGGCCGCGCCGATGAACAGCCTTGAGGAGAGCGACCTAGGCGTCATTCGCCGGTGCCGAAATCCGGTAGCCGAGCCCGCGCACGGTCTCGATGACGTCGACCGCGAGCTTGCGCCTGAGGCGCCCGACGAACACCTCGATGGTGTTGGAATCGCGGTCGAAGTCCTGGTCGTAGAGGTGTTCCACCAGTTCGGTGCGCGAGACGACCCGGCCCATATGGTGCATCAGATAGGCGAGCAGCCGGTATTCGTGGGAGGTGAGCTTGACCGGGTTGCCGTCGACGGTGACGCGGCCGGCGCGGGTGTCGAGCCTGAGGGTGCCGCATTCGATCTCGGCCGAGGCGTGGCCGGCGGCGCGGCGCACGAGGGCGCGCAGGCGGGCCAGCACCTCCTCCATATGGAACGGCTTGGCGACGTAGTCGTCGGCGCCGGCGTCGATGCCGGCCACCTTGTCGCTCCAGCGGTCGCGGGCGGTCAGGATCAGCACCGGCATGGTGCGACCTTCGCGGCGCCACTCCTCCAGCACCGAAATGCCGTCCATCTTCGGCAGGCCGATGTCGAGCACCACGGCGTCGTAAGGCTCGGTATCGCCGAGGAAGTGGCCCTCCTCGCCGTCGCTGGCGGTATCGACCGCATAGCCGGCGTCCTTCAGGGCCTCGACAAGCTGGCGATTGAGATCGGGGTCGTCCTCGACCACCAGAATACGCACGATCGATCTCCTTTTGAGGGCGTTACTAAAGGCTGCTAGGGCGACGCGCCGATCCGCTGCACCCGCACCTTGCCTTTTTTCGACAGCACGGTAACGCGATAGAAATAGCGCCGGCCGCTCTGGCACAGCCGCGCCTTGACGATCTCGCCCCGCACCTTCTGGCGCACGCTCGACAGGCGCACGGCATCGCCGCGCGCGATGACCTGGCGTGCTTCCTTGTTGGTCAGACATTTGGCGTCGGCGGCAGCCGGGAGGGCCGCCAGCATCACTGCCAGCAACATCGATACCAGGGCTGTGCGCATCCATCTCGTCATGATGGGCCAACCTCTAAGGGGTGGCGGGTGAATGGTTCATGAATGCCGATATGGCACCCGCGTTCAACCGGGCAAAGTGACGATCGCACCAGTACCAGGTCATGGATTTTCAGAATTCGGCGTCATAGTCGACCATGCCGCGCCAATAAATTCGCCCGGTCCCGCTCGATGGCGCCTGTAACGTCGCCCCCAGCAGATCGGTCGCCAGAACGTCGGCCGAACCGACATCGAGGTTGGCGCTGGCAAAGACATGGACCGTCACGGCAGGCGCGGCGCGAAGGGCGGTTGTCGGCGGTGCCGTGGTCCAGGACGGCGATGTCTGGCCGGCGGAGCTGGCGTATCCGGATGAGGCGAAGGGCACGCTTGTGGTATAGTAGCGGGCGCACAGCATCTGCTCCAGACCGACCGGGCGGCGCTCGAACGGCGTCGCCAGAGCGCCGGTTTCCAACTGCACGCGGCGGAATGACGCGCCCGACGCGGAAAGCGACAGGGTGACCTCGCCGGTGGCGCCGGCATCGAGCGTCACCGTGGCGCCGCGCCGTCCGCTACCGGCAAAGATCGTCGCGCCCGTTCCCGCGACATCGACCGTGATGTCGGCGCTCGGGTCGTCCACCGAAACGGTCACCGTCTCGCCGGCGAGGCCGGGATCCTCGATGACCTGGACGAGCGATCCGGAGGCAAGCGTGACGACGCCCGCAGCAACGCTGTAGTCGGCGCCGCCGGCGCCCGCCTTCCAGCGGTCGTGGCCGTAGCTGCCGGCGGCGAGCGCACCGCCGGCAAAACCGCGCTGGTTGACCGCGAAATCGCCGTTGATCAGGAGATTGCGCAGGCCGGCCAGGGGGCCGCCATTGAGCGCGGCCAGCATCGCGCCGTTCGGCAACCCCAGGGCACCGGTCGCCGGATCAGCAACGAAAACGTCGGACCAGGCACTGCCGTCGGCGCTGACCTTGGCGCGCAGCGCATCGTCGCCGGCAAGGCCGATCTCGGCCCGCCCCGACCAGGCGTCCTGGAACAGCAGCGAGGCGGTATTCGCCGATGCCTCCTTGGTGACGACGAAGCGGACGTCGCCATTGCCGCCGTCGGCCACCTCCACGGGCGCGAACAGGACGGCGTTCGACTTCACCGCCAGCCTGTTGGTGGCGTCCGGCGTGGTGTTGACGCCGAGCCGCTCATATTCGGCGGTCAGCGAGGCGCCGGTCTCAATGGCGACCCAGTCGCTGCCGGTCCACGCGACGAAGCTGCCTGGGTCCGCATCCCAGCAGAACCAGCCGGGCTCCGGCTCCAGGAACGTCCAGATGCCGTCGAGCCGGTGGGCGATGCGGTTGTCGCGGCCGGCCCAGGCGCCGGTCGCGCCGACGGCGACGATGTGGCGATCGCCCTCGTGCGGCCCGCCCGGCGGCGCGGTGCGGGTGCGGTCCTTGACGGCAAGCTGGCAGACCGCATCGAGGCGCATCAGGGCCTCGTTGTGGGTGACGTGCTTTTGCGCCTGGGACGCCTCGATGAGGGGGAGCTTCAGGTGGGGGGTGTCAGACATGGACGATCGCCTCGCGCGCAATGCCGGCGACACGGGCGCCGAGCTGGGTGACCCTCAGGTGATAGCTGTCTTGAAGCGCGCCGAAGTCGGCGGCCTGGTCGGCGGCGGCATAGGTGACGGCCGGCTCGCTCACCTCGAAGGACCGGGCCGGCGTGCCGCCCGACAGGACCTCGACCAGATAGCGCTCGCGCTCCTCGCCGAGGGGCACGTCCAGACCGCTCCAGCCGTCGCCGTCGATGCGGGTCCGCCGGACCCAGGAAAAGGCGATGTCGCCGCTCGCCGCGATGCGCCGGCCGCTGAGGTGGGTCGGGCTGAACGGCCTGAGGCCGCGACCGCCGGCGGCGAAGGTGACTTCCGCCATGGCGGCATCGGCGACAGTGCGCCGCGACGGGCCGATGCGGTAGATGCGCTCCAGGCCGATCTCGTCGCCGCGGATCGGAATCTGTTCCACGGCCGCGTCGAGGACGACGAAATCGGCACCGGCCGCAGCGCCGGCCGCCATGGCGTCCTCGGTGCCGAGCTGGCCGCGCAGGAGCCGGGTCAGCGTGTAGGTGTTTTCGGCGACGAGGTCGGCGGCCGCGAACTGCAGCACCTCCCATGCGCCGTTGGCCGCGCGCACGGCGACCGCATTGGCGCCGGCAAGGACGGAGCGATCCTCGCGGGAGGAGAGGCTGCCGCGGACCAGCGCCACGGTGAGCGCGTTGGCGGTGTCCCAGCGGGCAAGCGGGCCGGGCGACAAGGGCGCCTCGAGACTGCCGATGATCGCGCGATAGGAGAGCATCGCGACCCGGCTGTAACTCGCGCCCGTCGTCGACCGCCAGACCGCGACCGTTCCCGGCCAGGGCCTTGCGCTGACGGCGATGCGCGGACGGTGGTGCGGCTCGTCCGGATCGATCACAGGCACGTCCAGCATCACCACATCGGGTGCGCCGAAGACGGTCGGGCGCGCCTGTCTGCCGATGGCCGCCGGCGCCGGCGCCGGCCGGAACACGTCCGGGTCGATGGCCCTGGCGGAGATGCGCCTCAGCCCCGCATCGACCACCTCGGTGACGAGGAGCGGCCGGCCCCCCTCACCGTCCATGAGCGTGACGAGATCGCCCGGCTCGATGGCGACGCGGTCGCGGCGCAGCGCGAATTCGAAGCGCTCGCGGCCGGCCCAGGCGTCGTGCAACAGCATCTCGGCCGTCTCCTGCATGAAGGAGGGCGGGGCGATCGCCGGCACGCTCAGGCTTTCCAGGCGCGCGCTGCCGCCTGCGGTGCGCCGTGCGGAGGCCGCGCCGCTCTCGAAATCGCGAAGGCCGTCGAAAAAGCCGATCCGCACCTCGTTCGGCAGTTCGGTCTCCTGGCCTCTCGTGACGGTCATGCGCGGATCGTCGTCGGCGTCGACGGCAAGATCGTCGGCGTCGATCTCGATCCGGCTCTGGCACAGATAGTCGGCAAAGCGCAGCGCCCGGCCGGTGTCGACGGCGGAGAAGTGGAAGGTCGCGGCGAGCGGCTCCAGGATGTCGCGGGCGCTCTTGGGGCCGTCGACGACATAGCCGTCGAGGACGCCGGCGACGCCGGCAATCTCGAAATCGTCGACCTCGTGGTCGCCCAGCACCGCCTCGATGAGGGCGGCCAGTGTGACGCCGCCGAGGCGGCCGGTCAGCCAGTGGCCGAGATGCCAGTTGTCGCCGTCGGACCAGACGTCGGTGAGCGCGGGAAAGGCCGGATAGGGCCGCGCGTCCCAGGTCCAGAAGTGGATGTTGTCCGGGTTGAGCATGCGCCCGCCATAGACGGACGACAGCGGATTGGAGCCGCCGACATGGTCCGGGTCGGACGGCTCCCAGTAGGACATCGTCGCTTCCAGGAAACGGCGTTGCATGAAGTCGTCGCGCCGGCCGCTGGAGAAATAGGGAAAGAAGGACTCCGAGGATTTCGGGTCGTAGAAGACGTTCGGCTGGTTGGCGCCGCGGTCGATCGCCGGGCAGCCGAGCTCGGTGAACCAGATCGGCTTGGATTCCGGCACCCAGGCCGTGTGCGAGGCGGACTGGGTCCCGCCCGGCCGGTCGTAATGGCGGTGCGACCACCAGGAGACCAGGTCCTTGTAGCGGAACACCCAGGGCTTGCCGTGGGCGCCGTCGGTGATCGGCGTGCGGACCTGCTTGTTGCGGTCCGAGGCCGAGGCGTAATACCAGTCGAAGCCCTCGCCGCCGGCGACGTTGGCGCGCAGATAGGCGAGGTCGTAGATCGAACAGGCGTCTTCCGTATCGTCGTGGTCGCCGTCGCGCCAGTCGGCGAGCGGCATGTAGTTGTCGATGCCGACCACGTCGATGGCGCCGTTGGCCCAGAGCGGGTCGAGGTGGAAATAGACGTCGCCGCTGCCGTCGGTCGGCTGGTAGCCGAAATATTCCGACCAGTCGGCGCCGTAGGTGATCTTGGTGGAGGCGCGCAGCACGACGCGGGCGTCTTCGGCCAGGTCCACCAGTCCCTCGACGAAGGGAAAGATCGCCGCGCCGGAGCGGACCTGGGTCATGCCGCGCATTTCCGCGCCGATCAGGAAGGCGTCGACGCCGCCGGCCTTTTCGCACAGATGCGCGTAGTGGAGGATCATCCGCCGATAGCTCCACTCGTTCGGCCCGGAATAGGCGACCTCGCCGCCGGCGATCGCAAAGTCGTTGCGGCTGCAGGTGCCGACGAAATTCTCCACCTGGGTGCGCGCGGCAAAGGTCTTGTCCGGCGAGCCGCTTGTCCCCGGTGCCGGATGGCAGGTGATGCGGCCGCGCCAGGGATAGGGCGGCTGCTCGCTGCGGCCATAGGGGTCCGGCAGGCCGCTGTCGGCGGCAACGTCCATCAGGATGAACGGATAAAAGACGACCCGGAGCCCGCGGCTCCTCAAATCCCGGATCGCCGCCTCCACGGTCTCGTCCGACGGCGTGCCGCCATAGGCCGGTCGGCCGTTGATGCGCGAGACCAGATGGGCGTTGGCGCGGCTGAGGGTTGCGACGCCCCAGGTGGCGCCTTTCATCTTGCGATTGCGGTCTTCGACGCCCGGCTTCAGGTCGCACGCGCCGCAGCGCAGGTCGTCGCCGAACCAGGCGACGACGAGAGCGACGCTCTCAAGGTTCGGGCAGAGCTCTTCCAGCTCGTCGATCGAGGCCAGCCAGTCGGTCTCGGCAAGGCCGGTGTGGCGGTTGTCGCTGATCGTCTCGCCGCCGGCGCCGCGCCGCGTCACCAGCCGGTCGTAGTAGCCGAATTCGGTGGAGGACGGGATGACGGTCACCGCCTTCACCATCTTTTCCAGCCGGTCGATGACGTGGACGACCTCGAAGGTAAGCTGCGGCAGGCGGTTGCCGAAGGCCTCCAGCGGCATCCGCTCGAACACCACATAGGCGGTGCCGCGATAGCCGGGCACAGAACCCGTCCCTTCGACCTCTTCGATCAACGGATCGGGATCGGCACCCGACTTTCCCGTGTGGATGCGGAAATCGTAGAGCGACTGGTCGAGCGGCTTGCCGTCGGCCCAGATGCGGCCGATGCGCGTGACCGGCCCTTCGCACAGGGCAACGGCGAAATTGGCATAATAGGAATAGGTGGTGGTGGTCGTGGTGCCGCCACCGCCCTTGCCGCCGCCGCCGCTTTCCTCGACCTCGACGACCTCCTCGTAGTCGGTCGCCCAGATCACCTGGCCGGCGATGCGGGCGCGGCCATAGACCTTGGGAATCGGCCGGCCTTCGGTCGACGATTGAACGGAAAGATCGGAGAGCGGCGTGCCGACGGTCTTTTCGATGTCGGGCGCCAGCAGGCTGCGGTCGATGACGTTGCCGGCGAGCGCGCCGACGGCACCGCCGAGGATGCCGCCGAAGCCGCCGAACAGGGCTCCGCCGACGGCCTGGCCGGCCACCTGCAGGACGAGGGTCGCCATCAGTCGGTCTCTCTCAGTCGGTCAGATCGGGAAAGGAAAAGGCATGGGCGAGCCGCCGCGCCCAGGATGGGGCGAGCGCGGCCTCGGCGACCGAGCGGCCCTCATGGGCATGGACGATGCGGCCGGGGGCAACGAGGATCGCGGCGTGCTTTGCCGGCAGGTGCGGGCGCCAGCGAAACAGCACGACGTCGCCGGCACGGGCGTCCGCAACGTCGACGGCAACGAGGTGGCGTTCGGCGGCGGCAAGCAGGGTATCGGCGCCGCCGGCCTCGGCCCAGTCGGCGGTGTAGGCCGGGACCTGTTCCGGCTCGGCGCCGTAAAGCGCGCGCCAGATGCCGCGGACGAGGCCCAGGCAGTCGCAGCCGACGCCCTTTCTGGACGCCTGGTGGCGATAGGGCGTGCCGATCCAGCTGCGGGCTTCCGCGACAATCGCCGCGCGGGTGGCGGTGGACGTGGTCATGCCTTGTCGCGCCTCCTGCCCTCGTTCTCGCCCTCCGGCGAGGGATAGGAGAGCGCGAAGTCGTTGCCGGGCATGTGCGGGAAACCGCGAAACGCCTCGGCATTGCCGAATTTCTCCTGGCAGGTGGCGAAGCGCTTGTCGCAGCCGGCCCGGACGGTGAAGGTGTCGCCCTCCCCGATCGCACGTCCGGCCGCCTGCCACAGGGTCAGGAGGTGTCCGGAGCCGACCGTGTGGCGCTTGACCTCGGCGGAAAACGACTTGTTGGCGCCGGAGGTCCAGGTCAGCGTTCCGCGGGAGAACCAGGCGTCGTCGAAGCCGGCAAGGCCGCTTGCGGTGATCGTGCGGCGACCGTCGGTCTCGGTCACCGTGCCGGTCGCCTTGTAGGCCGCATTGCCGAGATTGACGCCGCAGCGCTCGTCGCCGAGGTCGGCGTCGCAGTGGCTGGCGAATATGCGCCCGCGCGGCTGGTCGAGCCTGGACGCCAGGCTCCGCAGCTCGGCCCGGAACGCGCCGTCGGCCGTCTCCACCTCGCCGATATGGCCGGTCGCCACGTGCAGTCGTTGGCCGACGGCGTCCCAGTTGACCAGCCAGATTTCCACCCGCGCATCGTCCCAGAGGCCGGCACCGAGGTCGGCCGCGTCGAGACCGTCCAGCGCCAATGCGCCCTCAACCTCGCCGCCGGCAACGGCAAGACCCGGTCCGGCCGTCGCCTCGCTGGCGGCGAGTCCCGCGGCAGGGTCGTAGGAGACGCCGCCGAAAGCGAGAACGCGGTCGTGGTCGGTGAAGCCGACCGTGACGCCGTCGCGCCGCTCCGCCTTCCAGCAGTGGCAGAGCGTGGTGACGCCGCCGGCCAGGTGATCGATGAGGTCGGTCGGGACGGTCTTCACGGCAGGATCTCCACCAGCGGCACACTCGGCAGCTCGCCGGCCTCGAAGGCGGCGAGGTTGATCTCAAGCCGGTCGGTGTCGAAGCGCACCGGCACGTCGAATTCGAAGCCGGCCCTGATGACGGCATCGGCCGCCGGCGTTTCGGCAGAGGAGAAGGTGACGATGCCGGTCGCCGCATCGAGGGCGAAATCGGCGCCCTCGTCCTTCTCTGCGCCGTCGACCGCGACGCGCACCGTGCCGGCCACCGGCTTGGCGATGCTGCGGGTGTATTTGGTGCTCGACGAGCCGTAGACCTTGACGAGCTGGAAGGCGCGCGTATCGCCGTCGCCGGTGCCGATGCGGCAATCGGTCGGGGCCGGCGTTGCCGTCGGCGCGCAGGACTTCCAGTCGAGCGGGTCGCGGAACCGGAAGCCATGCAGCCGGCCGCGCCGCTCCTCGAAGAAGACGATCACCTCGTGCAGGTCGTTAAGGGTGCGGATGCCGTAGCCGGCATCGAAGCGGCGGCGCGATTCGGCCCAGCGCGTGTTGCGCTCCTCGCGGCCGGAGCCGAGGCGCACGACCTCAGTCTGGCGCTCCGGGCCGCCGGTGGAATTGAAGGCGAGATCGGTCGGAAAACGGACCTCGTGGAAGGCCGGATCGGACATCCAAAAACCTCGTCATTTTTGATGTAACGCAAAGAAACAGGCCACCGGAGGGCGCATTCTGACGTTGCAATGCACCCGGTATGGGCAGATGTGCCGACCGGGTAAAAAAGCGGCACTGGCTGCCGCGGCACAGAAACATCAGGTCCCGAGCCCCTCCTCGTCGGCCCTGGTGTCAGAGCCCGCGCCGTCCCCGTCCGACGGCGCGGGCTAGCATTGTCGCCATCTGCCCCTTGGACCGCCTGAAGCCGTCGACGTCCGGCGTCGTCACGTTGAAGGTGACGTTGACGCCGCCGCCGGCCCCCGTGCGCACGCCGAGACGGCCGTCGGGGGAGCGGGCGAGCGGCAGGATCGCTTCCGCGCCCGCCTCGCCGGCAAGGCCGGTGCCGCCTGCCCCCATCGGAAAGTAGGTGGGCGCGGCGACGACGCCGCCGCGGGCAAAGGGCGTGACCTTGCCGGCGCCGGGGCCAAGGACGCCGGCAACGCCGGAGGCAAGGCCCGTCGCCAGCGTGGCGGTCAGCGGCTTCAGCGCCTGGTCGAGCAACTTGCCGGAAATGGCGACCGCGACCTCGCGCATCACCGTGTCGAGCTTTTTGCCCTCCACCACCGCGGCCTTGAGGCCGGACGAGAGCGCGGAGGAAAAGCCGCCAGACAGGGTCTTCAACTCGCGGAAGGTGCGGGCGAGGTCGTCGGCTGTGGCGCGAATGTCGTCCAGGTCTTTGTCGTCGTCGAGACCGGCCATGGTTATTCGTCCTATGGGGTGGGCGTTTCTTGGGGCGTATCGGGGAAAAGCGTCATCAGCCGTTCCAGCCGGGCGCGGCCCGGCGGCTCCGGCGCGATCCCGAAGGCGCCTTCCAGCGCGGCGGCAAGCTCCGGCAATGTCAGGCGCCAGAAGGCGTCGGGCGCGAGATGCAGGCGGCCGAGGCCGGCGCGCATCGCTGGCCCCCAGGGAAACGCCGCGACCGAAGGCGTTACGGCCGCGGCGGCGGAGGGTTTTTTCCGGGCGATCCTTCAGATGCCCCCTCGCCTTCTCGCACCTCGCGGGTGCCGAAGGTGGCCTTTAACAAGTCGGCGGCGATGCGGGCAAAGCCGGTGGCGCTGCCGTCCGCGGTCATCTTCGCAACATCCGCATCGCTGACCGTCTCGCCGGCGCCCCTGAGGCCCGCACCGATGACCTTCGTCAGGTCCGTGGCCGAGAGCCGGCCGGTGGCGAAGCGTTCCGCGAGGCCGGCGAGGTCATCGACGGCGAAGGCCGCTTCCAGTTCGGCGAGGGCCCCGAGCGTCAGACACAGGACGCGCGGGCGGCCGTCGAGCACGGCCTCGATCTCGCCGCGGTGGCGGTTGACCATTTTTCTGTCCTCCCCTCACGCTGCGGAGAAACTGAGTGCGCCGGCGGATTCCAGCGCCATCGAATAGGTCACCTCGCCGGCGTGCTCGCCGGCATATTCGAGCGCCGTGACCTGGAACGGCGCCTCGATGGTGCCGAAGTCCGGCACGATCACCTGCCAGTCGCGGATGTCGCCGGCAAAGAAGATGTCCCGCACAGCCGCGTCGGACGCTGCGTCCTTGAAGATGCCGGTGCCGGTGATGGAGGCCCGGCGCACGCCCGCGCCGGCCAGCAGCTCGCGCCAGCGGCCGGCCGATTCGGAATCGGTGATCTCCACCGTCGCCGCATTGAAGGCGATGGTCCGTGTGCGGAGCCCGACGACGGTGGAAAAGGATCCGCCGCCCGTGGTGTCGACCTTCAACAGAAGGTCCTTGCCCTTTTGAGCACCCATGATTGTCTCCTATGGGAAGCGAAATCAGACGAGCGGTTCGGTGACGGCGCGAAAGCGCAGGTCGCCGCGGAAGCTCTTTTTGTCGGCGAGTTGACGGACCTCCTGGCGCTCCGCGCGCAACCCGACGAGCCGGTGGCCGTCGAGCGCAAGGTCCGCGTCATGGAGGAGCGCGACGATGCGTTCCGTGATCGCATAGACCTCCCTCTTGCCGCCGGCGCGCGAGAGGACGGCGAGCGTCAGGCTGTGCTCCTCGATCGGCGCGATGTCGCCATCGGCGTTGCGGGTGACGACCGGATCGAGCGCCACGAACGGCACCGGCGCATCGCGCGGCGGGCCGTCATGGACGCGCGGCCCGCCGGTCAGTGACGTCAGGTCCGCGTCTCCGGAAAGCAGCGCGTAGACGGCCTTCTGGAGGGCGAAGGCGGCATGGGTCATCGGTGCTCCTCCTCGGCGAGGCACTCGGTCCAGCGGCCGCGCGCGTCCGGGTCGTGGGCAACGAGAATCTTCAAGACCCGCGTGCCGGCAACGAAGC
Source organism: Rhodobium orientis (assembly GCF_003258835.1). GTDB lineage: Bacteria > Pseudomonadota > Alphaproteobacteria > Rhizobiales > Rhodobiaceae > Rhodobium > Rhodobium orientis. Next base: position 842 of record NZ_NPEV01000065.1, on the reverse strand, counting down.
GCATGCCGCCGACAAGGTCCGCCCGGCGGCGCAAAGTGACGCGGTGGGTGACGATGCCGTCGAGGCGGCCGGCGATGTCCGTCTCGGTGGCGCTTGCCGGGGCGATCGCGGCCCAGACGTCGGCAACCGTCACCCAGGAGACCGTCGCGCCGCCGGCGTCGTCGGGCGTGCGCTCCGGCCGCTCCAGCGTCAACCGGTGGTGTAGTTCGCCGATGGTCGGGGGCCGGGTCATATCAGGCGCACCCGGTAGGGCGCGACGAGCGCGGAAAAACCGAGCGGCACCATCACCATGGCCGCATCGTCGGTCGACGCCTGGCGCTGCTCGTACCAGTGGGCGACGAGCATCTTCACAGCATGGCGGAGCGGCGCCGGGACGTCCGCGGCCGCAGCGCCATAGCCGGCGGTGACGTCGACCTCGATGCCGCCGAGGCGGCGGCCGGGGCGCGGCGCGCCCTCGGCAAAGGCGATGCGGGCCGGCACCGAGACGATGTCGGCCTCATAGGCCGCTTCGTCGATGACGGAGGGCGTGCCGTTGCGGTCGTAGACCCGGACCGCGTCGACGCTGAGGACCGGCGAGACGGCAAGGTCGAGCCGGCCGTCGTCGCGGACCGCGTCGAATTGCAGGCGCCACTCCTGAGTCATCAGCCGGCGGTTCGTCACCCGCTCCACATGGGCCCTGGCCGCCGCGATCAGGCTTTCGACCAACGCGTCATCGGTGTCGTCGTCGAGACGGAGATGGTCCTTCACCTCCGCAAGGCTCACCGGCTCGTCGACCGGCGGGGAAATCAGGGTCTGCGGCATCGAAAGGGTTCCCGGAAAAGGCGGCGGCCCCGGATGGGGCC
>NZ_NPEV01000064.1 GCF_003258835.1 Rhodobium orientis | reverse complement strand
CGCTTCCGTCCGGCCCCGGCGCATGCCGGCCCACGTGTGCCGGGCGCCGGTTTCCCTTCCCTCTTTCCCCGAACGCCGATAGAAGATGTGCTCGCCCTCCCGCCGTGCCGCGGGGCGGCGCCTTGCGCCATGACGACCCGCGGGAGAACGCGTGACACATCCGGGGACCGACGCCACCGAAACCGCAATGCCGGCCGGCCGCGGCCGCGCCGCCAGCGCGATCGCGCTGGCCGCCGCCCTGGCCGCGGGCCTTGCCCTTGCGGGAGCGCCCGTCGGGGCCCAGCAATCCGGCGATAGCGCAACCGTTCCGGTGCAGACAGAAGCCGCCCCCGCCGCATCGCAAGCGCCGGATCAATCGGCGCCGGACAAGGCCGTCCCCGACACGCCTCCTCCGGCCGACGCCGTGGTGCAGCCGACGGCGCGCCCGCTCGACATGCCGATCGATCGCCGCCAAGACCGGAACGGCGGCAGCGAACCCCCCCGGCCGGCGGACGCAGACACCGCCGCCCCTGCCGCGCCGGCCCCCTCCGCCGGCACCCAGGGCACCGACGCGCCCCAGCCGGAGACCGCGCCGGCAAGTGCGCCCGAAGCCGCCCCGGCCGGCGGCGAGGTCGACGCCGAGCTTCGCACCACCACGCCCCTTGCCATTCCCATGGCCGAACTGCGCAAGAAACTGGAAGCCTGGGAACGCAACCTCAACCAGATGACGGCCGCGCTGCAGCGCGAGGGCCTGACCAACCGGGACCTCAACGAGTTGCAGGGCAATCTGGAGGTGCTCCGGCTCGACACCCTGCAGACGCAGAAGTCGATCAGTCCGGCGGTCGATGCGCTCAATGCCCGCATCCAGCAGCTTGCCCCGGCCGAAGACGAGACGGTCGAATCCCGGGAGGTGAAGGAGAACCGCACCGAGCTGGAGAAGGAACGCGCCCAGCTCGAAGGCCTCGTCAAGCAGATCGGCGTGGCGACCCTGCGCGCCGAGGAACTGGTCGCCGCCGTCAACGACCGCAAGCGGACCCTGTTTGCCCGCCGTCTGTTCGAGCGCGAACGCAGCATTGCCGACCCGACGCTCTGGCTCAATGCCCTCAACGACTTGCCCGCCGCCCTCGGCAGCCTCGCTCTCCTGGCGGTCGACTGGTGGGGCCTGCTGAAAGCACAGATCGGCGAGGTCGCCGGCATCGTTCTGATCGCCATGGGCGGCTTGATCCTGACGGTGGTCGCCGTTTTTCACCGGCTGCTGCTGCGCAAGTCGAAACGCATGGCGATGACCGAGGAGCCGCCGCTCCTGAAAAAGGTCTGGGCGGCCCTCGTCGTCATGCTGGTCAACATGATGCTGCCGCTCATCGGCGTCGGCGCCTTTTTCGGCATCATCGAGGCGATCGGCGCCTCGCCCGACCGCATCGACAACTTCTCCTGGACGATCATCTTCACCGTCCTGACCCTGTCCGCCACCCATGGCCTGACCCGCGCCATCCTGGCGCCGGGCCGGCCGAACTGGCGCATGGTGCCGCTGACCGACGGCGCGGTCGACCGGCTGATCATCCTGATCTTCTCCATTGCCGTGATGCTGGCGGCCAACGTGCTGCTCGACGGCATCGCCCGCAATCTCTTCGCGCCGATCTCGCTGACGCTGCTCGTCCATGGCAGCTTCGCCGTCGTCTACCACCTCCTGATCCTGTCCAGCGTCAGAATCGTTGCGCGCGGGCGCATTGCCTCCGGCGCCGACGACCAGGCGAGCGCCGGGCGGTTCTGGTCCTGGTTCATCCCGCTGGTCACGCTGGCCTCGATCGCCGGCCTTTTCGGCACCATGCTCGGCTTCATCGCCTTCGGCTGGTTCGTCGCCATCCAGATCATCTGGACGGTCACCGTCCTGTCGCTCCTGCACCTGCTCTTGATCTTCGTCGACGAAACCCTGACGACGGGGCTCAGGAACGCGGCGGCGGCCCGCATCGAGGCCGGCGACAATCTCGTCTCCCAGGCCCGCAGCGAGCAGGTCGGCGTCGTCCTGTCCGGTCTCTTCCGGATCATCCTGATGGGCCTTGCCGCCGTCCTCATCCTGACGCCCTGGGGCGTCCAGTCGACCAAGCTCCTCGGGTCGCTGGAGGCCGTCTTCTTCGGCATCCAGGTCGGCGACGTGACGTTCTCGCTGTCCGCCGTCCTGATCGCGCTCGGCATCTTCCTGACCGGCTACGCCTTCACCCGCTCGATCCAGAGCTGGATGGAGAACCGCCTGTTGCCGAGCACCAGCCTCGACATCGGCCTGAAGACCTCGATCAAGACCGCGGTCGGCTATGTCGGCGTCATCGTCGCCGGCATGATCGCCTTTTCCTATATCGGCCTCGACCTGCAGAACATCGCCATCGTCGCCGGCGCGCTCTCCGTCGGCATCGGCTTCGGCCTGCAGTCCATCGTCAACAACTTCGTCTCCGGCCTGATCCTTTTGGCCGAACGGCCGATCAAGGTCGGCGACTGGATCGTCGTCGGCTCCGAGCAGGGCTTCGTCAAGCGCATCAATGTGCGCGCCACCGAGATCGAGACCTTCGACCGCGCCGCCGTCATCGTGCCGAATTCCGACCTCATCTCCGGCGTCGTCAAGAACTGGATGCACAACGACGTCACCGGCCGCATCATCGTTCCGGTCGGCGTCGCCTATGGCAGCGACCCGGACCAGGTACGCGAGATCCTGATGGAATGCGCCCGCGAGCAGAAGATGATTCTCGCCTACCCGGCCCCGAGCGTGTTCTTCATGAATTTCGGCGACAGCTCGCTGGATTTCGAGCTGCGCTGCTATGTCAGTGACGTCGGCTACCTGCTCGGCACGGCCAGCGACCTGCGCTACGACATCTACCGGCGCTTCGGCGAGGCCGGCGTGGAAATTCCGTTCCCGCAGCGCGACATCAACCTGCGCGATATGGACCGGCTGGAAAAACTGATGGACAAGCGCAAGGCCGGGCGCGCCAAGCCGAAGACGGCGGACACCCCGCGCGACGACCGGCCGAGCTACGCCGACATCGATCCGAACGATGCGGATGGAGATGATTAACCATGTCCGTGCTAAGACGGCCGGCGGGACACTAGAGCGTTTCACGCGATGGAGGCATCGCCCGAAACGCTCCAGCTTTTTTTTGGACGCGTATTCTTATCCGGAAAGCCGTCTCCGCTTTCCGGGAATACGCTCTAGGAACAGGGACTTCATAGATGCCTGAACGGCTTTTTCCGGCGCCGGGGCGCCGCCTTGGGGCGATCCTCATTGCCGCCGCGCTCGGCCTTGGCGCCTGCACGGGGCCGGAGACCGTCTCGCCCATGTACCGCGAGCTTGACCGGCCCGGCGTCGACCTCGGCAACGACGTCGTCATCTACGAGGTCGTCAACTCCTACCGCGCCCGCAGCGGCCTGAGGCCGCTCACCGCCGATCCGGTGCTGAACCGGCTGGCCCGGGAGCAGGCCGAGGCAATGGCCGAAAAGGCCGATGTCCGCGTCGCGCTGACGGCGGGCCGCAAGATCGACAAGCGCCTCGACGATGCCGGCTACGCCCACAAGGCGGCGGCCGAGAACGTCTCCGCCGGCTACCGCACCATCGCCGAGGCCTTTTCCGGCTGGCGCTCCTCGAAACAGCACGACGCGGTGCTGCGCCATCCCACCGCAACCAGAATGGGTGTTGCCACGGCCTACGTACCGGGCAACAAATACCGGGTGTTCTGGAGCCTCATCGTCGCCGAGCCTGCGGAATAGGCGATCGGCGGCGCGGGAAAGGCGAAACCCATGCTGCCGCAGGCCACCGACTATGACGCCCTGAGGGCCGCGTTCCGCTGGCAGGTGCCGGAGCGCTACAACATCGCGCTCGATGCCTGCGACCGCTGGGCCGTGCGCGACCCGGACCGCACGGCGATCATCCACGTCGCCCACGACGACACCGTCACCGACGTCTCCTTCCGGCATCTCGCTGAAAGCTCCAACAGGCTCGCCAACGCGCTCGCCGCCCACGGCATCGGCCGCGGCGACCGGGTCGGCATCCTGTTGCCGCAGATGCCGGAAACGGCGATCGCCCATTTCGCCATCTACAAGCGCGCCGGCATCGCCGTGCCGCTCGCCGCCCTGTTCGGCGTCGATGCGCTCCGCTACCGGCTCGGCGATTCCGGCGCCAAGGCGCTGGTGACCGATGCCGCCGGCGTCGAGAAAATCGCCGCGCTCGCCGACGATCTCGAACACCTGACCCTCGTCGTCTCCGTCGACGGGCCCGCGACGGCCGGGCGCATTCCCGTCGTCGGCCTTGCAGACCTCCTGCAAAAGGCGGCCGACATCGCCGACGTGGCCGATACCGGCGCCGACGATCCGGCGATGATGATCTACACCTCCGGCACCACCGGGCCGCCGAAGGGCGCGCTGCACGGCCACCGCGTCCTCCTCGGCCACCTGCCGGGCGTGGAGATGCCGCATGAGTTCCTGCCCCGCGCCGGCGACCGCCTCTGGACGCCGGCCGACTGGGCCTGGGCCGGCGGGCTCCTCAACGTCCTGCTGCCGGCGCTGCATTTCGGCGTGCCGGTGCTGTGCCACGCCTTCGAGGGGTTCGACCCGGAAAAGGCGTTCCGGCTGATGGCCGAGCACCGGGTCAGGAACGCCTTCATCCCGCCGACGGCCCTCAAACTTCTGCGCGCCGTCGACGACCCGAATTCCCGCTACGACCTCGACCTCAGGACCATCGGCTCGGGCGGCGAATCGCTCGGCCGGGAAGTCTATGAATGGGGCCGCGAGACCCTCGGCCTGACGATCAACGAGTTCTACGGCCAGACCGAGTGCAATCTGGTGCTCTCCTCCTGCGCGGCCATCGGCGTGACAAGGATCGGCGCCATCGGCAAGCCGGTACCGGGCCACGACGTCGCCGTCATCAACGCCACCGGCGAGGTCGCCCCGCGCGGTACGCTCGGCCAGATCGCCGTTGCCCGGCCCGACCCGGTGATGTTCCTCACCTACTGGAACAACGCCGAAGCGACGGAAGAGAAATTCGTCGGCGACTGGATGCTGACCGGCGACCAGGGGATCATGGACGAGGACGGCTACGTCCATTTCGTCGGCCGCGACGACGACGTCATCACCTCCGCCGGCTACCGCATCGGCCCAGGCGAGATCGAGGACTGCCTGATCAGCCATCCGGCGGTAAAGCTCGCCGCCGCCGTCGGCAAGCCCGATCCGGTACGCACGGAAATCGTCAAGGCCTATGTGGTGCTGGCGCCCGGCGAGGCGCCGAGCGCGGAGCTTGCCGACGCCATCCGCGAGCACGTCCGCACCCGCCTCTCCGCCCACGAATATCCGCGCGAGGTCGCCTTCGTGACGGAAATGCCGCTGACCACCACCGGCAAGGTCATCCGGCGGAAATTTCGCGAAGAAGCACAGAAGGAAGCGGCTGAGGCGGCGAAAGAGGGCAGCCGATAGGCTGCTCTGGATTGCATCGCTTCGCTCGCAATGACGAATTTCTCAATGCTTTCAAAGTCATTGCGAGGAGGCCGTAAGGCCGACGCGGCAATCCAGAAACCCTGCGGCTGCCGCCGGAACCAGGCACCACGAAGACCCTATCTGCCGTTCAGCCTCCGCCGGACTGTCCCGACCAACCCCTTCGCAAGCGCCCGCGAGCGCTGATAGGCGCCGGCCTCCGCCGCCGCCAGCCGGAACCGCGTGCGCGAGCCGCCGGCCGGGACCAGCAGCGTGCCGATGGTGCGCCGCTCGTGCCAGATGTGGTCGACGATGGGGTGGCCGGCATCGGCGAGGGAGTCGATACGGTTGACGTAAACGTCATCCAGCACGGCCTCGGTCAGGCCGAGAAGGGTCAGGAAGCCCGGCGACTGGGCGGCAAATTCCATGTCGTGCGCCATCTTCCAGGTGAAGACGTCGCCGCCGTCGGCCAGCGAGACCACGATGCCGACGGGATTTCCGTCGATCCGGTAGGCGTCGATCCGCACACGTCCTTTTTCCGCCAGCCCGGCGACCGCTTCCTGCGCAAAACCCGTGATCCCCGGGTCGCAGGCGAGTGCGGTCCCTTTGTCGCCCTTCCAGCCCGAGGCTTCGAGTTCTAGGAATTCCGCAAATGCCGCGGCCACGGCATCGGGCTCCGTGGCGGTGGTGAAGGTCACCGCGCCGTGGCGGGCGAGCCGGCGCAGGAACCGCCGCTCGTTGCGTCGGCGGCAGGGCGACAGCACCGTCTGGCGATAGGCCTCGGCGGACAGCGGGCTGTCCAGCAGGGCGCGCCGGTGGACATTCAATGCAACGGGCGCCACGCCTAGCACCGGCGCATGGCGCCGCAGCGCCGCGCCGACGGGCCCGTCGAGACCGAGTTCGGGGAAGGCAAGCGCGCCGCCGGAGCCGGGCACAAGCAGTGCCGCGACGGCGGCCTCCACCGCGTCCCGGTCGACAAGCGGCGTGCCGAGCGGCGCGTAAGGGTGGGCCCAGACCGACCAGGACGCCCCGAAGACGCCGAAACCGAGGGAGCCGCGAACGACCGGGGCAAGCGCCAGGAGCCGCCCCGCGCCGTCGCGCACCCGGCGGATGGCGATGCGCTTCGGCAGAAGCGCTGCGATCGCCGGCAAAAGGAATTCGGGGCGGAAGAACGGATTGGGGTCCGCCGCCCGGTCGGCAAGGTCGCGCCAGACGGCGAGATCGGCGGCGGCGGCCGCGACCGGCACGGTCTCGCAGGCCAAACCCTGCAGGCCGGGAGCAAGGGCCTCGATTGCCGTCCTGTCGCAAGCCCAATCCATTGCCTACTCCGCCGCCGGGGCCGGCTTCGGCCGGGCAAAGACGAAGACGTTGAGGCCGAGCTTGCGCCTGGTGACGGAATAAAGCGCCAGCGACTCGCCGATCAGCGCCAGGCTCATGGCGGCGGCCGCGCCTTCCGCGCCATAGGCAGGGATCAGGAGCAGGCAAAGCATGAGATTGGCAGCGAAGGTGCCGCCATAGACGGCGGCCGCCGCGTTCTGGTGCCCGGCCATGGTCAGCAGCGATTCCACCGGCCCGAGGGCGGCACGGGCGACCACGCCGGCGGTGAGGATGACGAGGGACGGATAGCCGGCGGCAAAGCCGGCGCCGAACAGCGACAATACCAGCTCGCCGAAGACGACGAGCAGGAGGGCAAAGGCCAGCGACGGCCAGAACGTCCATTTGACCGAATCGGCGACGAAGCGGGCGAGCCCGTCATGGTCGCCGGAATGGAAGAATTTCGAATAGCGGTGGGCGGCGCCGGCGCGGACCGCATAATAGACGAAATGGACGAGCGCCAGGGTCTTGGTCGCGGCGAAATAGACCGCCACCTCGTCGGGCGAGCGGAACTGGCCGAGGATGACGACGTCGGTCCCGGTCAGCAGCACGAAGAAGCCGTCGACCAGCAGGATCGGCAGGGAGATGCGCAGCCAGTCGCCAAGCGCAAAGCGCCGCGCGCCGGCGGCAACGACGCCGGCAAGCCGCCGGTCGAGCCGCAGCCACTGGATGACGGCCGAGACATAGGTGGCGCCGATGGCGGCAAGACAGACATTGGCGGCATCGAGGGGAACGCCCGCGGCGTCCATGCCGAGGACAACGGCGAGGATCAGCATCGGGCGCCAGATATAGATCGGCGACAGGGCCAGGTCGGTCCAGGAATAGGCCCGGCAGATGCCCTCCTGCACCTCCGTCAGGGTGAAGAGGGGCAGGCAGACCAGCGCCAGATAGATCGGCAGCACATAGTGGCTGGCAACGAGATCGCCGAGGGCGAAGACCCCGAGCGCGCCCATGCCGGCGATCGCGGTTGACGCGACGAGGCTGACGAGGCGGCTGCCGAGAATGATCCCGCGCAGGTCGTCGAGCCGCGCCGTTTGCTCATATTCCGGGATCAGGCGGATGACCGAGGTGGCAAAGCCAAGATGGACCATGGAGCCGAGGATGGTCACCCAGGTCCAGACGACGACGAAGACGCCGTATTCGAAACCGCCGAGGAAGCGGGCAAGCAGGATCTGCGAGCCGTAGGCAATGGCCGCGCCGACGATGCGGATGGCAAAGGCGATGGCCGCCATGCGCTGGGCGCTGGCGTGCTCGTCGGTGCCCTGGAGAATGTCCTCGAGCCGGGCGACGAGCGGCGCGGCGCGGCGCGACAGGCGCGGCGGCAAAAGGCCCAATCCGGTCTTGATCCGCATTGCCCGCAAGGAGCGCTCCCCATGCTCAGGCGCGGCGCCGAGGCGGCAGGCCGGCCGGAGGAGAAAGTGTCGCAGGCAAGGTTTAAGATTCCGTGCGCCGGTCTGCCGAATCGCTTGGGATAGTCCGTAACGGCGCCGCGCACGCTCATCTGTATGAATTTAATATCTTGTATGCAACGGATGCAGAGAAACTGAAGACAATTAAATTCAATAGCTTGACATTCCGCACCCCGGTGGGCGGCTCGGAACACCGGCCGCAGACGACATCAAGGCGGCTCCATCACGCCGTGGATGTATCCAGTTTATACTTGCGAAATCTTGCGCCCTCATGGACAACCTCGCCAGCGAATTCGGCACCGAGACGGGCAAGCCCGGCGAGATTTTTCCGCGACGGCGGTAGCAGGAAGGTGACGAACGGAATGCGCGGATCGGACCGGGCACGGTCCAACGCCAGCCGTGTGATCCGCATGCCGAAGCCGAAATGCTCCGGCCTCAAAACGAGCCCGAAGTCCCACTCCATCGCCTCCTTCTGGAAGCCGCCCCAGCCGGCATAGCGTTCGCCGACAAAGATCGCCCAGTGTCCGAGCCCGTCGCGGCGCCAGGTCGCCTCCTTTGCTGCAACGAAGGCCCGCGCCGCCGCCCGGTCCCAGCCGCCCCTGTCGAGCGGCATGTGCTCGGTGACGCGCGGATCGGACATCTGCGCCGCGATCGCCTCCAGCGATACCTCGCCCAGCCGGCCGAAGCGGATGTCGGGATCGGCGGTGTCGGCGGTCATGGGCGAGGCCGAACCGCCGTGCCTATTTCGTCTCGTCCATAGCCGCGGCAATCAGCGCCTTGGCGTCGGGCGAATCCCATTCGGCGATGCCGTGCAGGACGCCGATCTCGCAGCCCTTCTTGTCGACCAGCAGCGTCGTCGGCATGCCGATGGCCCGGCCGCGCTTTTTCAACTCCTCGAAGATCTGCGAGGACGGGTCGGCGTAGAAGTCGAGGCTCTCCACCCCGATCTGCTCGTAGAACTGCCGCGCCCGCTCCGGATTGCGCCGGTCGATATTGACCGCAACGACGTCGAAGTCACCGCCGCCCATCTCTTTTTGCAGCGTATCGAGCGTCGGCATCTCCTTGCGGCACGGCGCGCACCAGGTCGCCCAGAGATTGAGGAGCACCGTCTTGCCACCGAAATCGGCGACGGTCATCGGCTTGCCGTCGGCGTCGGTGAAGGCGAGGTCGGCGAGGAAGCGCGACTGCGATGTCGGGATGAAGCCGGCGACGTCGCCCGTGCGGTAAGGGGTTATCCGTTCGGCGATTGCCTCGGCCGCCGCGCACTGCGGATTGGCGCTGCCATTGCCAGACATGCCCCCGATCCCGTATACCGCCGCCAGACCAGCGACGATGCCGACCGCACCGGCCGCCAGCGCCACCTTCACAAGGCGTGAAACTCCTGCTTTATGGGTCGTCATCTCGCTAAAGATCTCCGGAAAGGATCGATATGAGCAATCGCATGTGGGGAGGCCGGTTTTCCGAGGGCCCCGACGAGATCATGGAAGAGATCAACGCCTCCATCGATTTCGACAAGAAGCTCTACATGCAGGATATCGCCGGCTCCATGGCCCATATCCTGATGCTCGAGGCCAAGGAAATCGTCGGCTCGGAAGATGCGCAGAAGATCCTTCACGGTCTAGACACGATCCTGCGAGAAATCGAGGCCGGGAAGTTCCAGTTTTCCCGCGGCCTTGAGGACATCCACATGAACGTCGAGGCGCGGCTCGCCGAACTGATCGGCCCGGCCGCTGGCCGACTGCATACGGCACGCTCCCGCAACGATCAAGTCGCCACCGACTTCCGGCTCTGGGTGCGCGACACCGTCGACGTGATCGACGGCCAGATCGCCGAGTTGATGCTGGCGCTGACCGAGAAGGCCCAGGAGCATTTCAACCAGGTGATGCCCGGCTACACCCACCTGCAGACGGCCCAGCCGATCACCCTCGGCCACCACCTGCTCGCCTATGTGGAGATGCTGGCGCGCGACCGCGGCCGTTTCGGCGATGCCCGCAAGCGGCTCAACCAGTGTCCGCTCGGCGCCGCGGCGCTGGCCGGCACCTCCTTTCCCATCGACCGCTACATGACCGCCAAGGCACTCGGCTTCGACAAGCCGATGTCGAACTCCCTCGATGCCGTCTCCGACCGCGACTTCGCGCTGGAGACCCTTTCCGCCGCCGCCATCACCGCGACCCACCTGTCGCGGCTGGCCGAGGAGATCATCATCTGGTGCTCGTCGGAGTTCAACTTCATCAAGCTCTCCGACAAGTTCACCACCGGCTCGTCGATCATGCCGCAGAAGCGCAATCCGGACGCCGCCGAACTGGTGCGCGCCAAGACCGGGCGCATCAACGGCGCGCTGGTCTCGCTGCTGACGGTGATGAAGGGCCTGCCGCTGGCCTATTCCAAGGACATGCAGGAGGACAAGGAGCAGGTCTTCGACGCCATGGAGACGCTGTCCCTCAGCCTTGCCGCCATGGCCGGCATGATCCGCGACATGGAGCCGGAGAACCGGTACATGCGACGTTCGGCCAATGCCGGCTATTCGACGGCGACCGACCTTGCCGACTGGCTGGTCCGGGAAGTCGGCATGCCGTTCCGCGAGGCCCATCATGTCACCGGCCGTGCCGTCGCCGCGGCGGCGGAAAAGAAGGTGTCGCTGGACAAGATGACGCTGGAGGACCTGCAGGCCATCGATTCCCGCTTCACCGACGACATCTTCAACTTCCTGTCGGCGGCGAACTCGGTCAAGAGCAAGACCAGCTACGGCGGCACCTCCCCGCAGAATGTGCGCATGGCCGCCAAGGAGTGGCTCGCCCTCCTCAACAGGAAGGCCACGAAATTCTCCCAGGAAGACCTGGAAGACGATTGAGCCGCCGGGCCGATCGGCTAAGATCGGCCGCGACAGAACCGGAGCCGCACCCCGTGACCCGCTCGCGCCAGAACCGCAACGTGAACCGACATCGCGGCCGCGCCGCCGTGACCGCCGTCATCGTCCTGACGGCCGCCCTGTCGCTTGCCGGCTGCGGCCGCCGCGGCACGCTGGAGCCGCCGGCCGACGCCGCCTCGCGCCGCGACCCGGCCGTGCCCATGGTCAAGAACGAAAAGGGCCGCGAGGTCCCGGACCGGCCCTTCTTCCTCGATCCCCTTCTCTAGGGCCGGACCTCCAGACGCCCCCCAGGGAACCGCCAGAAAGCTGCCGCCGTGCACCATTTCGCCTATAAGAACGGCACATTGCATGCCGAGGACGTCGCCGTCGATGCCATCGCCGAGGCGATCGGCACGCCGTTCTACTGCTATTCCTCGGCGACGCTGGAACACCACTACGACGTCTTCATGAATGCCTTTGCCGGCATGTCGTGCCTGCTGTGCTACGCCATGAAGGCGAATTCCAACCAGGCCGTGCTGGCAACGCTCGCCGCCAAGGGCGCCGGCGCCGACGTCGTCTCCGAAGGCGAATTGCGTCGCGCGCTGGCCGCCGGAATCCCGGCCGAGAAGATCATGTTCTCCGGCGTCGGCAAGACCGCGGACGAACTGGCCTTTGCGCTCGATGCCGGCATCCACTGCTTCAACGTGGAGTCCGAACCGGAGCTGGAGCTGTTGTCCGGGATCGCGTCGAGCCGCGGCGTCGAGGCTCCGGTCTCCTTCCGCATCAACCCGGATGTGGACGCCCGCACCCACGCCAAGATCGCCACCGGCAAGGCCGAGACCAAGTTCGGCATCCCCTGGACCCATGCCCGTGAGATCTACGCCCGCGCGGCCGGCCTGCCGGGCATCCGTGCGGTCGGCATCGACATGCATATCGGCTCCCAGATCACCGAGCTTGAGCCGTTCGCGGCGGCCTTTTCGCGGCTCGGCGATCTCATCGAGGTCCTGCGCGCCGACGGCCACGCCATCGACCATATCGACCTCGGCGGCGGCCTCGGCATCCCCTATCACGACGGCATGGAGCCGCCGCCCCATCCGGAGCGCTATGCCGAGGTGGTGCGCGCCCATGTCGAGCGGCTCGCCTGCAAGATCGTCTTTGAGCCGGGCCGGCTGATCGCCGGCAATGCCGGTATCCTCGTTACGCGCATCGTCTATGTGAAGCCCGGCGATACAAAGGCCTTCTACATCGTCGACGCGGCCATGAACGACCTGGTGCGCCCGACCCTTTACGAGGCCTATCACAGCATCCGCCCGGTCGAGGAAGCCCGCATCGGCGGCGCCAAGAGGTCCGTCGACGTGGTCGGCCCGGTCTGCGAGACAGGCGACTTCCTCGCCCGCGACCGCGAGATGCCGGAGCTTGCCGCCGGCGATCTCGTCGCCGTCATGTCCGCGGGCGCCTATGGCGCGGTCCAGGCGACGACCTACAATTCGCGGCTCCTGGTGCCGGAGGTGCTGGTCAAGGGCGACCGCTTCCACGTCGTGCGCCCGCGCCAGACCTATGAAGAGATGATCGGGCTCGACAGCGTGCCGGACTGGCTGGCCGAATAGACAACGACCGCTGGCACCCGCCGGCCGGATCACGTCTGTTTGATCGCGGTTTTTCCGAAAATCCCGCCACAAAAGGGACAGATCGATCATCTGTGCTAGATTCTTCTGAGAACGGCCAGGCGGCCGTCAGGAGCGCTTCGTCACACGCTCCCAAGGAGGATTTCGAAAGGTGAGAAACCGCCGGCAGGGCAGCGAGGACATGTCGAACGGGAACGCACGGGGCTTCTGGCGGACCGTCCTCGGCACCGGCCTTCAGGACCGCATCGCCAGCGCCGTCTGGCGCGCCCGCGCGACGCTGTTCTGGGAGGAGGCCTGGCCGCGGCTTGCCCATCTCCTTGCCGTCGTCGCCCTGTTCCTGTCCGTCTCCTGGCTCGGCCTCTGGCTGGTCGTCCCCGACTGGCTGCGCTTCGCCCTTCTCGGCGTCTTTGCCGGCGCCGCCGTCTTCACCCTGTGGCGCCTTGCGCAATTGCGCTGGCCGGACCGCGCCGCCGGCCTTTCCCGCGTCGAACACCATTCCGGCCTCATCCACCGCCCGGTCACCGCCGTCACCGACGCCCTTGCCTCCGGCAGGCGGGACGCGGCGAGCCGCGCGCTCTGGGAGCTGCACCAGAAGCGTGCCGCGGAGCGCCTGAAGAAGATCGCCGCCGGGTTGCCCGAGCCGAAGCTCTATCGCACCGACCCCTATGCGCTCCGGGTCCTCGTTGCCGCATTGTTCGTCATCGGCTTCAGCGTTGCCGGCCCGGACCGCACGGCGCGGCTCTCCGGCGCCTTCACCGCACCCGCCGAAGAACCCGGCGCCGGCTACCGGCTGGACGCCTGGATCGATCCGCCGACCTACACCTCGCGCGTGCCGATCTTCCTGACCCGCGAGGAGACGCCGGCCCGCGACCCCGACAAGCCGATCGCCGTGCCGGCCACCAGCCGTTTCGTCGCCCGCATCCAGGGTGAGGGCGACTTCGCCGTCTCCTTTACAGCCGACGGCGAGACCGCCGACCTTGCCCCGGTCGGCGAGGGGAGCACGCCGTCCGCCTCCGATGCCCCGGCGAAACCGGCCGAATTCCATCTCGAACTGACAAGGAACGGCACCATCACCGTGCGCGACGGCGAGACCGAGCGCGCCGCCTGGACCTTTGCCGTGGAACCCGACGCCAAGCCCGAGATCAAGTTCACCAAGGACATGGAGACGACGGTCTCGCGGGCCATGAAGCTGACCTATGAGGCCACCGACGACTATGGCGTCGTCGGCGCCGAGGCGACCTTCGCGCCGGTCCCGGATGCCAGCAAGGAAGGCGCCGTTAAAGACGACGCCGAGGATGCCGCCACCGAGCCGCTGATCCCGGCGCCGAAATTCCCGCTCGTCCTCTCCCAGCGCGGCGGCCGCAAGGTCGGCGGCGAGACCATCCGCGACCTTACCGCCCATCCCTGGGCCGGCAGCGAGGTGCTGATGACGCTGACCGCCCGCGATATCGCCGGCCAGACGGGAACCAGCGAGCCGGTCACCATCACCCTGCCGGAGCGCCCCTTCGGCAAGCCGCTCGCCCGCGCGATCGTCGAACAGCGCCGTATCCTCGCCCTTGACCGCGACAAGCAGGGCGAGGTGGTCGATGCCCTCGACGCGCTGATGATCGCCCCGGAGCGCTTCATCGACAGCGCCTCGGTGTTCCTCGGCATGCGCCTCGCCTATCGCCGGCTGGTGTCGGCACAGACCGACGACGAATTGCGCGACGTCGTCGACCTGATGTGGACGCTGGCGCTCTCCATCGAGGACGGCGAAGTCTCGCTCGCCATGCGCAAGCTGCGCGAGGCCAAGGAGCGGCTGGAACAGGCGCTGGAAAACGGCGCCTCGGACGAGGAGATCGCCACGCTGACCGAAGAGCTGCGCCAGGCCATGAACGAGTTCTTCCAGGCGCTCGCCGAACAGGCCCGGCGCAACCCCCAGGCCATGGCGCCGATGGACCCGAACGCCCGCAGCCTCAGCCAGGAAGACATGCAGCGAATGCTCGACCGCATCGAGGAACTGGCGAAATCCGGCTCCAAGGATTCGGCCCGCCAACTGCTGTCGCAGATGCAGCAGATGATGGAAAACCTGCAGACCGGCAGGATGCAGTCGCCGCAGACCGAGGCCGGCCGCGAAATGGCCGAGATGCTGGAACAGCTCGGCGAGATGATCCGCCGCCAGCGCGAGCTGATGGAACAGACCCACCGCTTCAACCAGGAGCAACAGCAAGAGGGCGAGCAGCAGAACGGCCAGCAGGGCCAGAATGGTGAACGCCAGCAGCAGCAGGGGCAGTTGCAGCAGGGCCAGGGCGACCTGCAGCGCCAGCTTCAGGAAATGATGAAGCGGCTTCAGGAGCTCGGCATGCAGCCGGGCCAGCAGCTCGGCGAGGCGGAAGGCTTCATGGGCGATGCCGGACGCCAGCTCGGCAAGGGCCAGTCGGGCGATGCCGTCGGCAGCCAGGGCAACGCGCTGAACGCGCTGCGCGAGGGCGCCGACCAGATGATCGAGCAGATGATGTCCCAGGGCCGCGGCCAGGGCCCGCGCATGGGCCGCAATCCCAACAACGACCCGCTCGGCCGGCCGCGCCAGACGGACGGCCCGAGCTTCGACGACCGCACCAAGATCCCCGGCGAGATCGACGTCCAGGAGGCGCGCCGCATCCTGGAGGAGCTGCGCCGCAGGCTCTCGGACCCGAACCGGCCGCGCCTGGAGCTGGACTACCTGGAACGGCTAATTCCCGGCAACTGAGGCCATCTGCGGCGCCGACCCGGCGAGCACCCGGCCGACGGCGGCGCGGATCTCGGCCAGCGAGAACGGCTTGGAGATGACGTCCTCGACCAGTTGGTCGAGCCCGTGCGCCCGCTCGCGCTGGTCGGCAAAGCCGGTCATCAAGAGGATCGGCATCTTCGGCCAGTCCCGCGCCACATTGAGCGCCAGCGCGATGCCGTCCATCACCGGCATCTTGATGTCGGAAAGGAGCAGGTCGAAGCGGCCGTCCTCGGCCAAGAGCACCTCGCTCGCCTCGCCGCCATCCGAGGTCACGGTCACCGTATGCCCGTCCATCTCGAGGGCGCGCGCCACGAAGGCGCGGACCGCATCGTCGTCTTCCGTCAAAAGAATGCGCGCCATCAGCGTTCTCCTTCTCCGGCCTTTCCGGGGCCGGCCGCAGCCGCCGGCGGCTCCCGGAGCGCCCCGATATAGGGCAGTTGCCGATAGGCATGACCCATGTCGATGCCGAATCCGAAAATGAACCGGTCCGGGCAGTCGAAGCCGACGAAGTCGGCGTTGATGTCGACCGCCCGCTTGCCCGGCTTGTCCAGGAGGGCGACGATCGCCACCCGCCGCGCCCCGCGCTCCAGGAGCCGGTCGCGGGCGAAGGCGAGCGTGCGTCCCGATTCCAGGATATCGTCGACGATCAGGATGTCGCGACCGGCAACGTCGGTGTCGATGTCCCGAAGCACCTCGATCCGGCCGCTCGACGTGGTTCCGGCGCCGTAGCTGCGAAGCTGCAGGAACTCGATCTCCGGCGCCATCCCGGTACGGTGCATGGCCCTGAGGAGATCGGCGGCGAACATGAACGAGCCCTTCAGCACCGCCACGACCAGGAGATTCTCAAAACCCGTGCGGGCGATCTCGCCGGCGAGGTCGTCGATCCGCGCTGCGATCTCTTCTTCGCTGTAGAGGACGTCGATCTGCGGCTCCGTCATCGGCGCGCGGTCCTTCCGATCTGCACGTCGGTGAACCGGACCTGCATGCTCTGGGTCTGCAAAGGCGGCTCCGTCAGCCGGCTGGTGAAGGGGATCGTCTCGCCGGCCTGGATGACCGTCTTGTCGGGATCGATGGCCCAGGCGTAGATTTCCTCGCCGCGCTGGCCGCGCAAGCCGAAGCGGATCTTCGGCACCGTGCGCTCGCCATAGGAGACGTTCTCGATCGCGCCATCGACGATCAGGATGGTGGCGCCGTTGTCGAATTCCCGCGACACCCGGATGTCGCGGAATTCAAGGCCGCGCAGGTTCACCTCGAACCCGATCGCGGCGTAGAGCCCGCCGAGGTCCGGCACCTTGCGCACGATATCCTCGCGCTTGACGATGAGGGCGAGGATCACCGATACGACGACGACGAAGGAAACGATGCCGCCGAACTTGCCGAATGCCAGCGCCTTGGCGGCCATCGCGGCACTCGCCCGGCGCCCCATCTCGCGGCTTCGCTTCAGCCGCGGCCGCCGTCGCGGCTTGGCGAGCGATTCGATGTCGTGCGGCGGCTCTTCGTCCGTATCCTTGGCGGCTGCCGGCATCGAAACGCCGGCAAAGGGTGCCCCGTCGGCCGTCGGTCCCAGGTCTTCATCGGGAGCAGGGTCGTCGTCGGACGCCTTGGAGGCCTCGTCGATGGTCGCCATCAGGGCGGCCATGTCCAGTTCGCCGTTCTCGTCGTCCCCGGCGTCATCGGAGGCGCCCGGCCCGTCGAACAGCGCGTCGAGCCCGGCCTGGTCCATCTCTGCCGAGCCGTCCGCCGCCACAGGTTCGTCGAACAGCGCATCGAGGTCGGCCTGGTTCATTTCCGCCGAGTCATCGCCCGATGCGTCCCCTGCGGCGGGCTCATCGAACAGCGCGTCGAGCGCCGCCTGGTCCATCGGCTCGGAAGCATCCTCATCGCCCGGCCCGTCGAACAGGGCGTCCAGATCCGCCTGGTTCATGGGCCCCTCGGGCGCGTCCGCCGCAACCTCTTTCTTGGCTGCAGGCGCCTTCGCCGCGGGTCTGGCGGCCGAAGCGCCGCCGCCCCCCGCCGCGGCCACCTTCGCCTCGGGCATGGCCACCTCGATGGCCTCCGGCTCTTCCCTGTCGACGCGCCAGATCATGCCGCAGCGGTTGCAGCGCACGTCGCGTCCGTCCGGGCCGACGGCTTCGTCCGGGAGCGAATACGATGTCGCACAGGTCGGACAGGAAATTTTCATATGCGGACCACCTTGCCGTCACCGGCCTGAAACCGCAGCCTATCAGACGAATCTTAACATGCCTCATGGCAGCCGGGGGCGGCGCAGGACACCGCGCCGACAAATCGCGGCGCGTTCCGGCTCCTCAAAGAACAAAGGAAAACGTTAACGTTAATGAAGCGTTAACATGGCTCGACCAAGTTGGGCCGGAGCAACGAAAAACGACGGGAAAAGCCGAAACAGGGCGTTGAGGAGCAATTTGCGTGATCCGTTTTGAAAATGTCGGCCTCAGATACGGGATGGGCGCGGAGGTGCTGCGCGACGTCACCTTCCATATCGCGCCGAAGTCCCTGCAGTTCCTGACCGGGCCGTCGGGCGCCGGCAAGACCAGCCTGATCCGGCTGATGTTCCTGGCGCTGCGACCGACACGCGGCCTGATCACCATGTTCGGCCGCGACACGGCGCGCATCCCCAAGAGCGACCTGCCGGCCCTGCGCCGCCGCATCGGCGTCGTCTTCCAGGATTTCCGGCTCCTGGAACACCTGACCACCTATGAGAACGTCGCCCTGCCGTTGAGGGTCACAGGGGTCGACGAGGCGAAATACCGCTCCGACGTCGTCGAACTCCTGAAATGGGTCGGGCTCGGCGACCGCATGCACGTGCTGCCGCCGGTGCTGTCCGGCGGCGAGAAACAGCGCGCGGCGATCGCCCGCGCCCTCATCGCCCAGCCGGAGATCCTGCTCGCCGACGAGCCGACCGGCAATGTCGACCCGCCGCTCGCCCGCCGGCTGCTGCGTCTTTTTACCGAGCTCAACAAGCTCGGCACGTCGGTGGTCATCGCCACCCACGACATCAACCTGATGAACCAGGTCGATGCCCGCCGCATCGTCCTCCATGACGGACGGCTGGATATCTATGACTGACGCAGAGGACAGCGCCCGCGAGGAGACCGCCGCGCCGGAACCGGAGAAAAAGGATGCCGGATCGGCGCCGAAGCGGCGTGGCGCGCGCGAGCGCCTGAAAAAGAAGAAGCGCGCACCGGAGTTTCGCGATGCGGCCCCGATCGTGCCGCCGGCGACCGTTGCCGGCAATGCGCTTGCCATCGTCATCGCCATCATGAGCTTTCTGGCCTGCCTCACCGTCGGCGCGGTGACCGTCGTCCACGACGCCTCGCGCGACTGGCAGGGCGACATCGCCCGCGAGGTCACGGTGCAGATCCGCCCGGTCGACGGCGTCGACATGACCTCCCAGATCGAAAAGGCGATCGCCATTGCGGAAGGAACGCCCGGCATCGCCACCGCCCACGCGCTGTCGGACAAGGAGACCAAGGCGCTGCTGGAGCCATGGCTCGGCGCCGGCCTCGACCTCGACGCCCTGCCGGTACCGCGGCTGGTGCGGGTCGAGCTGAACGATCCCGTCGGCGCCGACATCCCCGGCCTGAAAAAGGCGATCGCCGACAACGTTCCGGGCGGCAGCCTCGACGACCATTCGGCCTGGACACGGCAATTGACCGCGATGGCCCAGACCATGGTGGTCGGCGGCTTCATCATCCTCGGCCTCGTGCTGACGGCGATGGTCCTCAGCGTCGTCTTCGCCACCCGTGCCGCCATGGCCGGCAACCGCGACGTCATCGAGGTCCTCCATCTCGTCGGCGCCGAGGACGGCTTCATCGCCGGCGAGTTCCAGCGCCACTTCCTGCTGCTCGGCCTGAAGGGCGGCGCGGCCGGCGGCGCGGCCGCCATCGTCGCCTTCGCCGCCATGACGCTGTTGCGCCGCCAGGCGCCCGGCACCGCCGCCTTCGACCAGCTCGAGGCGCTCCTCGGCCAGACCGGTATCGGCGCCCTCGGCTATGTCGCGGCGCTCGGCATTGTCTTCGTCGTCGCCGTCCTCACCGCGCTCACCTCGCGGCTGGCGGTCCGGCGCACGCTTGCCGCCATGGAGTGACCGAAAACGCGCAACAAACCGGAGGGTTCGCCGACGTCGCAGTGGAGAAACCCCGAATTGGTCTTGTGGACGCCGTTCGATCGCCGCAATTTAAGGCAATGCTGAACAGATGGACGTTGACGTTATGAGCGCGACGCCCGACCGCCGGACAAACTCCCTCGACGCCGGCGGCGCGGCTGCGGCGGACCGGCGCGACCCCTCCAAAAGGTCGCTGACGACATTGGCGATTCGCCTGTCGCTGGTGGTTGCCGTCTTCTGCGCGGTTTTCTTCGTCGGCGGCTTCCTGCATTTCGCCACCTCGGTCTCGCGGACCGCGCCGGTCGTCGTCGGCAAGGCCGATGCCATCGTCGTTCTGACCGGCGGCGCCCACCGCATCGACGGCGCCCTCGCCCTCCTGGAAGACGGCCGCGCGCAGCGCCTGCTGATCTCCGGCGTCCATCCGACCAACACCCATGCCAGCCTCGCCCGCCAGTCGAAGCGGCGGGCGGCCCTTTTCGCCTGCTGCGTCGACCTCGACAAGAAGGCGGAAAACACCATCGGCAACGCCGAGCAGACCGGCCGCTGGGTGCGCCAGTACGGCTTTCATTCGCTGATCGTCGTCACCAGCGCCTACCACATGCCGCGGTCCATGGCCGAACTGCGCAATGCGCTCCCCGACGATGTGGAACTGAAGCCCTATCCGGTCGTGCACGAGAACCTGCCGCTGGGGCAGTGGTATTCGCGCTGGGGCACAGCAAAGCTGCTGTTCAACGAATACGTCAAGTATGTCGCCGCGCGGCTGCGCCTCAGCATGGACCTCGACGAGGTCGTCCCGGCCCGCATCGCCGGCTGCAACACCTGCGCCGACCGGCACGACATCTGAATCTCTCCCGAATACCCTGCACCGAAGACACATGGTTTCCTGGCGGGCCCGGATACGCTAGAGCAATGCCGGCCGACCTGTTCCAATCCGCCGGACGCCGCCATGCTCGTTCTGAGGTCTCTCCTTTTCAATATCGCCTTCTACGCCTTCATCTCCGTGGCGCTGCTCCTGATCCTGCCGGTGTTCGTGCTGCCGCGGCGCTGGGGCTGGAACGCGGTCCGGTTCTGGGGCATCGCCAATCTCTGGATGCTGCGCCATATCGCCGGCGTGAAGGTCGACATCCGCGGCCGCGAGCACATCAAGCCGGGCGGCTATCTCGTCGCCTCCAAGCACCAGTCGGCCTGGGAGACCTTCGCGCTCGTCCCGCTCTTTGCCGATCCCACTTTCATCCTCAAGCGCGAGCTGATGCACATCCCGTTCTTCGGCTGGTACGCGGCGCGGTTCCGGATGCTGCCGATCGACCGCGGCCGCGGCTCCGCCGTGCTGCCGGCGCTGACCGAGCGCACGAAAAAGGCCGTCGCCGAAGGCCGGCAAGTGATCATCTTTCCCGAAGGCACCCGCCGGCCGGCCGGCGCGGAACCGGCCTACAAGTTCGGCGTTGCCCATCTCTACGCCAATGTCGGCTGCGAATGCCTGCCGATCGCGCTGAATTCCGGCCTCTATTGGCCGCGGCGCACCTTCCTGCGCTATCCGGGAACGATCATCGTGGACATCCTGCCGCCGATCCCGCCCGGCCTGTCGACGTCAACGTTCCACAGGACGCTGAAGGCTGAGATCGAGGCGGCAAGCGCGCGGCTGATCGAGGAAGCCGCCGCGAGCGATAGCCCGCCGCCGCTGGCGCAAGTCGCCGATAATTCCCCGACGGTGGCCGGCACGTCCGCCAGCGATTGAGCGAACAGCAGCGCGTCTCGACGAGGGCGAAGAGTATCAATTTCCTCAAAAAGGTTAGGCCAGCGAAATTTCAGTTCTTCTGGAGCCGGATCCTATACAGCCGTTCTAAAGAAGCAATTATTTACATGGAAGTAATGCATATGTCCCTGGTTCTATCCGACAGATAAATAAAATACTTGAAATCATGAAGTAATTCAGTTATCCAATAAGAATTCTTCGTGACAATGAGTGCAAGTTTCCCGTCCGGCATGCAGCCAACGGAGATGATGCCATGGAGACCGAAGCACCTGTCAATTGCCTGCGCGCCGAGGCGTCGCGAATCGCGGATGTTCTCGGGCACAGCGACCGCTATCAATACTGGGTCGGCGCGTCCGGAAAACGCTATCTGTTCACCACGATGCCGGTTGCCATCGTCGGCGATTTTCAAAACGCCGTCGTTCTGACGACCTTGCCGAGGAAAAACCCTGGGTCAAACTGGGTCGGCACGGCCGCGCAGTTCGTTGCCGAGGCGGCAAGTCTCGGCCGGCCGAAACGCGCCTATGTCCATCTTCTGTCGCCGACGCGCGCCGCACGACAGGCCGTCATCGACGACCTGCACGCCGCGCTGCCGCACTGAAGAAGCAGCCAGGCACGCGTCCGGCATTCAACCGGAGAGCGCATCCGCGATCGCCGTCAGGCGGTGATCGCGGATGGAAAGCTCTTCCAGGTGCCGCGCCGTATTGACGACATATTCCACGTTCGGCCCCGACTGGCCCTTGCCGTGCCGGACGATGTCGATCACCTGGCCTTCCGGTAGCACGCCGGCATATTGCTCGTGGTCGCGGTCGACCACATAGGCGATCGCCTGGGCCGCGCGGCCGCTGCCGTCCTCCAGCACCACCCGGCGGATGCTTTCCTTGTAGACCATGGTGACCTGCTCGCGGGCACGCAGATAGGCGAGCGTCTCGTCGCGCTTTTCCGCCGCCACCCGGAACGCCATGCCAACGCACGAGCCGCCGCGGTCGAGGCCGAGCACGAGGCCGGGGCGTTCGGGCGTACCGCGATGGACATAGGAATAGACGCAGAGCGCACGGTGCACGCCGGCGATCCGCGCCGGCGCCGCTTCGACATGGTCGAATCCCGGCCGCCACATCAGCGATCCATAACCGAAAACCCAGAAATCCTGCATGCATCCGCCCCGGTCGTTGCCACGCGCTTCTGCCGCGCCATCGACCGCAAGACATAGAGGCGAGGCCGGCCGAAGGAAAGACCGTGCGGGACAGGCCCAGGCCGATATGCCAAAAAAGGGCCGGCATGGCGGTTTATCGACTCGAATCGCCGCCCCGACCCGGCGCCGTCGCCCTTTCCCGGAGCAGTCCTTGACCGAAACGCCCCGCCGCAGCCGTTCCAGCAGGATATTCGTCCTGGCAGTCGCCGGCATGGTTGCCGTCATCGCCGCCTGGAGCGCGGCGTGGTGGTACATCGCCGATACCGCGGGAACGGTCATCGACCGGACGCTCGCCAATCTTCGACGCGGCGGCACGGTGATCGACTGCGGCGGGCGCGAGATCGGCGGCTGGCCGTTCCGCCTCGAGGTGCGCTGTGCACCGCTCGACCTGAAGGCGCCGGACGGAACGACCCTGACGGTTGCCGCCGCCCGTGCCGTCGCCCTTGTCTACAAGCCCCGCCATGTCATCGTGGAAGCCGATGCGCCGGCCGAAATCGCCTTGGGCGGCAGGGCGCCGGGCGCCATCGCCTGGAGCCTCGGCCATGCCAGCGTGATCGTCGGCGACCATGGTCCGAGGGAGCTTTCCGTCGCTCTTGAAAACCCGCGGGTCAGCGGCTTCGGACCGGTCGGCCTCAAGGACGTCGCCGCCGCGAACGCCCAGTTCCATATGCGCCAGGCCCCGGACCGGCCGGGCGCCATCGATATCGCGCTCTCCGTCTCCGACCTCGTGGAATCCCCCGTGCCGCTCGGCGCGCCCGTCGGCGCCGGCCTTGAGGCCCGTCTGCCGGCGAACGTTATGCCGAATGCCGCGGGTCCCGTCGCGCTCGCTGCCCGCGCAGCCGGTGGTCCGGCCGTCGACATCACCCGTGCGCATCTGGAGGCGGACACGGCCCGGCTGGCGCTCGGCGGGCATCTGGAACTGAACGCTGCCGGCGCGCCGGAGGGCAAGCTGGACCTGAGGGTCACTGATGCCAGCCGGGTGACCGCCGTGCTGAAGCGTCTGCTGCCGGCCGACCCGGCAAAGCTGGAAAGCATCGAAGGCGCCATCACCGGCTTCGGCCGGAAGGTCGAAGAGGACGGCAAGACCGTCCACGTGCTGCCGATCCAGATCCGCAACGGTCAGGCCTCCCTCGGCCTCGTCCCACTGTTTCGGCTGCCGTCGGTTGGGGGGTAGGCGCACCCTTCACGGCCCACCGGTCGTCATTGCTGTGCAAGTTCAGATATTCGCTGATGGGATTGCGGAAAGGAGCGACCCATGCGCGACAACAGCTATGACCGGACGATTGAACGGAACTATGTTCAGAAGTGGCGTTTCCTGATCAGGGAATATGAGGAGGTGAAGGCCGGCCGGTCGTCGGCCTTTGCCACGGTCGGGGCCTTTTACCGCCACCACGGCACCTGCTCGCAGACCTTCCG
>NZ_NPEV01000063.1 GCF_003258835.1 Rhodobium orientis | reverse complement strand
CAGGAGACGGTCGCCACGGCATACCGTTTCGAGGTGGGCAATGGGTCCCGGCTCTCCGCTTCGCTCCGGCCGGGATGACGACGGAGTGTGACGCGGCACTCCCCGAAGCCGTCAGGCTTCGCAAGCCCGAACGGGCGCCGGCCGCAAGGCCGCCCCCGCGGAGGCACGCGCGGAGCGCGTCTGCCGTGAGCGAAAAACAGACCAGTGAGCGAAAAAACTACCCCACCTTCTCCAACTGCGGCACCGGCGACGCATCCTCGTCGGGCGTCACTTCCAGCGTCACCTTGGCAATCGAGCGGTCGTCCTCGGAGGTGCGGACGGAAAAGCCGAGCGCCTCGCAGATCGCCAGCATTCCGCCGTTCTCGTGCAGCACCTCGCCGTTGATGACCTTGATGCCGTCGGCGCGGGCGTATTCGATGATCTGCTTCATCAGCACCCAGCCGAGGCCGAGGCCCTTCAGCGGCGAGCGGATCAGGACCGCGTATTCGCCGGTGTCGTGGTCGGCGTCGGCGTGCAGGCGGACGACGCCGAGGAGCTGGCCGGTATTGCCGTCAAGCGCGATGAAGGCCATCGCCCGCGCATAGTCGATCTGGGTCAGCCGGGCGAGGAAGGCGTGGGTGAACTCCTTGATCGGCGCGAAGAACCTCAGCCGCATGTCCTCGTCGGAGACCTCGGCGAAGAAGTCGTCGTAGAGCACTTCGTCCTCCGGGCGGATCGGGCGGAGGAACACCGGACGGCCGTCCTTCAGCGTGATGTTGCGTTCCCATTCCTGCGGATAGGGCCGGATGGTCAGCCGCGGATGGCCGAGCTTGTGGCGGCTGCGGTCGACCGGGCCGATGGCGACGCGTGCATCGAGCACGACGATGCGGCCGGATTCGATGACGATGGGGTCGAGGTCGAGGTCGCGGATCTCCGGGAAATCGATGGCGATCTGCGACAGCCGCACCAGCAGGTGGGCGATGGCCTCCGGATCGATCGCCGCGCTGTGCCGCGAGCCGGCGAGCACATGCGAGATGTCGGCCCGCTGCAAGAGGAGGCGCGCGAGGTTGAGGTCGAGCGGCGGCAGGTCGACCGCAAGGTCGATGACGCCCTCCGAGACGACGCCGCCGAGCACGATCAGCGGCCCGAACACGGGATCGTCGGTGATGCCGCCGACCAGCTCGTGGGCGTGGCGGGCATCCAGCATCGGCTGGACGACGACGCCGTCGATGCGCTTGTCGGGATGCTCGGTCGCCATCCGCTCCAGCATCTTTTCGGTCGCATCGGCAACGGCGGCCGGCGAGGGCAGGTCGAGCCAGACCCCGTCGACGTCGGAATGGAACGGGATGTCCGGCGAGGCGATCTTGATGGCGAAGCGGCGCGTGCCGGTGGCGAGCCGGTGGGCCGCGATTTCGGCCTCCGCGCCGTCGGTGACGACGATCGATTCCATCACCGGGATGCCATAGGCCGACAACAGGATGCGCACCGAGGTCGGATCGAGCCAGTTGCGCCCGGCGATGAGGCAGCGCTCGATGACCGTGCGCGCCCGGACGGCTGCCGGCGTGAAGCCGGCCGGCAGGCTCGGCGGCGTGCGCATCAGGAGTTTCTGGCCCTCGGCGTAGCGCACCAGGTGCATGAACCCGCGCACGGCCTCCGACGGCGTGCGGTAGCAGGGCACGCCGGCCTCTTCCAGGAGCTGGCGGAGCGCCGGATCCTCGTCGGCGAGCACCACCGTCACCGGCTTCTTCTTCATGCTGGCGCGGCGGGTCTTCTTGGCCGTCTCGGCAATGGCGGTGACGGTCTCGGCGGTGGAGATGAAGGCGTTCGGCGCGATGACGACGAGGACGCCGTCGGTCTGCTTGTCGGCCATCAGCGCGGCGATGGTGTGCGAGAAATGCTCCGGCGGGGCGTCGTTGTCGAGCACGAACGGGTTGGCATTGGCGGCCGCCGGACGCAGGAACTGGGTCAGCTTCTCGCGGCTTTCCGCGCTCGGCTTGGCCATCTGGCCGCCGCGCGCCTGCAAGCGGTCGGAGGCGACATTGGCCAGCGAATGGCCGTTGCCGACGATGGCGAGGCGCCGGCCGAAGCCGGGCTTGAAGCGGCTGACGGTCTCCGCCGCGTCGAACATCTCGTCGAGGTCGCGAACGCGCAACAGGCCGGCGCGCTGGAACGCCGCGTCATAGGCGGCATCGGGGGTGGCGAGCCTTGCGCTTTCGGTGAGGAATTCCTCGCGCCGGTGGCCATAGGCGCCCGAGCGCAGCACGATCACCGGCTTGGAGCGGGCCGGGGCGCGCGCCGCCGACATGAAGAGGCCGGGGTTGGAGATCGATTCCAGATGCAACAGGATCGCCCGCGTACGGTAGTCGTTGGCGAACCAGTCGAGCATGTCGCCGACGGAGATGTCGGTCTTCTGGCCGAGCGAGACGACGCCGGAAAAGCCCACATGGTGGGCGGCGCCCCAGGCCAGCATGGCGTTGACGACGGCGCCGGAGCGCGAGACCAGCGCCAGGTCGCCGGGCGCGGCGCTGTGGGCGGAGAGCGAGACGTCGAGCTTGGCATGGGGCGAGATGACGCCGAGGCTGCCCGGTCCGACGACGCGGATGCCGCAGGCGCTCGCCGTCTTCACCATTTTCGACCGGGTGTCGTGGTCCCAGGCATCGAAGCCCGTCGCCATCAGGATGACGGCCTTGGTGCCCTTGTCGGCAAGGGCCTCCAGGTCGCGCGCCGGCGTTTCGGACCCGGCAAGCAGCACGGCAAGCTCCGGCGCGGCGGCAAGGCCGTCGATGGTGTCGGATCGCAAGAAGCCGTCCGGGATCTCGCCGTCGACGGCGCAGGCGATCTTGTCGCCGGGAAAGCCGGAGGCGGCGATCCTGTCGAAAAGGATGGACTTGGCCTTGTCGCCGAAGCGATTGGGTCCGATGACGCCGAGGCTGGCCGGTCGCATCAGGACGTCAAGATTTCGAACGGTCATGGTGTCACCCGTAAACGTTGTGCGTTACGTGCAACCCTGAACGTTTCGCCCTGCTGGAGTGTCTGTTCTGTCCGGTCTCCGGACTGTTTTTTGGGCACCGAATCACCGATTGCTCGTGACTTCGGAACCGATTCTGCCAGAAAAACGCGCCGCGCTCGACGTGTCCAGCAAAAGGCTTTTCGGCTTCAATCATGACAAAATCACGATTGTTGAAGGACTATTTCGGACCTTTCGGCCCGATGGCAAGCCAATAGACCGTGATCGGTCAAGTATAACCCGTCTACAATTTGCCTAGAAGCTTGCCTGGAAACGGTTTTTCGTCGCAGGCAACAGTCGCCACGAAAACGCCCGGGCGCGAGGCACCCGGGCGCGGAATCTGCCGAAAGGGTTAACGGTGCCGGGCCGGCGAGGCGTCAATGCGCCATCATCACCGGCACGGTCATCGACTTCAGGATCGAGCGGGTGGCGCCGCCGATGATGAACTCGCGCATCCGGCTGTGGCCGTAGCCGCCCATGACGACGAGGTCGATGGCGTTGTCGGCGACATAGTTGAGCAGCGTGTCGCCGACGCCGGTCGGCGCCATCGGGATGCGGTCGATCTCCACCTTGAGGCCGTGCCGGGCGAGATAGAGCGCGATGTCGGCGCCGGCCTCGCCCTCCGCGCGGGCGCCGTTTTCGACGCACACCACGGTGACCTTCTTGGCCAGTTCCAGCATCGGCAGCGCGGCGTGGACGGCGCGGCTCGCCGTGCGGCTGCCGTCCCAGGCGACCATCGCCTTGCGGTCGGCAAAGGTCGGCGAGGAGACATAGGGCACCAGCAGGAGCGGCACGCCGGAATCGAACAGGGCCGCCTCGATCAGCGCCTCGCGCAGCGGCTCGGGATGGTCGGCGTCCTCCTGTCCGATGACGATCAGGTCGGAGAGCCGGGTGCGGGCGAGAAGACCGCCCCAGGCGCCGTCGCCGATGGTCACGAGGCCGGTCTCGCCGTTGATGTCGCTGCGCTTGATGGTCTCTTCGAAGCCTGCCGCGGACTTTTCCGCGCGCTCGCGGGCCTGGCGGATGGAGGCTTCCAGGAAGTCGCCTGGGATCGGCGCGGTGACGTAGCCGGGCACCACAGGCTCGACGATGGGCGACAGCCCGGTGACGTGGGCGCCGACGAAGCGTGCGACTTCCACGGCCATCTTCGGAGCCGGTCCGTCCCGGTTGAGGTCGAGAACGGTGACGATGTCCTTGATTGCCATTTTTCCCTCCTCGCCAATGATTGGCGACAATTATGGACCAAAACGCGGCGCCTTGCCTTGACCCGTCTCAAAACCGGCGCGCGCCATACATGCTTTAAGGCGTTGCGGGCGATCGGTAAATCGCCGGAGTGCGGTTACCGGAAGGGTTTCAGGGTTTCCCGTGCGATGATCAGCCGCTGGATCTCGCTGGTTCCCTCGTAGATGGTGGTGATGCGGGCGTCGCGGGCGAAGCGCTCGAGCGGATAGTCCTTCATGTAACCCGCTCCGCCGTGCAATTGCAAAGCCGTATAAGTGGCGCGCTGGGCGGCCTCGGTGGCATAGAGCTTGGCCATGGAGGCTTCTTTCGCGAACGGCCGGCCGGTTTCCTTCAGCCAGGCCGCCTGCAGGGTGAGGAGCCGCGCCGCTTCCAGCTCCGTCTCCCGGTCGGCGATCATCCACTGCACCCCTTGCATGTCGGCGATCGCCCGGCCGAACTGCTCGCGCTCCGCCACATAGGCCTTGGCAAGGTCCATGGCCGCTTCCGCGATGCCGAGGGAAAGGGACGCAACGCCGATGCGCCCGCCGGTGAGTTCGGTAACGGCAATCCGGAACCCGTCATTGACCGTGCCCATGACCGCATCGGCCGGGATGCGGCAGTCCTGGAAGGTGACCTCGTTGGTGGCCGAGCCGGTCTGGCCCATCTTCTTTTCCGCCGAGCCGATGGTCATGCCCGGCGCGCCGGCCTCAACGAGGAAGCAGGTGATGCGCTTGCCGCGCGGCGCCTCCGGGTCGGTCACCGCCCAGACGACGAAGACGCCTGCATAGTCTGCCGAGGAGATGTAGAGTTTCGCTCCGTTCAGCACCCATTCGTTGCCGTCCATGACCGCGCGGGTTGTCATGGAAGACGGATCGGAGCCGGCGCCGGCCTCGGTCAGGCAGAAGGCGCCGGCCGGGTAGCTGCCGTCGCACAGCTTCGGCAGGTGGCGGGCCTTCTGGTCCTCAGAGCCGACCGCCTGGATGACCTCGCCGACCATGTTGGTGACGGAGACGGTCACGCCCGTCGCCGCGCAGGCCCGCCCGAATTCGCGAACCGACAGGGCGAAGGCGACGGTGCCGGCGGCGCTGCCGCCATGCGCCTCGGCAACGTTGAGGCCCATGAAGCCGTTCTCGGCAAGGAGCTTCAGATTGGCGAGGAACGGTTCGCGGCCGTCACCACGGTCGAGCGTCTCGGCGAGCGGCGCCAGCCGGTCGGAGGCGAGCCGCGCGGCGGTCTCGCGGATCAGCCGCTGCTCCTCGGTCAGGTCCAGATCCATCGCCCGCTCTCCTCCATCAGGCAATTTTCTTGTTACTGGAGCCGCCGGCGTGTTCCCGCCTTAAAAGAGCTGCCCCTGGTCCGGCTTTTTCGTTTTTTCAGGCGTCGGCTTCGTCGGTTTCTTTTTCGGCGTCGGTTTGCCTTCGCCGGCGACCGCGGCCACATGGCCGTCGGCAAGTTCGATGTCGAGCATGTCTCCGCCGGAAATCGCCGCCGCCTTGGAGACGGGCACGTTGTCGGCGTCGCGAAGGACCGCAAAGCCGCGCGCCAGCACCCGCTTGTAGGACAGCGATTCCATCAGCTTGGCAGTGGCGGCAAAGCGCGCCCGGCCGCGTTCCAGCCGCAGCAGCAGGGCGGCGCCAAACTGGCGCTCGGTATTGGTCAGCGCCTTGCGGGCATCCGCCGCCCGCGCTGCGACAAGCCCCGGCCGCAGCCGCCCGGCGCGGGCATCGAAGCGCGCCCGGTGCCGGTTGAGGGCAAGGGTCAGGGCGTGGCCCCGGCGCTCGGCCGCCCGGTCGAGGTCGCGCCGCCGCGTCTCCAGCGCCCGCTGGACGAGGCCGAAGGAGAGGCGGGAGGAGACCCGCGCATAGCGGGTGGCATGGGCGTGGGTGTTGGCGCCGAGCGCCCGGCCGAGACGGCCCGCGGCCACGTCGAAGCGCTGGCGCGGCACGGCAACGAGGTCTTCCGGCTTCGGCAGCACCCGGGCAAGGGCCCTCAACTCGCGACGGCGGCCGTCGAGATAGCGGATGAGGCCGGCGAAATGGCGCCTTGAAAGGTCGTCGATGGCGGCAAGGAGTTCGGAGCGCACCGGCACGGCCATTTCGGCCGCGCCCGTCGGCGTCGGCGCGCGCAGGTCCGCGACGTGGTCGATCAGCGTCGTATCGGTCTCGTGGCCGACGGCGGAAATCAGCGGGATTTCGGATTCGGAAGCGGCCCTGACGACGACCTCCTCGTTGAACCCCCAGAGGTCCTCAAGGCTGCCGCCGCCGCGCGCGACGATGAGGATGTCGGGACGCGGCACCTTGCCGCCGGGGGCAAGGGCGTTGAAGCCGCGGATCGCGGCGGCGACCTCCGCGGCGGACGTCTCGCCCTGGACCCGCACCGGCCAGACGACGACGCGGACCGGAAAGCGGTCGTCGAGCCGGTGCAGGATATCGCGGATGACGGCGCCGGTCGGCGAGGTAACGACGCCGATCACCTTGGGCAGGTACGGCAGCCGCTTCTTGCGCTCCGCATCGAACAGGCCCTCGGCGGCGAGCTTCTTGCGGCGTTCTTCCAGGAGCGCCATCAGCGCGCCGACGCCGGCCGGCTCCAGCCGGTCGATGACGATCTGGTATTTCGAGGAACCCGGATAGGTCGTCAGCTTGCCGGACGCGATCACCTCCAGCCCTTCTTCCGGCAGGAAGCCGAGCTTGGAAAAGGCGCCGCGCCAGATCACCGCCTCGATCCGGGCCTTTTCGTCCTTCAGGGCGAAATAGGCGTGGCCGGAGGAATGGCGGCCGCGAAAGCCGGAGATTTCGCCGCGCACGCGCACATAGCCGAAGGCGTCCTCCACGGTCCTTTTGACCGCAAAGGAAATCTGCGACACGGTGAACTCGCCGACATTCGATGGAGAATCGGTCAAGCTGCTGCCTCCTTCCGGTGCCAAGGGAGACATGGGCCTTGCCGGCGGTCAAGCGCCGCGGGCGCCCACCCGCCTCAGCCGGCTTGCCCTTCGGGCAGCTTCGGCCGCAACCCGCGAAATCGGCGAAAGAGGGGCCATGCCGCGTTACGAATTCACCATGCAGCGTCTTTATCTGAGGACGTCGATCAATTCCGGCGCCCGCATCGAACTCGACAAATCCCACGCCAACTACCTGGTCAACGTCCTGAGGATGGGGCCGGGCGATGCCGTCCTCGTCTTCAACGGCCATGACGGCGAGTGGAAGGCCGAGATCGCCGAGGCGACCCGGCGCCACGTGACGCTGGCGATCGTCGAACAGACCCGCCCGCAGACGCCGCTGCCGGACCTGCATTACCTGTTCGCGCCGCTGAAGCACGCGCGCCTCGACTACATGGTGCAAAAGGCGGTGGAGATGGGGGCAGGGGTGCTGCAGCCGGTGCTGACCCAGCACACCCAGGCGAGCCGGGTCAATCTGGAGCGCATGGAGGCCAATGTGGTGGAGGCGGCCGAGCAGTGCGGCATCCTCGCGGTGCCCGAGGTGCGCGAGCCGGCGGCGCTCGCCAGCCTCATCGAGCGCTATCCGACCTACGAGCCCGGCCGGCGGCTGATCTTCTGCGACGAGGCAAGCGACGGCCTCAACCCGATCCCGGCGCTGGCCGATCTCGGCCAGGGTCCGCTCGCCGTGCTGATCGGGCCGGAGGGCGGCTTTTCCCGTGACGAGCGGCTGGTGCTGAAGGCCCAGCGCTTCGTCACGCCGATCCCGCTCGGCCCCCGGATCCTGAGGGCCGATACCGCGGCCGTTGCCGCCCTTGCCGTCGTCCAGGCCGTCGTCGGCGACTGGAGCTGAGCCGGCCGAACGCTTCTCGCGTCAGTCGGAGGTCCCGGGCTTTTGCGGGCCAGGCGTTTTGCCGGCCGGGTCGGCCTGGCCGTCGCCGGTCTCCTTGCGCGGCTGGCGCGCCCGCTCCTTCATCTCATCGAAATCCGCCTCCGGGACGGGGATGCCGATCGGCACCTCCCTGTCCCCGGTGTCTCCGGCTTCTCCGGCCGGCGGTTTCGGTGTCTTGTCCTTTTCGGTCCGTGCCGACATCTGCAACCCCGCGAAAACCGCCGCAACGGCGATGATGACGACGATCGCACCGATGATTGCCGTTTTCATGGCAGCCCCACGGCCGTCCTCACGTCGCGTCGGGTTTCTTGGCGAGCGTGCCGAAGAGGACCGAGACGACGAGGTCGAGCACGAACCAGGTGGCCAGGAACGCGAGCGATTCCAGAAGGAAGCTGTGGAACTTGTAGAACATCTCGGCAATCGCCAGGCTGGCGATCAGCACCGGGGCCTGGTTGAAAAGGGCCTGGCGCAGGGTCAGCGACTTGAACAGCGTGAACATGGACGTTTTCTCCGTTGATTGGCGCAATGTCTTCTTGAAAGCCTAGATCCGGAGCGAGGCGGCCCAGGTGCTCCACTGGTTGTTGGTCGCGGCGAATTCGCCATAGACCCAGACCTTGTACTTGTCCTGGCCGTCGCGCACGGCGGTGAAGTAGTCGCCCCAGCGCTGCCGCGAGGCGGCAACGGTATAGGGCCCTTCGCCGGCGCGGATCTGGATGCTCGGCGACATCTCGCCCGAGGTGTACTCCTTGCGCCGGCCGGTCTCGCGCATCGACGCGTATTCGTCGGCGGCCGAGCGCGCCATCACCATGTAGGCGCTGCGCCGCTGGTCGACGTCGAGGGCCGGGAAGAAATAGTAGATGCCCGAGGCGCCGAACCGGTTCTGCTGGACGACCGTCGCCGTCGGCATGTCGATCTCGTACCACTGGGCACAGGACCGCGCCTCGGAGTCTCCGGTCCACGACACCTGGCTGCAATGGGTCGTCCAGATGCGCTGGGTGCTGTCGGCGTTCTGGTAGATCGCCGACAGCAGCCGCGTGTCGTTGGTCGCCATCCGCGTCGTCGAGCCCTTCTGTTCGGCCTGCGGCGGCAGCGAATAGGCAAGGCAGGAGACGTTCTGGGCGCTGAGCGTCGGTGTGCCTTGCGACCAGCCGGCGATCGGGTCGTCGAGCTGCCATTGCACCAGATGGCTGGAATTCGCCCAGACCGCGCTCATCAGATAGGCCGGCAGGTTGGTGCCGGCGGTCCGGTAGTGGATGCACGGGTTGATGGAAAAGGCGACGCGGCTGTCCGGGTCCTTGATGTTCCAGATGTCCCAATAGGTGATCTGGTGGTTCTTGCCGGTGCCGCCGGCGGCCAGTTCGCTCATGTTGAAGATGCGCAGCTTGGAATACTGGTAGGCGCCGTTGAACTCGAACATGTTGAGGGTGACGTAGAGCGCCTGCTCGTCATAGCCGGCGATCGGATAGTCGCCCCAGTTGTTGGTGGCCGTGTCGTTGTTGAGCGTCGTGTCGGAGGCCCAGACCGTATAGGGGCCGGAGGCGTCCTCGCCCTCGGAGATGCCGACCAGCAGCCAGGCGCCGTTCGGGCCGCTGCGGGTTGCCGCGGCCATGACGATGAAGCGGTTGTTGAACGTATCGTAAAGCAGCCGCGGATCGAACACCTTGGCGTTCCCCGGCACCACCGCCTTGAAGAAGTTCTTCAGGCTCGGCCATTTCGACTGGAACCGCCCGAGCTTGTCGTAGATGGCAAGGTCGCTGTTGACGGACAGCAGCACCTGGCTCTTGCCGACGGCGATCGTCGGGTCCGGCGGATACCAGCCGGTCGCGGTGATGCCCTCGAAGGTGGAGAGAATCCCCGGGGCGGCATCCGTCACCGCTTCGGAAAGGTCCTCGGAGAATTCGCGCGCCGCGCCGATCCGCGCCTCCTCCTCGGGCGGCACGGCCCGCTCGCCGGCGGTGCCCGCATCCTGCTTCGTCTCGTCGGAGGGCCTGCGCGCCTCCTCGGTCATCCGGTCGAATTCTTCCAGGCTGACCGGATAGCGCGTGGTCTTCAGCGGCGGAAACTGCGAGGGATCCTCGCGCGGCTCCAGCGCTTCCAGAAGGGTGATGTCGCTCTGCGACGAGGTCTCGCCATTGAGCCAGACGGTATATCCGCCCTGGTCGTAACTGACCGCCATGTCTTCTCTCCTTGGAAAAAGACGGAAGTGTCGGGAGCGCGACGGCGCCGGCCGCCGCGCAGGTGCTGTTCGGTGCCGCCGCCGTCAGGTCGTCGGTTCGACGTTGAAGGCGGCGCTCTTTTCGGCAAGTCCGGCCGGGCCGATGACGTAGGTGACGCCGATGCGGGCGAAGCTGAGGTCGTCCTTGTCGAGCGGCACGTCCAGCGTGTAGGTCATGTCGCCCGACGGCACGGGATAGTTGGTCAGGTTGCCCTGATTGTCCCGGACGGAGACGTAGTAGCCCTTGACCGGGAACTCCGGGTCGGCGGGGGCAGACCATTCCAGCGTCAACGTCACCCTGGTCAGCGTCGGCGGCTTCGGCGCCGCGTCCATTTCTGTTTTCTCCGCCACGGCGCCTACTCCTTGCTGCCGTGCTGGCGGATGTAGTTGAAGTAGTCCTGGTGCCACTTCGCCGGCAAGCGCTCCAGAACCGAGCGCGGGTCCCTGCGGGACAGCCGCTCGTAATGGTTCTGCAGCTTGACGTCGCCGACCTGGATGCCGTTGGCGAAGAACGTCGTGCCGTCGGAGCCGAGATCGGTGCCGTCCGCGGAAACCGAGGCGACGTCGAGGCTCCACACGTTGCCGGCATACATTTCCTGCTCCAGGCCGGTGACGTGGAGGTGTTCGCCCTTCTTGCCGAACAGCACATCGCCCTCGGCAAGCTGGCGCGCCAGCTTGATGCCGCCGGCGGTCACCAGCGGGTGGCCCTGGGTGACGAGCACGGTCGGTCCGCCATCGGTGGCGACGCGGATCATCGGGACCGGCTCGGTGCCGATGGTGTTGGCAATCACCTCCACGAGGTCGCCGCGGGCGTTGGCCTGCACCAGGTCGCCGATGCGCACCTCCTCGATCGGCACGGTGGTGTCCTCCAGGTCGCGCCGCACGATCACCTCGGTGCCGGCCGCAAGGCAGCCCCAGCGGAACTGGATCGGCAGGATCTTTGCCGTGTTGAGGTCGGCGACCGCATCGCTGGCGTTGGTGACATAGGCGAACACCGGCTTGGCGGTGTTGCCGGTGCCGACCGTCACCTGCACCGTCAGCGTGTAGACGAGCTGGTCGGCCTGGTTGAAGCAGGCTGCGCCGAAGCTCGCCGGGTCGATGTTCCAACTCAGCGTCTTCTTGTCGGTGGAGACGGTGGCGAGTTCCAGAAGGTTCTGGGACGCCGCCATCAGGCAGCCGCCGCCGCTCTGCTGCTTGGTAATGACCACCGAGCTGAACGAGTTGTTGTTGTCGAACGGGGTCTGGATGTCATCGAAATAGGTGATCGAGCCGGCAACCGGGAAGATCACGTTCTGCTGGCCGCCGCTCGGCTCGGTGATGTCGCAGTCGTCGCCGGAGCGGTTGAGGCAGACCCGGATCTGGCCGGCGACATTGCCGCCGTGCTTGGCCGGGTTGGTGGTGGTGATCGACTGCGGGATGGTGTCGCTCTGGCTGACCAGGTAGCCGTGCTGGGCCGCGCCGCCATAGGGCTGGTAGTGGTAGGTGCCGACCGTATAGACCGTGCGCTTGTCCTGCGGCTGGGTCGGCGTGTCGAAGGTGCCGGTCGTGCTGACCTGGGTGTTTTCGCCCTGGGCATGCTCGGTGTTCTGGGCCAGCGGGCCGATCGGGTCGTAGGCCTCGTTGTGGAGTTGCACGGTCAGCCGGGTCAGTTCGCTGCCGCCCGGTGTCGACGACAACAGGCTGGCGTTGAAATCCTCCACCGTGTCGCTGGCGGTGCCGAAGCCGGACACCTGGTTGATCGCGACCTCGCCGGTGCCGTCGGCGGCGCCTCCGAGCGCCTCTTCGTCGCTGAGGCCGCCCTTGGCCATATGGCGCTCGCGGGCCGCTTCCAGCTCGCGGTGGAATTGCGGCGCGGCCTCCGGCGTCGCGCCGGTCAGGATGGCGCGGCGCCGGAAGAACCGGTACTGGACCGGATCGTTGAAGTCGAGAAGACCGGTCGATTTGCCCCGCTTCTTGGCGAGTTCGACCATGTACCGGACATCGTCGATGTCCTGCGCGGTGAGTTGTTCCTGGGCACGCGGAATTTCAGAGAAAACGAAGACGAAAAATGCTGAGCACAAAGACAGGCGTGCGAAATTATTGAGAAACGTCGCCATGAACACATCTCCCTGGAAGGTGCATTGAATACACCGGTGTATTTGTTTTCAGTTTATTGACTAAATACTATCACAACCAAAAACTGCAAGAAACAAAAATTACATCTATTAGAATTTATGAAGATACGGCCTGGCGCGCGATGGTTGCCCGGCTACCGAAATCCGGCGGGAGGCGGCCACGGCGGGGCGTTCTTCCTGCGGATAGTCGCCGGCCGTCGCACCGGGGCCCTGCAACCTAGGGAACACATTGCAGCGTATCGGTTTTTGGGTGGAGTGTACCGGGCGCACCCCGCCAGCATCGGGTGCGGGACCGACAGTTACGTGCCATGCCGACCGTCAACGCATTGTCCTTCTTGAGCCGCGTCGCCTGCGCCTGCGTTTTGACCGTGGCGGTCGCTTTCCTCCCCGCACCGGCATCGGCCGGACCCGACCCGGGGGCCCTCGCCGACCTCGTCGCACGGAATGCCGGCCGTCCGATGACCCCGTGGGTTGCGGTGAAATCGGACTGCTGCAAGACCTGTCGCAAGGGCAAAGCGTGTGGCGATAGCTGCATCGCGCGCGAAAAGACCTGCCACAAGGGTCAAGGCTGCGCCTGCAACGCGCGATGACGGTAACCTGACGAAAACATCGTCCACCGCCGGGTGCTTCCAACGGCGGGGGAAACGCATTAGATTGGCGGCATTCCCCCGGCGGCCCGGCGTGGCGCTGCCGAATTGTCCCGATGGCGGGCTTGAAGCCCTGCCGTTTCCTTGGAAAGTTTGCTGGAGGCCAGATGGCGCGCGATACGCTCGACGACACGCCGATCGAGTCGGTCGATCAATTGGCGGCTTGGATGGACGGCGGCTGCAAGCCGAAGTCCGATTTCCGCATCGGCACCGAGCACGAGAAATTCGCCTTTTACCGGGACGAACATACGCCGGTCGGTTATGAGGGGCCGCGCGGCATCCGCCAGCTCCTGGAGGGCATGGAGGCGCTGCTCGGCTGGGACCGCATCATGGACGGCCCGGCGATCATCGGCCTTGCCGATCCGACCGGCGGCGGCGCCATCAGCCTGGAGCCCGGCGGCCAGTTCGAGCTCTCCGGCGCGCCGCTCGACAGCATCCATCAGACCTGCAAGGAAACCCACTCCCATCTCGCCCAGCTCCGCGAGATCGCCGACCCGCTCGGCATCGGCTTCCTCGGCCTCGGCGCCTCGCCGAAATGGCGGCTGAAGGACACGCCGCGCATGCCGAAGTCGCGCTACGACATCATGACCAACTATATGCCGAAGGTCGGCAGCCTCGGCCTCGACATGATGTACCGGACCTCGACCATCCAGGTGAATCTCGACTTCGCCGACGAGGCCGACATGGTCCGCAAGATGCAGGTCGGCATCGCCCTGCAGCCGATCGCCACCGCCATCTTCGCCAACTCGCCCTTCCTTGAGGGCAAGCCGAACGGGTTCCTCTCCTATCGCGCGGAGGTCTGGCGCCACACCGACCCGGATCGCACCGGCATGATCCCCTTCGTCTTTCAGCCCGGCTTCGGCTTCGAGACCTATGTGGAATGGGCCGTCGACGTGCCGATGTATTTCGTCAAGCGCGGCGACACCTATCACGACGTCACCGGTTGGACCTTCCGCGACTTCATGAACGGCAAGCTCGACCTGTTGCCGGGCGAGCGGCCGAATGTCGGCGACTGGAACAACCATCTCTCGACGCTGTTCCCGGAGGTCCGGCTGAAGCGCTACATCGAGATGCGCGGCGCCGACGGCGGCCCGTGGCGCAAGATCTGCGCCCTGCCGGCGTTCTGGGTCGGGCTCCTTTATGACGACGAGTCCCTTTCGGCCGCCGCCGATCTCGTCGCCGACTGGACCGGGGAAGAACGCCAGACCCTGCGCGACCGGGTCCCCAAAGAGGCCTTCGACACGCCGTTCCGCGGCGGCACGGTGCACGACATCGCCCGCACCGTCGTCGATCTGTCGCGCAAGGGCCTTGCCCGCCGCGGCCGGCTCAACCAGGCCGGCTTCGACGAGACCTCGTTCCTGGCCACCATCGAGGAGTGCCTCGCCACCGGCGAGACCCCGGCCCAGAAGATGCTGCGCAAATACCATGTGGAATGGGGCGGCAGCATCGAGCCGGTGTTCGACGAATTCGCCTACTGAGCGCAGCCTTCGAAAGCCCCTCCAAAACCGCAGGTTTGACGCACAACCGGCGGATGCCCCATCATGTGGAATCGCGCAAACGCCCGCTGGCGGCCGCGCGTTCCCGGAGGGGAGGCCGGGCCGGGCATGAGCTATTCGCTGATCAATCTGTTTTATGACGCCCAGAACGGCGATGCGATGGAGAACATCGCGCGCCAGTACGGGCTCTCCATGGACAATGCCGAGCGGGTCGTGGAGGCCATGCTGCCGGCGTTTTCTCTCGGCCTGAAGCGCAATACGGCGAACCCGCTTGCGCTTGCCGGCTTCCTGCAGGCCCTGCGCACCGGCCGCCACCAGCGCTACTACCTCGATCCGATGGCCGCCTTCACGCCGACCCGGCGCCACGAGGAGGACGTCATCCTCGGCCACCTGCTCGGCTCCAAGGAGATCAGCCGCGCTGTTTCCGACCAGGTCGAGCAGGCAACGGGCATTGCCACCAATGTCGTGCGCGAGATGCTGCCGGCGGTCGCGGCCATCCTCATGGGTGGGCTCGCCCACGAGGCGCCGAAGCAGGCGATGGCCATGCCGCTGGAGGATTTCCTGGAAGGCTTTGCCCGCGGCCGGCCGGAGCCGCCGCCGCCCGAGCCGGAATTCAACGTCCTCGATGCCCTCGGCGACTTCCTGGAAGGCTTCGGCCGCGGCCGCGAGGCGCCTTCCGAGGAGGAGGTGGCGGCCGAAGACGTCGACGAGACCCCGCCGGCGACCGGCGAGGAGATGTTCGGCAGCCTGTTCGATGCCGGCCTCGACATCCAGCGCGCCCACATGCGGGCGATCCGCGCCATCTTCGCCACCGCCGATGAAGCGGAGGACGAAGAGGAGGAGGAAGAGTGAGGCGGCAGGCGGCGGCCGGCCCGAAAAAAACCCGCCATCCGGGCGGACGGCGGGCAAGGCTGCGAGTGACGAAGCAACAGGGCGCAAGGCGGGAAAATGGTTCCCGCTTCAAGCCCCGTGCAGCGGTTGCATCAGGGAGAGGGGTCTTCCTGAGGCATCCGACGCCCATCCGCGGACCGGGCGCATGACCGGATCGTCGAGAGCCCTGCGCGCGTGCCGATGGACGTCGGCTGCTTCCGAAAGAAGGGGAGCGGCAGACGGTGGCCCGTCGCTCCCGGTGTTGGGCTGCAGGATCCGTTGTGACGGACCCCGCCGATCGTTTGCCGGCCGCCTTGTCAGCAGGCCGTGGTCTCAGGCCGCTGGCTGTCGGTCTCCACAGTGCGCCTTGCGGCCGCCTCGAGGCGCCGCATTTCGGCCATCCGCTCGCGGGCCTGGGCCCGTTCGCCGGCCCGGCGCTCCACGGCCAGGATGCGCAGCCGGGTGGACGAGTCCACCGAACCGGGCATGGACGCGGCGAGCCGGACATCCATCGGCGTCAGGCCGATGTCCTTCAGCGAATGGGCGTTCCAGTCGAGCAACTGGCGCACCTCGCGCCGGTTGCGGTGGATCCGCCAGCGGCGCACGGCATAGGCGCCGAGGGCGGTAAGGGCGCTCGCCGATGTATCGGCGAGCCGGGAGAGAAAACTGCTGCTGCGCAACTCGGTGGTCATGGTGGTCTCCTTCATGGCTGGCAGCGAAGGGGCGGGAACGCGTGGTCCCAGTTCTGTGCGGGCAGCAAGCGATGCGAAACCCGTTTCTTGCGGTTGCCGATCGGCGTCAGGAACAGCAGGGTTCCTGCGCCGGGCCCCAGGACGTAAGGGTCCCGCCCTGGCGATCGCGGCGTTCGGCGATGCGACGTGCCAGTTCCCGGCAGGTGGCCAGCCGCCTGGCAGCCTCCTCCTGAAAGGTCGCGTGGCGCTCGGACTTGAGCGAGGCGAGCCAGGTCGCGGCATCCGTCTTGCCCGACAGGTCGAGAGCCATCCGTACGTCCATCCGCGTCAGGCCGATGTCTTCCAGCGCGCGGTTGCTCCAGGTCAGCATCTGGCGCAGTTCGCGGTGGTTGTGGCGGTTCTGGCGGCGGCGTTCCACATAGGCCGAAAGGGTCTTGAGGGCGGCCGCCAGGGTGATGGCGGGACGGGTCAGGAAACCGGTGCTCTGCAACTCCTTGCTCATGGTGTGCTCCTCAGCGCCGGCGACGGATGGTGAAAGGGAGGGCGTTGCCCCGAAAGGTATTGTCGGGCGCCAAATCATTCCGTGCCGGGAATGACCCCAATATGATTTGCCTTGACTGATCGGTCCAACGAATGTTTTTTATGTATTCAATCGTTTTCGGTGATGAATGGAGCCCGATATGGCCCAACTCCTTGATCTAGATCAACTTCGCACCTTCCTGGCGATCGCCGACAGCGGCAGTTTCACCCAGGCGGCGAGCAACATTCACCGCACCCAGTCGGCTGTCTCCATGCAGATGCGGCGGCTGGAGGAAAAGATCGGCAAGCCGATCTTCACGCGCGACGGCCGCAACGTCCGCCTGTCGGAGGACGGCGACAAGCTGATCCCGTTCGCCCGCCG
This sequence comes from Rhodobium orientis, assembly GCF_003258835.1. GTDB lineage: Bacteria > Pseudomonadota > Alphaproteobacteria > Rhizobiales > Rhodobiaceae > Rhodobium > Rhodobium orientis. The sequence goes on along the minus strand of NZ_NPEV01000063.1, from coordinate 9,195 downwards.
CATGCTGCGCCTCAACGACGAGACGCTGGCCGCCTTCAACGACGACGAACTGAGCGGCCGGGTCTGCATCGGCACGCCGGACGACTACGCGGAACGCTTCCTGCCGGAGATTCTCGCCCGCTTCGCCCGCTCCAACCCGCGGGTAGAGGTCTGTGTCGTCTGCGACGAATCCGATGAGCTCGCCAAGCGCGTGCGCGCCGGCGAACTGGACATGGCGATCGTCACCCATTGCGAGGACACGATCGATTCGGAGGTGTTCCGCCGCGAGCCGCTGTTCTGGATCGCCGCCAAGCACCACGACACGGAAGCCGCCGACCCGCTGCCGCTGGCGCTCGGCGCGCCGAGCTGCGCCTGGCGCAAGACGGCGATGGCCACGCTCGAAAGCATCGACCGGCCCTACCGCCTGGTCTATTCCAGTCGCAATACGACGGCACTGATGTCGACGGTCCAGGCCGGCCTTGCCGTCTCGGTGATCGCGGAATCGGCGCTGAGGCCCGGCGTCAAGATCCTCGGCCCGGCCGAGGGCTTTCCGCCGCTGCCGATGTGCGAGATCGGCCTCCTCCGGAACTGGCATTCCAGCAACGCCACCATCGAGGCGCTGGCCGGCCATGTGGTCTCGGCCCTCGGCAACATGCCGGTGCCGGACGCCGACGAGGCACTCGGCGTCGCCGCCGAATAGGACGGGCCAGCAAAAGAGAGGCCGGCTATTCCCAGACTTCGGGCGTCTTGCCGGCTTCCTTCAGTTCGTCGAATTTTGCCTGGATGAATTTCTGGAAGTGCTGCTCCTTCCAGTCGCCTTCGGCCACATACTGGAACATGGACAGGAAGTGGAACGGCTTGAAATAGCCGGGCATCCGCGCCGTCTCCAGCTCGCGCCCGTCCTCGCCGGAGGCAAGGTCGACCTCGTTGGAGAAGAACGAGATCGTCGGCGTGTAGGTGACCCGCCATTTGCGCGCCAGCGCCCGCTCCTCCATCGCCTCTCCGTCGAAGTCGGTGACTTCGCGCGCGCCCCACAGGTCGAGCTGGACGACGTAATAGTGCTCCTTGAGGTAGTCGACGATGGACGGCCGGGTGAGGTTCACCCGGTGCATCTCCCGGCAATAGGGGCAGCCGCGCTGCTCGAAGATGACGGCAAGGTGCTTGCCCTCCGCCTTCGCCTCGGCGAGGTCGTCAGCGAGGTCCAGGAACGATTCGTGAAACCAGGACTGGGTGTGCAGCCCGTTGTCGCCGACCTTCGGCTCCGGCAGGTTCTCGGCGATGCCGCGCGCCGTGAGGCCGAAAAAAACGACCGAGGCGACGGCCACCCCGGCGATGAATGCTCTCAGGCGTATCTCGCCCATTGACTTCCCTCCCGATCTGTCTGACGCAGGTTGCAGCCACTATATCCCAAGCCGGCGCGGGATACTCCCACCGCGCCAATAAAATATGCGAGAGGCCGAATGTGTGGGCGCGGGCGCGCCCGGCGCCGGCCATGGGCATGCCGAAAGGAGCGACATGCGGGTTCTGGTTCTGGAGAATTTTCCGGGCGCAACGCTCGGTCTGATCGCAGACGTCTTCGCCGAAGAAGGGATCGAGACCGAGATCGTGCGCATCCACGAGGGTGCAGCGGTCCCAGGCGACGACGCGCCCTTTGACGGCCTCGTCCTCCTCGGCGGCGCCCAGAGCGCCATCGACGATGAAAACCATCCCGACCTGCCGCTGTCGGCCGCGCTCGCCCGCCGCTTCGGCGAGGCGGAAAAGGCCGTGCTCGGCATCTGCCTCGGCGCCCAGCTCGTCGCCCGCGGCCATGGCGGCGTCAACCATGTGGGCCGGCCGGTGGAGTTCGGCTGGCGCGACGTGACGGCGACCGTGGAGGGCAAGGCCGACCCGCTGATCGCCGCCCTCGGCGCTGCCGCGCCGCTGTTCCACTGGCACACCGACACCTTCGACCTGCCCTCCGGCGCCGTCCATCTGGCAAGGAGTTCCATGACCCGGAACCAGGCGTTCCGCATCGGCCGCGCCGTCTACGGCATCCAGTTCCATTTCGAGGCGACGGTGGAGATGGTCGAGGCCTGGACGACGGAATTCGCCGATCTCGTCGCCGATTTCGCGCCCGACTGGCCGAAGCGATTTGCCGTGGAGCGCGAAACGCTGGCCCCGGTCGCAGACCGCGTCGGTCGCGCCATGGCCCGCGCCTGGGTCGGCCGGCTCAGGGGGAAATAACCCTCCGCAAGAAACGGGTCGCCGCCGCGGGTCCTTCCGCGTATCGTCCGCTGAATTCGAAATCGGGGGACGGCGCAAGGCTCCGCTTGCGCCTGCAAAAATCACCATGACCGTTGCCGCACCGAAAATGGGCCTTGCCGAATGGGTGCTGCTCGGTCTTCTGTCGCTCGTCTGGGGCGGCTCGTTCTTCTTTGCCAAGATCGCCGTTGCCGAGGTGCCGCCGCTGACCCTGGTCGCCTGCCGGGTCGGCCTGGCCGCCGCCGCGCTGATGATCGTGCTGCGCGCCCTTGGCAACGCCATGCCGAGCGATGCAAGGTCATGGCGCAATTTCGCGGTGATGGGGCTCCTCAACAACGCCGTGCCGTTCACGCTGCTGTTCTGGGCCCAGATCACCATCGCCAGCGGCCTTGCCGCAATCCTCAACGCAACGACCCCGCTCTTCACCGCGCTGTTCGCGCAAGCCCTCACCGCCGACGAGCGGCTGACCGCCGGCAAGGGCGTCGGCATCCTTCTCGGCATTGCCGGCGTCGCCGTCATGATCGGCGTCGATGTCCTGGAGAATGCCGACGGCGCGGTGCTCGCCCAGCTCGCCTGCCTCGGCGCGGCGTGTTCCTACGGGCTTGCCAGCATCTGGGGCCGGCGCTTTGCCGGCACGCCGCCGATGGTCACCGCCTGCGGCCAGCTCACGGCCTCGTCCATTCTGATGATCCCGATCGCCTTCGTCCTCGACCGGCCCTGGCAGTTGGCCGCGCCAAGCGCCGGGGCGGTCGCCGCGCTGATAGCCCTGGCGCTCGTCTCCTCGGCCTTCGCCTATATCCTCTATTTCCGCATCCTGAAGGCGGCCGGCGCGACCAATGTCTCGCTGGTGACGCTGCTGGTTCCGGTGAGCGCGATCCTGCTCGGCGCCGTCTTCCTCGGCGAGCGGCTGTCGGGCGAGGAAATCGCCGGCATGGCCCTCATCGCCCTCGGCCTGATGGCCATCGACGGCCGGTTTTTTGCCTGGGCGCGGGGCAGGAAGGTCGTGCCGTGAGGACTCAGGCGCCGGCGCTTTCGTGCCAGCGCGGGCAATAACCGGCGGCAAGCACGCCGAGGATGGCCGGCGGCGTCAGCACGCAAACGCTGATCTCCACCGGCCGCGCCACCGCCGGCCCATACCCCTCGAAACGCCACGGCAGCAACCGCGCTCCCCGGACCGCATGGGGCGCACCGTCAACGACCACCATCGCCCCGTCCGGCAGTTCATCAATGCATGCATCGTGCAATTGCTTGTCCCGCCCCGCGAGCCGCTCCCCATGCAGCACCCGGTCCATTTCGCCCGCCTTCGGCGGCTTGTCGAGGCCCATCGACCGCGCCCATGATTCGGCAAACGCCCGCGCATCGGCCCGCCGGCACTCGAAACAGGGCCGGTGCCCGGCAGCCAGGGCCGTCACCTCGTCGAGAAAAAACAGCTCCGTATAGCCCCGCCCCATGACCGGCCGCCGGCGGCCGCGGAACTCCGTCTCGCAGGTGATCCAGGCGTTCGAGGCCCAGCGCCGCGCCGTTAGCGTTTTGGTAGCCGGATCATGCAGTTGGCCGCCGCGATTGCCCAGCATCGTGCCGCGTGCGGGATGCGCGACGAGGACGCCGTCGGGCCTCACCCGGTTCTGCAGCGCCATCGCCCGTCCTCCCTCCTGCCGCGCCGCTCCGGCTGCGCGGGACATTGCGCCGGCACAACCTGCGGCATGTGAAGCCAAACTGTCACATTCATGGCTTATCAGCTCTCATCTTTTTCAAACCGAACGCCAGCCGAGGAAAGGCCGATCCGGTGATGAGCCAGAGCGCCCCCCATTCGCCGACGAAAACCACGAAGACCCTCCTGAAGAAGGCCGTGCACCGCCCCAAGGCGGGCCTCGTCAACGGCTTCCTGGAGCGGGCCTTCACCTTCGCCTTCAAGGGTCTCGTCTACCCGCAGATCTGGGAGGACCCGGATGTCGACATGCAGGCCCTTCAGCTTCGGCCCGGGTCTCGCATGGTGGCGATCGCCTCCGGCGGCTGCAACATCCTGTCGTACCTCACGGCCGACCCCAAGGACATCACCGCCGTCGACCTCAACCGCGCCCATATCGCGCTGACGCGGCTGAAGCTGGCCGGCGCCCGGCACCTGCCGTCCTACGACGCCTTTTATCGCTTCTTCGGCGAGGCCGACGAAAAGACCAACGTCGCCGCCTACAAGCGCTTCCTGCGCGACCGCATCGACGCCGACACCCGCAAATACTGGGAGGGCCGCGACCTCACCGGCCGCAAGCGCATCACGCTGTTCTCCCGCGACCTCTATCACCACGGGCTTCTCGGCTATTTCGTCGGCGCCGCCCATTTCGTCGCCCGGCTCTACGGCGTCGACCCAAAGGACATGGTCCACTGCAAGACCATCGACGAGCAGCGCACCTATTTCGACACGGTGATCGCGCCGATTTTCGACAAGCGGCTGGTGCGCTGGGCGACCTCCAAGAAGATGTCGCTCTACGGCCTCGGCATCCCGCCGGCGCAATACGAGGCGCTGGCCGGCGGCGGCGACATGTCGACGGTGCTGCGCGCGCGGCTGGAAAAGCTCGCCTGCGACCACCCCATGGGCGAGAACTATTTCGCCTGGCAGGCCTTTTCGCGCGGCTATGCCGGCGGCCAGTCCGGCCCGCTGCCGCCCTATCTGCGCCACGAGCACTTCGAAAAAATCCGCGACACCGCCGACCGCGTGAACGTCGTCAACCGCTCCTTCACCGACCACCTGGAAGGCGAGGTGGACGATACTCTCGATGCCTATGTGCTGCTCGACGCCCAGGACTGGATGACCGACGCCCAACTGAACGATCTGTGGGGCCAGATCACCCGCACGGCCAGGCCCGGCGCCCGCGTCATCTTCCGTACCGCCGCCGAGCCGAGCCTGCTGCCCGGCCGCGTTGCCGACGACATCCTCGAGCGTTGGACCTATGAGGAAGAGCGCTCGCTGGACCTCGGCCACCGGGACCGCTCGTCGATCTATGGCGGCTTCCACATCTACCGGTTCAACGGCTGAGGCGTCATGGGGTCGATTAATCCGGAGACGGCGGCCCGCTATTCGGGCCCCGCTCCTTCGCATGACGGCGGGTCCACCGGCGCGCTGATGGACGGTATCTATCGCCACCAGCGCCACATCTACGACGCGACCCGCAAATTCTACCTGCTCGGCCGCGACCACCTGATTGTGCGGCTCGACCCGCCGCAAGGCGGCTCGGTGCTGGAGATCGGCTGCGGCACCGGCCGCAACATGCTCGCCGCCGGCCGCCGCTACCCCTATGCCCGCTTCTGCGGCATCGACATTTCCGAGGCGATGCTGAAGACGGCCGCCACCAACATCGCCCGCGCCGGCGAAGTCGGCCGCATCCGCATCGCCGCCGCCGACGCCGCCGACTTCGACACAAACACCCTCTTCGGCGTCCCCGCCTTCGACCGCGTTGTCTTCTCCTACACCCTCTCCATGATCCCCCCCTGGCGCGAAGCGCTTGCGGTCGGCCTCGCCCACCTGAAACCCGGCGGCCGCGCCCACATCGTCGACTTCGGCCAGCAAGAGCGGTTGCCGGCGGCGTTCCGAGGGCTGCTGTTCGCCTGGCTGAAGGGGTTTCACGTCACCCCGCGTGCGGATTTGCGCGAGGCGCTGGAAGAGGCGGCGGGGGAGGAGGCTGAGGTTTCGTTTGCGCCGCTCTATCGGGGGTATGCGTGGTACGGGGAAGTGAGTAGCCAATCGGGCGAGAGATGATCGCCTAAATCCAATCTTCCCAACGGAACGAAGATGCTCGATTTTTGCGCCGACTCGTTGAGGAATTCCTACACAATATTCTGCTGAAAAGTATTTTTAATAGATAGGCGTCAACTCGGCCATTTGTTGAGGTTGACTGTGGCATCATCTAAGTAATCTATTCACAAGAGGGTCCATTTTTGATTTTACAAATTCGAACCTTTCTTCTTGGAGTAGCTTATGCTTGACCCTCGCTTCTATTATATGTCCGTCGAAATCGACACCATGCAGCTTCACGCAACCGAGTACTAACTGGCAATTTCCCGGCGTATTATTCACAATAAAATTTAGGATGCGCGGAATATTCTCGTCGTCCTGATCTTGTTGAAGCGGAGAGTCGATTACGAGGGGGCACAACGGCGAGCTCGAATGCTTAAGCATTGTATGAAAAAATGCGAATCGATATGCCAATATGGCGCGGGGCAATTCGCTGCCGGTCGTCTTAATCGTTCCTTTGATATCACTGTAGTCCTTTTCCCGAAGTGTTTGGACGTCGAGATCATGGAGAAATTTCGTCATAAAACTCTTATATGTCGTTGATATTTCTTTTAGTCGCTTGTTATCTCTTGTTGCTTTTTTGCGTATCTCTGCGTTCGAAGACGAAATCATACTTTCGCTTATTTTTGCATCGAGAGCCGCAAACTCTTCAGAAAATGACGTGTCCAACATGCGCTCGCTTTCTCCGCGAAGTATATCGCGAAGTCGCAGTTTTCCCCGTTCTTCCGAAAGCACGCTGTGTAACCTCCCAGCTTCCTTTCCTATGTCGTTTAAGCGGTTTTGTGCTTTATCAATTTTGTCGTTCAACTCGTCTATTTTGCCTTGACCGAAGGCGATGATCTCACGACAGCTATCAGCGTCTGCCGCAATGGAAAAACGGTTCACAAAGTCGTTGCTGTGGGGCGTCCCGCAGGTTGGACAGATGACCTCGTCGGGCTGGGTGCTGGCGTATTCGTAGTCCGCGTCTAGTTCATCTAGGGCTATCTTGGATAAACGAATCTGCTCCACGTAAAGAACACGTTCATCAACGAGACAGGAAATATCCGATTTTATCTGATCTTGCTTCGCCTGAAGAACTTGCAACTCATTGATCAAAATTTCGACTCGATCGCCATATGCTTCAGGCTGGAGGTCTATGGCGAGATGCTGGCGCTTCTGGTCGAAACGCGCCTTGGCCTTGTTCAGCACATCGCGCTCTGTTTTCAATTCGCTGATCAACCGGTCGGTGGCCTGCTGTTCGCCGAGAGCCTCGTAGTAGGCATTCGGACGTTGGCCAGAGTGATACTCTGCGCATTTACGACGAGTGTTCGAAACAGCGTTGAGATTGGCGAATCCGGTCCACGTAGCCGTCCAGCTTTTGTCTTGATCCGCGTAGAACGGGAGAAAACAATACGCCGGCGGCGGCGTCACCATTTCGGGGCCTCGCCCCACGGTCGTCTTTAGGCCGAACCCCAACATCTCACCGAGAATCGGTCCCAGTTCTCTGGTGACCTTAGATGTGGATAAAATGAGCGATCCATTTCCATCGAAGATACCGTAATGGCCCAATTTTCGGACCATTGAGTATGGTTTGTCGTCAATCTCGAAATCGACACAAATTTCGACGTTTGCGCTCCTCCAATTGGGATGTGTTATCTCCGGATCTGCTCCGAAGGCTTGATACAGGGACTTAATTAGACAGGATTTACCCATCTTGTTCTGGCCGAGGATCGCTGTCTTCGGGTTGCTCAGGTCTTCCTGCCTGGCTGTCTGCTCTTTCCGGCTTAACAACCAGACGTTTTTGAAGCGCAAGTTTTTCATTTCTTCTTGTCCTGCGGTTGCGCATCAGCAGTTTGTATTTTTGGTTCGGTGTCATCGGCAAGGGCCTCGTAGAGCGTCATCGCCTTTAGCTTATCGTCGGTCAGATTCGGTATGATGGTGCGGGCCTGCTCGGCTACGGCATTCACACAAAATGTTAGAATTTCGCTCCATGAAGTCAGTTGTTGGCAGCACTCCAATGCAGCACGGATCAGGTCACGAACCTTGAGGACTGCCTGGTTCCCGGTATCCATGACTTCGGCGGTGTAGCGGTTCCACTCCTTGAACACGTTCGTAAACTCGAACGGCGGGAGATCGGTGAGTTGACCCGCGATGTCCTCCCACTTCGGCGGCGACCTTTTGTGCCTGACTGCATCCAACCATACGTTAACGTCGTGCCGGGTCACTGCCTTGGCTTTGATCAGCGCGGCGAGAGACTCATTTGGAGTATCCGCCTCAGACCGCCGCGTGAATTCGTTAGAGAAAAGACGGAAAAGGCCTCTTGGCGCGAACTGCGCGTCGTGCCCGATTTCTTCGGCGACAAACTCGACGATCTTGCCAAGGGTATGCGCGTCTGGGTCCCCCAAGCTAAGGTCTGACAAAATGAACCTGAACAGATTACAGATATCATCGGTGACTTCCGGGCATTCCGCCTTGAGTTGTGTTTTGAACTGCTCGAAATAAGGGGAGCGTTTACAAGCACTGAAAGGTTGGTCCGAAACGTTTGGGTCGAGAAAATTGCACGGAATATTGGAGACAAAATTCAACGATGCTGTGTAATCCCGGAAGCGAAGGTAGTTGTCAAAGAGCTTGCCCATATATGAGGCCGGGCTGCGTTGTTTCGAATCGAGTTTGAACAACGGGCTGAGAGTCCAGTGACCGTTGTTTTTTGTCTTCACTTGGTAGAATGCGAGGGAGGTCGGGTCTGTCGAACTGTCTAACAGAACTACGTCATCATGGAATTCGACAGCAACAGCGTAGTCGGCGTCGGTTCGGTGTTGCTTTAGTACAAGGCTAAGCGCCCATTTCGCTTGATATGCAAACCGCTTCTGTGCGATTTGCCCGCCTTTCTCTCGTTGAGGTGTCGTAAGGAGATCGTTTGCAAGGGGCATGGGTTGTCTGCAGAAGGTTATCTTGGCAAGAACTCTTGGAGCAATGTACGGCGCTCAGCGACGAACTGGTCAAGCGTTTCTTTGGATAGGCATCTCAAGCCCATTCTGAAGCAGTATTTTTGATCAGTTCAAACACGGATTTTGGCTAAGAAGATAGAACCCGAACGGATGGTTGTCGATGTCCGTGTTGCCGACCATAGGTGGGATGGTGGTCTACATCCAATGCTCCCCTAAAAATGGGCGCGCCATGTGCCTAGAGTCGACTCATCCACCCCCCCC
>NZ_NPEV01000062.1 GCF_003258835.1 Rhodobium orientis | reverse complement strand
GCTTATGCGCCGCCCCCGCGGAGTGGCGAGCGAAGCGAGCTTAGCGTGAGCGAAAAAAGAGACTCGCCGCCCCGTCGGAGTCGCGAGCGAAAGCGAGCCTGGCGTGAGACAAAAACTTCCTAAACCTTCCGCACCACCCAGGTGACGATCTCGGTCAGCACCGCGTCGAAGGCGCTGTCCATGGCGGCGACGGCGTCGGCGACACGGTCGGACGGGCTCGGCGCCTCGGCGTGGAAGATTTTTTGCGCAACGACCCGGCCGTTACGGTCGTGCAGCAGCTTGACGGCGACCTCGACCACAGCCCGCTTGCCGCCCGTCAGCTCAAGCTGGAAGGAGCGCACATCGACGACGACCTGGTAGTGGATGAGAAGCCCCTCGCCCGGCCGTCCGACGGCCCGCACCCGGCCGGAATTCTCGAACGATTCGACGAGCCGCGCCTGGATCAGCTTCGGCAGCGTGTCCGACCATTGGCCGTCGCCGAAATAGGTGATGACGGAAACGTCCGGCTTGATGGCGATGGACTGGGTGTCGAGGGCACGAACCGCCTTTGGCGGCGGCACCAGGAGCTGGGCGCTGGTGCGGCCGGTAAGGCCGGGGAAGTCGCGCGGCGCGGACAGGTCGTAGATCGGCGGCGGCGTCGACCCGCCAAGGCTGCCGCAGCCGGCAAGGACACCGGCCAGCAGTGCTGACAGCAACAGGCTTTTCAACCGCATCAAGACCGATCCCTGACCTAAGGCCCCGAGACTATAGCAGCTTTTTGTTTTGCCGCTTCGCCCGTCGCCGCCGTTTGTCTGCCGCGCGTGGCAATAACGCCGGCATGTTTCCTTTTGGCCACAATGGCTTTAGCCAAATCCTGGACTCCCGGCAACCCGCGGAGAACGCCGCGCCGGGAGGTGTTGCATTACCGCCGCTTGTAGGTCGGCTGGTTGGAACCGCCGAAGATCACCCGGTTCGGGTTCTTGTCGAATTCCGAGAAGGTGCGCTCGATGGTGTCGAGCGTCTGCCGGCCCTGGTTCATCATCGCCTCGAAATCGCGCACGCCGCGGGTGGAGAACCGCTCCAGCCCGCTGGCGATGGCGTCGGCCCGCGTGGCAAAGGCATCGGCCGCCTTGCGGATCGACTGCGCCGCCTTGGTCGCCTCGGTGATGAAGCCCTCGCCGTCGCTGTCGACCATGCCCTCGACCTTCGCCAGAAGGCTCTCGATACGCACCGAAACGGCGTTCAGCCGGTTGGAGAACTGGCGCGCATCGGCGACGATCTGGTCGACGTCAGCGTTCTTGGCGGCGATGTTCTCGGTGAAGGAGTTGACGTTCTCCGAGGCCTTCTTGGCGTTGTCGATGATGAGGTCGAAATCGCCGGCGCGGTTGCCGAGCCTGGTGGTGACGCGGTCGACATTGTCGACGACGCGCCCGACCTTTTCGGCGTCGACGGCGGCAAGCAGCTTCCTGACGTCGGCGACCGCCGTGTTGATCTGGCCGGAGAACGCGTTGAAGCGGGTCGTCGCGCTCTTCACCTCGGAGATGATCTGGTCGATGTCGCCCTCGCGCTCGGCGAGCCTGGCCGTCAGCTTGTTGATGTTCTCCGCCGACGAACTGGCATCGACGATGAGCCGGTCGATCTCGTCGCGGCGCTTGGCAAGCCCATCCGTGATGCTCTCCACATTGTCGACCACCCGGCCGACCTTGTCCGCATCGACCGCGCCGATGACCTTGTCGGCCTTGGCCAGCGTCTGGTTGAGGTTGTCGCCGAACTGGGAGAGCTTTTCGGCCGTCTTGCGGAAGTCGGCGACGACGCCGTCGACGTCGTCCGCGGCCGCCGCCAGCGAGTCTGTGAAGGTGGCGACGTTGTCGACCACCCGGCCGACCTTTTCCGGATCGACCGCGACCACCAGTTGGTCGGCGTGCTCCACGAGCCCCTCCAGCTTGCCGGAGAGGCTGGCGAGGGTATCGGCCGCGCGCGCGACCTCGGCCAGGAACTTGTCGACGCCCTCGGAGTTGTCAGCCAGCGCGCCGGAGAACTTCTCCACATTGCCGATGGTCTTTTCGATGCTGCCGCGGTTGTTGACGACCAGTTCCTCGATCACCGACAGCGCCTTGTCGGCGCGGGACAGCACGGTCTGCGCCCCGTCGACAAGGTCCTGGAAGGCCGAGCGGTCGGCCTTGACCACCGGCACCCGGTCGTCGGCAAACAGCGGCCCGGCGTCGCTGGTGCCGCCCTCCATCTCGATATGGGCAACGCCCGTCAGGCCCTGATAGGCGAGCTTGGCCTTGGTGTCGGCCTTCAGCGGCGCGGTCTTGTCGACCGAGGCGACGGCCTGCACCTTGGTCGGATCGTTGGCGTTGAGGGCGAGCGTCTGCACCTCGCCGATCTTGATGCCGTTGAACAGCACCAGCCCGCCCTGGCCGAGGCCGGTGACCGATCCCTCGAACTGGATGATGACGGTCCGGCGTACCCCGTTGTCGCCGGTCTTGGCCAGCCAATAGATGAATCCGAACCCGCCGAAGATGACCGCCAGGACGAAAATGCCGATCGCCACGTAGTTGGCGCGTGTTTCCATGATGGGCCCTTCAGCTTTCGATTCGTCTGGCGCGTTCGCCGCGGAAATAGGCGTGCACCCAAGGATGATCGTATGTCAGCATTTCGCCGTAGGTTCCGGTAACCAGAACCTTGCGATTTCCGAGCACGGCAATTCTATCGCAGACCGTGTAAAGACTGTCGAGATCGTGGGTGATCATGTAGACGGTCAGGCCTAGCGTGTCGCGCAACTTGCCGATGAGGTCGTCGAACTCGGCCGCGCCGATCGGATCGAGGCCCGACGTCGGCTCGTCGAGGAAGACGAGTTCCGGATCGAGCGCCAGCGCCCGGGCCAGGCTCGCCCGCTTGGTCATGCCGCCGGACAGCTCGGACGGATACTTGTCGGCGGAATCGCGCGGCAGGCCGGTGAGCTCCAGCTTCAAGAGCGCCAGTTCGTCCATCAGCCGGCGCGGCAGCCGCAAGTGCTCGCGCATCGGCACCTGGATGTTCTGGCGCACGGTCAGCGAGGAGAACAGCGCGCCCTGCTGGAACAGCACGCCCCAGCGCTGGCCCACCTGGCGCCGCTCCTCGTCGCTGACGTGATCGACATCGGTGCCGAACACCTCGATGGTGCCGGAGCGTTTCGGCAACAGCCCGAGGATGGCCCGCATCAGCACCGTCTTGCCGGTGCCCGAGCCGCCGACGAAGCCGAGGATCTCGCCGGCATGGACGTCGAGATCGAGGTTTTCCAGCACCGGCGCGTCGCCGAAGCCGACCGTCAGCCCGCGCACGGTCAAAACGTCCGCCGTGGAGGCGCCGGGGGCCGTCGAGGTCACGCGTGCATCCATCGTCCCGGCTTCCTCAAATGTTGATCGCGGCAAAGAACACCGCAAAAAGGCCGTCGACGACGATGACCATGAAGATCGCCTTGACCACCGCAACCGTGGTCTGGCGCCCGAGCGACTCGGCGCTGCCGGCGACCTTCAGGCCCTCCGCGCAGGAGATCAGGCCGATGATCAGCGCCATCACCGGCGCCTTGACAATGCCTATATAGAGCGTCTGCAGGTCGATCGCCTCCTGCAGCCGGATGACAAAGGCCTGCGGCGTCAGCCCGAGATAGGCCCAGGAGACGAGGCCGGCGCCGGCGAGCGCCGAAACGTCGGCGATGAAGGCCAGGATCGGCAGCGCGATCATCAGCGCGGTCAGTCGCGGCACCACCAGCACCTCCACGGGCCTCAGCCCGATGACGTGCATGGCGTCGATCTCCTCGCGCATCTTCATGGAGCCGATTTCGGCGGTGAAGGCGCTGCCGGAGCGGCCGGCGACCATGATCGCGGTCAAAAGCACGCCGATCTCGCGAAGGACGAGGACGCCGACGAGGTCGACGACGAACTGGTCGGCGCCGAACTGGCGCAGATAGAAGGCGCCCTGCTGAGCGATGATGCCGCCGATGAGGAACGACATCAGCGCGATGATCGGAACGGCCGTGCGCCCGGTCTGGTCGAAATGGTGCAGGACCGCGATGCCGCGCATCCGGGTGACATTGACGAGGCAGGCCGACAGGCCCGAGGCGAACTGGCCGAGGATGGCGACGAGATCGACGGCGTCGTGCCAGACGTCGACCGTCCGGCGGCCGACCTTTTCCACGCCCGCAACGATGCCCCGGCGCGGCAGCGCCTCGGCGATGTCGTGCGGCTTGTGCTCCTCGACCTCGTCGAACAGCGGCGTGTAGCTGTCGTCATAGCCCTCGATGGCGGCCGACCGCCCCTTGGCGGTCAGCGCATCGCGCAGCCGGACGACGAGCCAGGCACCGGCGGTGTCGAGCGCCGTGACGGCCGAAAGGTCAAGCACCACCGATCCGGCGTCGCGATCGGCGACGCCGGCCAGCAACCGTTCCGCTTCCGCGGCCCGTTGCACGGTCCAGTCCCCGGAGAATGTCAGCCGCATCTCCGAGCCGTGAACGCTTGCCGTGACCTTGGGCTGTTCCAGCACCAAAGGAATGTTCATGCGGGCTCTTCCCGGTGCCCCTGCCCCTTGCCCGACACGCCGTCGGGCGATTAAGAATCGCCAATTGCGAAAATCTGCCACCGCCTCCGAGGCACCGCAAGCGAACCCCGCCGGCTCCGGCCGCCCGATGTGCCCTGCGCATCGGATATTGCCACATGCCGGGCGACCTGTTGCCGAATGGTAACATGGCCCGTAAACAAACAAGGGCGATTTATGACGAGAACCCTCAGCGCCACGAGCGAAAGCTGGCCGATCGCCGGCGGCTTCACCATCTCCCGCGGCACCAAGACGACCGCCGAAGTGGTCGTAGCTAAGGTGACGGAGGGTGGCCATACGGGCCGCGGCGAATGCGTGCCCTATGCCCGCTACGACGAGACGGTCGAGGGGGTCATCGCCGACATCGAGAAATTTGCGGGCGCCGTAGCAAGCGGCCTCACCCGCGAGGCGTTGCAGACGGCGATGCCGGCGGGCGCCGCGCGCAATGCGCTCGACTGCGCTCTCCTCGACCTGGAAGCCAAGACAAGCGGCAAGAGCGCCGCCGACATCCTCGGCATCTCGCCGCCGGCCGAGGCCGTCACGGCCTATACGATCAGCCTCGGCACGCCGGACAAGATGGCTGCCGACGCCCGCGCCGCCGCGCACCGGCCGCTGATCAAGGTCAAGCTCGGCGGCGCCGGCGATGTCGAGCGCATCCGCGCGGTGCGCGCCAACGCTCTGGGTGCCCGGCTCATCGTCGATGCCAACGAGGCCTGGACCGACGACCTGTTCGCGCCCAACATGGAGGCCTGCAAGGCCGCCGGCGTGGAACTGGTCGAGCAGCCGCTTCCGGCCGGCAACGACGCCATGCTGGCAAGCCTCGCCCACGCCGCGCCGGTCTGCGCCGACGAGAGCGTCCACATCTCCGACGGTCTTGCCGACCTCGCCGACCGCTACGACGCCGTCAACATCAAGCTCGACAAGGCCGGCGGCATCACCGAGGCCCTGAAGATGGCGAAGCTGGCGCAGGACCTCGGTCTCACCGTCATGGTCGGCTCGATGCTGGCCACCTCGCTCGCCGTCGCGCCGGCCTATCTGCTTTCCGGCTATGCCGCCTTCCTCGACATCGACGGCCCGCTGCTTCTGGCAAAGGACCGTGAGCCGGGCCTTGCCTTCGACGGCTCCACGGTCAGGATGCCGGACCCGGCGCTCTGGGGGTAGATCAGGCGGCGGCCCGTTCCCGGCGCCGTTTCAGGACCAGCGACAGCGCCACCAGCCCCATCGCGCCGACGGCAACGCCCGCCATGGCGAAGAAGGCATCGCCGCCGAAGGCACGGTAGAGCGGCCCCGAGGCCCCCATCGACAGCGCCGAGGCGCCGGTGACGATGGTCACGGCAAAGGCCTGGGCGGCGCCCGCATGGCGTTCCGGCACCGAGCGCGCGACATGATGGACGAGCCCCAGATGGGTCGCGCCGAAGGTGACGCCGTGCAGCACCTGGACAGCGAGGAAGGCGGTAAAACCGGACAGGAACGGGAACGCCGCCCAGCGCAGGACGGCGGCAGTCGCGGCGGCAAGAATGAGCCCGGCCGGCCCGAACCGCGCATTGAGGCGTCCGGAAATGGAGAACAGCACGATCTCGGCAATGACGCCGATCGCCCACAGGGCACCGATCTCGGTGCCGCTGAAGGAGAGCGTCTGCCAGTAGAGCGAGCCGAAGGCATAAACGAAGCTGTGGCTCGCCTGGCAGAGGCCGCCGGCGGCGAGCAGCGCCAGGAACGCCGGCCGTTTGAGAAACGTGCCGAGCGGCGCATCGTCCCCTTCCGAGGCGGCCGGCTCCAGCCGCGGCAGCAGCGTGGCTGCAAGGACGACGGAGGAAAACCCTAACACCAGCACCCAGAAGACGATGTCGCCGGTGAACCGGCCGACCAGCCAGCCAGCGCCGAGATTGGCAAGGATGAAGGCGAGCGAGCCCCACAGCCGCATGCGGCCGTAGTCGGCCCCGTCGCGCCGGGTGACCGCCATGGCGAGCGCATCGACGAGCGGCGCCAGCGGCATCCAGAAGACCGCCAGCGAAGCAAGGAAAACGGTGATCAGCACGACGCCGTCGACCGCTCCGAGGCAAAGGAGAAAGAACAGCGCCGCTGCGGCAAAGACGAGGATCGCCCTCGCCGGTGCGCCGAAACGGTCGGCGAGCGCGCTGGTGAAGGTCGTGGTGACGATCCTGACCACCATCGGCACGGCCAGCACGATGCCGATTTCGCCGGCCCCGAGACCGCGCGCGGACAACCAGACCGGAAAGAATGGCATGTATACGCCAAGCACAAAGAATAACGCGAAAAAAAAGAGGGATAGACGAATTGACGCCGGGATCGTGACAAGACGACGGGACATTGCTGACATAAACTCGTCGACGTAAACTTGCTGTAAGGATTCGCTCGCTAAAAATCCCGGATCGGGGGGATTTTGACGCTAAGGTGCCGAGAAAGACGCTCCATGATTGATTCGCCTCCGCCGACACCACTTCCCGACAAGGATTACGAAATCATCGAACAGGCGGTCATGGAGACCGCCCGCGGCCGGTGGTTTCTTTCCGAGTTCGCGCGCCGGAACCGGTCCGCCGACACCCGCGTGCTGCTGGAAGCCATCAGCCGTCTGGAATCGGTTGTCAAGCGCGAGCGCGAGATCGACGACGTCGACCGGCTCAGGGTCGAACTCACCGCCATGAAGCGGGCGATCGAGAAGACCAAGCAGGAAATCGCCGAGATGCAGGTCGAGTGCGGCGACAACGACCAGCTCACCGAGGCGACCGCCGAGCTCGATGCCATCGTCGAACAGACCGAGACGGCGACCAGCGACATCCTCAACCGCGCCGAGGCGGTGCAGGAGATCGCCTGGACCCTGCGCGAGAACGGCGCCGATCCGGAGAGTTGCGACGCCCTCGACAACAACGCCACGGAAATCTACACGGCCTGCTCGTTCCAGGATCTGACCGGCCAGCGCACCCGCAAGGTCGTCGACGTGCTCGGCTTCCTGGAATCCCATATCAACCGGATGATCGACATCTGGGGCGACGAAGAGATCGACGTCGAGGAATCCCGGCGCCCGCGCGACGAGCGCCCGGACGCGCACCTGTTGAACGGGCCGCAGCGGTCCGGCCGCGGCCACGACCAGGACGCCATCGACAACCTGTTCGACAGTGAGGTCCATCCGGACGCCGGCGACATGATCGACGTCGAGGTGGACTGGAACGAAGCCGACGCCTTCGAGGCGGTGAGCGTCAACGCCGGACCGGCTGCATCGTCCGGCGAGGAAGACGTTCTCGACGCGGAATTCACCGAGGCCGACGCCGGCGAGGCGGAAACCGCCGCACCGGCGGAAATGGCCGAAGTGGCCGTCGACGATCCGGCCGGGGACGATGCCCTTGTCGAGGCGGACGATGCAGAAGAGGGCTCGGGGGACGACTCCGCCGACGCCCTGTTTGCGGCCGATGCCGACGAGCCGGAGGCCGACGATCCCTTCGCGACCGCCGACGATCCGTTCACGGTGGCAGAAGATATGATCGCCTCGCCGGCCGAGGCCGACGTGGAAGCGCTCGCCGAAGCGGAGACGGAAGACGAGCATGCGCCGGGCGCCGACGAGACCGCTCCGGGCGAGCCGGACGCCGATCCGTTCCTTGCCGCCGAGGCCGCCGATACAGAGGCGACCGAGGACGACCCGTTCGCCGCCATCGAGGAACCGGAGACGGCGGAAGACGACATCTTCGCCGAGATGCCGGAGGATGCTTCCGGGATCGGCGAAACCGTTGAGAGTCCCGAAGACGAGAAACGGGCCGAACCCTCCACCGCCGCCGAAGATGCGACCGAGGAACCGGATATGGCCGACGATGCCGACGACGGCGCGGCATCCGCCCTGGACGGCGACATTGGCGACATCTTCGCCGAGGACGATGGCGAGGAAGAGCCCGAGACGCAGCGCGCCGCGGGCGGTGCGTTCCGCGGATCGGCCGCGTCCGCGACGTCGGAGCCGGCGGGCACGGTGGCCAGCGACGATCCGACCTCTCACCTGACCATGGGCGAGCGGCTGGCCTTGTTCAGCTAGAACGCTTAGAGGTCGGGCGCATCGAGCGCCCGGCACAGCATCTCGTTGTCGATATTGGCGCCGGAAAGCACCGCCACGACGGTGCGGCCGGCAGCGGCAAAGCGCCCTGACAGCAGAGCGGCGAGCGCCACCGCCCCGCCCGGCTCCACCACCAGCTTCAATTCCCGCGCCGCATAGCCGACGGCGGCAAGGATTTCCTCGTCATCGACGACGAGGCCGCTCGCCACGAGCTCCTTGTTGATCGCGAACGTCACCTCGCCGGGTGCTTCCGACAGGAGCGCATCGGCGATGGAGCCGCTGCGCGCTTCGTTCTCGCAGCGCTCTCCGCAGGCGAAGGACCGGGCCTGGTCGTCGAAGCCGGCCGGCTCCACCGTGTGGATCGCGGTCGCGCGGAAATGGGCGCGGATCGCCGTTGCAACGCCCGCGGTGAGGCCGCCGCCGCCGGCCGGAACGAGCACCGCGTAGGGCGCCTCGCCCGTTGCCGCGATCGCCTCGGCGATCTCAAGGCCGACCGTGCCCTGGCCGGCGATCACGCCCGGATCGTCGAAGGGATGGATGAAGGTGGCGCCGCTTTCCAGCGCGATGTTGGCGGCGATCGCCATGCGGTTTTCCGTCTCCCGGTCATAGGGAACGACGGTGGCCCCGAGCGCCTTGGTGCGCGCGAGCTTTGCCGCCGGCGCATCGGCCGGCATGACGATGGTCGCCGGCACGCCGTAGAGCCGCGCCGCCTCGGCCACCCCTTGCGCATGGTTGCCGGAGGAGCAGGCGACGACGCCCTTGGCCCGGTCCGCCTCGGCAATCATCGACAGCCGGTTGAAGGCGCCGCGGAACTTGAAGGAGCCGGTGCGCTGCAGGATCTCGGCCTTCAGGAAAATTCTGCCGCCGCAACGCTCGTCGAGCACCGGGCTGTTGAGGAGCGGCGTCTTCACCGCCCTGCCCTTCAGCCGCTTCGCCGCCGCCTCGATATCGCCGATCCCGAAAGCTTCCGCCATCGCCCTCTCCCGCGCCATGCCGCGATCGTCAAGGACCGCACCGACAGCCGGTACCAGCCGCAGCAACGATCGGCAAGCGTTGGAAGAGGTTCTCCGGCGGTGGACTATTCCGCGGCGTTGCGGCGGGCAGCGCCGTTCGCTTCCAGGATGTTGTCGAGGAACTGGCGCGCGCTGGCCGGCCAGTTGTAGCCCCGGCCGACCTCAAGGCAGCGCTCGCGCGAGATATCCAGCGCCTTCAGCGCCGCCTCGCGCAAATCTTCCGACAGCACGCCGGCGCCGGTCTCGCCGATGATGTCGAGCGGCCCGGTCACCGGGAACGCCGCCACCGGAACGCCCGAGGCCAGCGATTCCACGATCACGTTGCCGAAGGTATCGGTGAGGCTCGGAAAGACGAAGACGTCGGCGGAGGCGAAATGGCTGGCAAGCTCCTCGCCGACCTTGGCGCCGGTGAAGACCGCCTCGGGGAACTTCGCCTCCAGCGCCGACCGCGACGGCCCGTCGCCGACGACCACCTTGGTGCCGGGAAGATCGAGGGACAGAAACGCCTCGATGTTCTTTTCCACCGCCACCCGGCCGACATTGATGAAGATCGGCCGGGCCAAGTCCTGGAACACCTTCGGCGCGTCCGGCCGGAACAGGCCGTGGTCGACGCCGCGCGTCCAGTACATCAGCTTTTCGAAGCCCTGCGCTTCCAGCGCCTGTTTCAGGCTCGGCGTCGTCACCATGCAGCCGAGGCCGTCATTGTGGAACCTGCGCAGCCACGCATAGGCCCAGCGCTCCGGCACCGGAAAGCGGGCGGACAGGTATTCCGGAAACCGCGTGTGGTAGCTCGTCGTGTAGCCGCCGCGCCCGGCCTTCTTCAGATAGCCGCGCACGCCGAGCCCGAGCGGGCCTTCCGTCGCCACATGGATGAAGTCCGGGCCGATCTCCTCGATCGCATGGCCAACATGGCGCGCCATCGCCATCGACAGGCGGATCTCCGGATAGGTCGGACAGGGCAGCGTGCGGAACCGCTCCGGCGTCAGGTAGGAAACCTTGATGCCGGTATGGGTCAGTTCCTCGCCGATACGCTCAAGGGTTTTGACGACGCCATTGAGCTGCGGCCGCCAGGCGTCGGTAACGATCAGGATATGCGTCATGCTGCGACCGGCTGGCTCGTCTCTTCGCCGTCCTCGGCGTCCTCGGCGGGCACCACGTCCTTGCGCAGATCGGCCCAGCGGATGATCTCGAAGCTGCCGTCATGGCCCTCGGCGATCGCCGTGCAGCTTTCGACCCAGTCGCCGGTATTCATGTAGACGTGGCCGTCTTCCTTGCGGATCACCGCATGGTGGATGTGGCCGCAGACGACGCCGTCGGTGCCGCAGCGCTTGGATTCGGCGATCAGGGCGTCCTCGAAGGCACCGATGAAGTTGACCGCATTCTTCACCTTCAGCTTGGCCCAGGCCGACAGCGACCAGTAACGAAAGCCGAGCTTGCGGCGGACGAGGTTGAACCAGGTGTTGAGGCTGAGCGCGGTGACATAGGCCCAGTCGCCGAAGAAGGCGAGCCACTTGGCGTGGCGCACGACGACATCGAACTCGTCACCGTGGATGATCAGCAGGCGCCGGCCGTCGGCGGTCTCGTGCACCGCCGTCTCCATCACCTCGACACCGCCGAAATGGGTGCCGAAATAGTTGCGCAGG
The DNA here is from genome assembly GCF_003258835.1 of Rhodobium orientis. Classification (GTDB taxonomy): domain Bacteria; phylum Pseudomonadota; class Alphaproteobacteria; order Rhizobiales; family Rhodobiaceae; genus Rhodobium; species Rhodobium orientis. The sequence continues at coordinate 15,525 of NZ_NPEV01000062.1, read as the reverse complement.
AACTCGTCGTGATTGCCGGGCACATAGACGACCCTCGCGCCCTTGCGTGCCTTGCGCAGGAGCTTCTGGACGACATCGTTGTGCAGTTGCGGCCAGTGCCAGGACCGGCGCAGGCGCCAGCCGTCGACGATGTCGCCGACCAGATAGATCACCTCCGCATCGTTGAAGCGCAGGAAATCGAGCAGGAGATGCGCCTGGCATCCGCGCGTGCCGAGATGGATGTCCGACAGGAACAACGCCCTGTAGTGACGCGCGTCCGGTTTTGCAGTCATGGGAAGTCCCGGGTGGCTTGGCTCAAGGGCTTGGCGTAATGAATTCAGCCCTTTAAACGCGATTCACGTCTCAAAAATGTGACAACGCGTTTGCCCGCCCGGAGCGGCGTTTCAACCCTTGTGGTGCAGTCCCGCGACCGGTTCACGACAGCATCGGCACCACCACGGAGACGAGCAGCAGCACCGCCATGGCAATGGAAAAGAGCCGCCAGGCCCGGTCGGAGGTGCGGAAGAACCGGGCCACCGCGCGCCCGACGATGCACCAGATGGTGACCGCCGGCGCGCCGACGAGGAGAAAGACGGCGAGGAAAGCGACCGTGCCGTGGCCGGCATTCCCGGCCGGGGCGGCAAACAGCGACACCATGGCAACGATCGTCGCCCAGGCCTTGGGATTGATCCACTGGAACGCGGCGGCCTCCAGGAAGGTCATCGGCCGGGTCGCGCCGTCGATCGTTCCGGGCGGCGAGGCAATGGCGATGCGCCAGGCGAGATAGAGAAGGAACAACAGGCTCGCGACCGTCAACGCCATGGCGACCGTCGGCGCGGCCTTCAGGAACTCGCCGACGCCGAAGCCGGTGAGCACGACCATCACGCTGAAGCCGACCACGATACCGACCATGTGCGGCACCGTTCGGGAAAACCCGAAGGTCGCGCCGGAGGCCAGCAGCATCATGTTGTTCGGCCCCGGCGTCGCGACGGCGACGAACAGGAAGGCCGCCAGCGAAAGAAACGAGTCGATCATAGCGCTTTCCCGCAATCATCGTGATAATTAGGTCAATAATACTGACATAAATTGCCGACGCCATCCCGGATGGCGCATGGCTGCTCCCGTGGCCGCGCATGGCCACACGGGCCAAGCGCCGACGCCGCGATGCTTCCAAGCACGCCCGAAACGCACTAGGTACTGACCCAGGACAGTACGCAAAGAGGGAAAGGACGGACCCGATGGATCTCGGACTGAAGGGCAAGAAGGCGATCATCTGCGCATCGAGCCGCGGCCTCGGCAAGGGCTGCGCCATGGCGCTCGCCGACGCCGGCTGCGATATCGTCGTCAACGGCCGCAACGAGGAGACGCTGAACAGGGCGGCAGAGGAAATCCGCAGCGCCACCGGTGCCTCGGTGACGGCCGTCGCCACCGACGTCTCCACCGCCGAGGGCCAGAAGGCGCTGCTTTCCGCCTGCCCCGAGCCCGACATCCTGATCAACAACAATGGCGGCCCGCCGCCGCGCAAGTTCGCCGAGCTCGGCCGCGAGGAGATCATCGAGGGTGTCATCCAGAACATGATCACCCCGATCGAGCTGTTGCAGGCCTCCATCGGCGCCATGCGCCAAAAAGGCTTCGGGCGCATCATCAACATCACCTCGTTGTCGGTGGTGATGCCGATCGAGGGGCTGGACCTGTCGAGCGGCGCCCGCGCCGGCCTCACCTCGTTCCTGGCCGGCGTCTGCCGCGAGGTCGCCGGCGACGGCGTCACCATCAACCAGGTGCTGCCGGGCAAGATGGACACCGACCGGCTGCGCACCACCGTGCGCAACGCCTCCAAGGCCCGCGGCCTCTCCGAAGACGAGTTCGTCGCCCAGCAACAGGCCGAAATCCCGGCCCACCGCTACGGCAATGCGGAGGAATTCGGCAAGGTCTGCGCGTTCCTCTGCTCCGTCCATGCCGGCTACATCACCGGCCAGAACATCAAGGTCGACGGCGGCCTCGTGCCCTACGCCTTCTGAGCCAAGCCGAGACAAAAAAAGCCGCCGACGGGCCCGATTCCCGCAGGCGGCAAAGGCTCCTCCGCTGTAATTTACTCCGACAGCCGCATCTGGCTGATGTCGGCGGCGATCGCCTTGAAGGCGTTGCGCAGCGCCGTGCCGTTGGACGCGTCGAAATACTTGGCGGACGTGCTGGCGCACTCCTCCATCATCGCCTTGGCGCTGGAACTGTAGAGCTGGAAGGTCACCGAATAGATCTCGATGCCCTCCTTCTTCATGTTCGCGCAGAGCTTCTTGGCCCGCTGCTCGGACGTTGACTTGGCGTTGCCGCGCGATTCCTTGTACTTGCCATTGGCCGAGTTGTAGTCGTAGGCGGTGTTGAACTCGCCGTCGGTCATCAGGATGGCGATCTTGACGGTCTCGTCGTCGTCATAGGCGACCGGATCGGCGCCCGCCGGCCACAGCGGCGACCATTTCGGCGACAGCGTGTACCAGCTCCAGGCAATCCCCGTGTGCCCGGCGGTGAACCCGGTTGTGGCGAGCGAATTGATCTTGGTCGTCAGCGTCGCATTGCTGTCGGTCAGCGGCAGGAACTCCACACCCGGACAGCCGGTCGAGCCGTCGCCGATCGGCGCATCGGTATAAAAGGCGTCGGTAAAGGACTTCACCGAGCGCTCCGTCGCGCATTTGTTGCTGACCCCGTTCGTCACCGTGGAGGCATAGGACGCAACATTGACGCCCTGGCTGTAGGGGATGATCGAGATCCGCACCTCGTTCTTATAGGCGTGTGCCGTGGTCGGGACCAGGACGTCGATGAGTTCCTTCGCCGCCGCCTTCAGGTCGGCGATCTTCGAGCCGCTCATGGAGCCGGTGACGTCCAGCATCAACGCCACCTCGATGTCCTTGTCGGACAGCCGCGCCACCGACTTGTTGGTGATGTCGACATCGGCAAAGCCGGCAAGCTGCATGAAGGTCGTCGGCATGGAGAGCGTCGCGTCGATGCTGACCGCGCCGGTATCGGGGTCCTGGACGATCGTCATGCCCTTGACCGAGATCCCGTCCCCGCCCGAGAGCGAAATCGCGTTCTGGAAGGTGGCGTTGACGATGGCGTCCACCTCGTCCTTGGTGCCGCCTTCGCGCACCAGCTTGGCAACGCCGGCAAGGGCCGCCGCATCGAGCGCGTTCCTGAGCGTCGCCTTGGTCTCCAGCGCCCGGGAATAGTCGATCGCGGTGCCGACAAGCAGCAGGATTGGTATCAGCAGAAAAGCGAACAGGATCGACAGGGCGCCCGTTTCGCTCGTCGAAAATCCCGAAAAAATGGACCTCAATCTGGCAATCGACATCGTTCCCGCCTCGCCCTTTTCCGGCGGCCGACAGGCCGCGAACCGGAAATCAGCATTTCTTGATATTCGTTGGGCCGATGCTAGCGGATAATCGGTATATCTCTCGTTAAGGCGGTTCGGTAAACTGAAATTAAAATGATAGATAAAATTTGAATCGAATTTTCTGTTTCTCAAAACGATTCAATGCTTAGCGAAACCATGCGGCAGATTTCATGACTGCTTGACGAAAAACCCGGCGGCGTTTGCCGCCGCCGGCCGTCATGGGTCGAAACAGAAAACCGGTGCTATGAGGCGGCGTCGCGCGCGGCCAGGAAGCGGGCCTGGGACACCCGGCTCCAGGTCGCCTGGGTCGCCCTTGCCTTGCGGAACGAGGCGACGACTTCGGCGCTGACGGCATCGTGGCTCGCCACCATGTCGAGGACGTCCTCGCTCGCTGTGGCGGCGGCGGAAAGCAGCGTGTCGGGATAGTAGCGCAGCTCCACGCCGTGCTCCTTGCGCAGCCGGGTCAGCGCCGCCCCGTTGTGCCATTCGGACTCCGTCAGCGCGAAGATGTTCTCCGCCGCCGCGGCGTGTTCCACGACAGCCTGGAGGTCGGCCGGCAGCGCATCGAACGCCTTCTTGGAGAGGAGCGCCTCGCCCGTGCCGTTCGGCTCGTGGAAGCCCGGCGCGTAGTAGTATTTCGCTACCTTGTAGAAGCCGAGCGCGGCATCGCTCCAGGGGCCGAGGAATTCGGTGCCGTCGATGACGCCGCTCTCCAGCGCCGTGAAGATCTCGCCCGGCGGCAGCGACACCGGCGTCGCCCCGAGCCGGCGCATGACTTCGCCGCCGAGCCCCGGCATGCGGATCTTCAGGCCCTTGAGGTCGTCGAGCGACGTGATTTCCTTGCGGAACCAGCCGCCCATCTGGAACCCGGTATTGCCGGCCATCAGCGGCCTGACGCCGAAGCGCTGATAGAGCTTTTCCCAGACCGCCTGGCCGCCGCCATGGTTGATCCAGGCGATGTGTTCCAACGGCGTCAGCCCGAACGGCCCGGCGGTGAAGAGCGCGGCAGCCGGCATTTTGCCCTGCCAGAACAGCGAGGCCGTGTGGGCCATTTCCGCCGCCCCGTTGGTGACGGCATCGAACACTTCCAGCGCCGGCACCAGTTCGCCAGCGGCATAGACCTTGATCGTCAGGCGCCCACCGCTGAGATCGGCGATACGTTTCGCCAGCCGTTCCGCGGTCATCCCCGGCCCCGGCAGGTTCTTCGGCCAGGAGGTGACCATGCGCCATTCGATGGCCTCGGACGCCGGCGCGGCAAGCGCCGGGCGGGCGAGCGTGGCGCCTGCGGCGCCGGCAAGGGTTGCGCCGAGGGCGGCGCGGCGGGACAGGCTTGTCCGGTCCGGATCTCCGGTCATGGCTCACTCCTTCCAGAGTGCATGGAAATGGTGAACGGGCCCGTGGCCGGAGCCGATCCGCAGCCCGTCGGCGGCGCGGATCGCCGCCGTGACGTAGTCCTTGGCCGCGCCGACGGCCTCGGTGAGGCTCATGCCCTTGGCGAGGCCGGCCGCGATGGCCGACGACAGCGTGCAGCCGGTGCCGTGGGTGTTCTTGGTCTCGTGGCGCGGCGCGGTGAACCAGTGGCTGTCACCATCGGCGGTCAGCAGCAAGTCAGAGCTTTCCGCCCCGCTGCCATGCCCGCCCTTCAGGAGCACCGCCCGCGGGCCGAGCTTCAAGAGCGCCTCGGCCTGACGGGTCATGGCGTCGGCGTCCGAGGCCACCGGCTCGGCCAGCATCCGCGCCGCCTCGAAGAGGTTCGGGGTGATCAAGAGCGCCTTCGGCACCAGCACGGAGATCAGTGTCCCGACCGCTTCCGGCACCAGCAGCGGATCGCCGGAGGCCGCGACCATCACCGGGTCGAGCACCACGGTCTCTTGGGCGTGCGCGGCAAGGCCGGCAGCCACCGCCTCGATGACGGCCGGCCGCGACAGCATGCCGATCTTCACGGCGTTGACCTCGAGGTCGGAAAACACCGCATCCATCTGCGCGGTGACGAATTCCGGCGGCACGTCGTGGATGCCGGTGACGCCGTGGGTGTTCTGGGCGGTCAGCGCGGCAACGACGCTGGCGCCGTAGACGCCGAGGGCGGAAAAGGTCTTGAGGTCTGCCTGGACCCCGGCGCCGCCGCCGGAGTCGGTTCCCGCAATGGTCACGGCAATCGCCGTCATGTCTCGGTCTCCCTGGGATATGGAAGGGTTGGTCAGGCGCCGGCCGGGGCGTCGGCCGGGGAAAGCGTGAGGCGGGCCCGAAGCGTTGCCGCATCGAGGCCGTAGAGCGTATCGAGAAAGCCGACCTGCAGGCTGGCCGGACCGGCCGCCGTCTCGCCGGCGATTTCCGCCGCGACCCCGACGGCGGAAAGGCCCGCGGCCGTCGCCAGCAGCGGATCGCCGATGACGGCAAGGAAGGCGGCAACGACGGCACTCGCCGCGCAGCCGGCGGCCGTCACCCGCGCCTGCAGGGGATGGCCGTTGTCGAGGAAGACGGTGCGGGCGCCATCGGAGAGGACGTCGCGCGCGCCGGTCAGCGCCACCACGATACCGTGGCGCATTGCTGCCCGGGCAACGGTCTCGGGGCCCGGTTCGGCCTCGAACAGCGTCCGGAATTCCTCCACGTTGCAGCGAAGGACGGCGGGTCCGAGATCGATCAGCCGCCGGGCAAGGGCGATGCGCCGCGGTGAGGATTCCGCATGCGCCGGATCGAGACACCAGGAAAGCGCCCTCTCCCTGGCGACCGGCATTGCCGCGTCGACGGCATCGGCGCGAAGGGCATCGAAGGTGCCGAGATTGACGAGAAGCCCGTCGGCACGGGCGACGAAGTCGCCGATCTCGTCGGCGGCGAGCGTCATGCTGGGGACGGCGCCGAGCGCCAAAAGCGCGTTGGCCGAAAAGGTCTGGGCGACCGTGTTGGTGATGCAATGGACGCGGGGCCGTGCGGCCCTCACCGCGTCCAGCGCCTCGGCAATCGCCCGTGAGGTGATGGCATCCTTGAGGTCGCGCGTCATGGCCGCCTCCCTTTTGGGGAGTCGCTGTCGTCCAAAACTGTCGTGAAGATGAGAGAAACGCTCATCCCAATCCCTCCGCCGGCATGATCCGGATCAGGTTCTTGGGGTTGGCACAACGCCTCTCAGCCCGTTCGGGCACCCCCTTGGAATACACGAAAAGACGTAAGCCCAATCGGACGCGATTGCAAGGGCCCGGCCGGCGACAGCACGGTCTCGCAGGGGCCAGACCCGCCTTGCCTCAAGGGCGCAACAATGCCATCTGTTTGAGGAATTCACTTCCATGCTTTGCGGAGAATGCCGGCCATGAAACCGTTTTTCGTCCTCATCAAGTCGCAGCTCGGCAAGGCCTATGACGTCGCCACCGAGATCGCCGATGCCGAGATCGCCTCGGAGATCTACTCGATCGCCGGCGACCACGACCTCCTGGTCAAGTTCTATGTCGAGGACGACACCGATATCGGCCATTTCGTGAACCAGAAGGTGCACGTCATCCCCGGCATCCAGGACACCAAGACCATCGTCACCTTCAAGGCGTTTTAGCCGCGCACGCGGGCCCGGCCGCTCAATACTTCGCCGGTGTTCCGGCGCGGCGCTGGCGGGTGCGGTCGCGGTCGAGGCCGAGCCGGTGCTCGCGGTAGATGACGAAGAGGCCCGAGGCGGCGACAATCGCCCCGCCGATATAGAAGGCAAGGGTCGGCACCTCGCCGAACACCGCCCAGCCGACCATCATCGCCCAGATGAGCTGGATATAGTCGAACGGCGCGATCGTCGAGGCATCCGCATAGCGGTAGCTCTGGGTCAGCAGGAACTGGCCGAACCCACCGACGAGCCCCGTCATGACCAGGAGAAAGGCGTCGTAGGGCGACGGCCAGACCCAGCCGAACGGGAGCGTCGCCAGCGACAGCACCGACCCGACGAGTGCGAAAAACAGCACGATCGAGGCCGTCTTTTCCGTTTCCGTCATCTTGCGCACCAGCGTCATGGCGCCCGCCATGCCGACGGCGGCAACGAGGCAGAGCAGCGCGCCGGTGCGCGCCTCGGCCGTCTCGGTCACCGATCCGAGACCCAGATGCGGCGACATGATGACGAGCATGCCGACAAACCCGACGAAGACGGCGCCCCAGCGATAGGCACGCACCGTCTCGCCGAGGAACAGCGCGGCAAAGGCGACGGAATAGAGCGGCGCGGAATAGCTGATCGCGGTCGCATCCGGCAGCGGCATCATGGTCAGCGCCCCGAACCAGGAGGCCATGGCGACGAGGCCGACGGCCGCACGGGCAACGTGCAGCTTGGGCCTGTGGAGCCGCAACGCGCTGCCCAGCTCACCGCGGATCGCGATCATGGCAAGGATGGGGAAAAGGGAAAAGAAGGTGCGCGCGAACACCACCTCACCGATCGGAATGCGCGCGCCGACGATCTTCACCAGCATGACCATCCCGGTCAGCACCAGACCGGAGGCGATTTTCAGAAGGACGCCGAGCACCGGGCGCATGGATCGAACCTTTCGCGGAGCGGAATCGGAAGACGCGTCAGCGAAAAGTGATAATCGGTTTTCGGGCAGGAACACGCTTCAGACGCAAATCGTCGCCTTTGTCCATACGGCGTCGCGGCCGAAAAAACAAATGCGAATCGCGCAATGCTGCGTCCCGCTGTCGCAGGCGGTTCCACGCTCAGCCGCTTGACGGAGACGTCGCCATCGCCGTCAGCCGGTCGAGCACCTGCCGCTCCATCTCCCTGGGCACGGCATCGATCCGGAACATGCGGTTCACCCAGAGCCCGTCCACCGCAAGCCGCAGGATCGCGGCATCGAGCGGATCGATACCATCGGAAAACATCGCCGACTGCAGGTCCGGCTGGCGGTCCCGCAAGGGCTGGATCAATTCCGGCTTGTAGAGGGTGCTGCTGAGCAGCGCGGCGGCGATCTCGGAGAACTTGTTGTCCTCGCCCGGCGGGAACGAGGCGGCCACATAGGCCCGCGCCCAGCCGCCCGGCGCCTCGTCGCGCCCCATGGTCGTCTCGACCTGGGCGACGAAGGTGTCGAACATGCGCTGGATCAGCGCGGAAAAGAGGTCGTCCATCGTCGGGAAGACCGCCTCGACCGTCCCCAGGTCGAGGTCGGCGGCCGCCGCGATCGCCGGCAGCGAGAGGGCCTCGGCCCCGCCCTCCTGGACCAGGTGAGCCGCGGCATCGAGGATGTATTCGCGTGCCTTGTCGCCCTGCATCTTGTCCAAATCCTTTTGGAAACGCGCAGGCGCAACGTAGTATTTTTTTCCGCTAGATCAATCGGCAGAGGCGCTTGCTGCGCGGACCGCCTCCCAGACCCTCAGGGGCGTGGCCGGCATGTCGATATGGACGATGCCCTTTGCCCGGTGGAGCGCGTCGACGACGGCGTTCATGACGCCCGGCGTTGCGCCGATCGTGCCGGCCTCCCCCGCGCCCTTGATGCCGAGCATGTTGGTGGTCGAGGGCACGTTGCGGGTCTGGAACCCGATATCCGGCATGTCGTCGGCCCGCGGCATGGTGTAGTCGAGGAAGCTCGCCGTCATGAGCTGGCCGTCCTCGTCATAGACCGCGTGCTCCATCAGCGCCTGTCCGGCCGCCTGGACGACGCCGCCATGGACCTGGCCGGCGAGCAGGATCGGGTTCACCGTGACGCCGAAATCGTCGACGATGGTGTAGCGCACGATCCGCGTGACGCCGGTCTCCGGGTCGATCTCCACCTCGCAGACATGGCTGCCGTTCGGATAGGTCGCCTCGTCCTGCTTGAACTTGCCGCTTGCCGAGAGCTTTTCCTTGTCGCCGACGGTCTGGGCGAGCTCCACAAGGCTCACCGCCTTGTCGGTGCCGACGACCCGGACCTCGCCGTCGGTGAGTTCCAGGTCCTCCGTGGAGGCCTCCAGCCGGTCGGCGGCGATCTCCTTGAGCTGCTCCACCAGCGTCCGGCTGGCGATGTCGACGGAAGGCAGGCCGAGCGGGATCGAGCGCGAGCCGCCCGTGCCGCCACCGGATTTCAGCTTGGCGGTGTCGCCCTGGACGAGATTGACCCGGTCGAGGTCGACGCCGAAATAACCGGCCGCAATCTGGCCGTAGGCGGTGGCGTGGCCCTGGCCGTTCGACATGGTGCCGATGAGGATGCTGAGCGAGCCGTCCTCTTCCAGCCGCACCTCCGCGCCCTCCGAGCCGGCAAAGGCACAGGCCTCGATATAGGTGGCAAGGCCGATGCCGCGATAGAGCCCGCGCGCGCGGCTGTCGGCGAGGCGATCCTCGAACCCGGCCCAGTCCGAGACCTCAAGGGCCTTGTCCAGATGGCCGGCGAACTCGCCGACGTCATAGGTGCGCCCGCCCGGCGTCGCGTAGGGGAAGGCGCCCGGGGCAATAAAGTTGCGCCGGCGGATCTCGTCCTGGGCAATGCCGGTCTCGCGGGCGCATTTGTCGACGAGACGCTCCAGCAGGAACGCCGATTCCGGCCGCCCCGCACCGCGATAGGCATCGAGCGGCACGGTATTTGTGAAGACGCCGCGGATATGGGTCCGTGCTGCCGGGATGTCGTAGACGCCGGTCATCATGGTCGCGCCGAGCCACGGGATATAGGGCCCGAACTGGGCAAAATAGGCGCCCATATTGGCGATGATGTCGACCTTGAGACCAAGGAAGCGGCCGTCCTTGTCGAGGGCAACTTCGGCCGTGGTGACGTTGTCGCGACCGTGCGAGTCGCCGAGGAAATGGTCGGTGCGGTCGGCGACCCATTTGACCGGCCGGCCGAGCAGCCGCGCGGCATGGAGCACCAACGGATATTCCCGGTAGACGAACATCTTGGTGCCGAAGCCGCCGCCGACGTCGTGGGTGACGACGCGAAGCGTGTCCGGATCGATCTTCAGGATCTTTTCCGAAATCAGCCGGTGCATGGAATGGACGCCCTGGGAGGCAACGGTGAGCTTGAGATTGCCCGTTTCCGTGTCGATTTCGGCAACGGCGCCGCGCGGCTCCATGTAGTTGGTGACGACGCGGTTGTTGATGAGCTCGATGCGGACCACCCGGTCGGCCTTTTCGAAGGCGGCCTCGACCTTGCCCGGATCGCCGACGATCGTCTCGAAGGCATGGTTGGTGCCGTGGTCCTCCCAGACCAGCGGTACGCCGTCGTCGAGCGCCCTGCCGGTATCGGCAATGGCATCGAGCGGCTCGAAATCGATGTCGATCAGCTCGGCCGCCGACTTCGCCTCGTTGAGGGTGTCGGCAACGACGAAGGCGATGGCATCGCCGACGAAGCGCACCCGGTCGCGGCAAAGAACGGGAAAGTCCGGCACCTCCGGCTTGGAGCCGTCCGGCTGAGTCGGCATGGCCGCACAGGGCATCGGCCCCAGATCGGCAACGTCCGCGCCGACCAGCACCAGATGGACGCCCGGCGCGGAGCGCGCGGCATCGAGATCGCCGAGGGTGAAGGTCGCATGGGCCATCGGCGAACGCAGCACCACGGCATGGAGCGTGCCCTCCGGCGTCACGTCGGCGACATAGCGTCCGCCGCCGGTGATGAAGGCCTTGTCTTCCTTGCGCCGGACCGGTGCGCCGATGCCGAATTTCTGGTTTGCCACGTGGTTCATGCCTGGCCTTCTCGGGAGTTCGGATAAAAGCGGGATGGATTGCAGCGGGCCCCTCGGCGCCAAACACGCCGGCCGCCCGGAAAACAGTTACGTGACGATACATATAAGCGCGGTATTCGTCACGCCCATGTCGGCCGAACCGCCAAACGCGGGACGGCCCTGACTTACCTGCCGCGCAGCGACCGCAAATGGGCGACGAGGCCGGCCGTCGAGGGATCGTGCTCCTCCGGCGAGGCGCCATCGCGGACGATGCCGAGAAGGCTTGCCGCCAGTTCCTTACCGAGTTCCACGCCCCACTGGTCGAACGAATTGATGCCCCAGACCGCGCCCTGGACGAACACCCGGTGCTCATAAAGCGCCAACAGCCGGCCGAGGGTGCGCGGGTCGAGGGTCTTGTAGAGCAGCGTCACCGTCGGCCGCGAGCCGGGGAACACCTTGTGCGGCGCCAGCGCCTCCACGGCCTCGGGCTCCATACCCTTCTCGGAGAGCTGCGCGCGCACCTCGTCGATGTCGCGCCCGACCATCAATGCCGCGCTCTGGGCAAAGCAGTTGGCGATCAGCTTGTCGTGGTGATCGCCGAGGTTTTCCTGCGGTTCGGCCGCGACGAGGAAATCGATCGGCACCACTTCTGTTCCCTGGTGGAGAAGCTGGAAGAAGGCGTGCTGGGCGTTGGTGCCGGGCGCGCCCCAGACCACCGGCCCGGTCTCCATCGTCGCCGGCTCGCCCGACAGCGTCACCCGCTTGCCGTTCGATTCCATGTCGAGCTGCTGCAGGTGCGCGGCAAAGAGTTCCAGCCGCTGGTCGTAGGGGACGACGGCGTGGGTGGCAAAGCCGCAGATGTCCCGGTGCCAGATGCCGGCAAGGGCCATCAGCACCGGCAGGTTGCGGCCGAGCGGCTCGGTGCGGAAATGCTCGTCCATCTCGTGGGCGCCGGCGAGGAACGCCTTGAAGCCGGCGCCGCCGACGGAGATCGCCACCGGCAGGCCGATTGCCGACCAGACGGAATAGCGCCCGCCGACCCAGTCCCAGAAGCCGAAGACGCGGTCCTCGGCAATGCCGAATTCCGACGCCTTGGAAATGTTGGTGGAGATCGCGGCGAAATGGGAGCGCACGGCCCGGTCGGTCAGCTTCGAGGCGATCCAGTCGCGGGCGCTTGCCGCATTGGTCATCGTCTCCAGCGTCGTGAAGGTCTTGGAGGCGATGAGGAACAGTGTCGTCTCGGGCGTCAGGTCCGCCAGCGTGTCGGTGATGTGGGCGCCGTCCACATTGGAGACGAAATGCACCCTGGGCCCACCCTCGCGATAAGGAGACAAAGCCCGCGCGGCCATTGCGGGGCCGAGGTCCGAGCCGCCGATGCCGATATTGACGACGTCGGTGAAGGGCAGCCCGGTGGCGCCGCGGATCCGGCCGGCCCGGATCTTGTCGGCGAAGTCGCAGACCCGCTCCAGCACCTCGTTGACGTCCGGCATGACGTCCGCGCCGTCGACCTCGATCGGCCGGTTCGAGCGGTTGCGAAGGGCGACGTGGAGCACCGCCCTGTCTTCGGTCGTGTTGATCTTTTGCCCCGCGAACATGGCATCGCGCTTTTCCGCAACGCCGGTCGCCTCGGCCAGCGCCAGGAGGTCGGAGAAAACTTCGCGGGTCAGCGCCGTTTTGGAGAGATCGGCGAGAAGGTCGCCTTGGGAGACCGAAAAATCGGCGAACCGCGCCGGATCGTCGTCGAAGAGCGCGCGGACCGGCAGGTCCTTCAGGTCGGCCCAACGGGCCTTCAGGTCGCGGAGAATGGCTGGGACGGTTCTGGTCATCGAAACGGCCGCTTTTTTGCGTGGGAGTCAGAGAGGAAAGGCTGCGGCGATCATACACATGATTGCCGCCCGTTCCAGCCTTGGCGCCGCGCCTGCGCCGGCGGTCAGCCTTCTGCGGCCTCCGCTTTGGCGCCTGCGGCGCTCGCCGCTTCTTCCGCCGCCAGTTCCTTCTTGGAGAGCTTGCCGACCAGCGTCTTGGGCAATTCCTTGCGGAACGCCACCGAGCGCGGCGTTTCCAGCCGCGACAGCCGGTCGGTGAGGAATTCCAGGAGGGCCAGCTCCGTCAGCTTTTCGCCATCATGCAGCTTGACGAAGGCCTTCGGCACCTGGCCGCGATAGGCGTCCGCCACGCCGATCACGGTGACCTCGTCGACGGCCGGATGCTGCGCGATCGCCTCCTCGATCTTGCGGGGATAGACGTTGTAGCCGGAGGTGATGATGATGTCCTTGATCCGGTCGACGAGATAGACGTAGCCGTCCTCGTCGACATAGCCGATATCGCCGGTCCTCAGCCAGTCGCCGTGCAGCACCTCGGTCGTCTCGTCCGGCACCTTCCAGTAGCCCTGCATGACCTGCGGGCCCTTGACGACGATCTCGCCCTTCTCGCCCGTCGGCATCACCGCGTCGAAGTCCTCCACATCGCGGATTTCCACCCGCGTGCCGGCCAGCGGCGGCCCGATCGAGCCGGCCTTCACCGGCCCGGTGATCGGCGTGCAGCAGACGACCGGCGAGGCCTCGGTGAGCCCGTAGCCTTCGACGAGGACGCAGGTCGCAAGGGATTCGAAGCGCTCGCGCACGTCGGCCGGCAGCGGCGCGCCGCCGGACAGGCAGACCTTGAGCGACGTCAGGTCTTCGGACCCCACATTGCGGGCGTTGTTGAGGGCGGCAAAGAGCGTCGGCACGCCGATGAAGAGCGTCGGCCTGGTGCGCGCGAAGGTCCGCAAGAGTTCGCGCAGCTCGAATTTCGGCAGAAGCACCATTTCCGCGCCGATCAGGACGCAAAGGTTCTGCTCCGCGGTCATGGCAAAGACATGGAAGAACGGCAGCACGCAGACCATGCGCTCGCCGCCGAAATTGACGCTCGGCACGAGCGCCCGCACCTGCTCCATATTGGCGGAAAGATTGCGGTGGCTGAGCATCGCGCCCTTCGGGATGCCCGTCGTGCCGCCGGTATACTGGATGAGCGCGATCAGCTCCTCCGGATCGGCCTCGACCGGCGAGGTGTCGCCGCCACGCGCCATCAGGTCCGGATAGTGGACATAGGCCGGATCGTCCGGCACATGGGCCCGCTCGCCGCCCTTGAAGAGGCCGAACATCATCCGCTTCATCGCCGGCAGGGCATCGGCGAGCGGACAGACGACGACGGTCTCGATCGCCCCCTCCGCATGGCCCGCCGCGGCCTTGTCGAAGAGATCCTTCAGGTCGATGGTGACGAGCATGCTGATCTCGGCATCTTCAGCCTGGCGGATGAGTTCCTGCTCGGCCATCAGCGGGCTGAAATTGACCACCGTGCCGCCGGCGCGCAGCACCGCGTAATAACAGATCGTGTAATAGGGGGTGTTGGGCAGGCAGATGCCGACACGCACGCCCGGCCCGACGCCGAGGCTGCGGAATCCGGCGGTCGCCTTTTCCACGTCGCGGCCGACCTCACCCCAGGTCCAGCACCGGCCCATGAAGTCGATCGCCGGCCGGTCGGGGTGGGCCGCGACGGTGTCGTCCAGATAGGTATGCATGAGCCGCGGCCGGAAATTCGCCAGCCACTCGTCCACGCCCGTCATGGGCACCCTCCCTTCGCCGCATTGGTCGCGGTCATGGCTTTTCGGCACATCGGACGGGATGTGCCGCACGACCTTAACATATGCCCGCCCCGCTGCGTTTGAAGGGCTTTGCCCGCTGCGCCGGTGTCGCTCACTCCTCGTAGGAGACGCCGCGTTCCGCCAGCCAGGCGCGGAACCGTTCGAGCTTTTCCTCCGGCGAACAGGTCGTCGGCAGGTCGTCGAGATAGTTGCCGTACTGCTCGCGCAATTCGAGTTGCTGGGCCACTGGCAGGTCGTCCCACGGTATCAGCGTGTCGGTGGTATCGCCCATCATGCCGTCCTCCTTGCCGCGCTCACAGCTTGCCGTCGAGCGCTGCCTTGATGGTCAGGAAATCGCGCCAGGCGAGCCGCTTCTGCTGCGGCTGGCGCAACAGATAGGCCGGGTGCAGCGTCGCCATGGCGCGGATCTCGATGCCTTCGCGGCGGTAGCTCAGCCATTTACCCCTGAGCCGCATGATACCCTCGCGCGCGCCGGTGAGCTGCTTGGCCGAGGCACCGCCGAGGAACACCAGCACCTGAGGCGAGACCAGCTCGATCTGGCGCTCGATGAACGGCGCGCAGATCTCCGTCTCCGACGGGCTCGGCGTGCGGTTTCCGGGCGGCCGCCAGGGCACCACATTGGCGATATAGGCGCCGGACCGGTCGAGCCCGATGGCATGGAGCATGCGATCCAGCAGCTTGCCGGAGCGGCCGACGAAGGGCAGCCCCTGGATATCCTCGTCGCGCCCCGGCGCCTCGCCGACCAGCATCAGCCGCGCTTGCGGGTTGCCGTCGGCAAAGACGAGATTCTTGGCGGTCATCTTGAGATTGCAGCCGTCGAAGGCGGCCAGCGCGGCCTGCAGGTCGTCGAGGGTCGCCGCCTGCCGCGCGGCGCTGCGCGCCTCGGCCACCGCCTGGTCGCCGGGAACGGTCGCCGGGCGCGCCGGCTGGGCCGGTTGGCGGGCTT
>NZ_NPEV01000061.1 GCF_003258835.1 Rhodobium orientis | reverse complement strand
CTTGTTCGTTTCGGACACTGCGCCGGAGAGGGTCCGGCGTCTAGCGAAGGGCCTTACTGCTGGCCGCCGCCCTTTTCATTGTGCCGACAGCTCCCACGTCCTTGCCGAAAGGGCTTTGGCGCGATATCGCTTGCGGCGACAATCGAGACGAAACGACATGGCAGGCATCGACTTCGTGTCCGTCAGCGGCGACGAGGCCGGCATGCGCCTCGACCGCTGGTTCAAGACGCATTATCCCGGCATCGGTTTCGCGCAGCTCCAGAAGCTCGTGCGCACCGGACAGGTGCGCGTCGACGGCGGGCGGGCCAAGACCTCGACGCGGCTCGCCGCCGGCCAGTCCGTGCGCGTGCCGCCCATCGGCGATGCCGCGGCCGCGCCGCCGCCGACCAAGGCGCCCCGCAAGCCGACGGGCGACGATGCGGCGTATCTGAAGTCGATCACGCTCTATGAAGACCGCGACGTCATGGTGCTGAACAAGCCGGCCGGCCTTGCCGTCCAGGGCGGCTCGGGGCTCTCCACCCATGTCGACAAGATGCTCGACAGCATGCGCGACCGCCAGGGCCAGAAGCCGCGCCTCGTCCACCGGCTCGACCGGGACACGGCCGGCGTCCTCGTCATCGCCAAGACGCGCAAGGCCGCCCGCGACCTTTCCACGGCGTTCCGCTCGCGCGACACCAACAAGGTCTATTGGGCGCTCGTTGCCGGTGTGCCGCGGCCGTCCAGCGGGCGCATCTCCACCTACCTTGCGAAGGAGGAGGGGCCGGAGGGCGACCGCATGCGGATCAGCCGCCACGGCGCGGACGGGGCGAGCCACGCCGTCAGCTTCTATTCCGTCGTCGACCAGGTCGGCCAAAAACTTTCCTGGCTGATGCTGAAGCCGGTCACCGGCCGCACCCACCAGCTCCGCGCCCACACCGCCCATATCGGCCATCCGATCGTCGGCGATCCGAAATATTTCCAGGTCGAGAACTGGGAGCTGCCCGGCGGCATCCAGAACCGGCTGCACCTCTTTGCCCACCGGATCGTCATGCCGCATCCTTCCGGCGGGACCATCGA
Organism: Rhodobium orientis; assembly: GCF_003258835.1. Lineage (GTDB taxonomy): Bacteria > Pseudomonadota > Alphaproteobacteria > Rhizobiales > Rhodobiaceae > Rhodobium > Rhodobium orientis. The sequence continues at coordinate 26,143 of NZ_NPEV01000061.1, read as the reverse complement.
CGTCACCGCGCCGCTGCCGCCGCACATGGCGCAGTCCTTCAATCTCCTCGGCCTCGATCTGGCGGACTACGATGCGGAGGCGGAATTGGAGGGGAACGATGGGCGCTGAGGGCACGGTTCGGGCGAGGGGACGATGATGGAGGGCGCCGGCTATTCGGTGACGATCTTCGTTGCCCTGGTGGTGGCCGTGACGGCGCTTGCCGGGGCCTTTATGGTGTCGCGGCGCGGGGCCTCGAAGATGCTCCGGCCGCGCGGCAACGATGCAACGGCGGCAGCGCTCTCGGAACTCGCCGCGGAACTGAGGCGCTCCAACGATCTCCTTGAAGCGCGCGTTGCCGATCACGAGGACCGGCTCCGGCGCCTTGAGCGGGACCACGACCAAGACCTGCCCGGCGACGGCGTTCCCCAAGACGCGCCGAACCGGGACGAGAATTGAGTAAGGCCATGTATCTCATCGTCTTTGACTGCGACGGCACCCTGGTCGATTCGCAGGACATGATCTTTGCCGCATTGAGCGAGGCGTTTACTGCCAACGGCCTGCGCGTGCCGCCGCGCGAGGTGGCGCTGTCCATCGTCGGCCTGTCGCTCAACGAGGCGTTCTCGGTGCTGACGCGCAAGACGCCGGACGCGCCGGTCTCCGCGCTCGCCGCTTCCTACAAGGACGCGTTCTATCGGCTGCGCACCGACAGGACCTATCACGAGCCGATGTTCGACGGCGCCCGGGAGGCGATCGATGCGCTGTCGGCCCGCGACGACGTGCTCCTGGGGATCGCCACCGGCAAGGCGCGGCGCGGTGTCGATGCGGTGCTTGCCGCCCACGGGCTGACCGGCCGGTTCGCCTCGATCCAGACCGCCGACGATGCGCCGTCGAAGCCCCATCCGGGCATGATCCTCAACGCCATGGCCGAGACCGGCGCGGAGCCGCAGAACACGGTCGTCGTCGGCGACACCGGCTTCGACATGGCGATGGCGCGCGCCGCCGGCGCCCGGGCGATTGGCGTTTCCTGGGGCTACCATCCGATCGACCGGCTGGCGGAGGGCGGCGCGGAGACCATCATCGACCGCTACGCCGCCCTGCTGCCGGCCGTCTCGGATCTTTTCGCATGGGAAAGGGTGGCCTGATGCGCGATCTCTTCGACCTGCCGCAGCATGGCGAGGACCCGGTCGAAAAGACCCGCGCCCACGTCCGGCGCGACCTGCCGAAGCGCTTCTACAAGGAGGCCGGAACGCTCGCCGAGGAGGGCGGCCACGCCGTGGTGCTGGACGGCCGGCCGATCCGCACGCCCGCCGGCAGCAAGCTGGTGGTGCCGCATGGGGCGATTGCGGCGGCCATCGCGGCCGAATGGGCGGCGCAGGAGACGGTGATCGATCCGGGCAGGATGCCGCTGACGCGGCTCGCCAATTCCGCCCTCGATGCCGTCGCGCGCGAAGCCGATGCCGTGCGCGGCGAGATCGCCCGCTATGCCGGCGACGATCTTCTGATCTATCGGGCCGGCAATCCGCGCGAGCTGGTGGAGCGCCAGAACCTCGTCTGGAACCCGGTGATCGCCTCGGCGGAGCGGCGCTATTCAGGCCGCTTCACGCTCGCCGAGGGTGTCATCCATGTGGACCAGAACGCGGAGATGCTGACTGTCATCCGCGACAGCCTTGAAGCCGTCGAACCGCTGCCGCTCGCTGCGCTCCACGTGGCAACGACGCTGACCGGCTCGGCGCTCCTTGCGCTCGCCCTCTGGCATGGCGAGCTTTCCGGCGCGGACGCCTGGCACGCGGCCCATGTGGACGAGGACTGGAACATGCAGCTCTGGGGCCGCGACGAGGAGGCGCTGGAGCGCCGCGCCCATCGTGCGGCGGAGTTCGATGCCGCGGTCCTCGTCGTCGAGGCGATGCGGCCTGGAGCGGCTGACGAATGATCCTCTCCCACCGGCACCGCTTCATTTTCCTGAAGACCAAGAAGACCGCCGGCACCAGCGTGGAACTGGCGCTGTCGCAGGTCTGCGGGCCGGACGACGTGGTGACCCCCATTGCCGGCAAGGTCGACGTGAGGAATGCCGGCCACGTGCCGCGAAACTACGACATTGCGCCGGGTCTGCGGCCGTGGTTCTGGCGCTTCAAGAAGCTCTGGGGCGCCGACGACCGCCATGCCGGGCTCTGCTATTGGAATCACATGACGGCCGAGCAGGTGCGGAACCGGGCGGGCGCAAAGACGTTCGACGCCTACCGCAAGGTGTCCGTCGAGCGGAACCCCTGGGACCGGGAGGTCTCCTACTATTTCTGGCTCTACAAGAAGGCCGACAGGCGGCCGTCCTTCGAGGAATTCGTGCTGACCGACAAATGGCGCAAACCCGTCAACAATTTCGAGATCTACAGCCTGAAGAGCCGGATCGTCGCCGACGTCGTCATGCGCTACGAGCGGCTGTCGGAGGACTTTTCGGCGTTCGTCGGCGACCTCGGCATTGCCGATCCGCCGGTGTTGCCGCATGCCAAGACGGGAGTCCGGCCCGAGGGCTCCGGGGACTATCGCAGCTTCTACACCGACGAGACGCGCGAGGCCGTGGGCAGGATCTACGCCCGCGAGATCGCCGCCTTCGGCTACACATTCTAGGCGCTGGCCCGCATCCCATGATCGTCTCCCACGCCCACGAGTTCATCTTCCTGAAGACCCGCAAGACCGGCGGGACGAGCGTCGAACTGGCGCTGTCGACGATCTGCGGGCCGGACGACGTCATCACCTGGCTGGGCCGTGACGAGAAGCTGCGAGAGGGGCGGGGGCCGCAGAACACCGAGCCGGATCGCGGCACGCTGCCGCTTTCCTTGCGGCTGCGCCTGGCGCTCGGCGGCAATGCCCGGGCGCTCGGGGCGGTCTATGCCAACCACATGCCGGCCCGGCCGGCGCGGCGGCTGATCGGGCGCGGCGCCTGGGACCGCTATTTCAAGTTTTCCATCGAGCGCAATCCCTGGGACCGACAGGTCTCCTACTACTATTACCGCTGCCGGGACCCGAAGACCCGGCCGGACTTTAAAACCTGGCTCACTGATCCGGGTGCCAAGGCGCGCATCGACAATTTCCGCATCTACGGTATCGACGGGAAAATCGTCGTCGATCAGGTGCTGCGCTACGAGACCCTTTCCGCCGATTTCGACGCGGCGATGGCACGGATCGGAATCGCCAATCCGCCGGAACTGCCGCACGCCAAGGCCAAGGCGCGGCCCAGGAAAGAAAACTACCAGAGCCACTATGACGACGAGACGCGGGCACTGGTCGGGGACTGGTACGCAAGAGAAATCGCCGCCTTCGGCTACCGCTTCGACGGCGTTGCGGCCATGACGCAAGCAGAACCGGCGGAGGCCGGCGCATGATCCTGTCCCACGAGCACCGCTTCATTTTCCTGAAGACCCGCAAGACGGCGGGCACCAGCATCGAGCTGGCGCTGTCGCAGATCTGCGGGGAAAAGGACATCCTCACGCGGGTCAGTCCGCGCGACGAGGCGATGCGCGAGAGCCTGCCGGGGCCGAACGCCCAGAACTGGCTGGCGCCGGGCATGCGCATCAACCGGCCGGAGCGGATCCTCGGCCGCCTGCTCGGCCAGCACACCCGCGGCCGCGGCTATTTCAACCACGTTCCGGCGCGCGAGGTCCTGCGGCTCACGGGCCCGCGCATCTGGCGCAGCTATTTCAAGATTTCCGTGGAGCGCAATCCCTGGGACCGTCAGGTCTCGCTCTACTACTGGCGCTATCCGGACGCGGACAAGCGGCCGACATTCGAGACGTTCATCACCTCGCCGCGCTGGCGCAAGAAGGTCGACAACTTTGCGATCTACAGCCTTGCCGGCCGGCCGGCGGTCGATTTCGTCATCCGTTACGAACAATTGCAGGACGATCTCGCGGAGGTCTTCCACCGGCTCGGCATCCAGGACCCGCCCGCACTGCCGGCGACCAAGAGCGGGACCCGCACCGACCGCGGCGACTACCGCGACCACTACACCGACAAGACCCGCGACATCGTCGCCGGCTGGTACCGCGACGAAATCGCGGCCTTCGGCTATCGGTTCTGACATGCCTCTGTCATAAAGGCCCCTTCGTCCGGGCCCCAGAACACGATTCCATCATGATCGTCTCGCACCGCCACCGCTTCATCTTCCTCAAGACCTACAAGACCGCCGGCTCCAGCATGGAGGTGCTGTTCTCGCGCTACTGCGGGCCGGAGGACATCGTCACGCCCTTAATGCCGGAAGACGAGGCGCTGCGGCCCGACCACGGGCCGCGAAATTACAAATGGCCGTGGTGGCAATGGCCGCTGCGCGGCAAGATCAAATCGCTGAAGGGCAAGAACCCCGGCGTGCGCTGGACCGGCTACTACGCCCACATGCCGGCGCGGCCGATGCGGCGCTATCTCGGCCGGGATATCTGGGACGGCTATTTCAAGTTTTCCATCGAGCGCAATCCCTGGGACCGGCAGGTCTCGATCTATTTCTGGCGCACGCGAAACCTGAAAGAGCGCCCGAGCTTCACCGACTACATGCACTCCGAAGATCGCCGTGTGCGGCTCAGGAATTTCGACATCTATTCGATCAACAACAAGATCGTCGCCGACGACGTCATCCTCTATCACGATATGCAGGCCGGGCTCGACCGCATCTTCGACCGGCTCGGGCTGGAGCCGCCCGACGAAATCCCTGGTGCCAAGACCGGCCACCGGGCCGAGCGCGACTACCGCCAGCACTACACCGACGAGACGCGGGAGATGGTGGCGAAATGGTACAAGCGCGAGATCGAGGCGTTCGGGTTCACTTTCTAGGTGCAACGGGCATTGACCGCCGACCCTTGCGCGGGTGGGAAAGCCGCGTCTTCCATATCCTCCACACATGCAGGACCGAAGGTCGTCAATGCCCGTTGGTTGCCGCCACGCTGATCCGGCTTGTGGCCTTCGCGCTCCGGCACCCACCCACTCCGCGTCACCACCGGGCTTGACCCGGTGGTCCATGATGAAGTGCGGCAAATTTCAGCCTAACGGTTTGAAATGACAGGCCCTATGGATTTCCGAGCTTGACCTGGCAGTCCATGCGGTGCCAACAGAATGTTCCGAAAGGCCTCATGGATTGCCGTGTCAAGCACGGCAATGACGCCTGAGAGAGCTGGAGGTGGGCGGACAGATACGCGTCTTCATCGCCCGGTCGTTCGGCATCAGTCGGTGTTTCGAAAGATGCCCGCCCCGACCGCCGCCCTATGCCGGAAAACCGCGACTCCTGCCTCCGATCCCCGACCAAAGGCGAAGCCGGCAAAGCGCTCGGCCCGCTTTTGCGCCCCTTTGCCGTGTGCTAAAGAACTCCCAAACACAGCAAAACAAAGGGATAGGGCGCCTCGATGAAGGAGATCCTCGCGGAACTTGAAAAACGGCGCGCTGTGGCGCGTATCGGCGGCGGCCAGAAGCGGATCGACGCGCAGCACGCCCGCGGCAAGCTGACCGCCCGCGAGCGCATCGGCGTCCTCCTCGATCCGGACTCCTTCGAAGAAGTCGACATGTTCGTGCAGCACCGCTGCACCGATTTCGGCATGGACGAGTCGACCATCCCCGGCGACGGCGTCGTCACCGGGTCCGGCACCATCAACGGCCGCACGGTCTACGTCTTTGCCAAGGACTTCACCGTCTTCGGCGGCTCACTGTCGGAGGCCCACGCCCACAAGATCACCAAGATCCAGGACATGGCGCTGAAGAACCGGGCGCCGATCATCGGCCTGTTCGATGCCGGCGGCGCGCGCATCCAGGAGGGCGTGGCGGCGCTTGGCGGCTATGGCGAGGTGTTCCAGCGCAACGTGCTGGCCTCCGGCGTCATCCCGCAGATTTCCGTCATCATGGGCCCGTGCGCGGGCGGCGACGTCTATTCGCCGGCGATGACCGACTTCATCTTCATGGTCCGCGACACCAGCTACATGTTCGTCACCGGGCCGGACGTGGTGAAGACCGTCACCAACGAGACGGTGACGGCGGAGGAACTCGGCGGCGCCTCGATCCACACCACCAAGTCGTCGATCTCCGACGGCGGCTACGACAACGATCTCGCCGCCCTGCAGCAGATGCGCCGGCTGATCAACTTCCTGCCCATGAACAATATGGGCGAGATCCCGGAGATCGTCTCCTATGACGATCCGGACCGGCGCGACCATTCCCTCGACACCCTGATCCCGAACAATCCCAACAAGCCCTACGACATGAAGGAGTTGATCCTGAAGGTCGTCGACGAAGCGGACTTCTTCGAGATCCAGGAGAATTTCGCCAAGAACATGGTGGTCGGCTTCGGGCGCATCGAGGGGCGGACCGTCGGCTTCGTCGCCAACCAGCCGATGGTGCTTGCCGGCGTGCTCGATTCCGACGCCAGCCGCAAGGCGGCGCGGTTCGTGCGCTTCTGCGACTGCTTCAACATCCCGATCGTCACCTTCGTCGACGTGCCGGGCTTTTTGCCCGGGACCGCCCAGGAATATGGCGGTCTCATCAAGCATGGCGCCAAGCTGCTGTTCGCCTTTGCCGAATGCACGGTACCGAAGATCACCGTCATCACCCGCAAGGCCTATGGCGGCGCCTATGACGTGATGTCGTCGAAGCACCTGCGCGGCGACGTCAACTATGCCTGGCCGACGGCGGAGATCGCGGTGATGGGTGCCAAGGGCGCGGTGGAGATCCTCTATCGCTCCGAACTCGGCGACAAGGACAAGATCGCCGCCCGCACCAAGCTCTATGAGGACCGCTTCGCCAACCCGTTCGTTGCCGCCGAACGCGGCTATATCGACGAGGTGATCATGCCGCATTCGACGCGGCAGCGGCTCTCGCGCTCGCTCCGGCTCTTACGCGACAAGACGCTGGAAAACCCCTGGAAGAAGCACGACAACATCCCGCTCTAAGGGGTCGGCCGGCGGCGGCGCTTCAGGACGTCGCCGCAAGGCATTTCGGCTGTTCGCGATTTTCGGAATCTCGCATTTGCGGCGGGTGTGCTTGCAACGCCCTGCAACAGTGCGTCCGGATGCCGCTGATTCTTGCTGAACAGATAGACATTTTCTTATATGATAATTCATGGTGGTGCCGGACCCCGGCGCCCCTGCCGTGCGCATCGAGCCGGCGGGCGCCCGTGACGGCGCCGTGCCGTGCCGGGAGGGCAGGTCCGACAATCCGGATGCCATCCATCGCGCGGCTTCCTGCATTGCCACAGATCAACGGCCGGAAACAGGCCGGGGCCATGCTGACAACGACAACGGAACGCGGACGCCGGCAACAGGCCGGGGTGCGGACGGTTTCCGGCTTGGGGAAGGACGCAAGGCCATGGCGAAAAAGAGCACCACCGGCACCGATGTTCCGGCGAACGGCGGCGATGCGGAGATTGCGGCGGCCGATCCGGCTGTCGCCGATGTTGCGACGGAGACCCCTCCCGGGGCAGCCTCCGGCGAGGCCGGCGACGATCCCTGCCGCACGGTGACCATGCCCGTCCATGCGCTCGACCGGTTCGTCTCTTCGTTCGAGCGCAGCGCCAGACGCTGGGAGTTCATCGCCTATCCGGCCCTTCTGTGCCTCGTCGTCCTGCTCGCCTACGGCTTCTTCCTCATCTACAGCCTGACCCACGACATCCGTCAGATCGCCGAGCGGTTCGACCCCAAGATGGGTGTCCACATGACCGAACTCGCCAAATCCATGGAAGAGATGACCAGGACCATGGACGCGATGACGATCCGGGTCTCGGCGATGGCCGGCCATACCGACAGGATGAGCGGCCAGATGGCCAATCTCGATACCATGCGCCCGCTCTACGAGCAGATGGTCTCCATGAACAAGAAGATGGAGAATCTCAAGGAGATGACCCAGATCCGCCAGGAGCTGGTGCAGATGAACGGCAAGATGAGCTACATGACCGCGGATATGGGGCGCATGCGCCACGACATGGCGGTGATGAACCAGTCGGTCTCGCGGCCGATGTCGTTCATGAATTCGTTCATGCCCTGGTAGGGGCGCTATCTGCGGCGTCGAAAAACCTGCCGACCACAACGACACGGAACGACGACACGGGGTCGCAACCGGGACCTGCGGCCGCCCTTCCGGTTGCGGCCGACCGGGCGAGGGGGTAGACGAGGGGCCTTGCGCTTCCGCCTCCGGTGAGGCGGCGCGTCCCTGATGCCTCTCCAGCGGCCTTGGCCAATCGGACTCTCCCGCGATGATCCTGTCGCACGAACACCGCTTCATCTACATCAAGACCTACAAGACCGCCTCGACCTCCATCGAGGCCGCGCTCAGCGAGGTCTGCGGTCCGGACGACGTCATCACGCCGGCCTCCAAGGCCTTGATGAAGGTGAGGAAGGATGAACGGGCCCAGAACTGGCGGCTCGACCATCCCCTGGTGCCGAAGCGCCCGCTGGTGAAACGGCTCCTGGGCCGCCCGGAACGGGCCTATCATCCGAGCGTCGGCTTTTACGAGCACATGCCGGCCTGGCGGGTGCGCGCCTATGTGGGCGAGGCGATCTGGAACAGCTATTACAAGTTCAGTTTCGAGCGCAATCCCTGGGACCGGCAGGTCTCGTGGTACTATTACAAGACCAAGTCGAGGGAGGCGCGGCCGTCCTTCGAGGACTTCTTGCGCAATCCGAAGCGCTCTTATGTGGAAAATTTCGACCTTTATTCCATCGACGATACCATCGCGCTCGACTTCGTCGGCCGCTACGAGATCCTTGCCGAGGACTTCGCCGCCGTGCTCGACGCCATCGGGCTTTCCGGCCGGGTGTCGCTGCCGGTCAGCAACGTTTCCGGCGCGCGGGAAGACGACTATCGCAGCTATTACACCGAGCACACCCGCACCATGGTCGGCGGCTGGTACCGGCGCGAGATCGAGGCCTTCGGCTACCTGTTCTGACGCGCTTTGCGGTTGCGACCCTTCGATCGTGCGTGTTGCCGGCCTTGGTCAAAGGACTGAGTTGCCGAGGTCTCTGCGACCCCTTAAAACGCATGAAAACCAATTGCTTTAAAAAAGGGATGGGACGTCCATGTTCGACAAGATCCTGATTGCCAATCGCGGCGAGATCGCCTGCCGGATCATCAAGACCTGCCGGACGATGGGCATCAAGACGGTCGCCGTCCATTCCGAGGCGGACAAGGACGCGCTGCACGTGGAGATGGCCGACGAGGCCGTCCATATCGGCCCGGCGGCCGCCGCCGAATCCTATCTCGTTGCCGACAAGATCCTCGCCGCCTGCAAGCAGACGGGGGCCGAGGCCGTCCATCCCGGCTACGGCTTCCTGTCGGAGCGGGCGAGCTTTCCGGAGATGCTGAAGGCGGCCGGCATCGTCTTCATCGGCCCGCATCCCGACGCCATCAAGGCGATGGGCGACAAGATCGAATCCAAGAAGGTGGCGGCCGAGGCCGGCGTTTCCACCGTGCCCGGCTATCTCGGCGTCATCGGCTCGCCGGAAGAGGCCGTGAAGATCGCCAAGGAGATCGGCTATCCGGTGATGATCAAGGCGTCGGCCGGCGGCGGCGGCAAGGGCATGCGCGTTGCCTGGTCCGACGACGAGGTGCACGACGGCTTTGCCCGCTCCAAATCCGAGGCGGCAAGCTCCTTCGGCGACGATCGCGTCTTCATTGAAAAGTTCATCGAGAATCCGCGCCACGTCGAGATCCAGGTGCTTGGCGACAAGCACGGCAACGCCATCCATCTCGGCGAGCGCGAATGCTCGATCCAGCGCCGTAACCAGAAGGTCGTCGAGGAGGCGCCGTCGCCGCTGCTCGACGAGGAGACGCGGGCCAGGATGGGCGCGCAGGCCGTGGCGCTCGCCCAGGCCGTCGGTTACGATTCGGCCGGCACCGTGGAGTTCGTCGCCGGCCAGGACAAGAGCTTCTACTTCCTGGAGATGAACACCCGCCTGCAGGTGGAGCACCCGGTGACCGAGCTGATCACCGGCATCGACCTCGTCGAGCAGATGATCCGGATTGCCGACGGCGAGAGGCTGACGCTGACCCAGGACGACGTCGTGCTCAACGGCTGGGCGGTGGAGAGCCGGGTCTATGCCGAGGATCCCTATCGCAACTTCCTGCCGTCGATCGGCCGCTTGGTGCGCTGCCGGCCGCCCGAGGAAACGCGCAGCGACGATTCCGTCGTGCGGGTCGACACGGGCGTGGAAGAGGGCGACGAGATCTCCATGTTCTACGACCCGATGATCGCCAAGCTGGTCACCCATGCGCCGACCCGCGCCGGCGCCATCCACGCCCAGGCCGATGCGCTCGACGCCTATCTGATCGACGGCATCGAGCACAACATCCCGTTCCTGTCCGGCCTGATGCAGCATCCGCGCTGGACCGAGGGCAATCTCTCCACCGGCTTCATCGCCGAGGAGTACCCGGAGGGCTTTGCCAGCATTCCGACGACGGCGGAGACGGAAAAGGTGCTGGCTGCCGTGGCGCTGTCGGTGGAGCTCATCAACAAGGAGCGCTTCGACCATCTGCCGGGCCGCCTGCGCCCGCACACCGGCCGGGTGCGCGAGGACTGGGTGGTGTCGCTGGAGCGCGACGTGCGCGAACTCGACCACTCCAAGCACCACGAGAAGGACTACGTGGCGGTCAGGATCGTCGAAGGCTATCCGACAGTTCCGATCGAGGTCGACCTGACCTTCGACGAGGCGGACGTCAAGCCGATGACCGTGCGCTCCGATTGGGCGCCGGGCGAGGCTCTGTGGGTCGGCACCGTGGGGACTCGCGATGTGACGGCGCAGGTCCGCCCGGTCCAGAACGGCTACAACATCTCCTGGCGCGGCCTTGCCATGACGGCCCGGGTGATGAGCCCGACGACGGCCGAACTCGACCGCATCATGCCGATCAAGCTGCCGCCGGACACCTCCAAGATGCTGCTGTGCCCGATGCCGGGCCTCGTCGTCTCCATCAACGTGACGGAGGGCCAGGAGGTCAAGGCGGGCGAGGCGCTGGCCATCGTGGAAGCCATGAAGATGGAGAACGTGCTGCGCGCAGAGCGCGACCTCATCGTCTCCAACATCACCTGCGAGCCCGGCGACAGCCTCGCCGTGGACGCGGTGATCATGGAGTTTGAATAAGGTTTTTGGTTTTTTGTCTCGCGCCAGGCTCGCTTCGCTCGCGGCTCCGACGGGGCGGCGCGACAGCTCGGGCGGCCGTTCGGCCTTGCGAAGTCCGACGCTTCGATGTTCTCCTTGTGCCATTGCCGCAATCGGAGAGGAGCCTGGCGCCACCCATGACCGACGAAGTCATCACCCGCCATGTGCTGATTTCCGGCCGCGTCCAGGGTGTCGGCTACCGGGCCTGGTGCCGGCGCGAGGCGGAGGAGCGGGGGCTGTCCGGCTGGGTGCGCAACCGCCAGAACGGCGACGTGGAGGCCGTCTTTTCCGGGCCGCCGGAAGCGGTCGAGGCGATCATCCTCGCCTGCCGAAAGGGCCCGGGCTGGGCCCGGGTCGACGATGTCGAAATCATTTCCGACGGCGCGCCGATCCGCGGCCCGTTCGAAATGCGCGCGACGCGGTAAGGCATGAAGCCGACGCTTCTCAGCGCTCCACGACTTCCGCGTCGAAGCTCAGCTTGCCGCCATATTTGCGGACGATGAAGGCCTCCAGAAGCTTGCGGTGCTTGTGGTGGCGGGCCGAGTTGCCGATGTATTTGTCGACGGGCACCTGGCGATAGAAATACCAGATGACGGCGCCGACGAGGATCGCCGGGAGGAAGCCGAGGCCGAGTGCGAAGATGGCGAGCAGCATCCAGACGATGCTGAGGCCGCAGCCGGGCAGGGCACCTCCTTTTTCCTTTTTCTTCCGCGGGTCGGCCTCACGTATCTCCTCGACCTTGTGGATCGAGTAGTTGCAGGCGAGTAGCGGCCTGTCGGCGGTGGACGCCTCCTCGCGCACGAAGAACACCTCCACGTCGTGGCCGTCGCGCATCGGCAGTTCCACGCCGCGCAGGCGGATCGGCGTCTCGATGCCTTCCGAATCGTCGAGGAAGAACTCCTTCAGCGGACCCTGGTCGGGAAAGAGCTGGTAGCCGCGGACGATGCCGCGCACCGAAAAGACGTAGTCGCTGGCCATTTCTTCCGGTGGTCTCCGCAGCTTGAGGGCCTTGATCAGTCCGTAGCCGTTTCCAGCGGCCCGAACAATGGGGCGAATTCGGCCTTCAGCGCAATGTCGAGGTCGGAAAGCGTTACCGGCAGGCCGAGATCGACGAGGCTGGTGACGCCGTGGTCGGTGACGCCGCAGGGCACGATGCCGGAGAAATGCTCCAGCACCGGATCGACGTTGATGGCGATGCCATGGAAGGTCGTCCAGCGCCTGACGCGCACGCCGATGGCGGCGATCTTGTCCTCCGCGTCCGGCCCCTTGTCAGGCCGGCGCACCCAGACGCCGACGCGGTCGTCGCGCCGCTCGCCGCGGATGTGGAAGCGCCACAGGGTGCGGATGATCCATTCCTCCAGCGCCTCGATATAGGCGCGCACGTCCTGGCGCCGGCGCTTCAGGTCGAGCATGACATAGGCGATGCGCTGGCCTGGTCCGTGATAGGTGAACTGGCCGCCGCGCCCGGTGCGGTAGACCGGGAATCGCTCCGGGGTCAGGAGGTCGGTGTCGATGGCGCTGGTGCCGGCGGTGTAGAGCGGCGGATGCTCCAGCAGCCAGACCCGCTCCGGCGCCGTGCCCTCGGCGATTTCGGCGACCCGCGCCTCCATCGCGGCGATGGCGTCGGGGTAGGAAACGGGCGCGTCGGTAACGGCCCATTCGACCGGCGGCGCACCGGCTCTTGCGACCATGATCCGGCCGGGATCGGTGCGCGCATTAACCATCGGCTAACCATTCTCCTTTCACAGTGCGCCGACAAGTGCGTTGCATCGGGCGCGTTCCGTCGGGCCTTGCCACGGAGTCTCCATGGGCACCACCATCGACACCATTACCGTCGAACTGTCCGTCGTTCTCGGAACGTCCGAAATGCCGATCCATCAGCTCCTGCGCATGGGTCGCGGCGCGGTCATCGAGTTAGATACGACCGAAGACGACGATGTCCAAGTGCTGGCCAACAACATTCCGGTGGCGCGCGGGCAGGTGATCCTGCGCGGCGAGAAGATCGGCGTCTCCGTCACGAAGGTGCTGATGCGCCCGCCCGACGCCCGGCCGCGCGACACCGTCCACAAGGTAGTCGGTGACGATCTTCCCAAAAGGGATGCTTGAACCCCTGTCACCGATTTGATACAGGAAGCGCGCTGATCGACATCAGCCCTATTTTTGCGGTCGTGGCGGAATTGGTAGACGCGCAGCGTTGAGGTCGCTGTGGGGTAAAACCCGTGGAAGTTCGAGTCTTCTCGACCGCACCATCTCTCTAGAAAATATGTCTCACGCGAGTGCGCTTGGCGCACCGCTCCGATGGGGCGGCGCATGGGCGCCGGTGGCCGTTCGGCCTTGCGAAGCCTTCCGGCTTCGGTGCGTTCCGTGTCACACTCAGACGGCACCCGGGCGGAGCGAAGCGGAGATCCGGGGCCCATTGCCCACATCGACGCGGTAGCCCGTCGCGGTTCTTTGCCCCGCTTCCACCAGGCGCGCTATTCCGACAACAGCCGACATGCCGCGCGGAGAGGGGCATTGAATGCCGGGTCTTTGCCCGGCATGACCGCTTTCGTCAGCAGTGGGGTCGCGGCCCCGACCGGCCTTTGCCCGACGTTCTTTCTGCGTCATCCCCCATTTTCAGGAAAACCGACTTCTCGGATTTTTCTATGCTGCGGTCCTGAACGGCCCTCCCGGCAAACAAAGGATCACCGCATGCTCAGGAACGACCAGCTCGACCAGTGGGATCGGGAGAATTTCTTCCATCCCTCGACCCATCTCGCCCAGCACGCCCGCGGCGAGGCGCCGAACCGGATCATCACGACCGGCTCCGGCGTCCACATCACCGACCGCGACGGCACCAAGCTGCTCGATGCCTTTGCCGGGCTTTATTGCGTCAATGTCGGCTACGGGCGCCAGGAGATCGCCGAGGCAATCGCGGCGCAGGCCAAGGAACTGGCCTACTACCACGCCTATGTGGGCCACGGCACGGAGGCCTCCATCACGCTCGCCAAGATGGTGCTGGACCGGGCGCCGTCGAACATGTCGAAGGTCTATTTCGGCCTCTCCGGGTCTGACGCCAACGAGACCAACATTAAGCTCGTCTGGTACTACAACAACATCCTCGGCCGACCCGAAAAGAAGAAGATCATCTCGCGCTGGCGCGGCTATCACGGCTCCGGCCTGATGACCGGCTCGCTGACCGGCCTTGAGCTCTTCCATAAGAAGTTCGACCTGCCGCTGTCACCGGTCCTCCACACCGTCTCGCCCTACTACTATCGCCGCGATGACCTGACGATGAGCGAGGACCAGTTCGTCGCCCATTGCGCCGCGGAGCTGGAAGCGCTGATCGAGCGGGAAGGGGCCGACACCATCGCCGCCTTCATCGGCGAGCCGGCGATGGGCACAGGCGGGCTCGTGCCGCCGCCGAAGGGCTACTGGCAGGCGATCCAGCCTATCCTGAAGAAGCACGATATCCTGCTGATTGCCGACGAAGTCGTCACCGGTTTCGGCCGGCTCGGCTCCATGTTCGGCTCCGATCACTACGGCCTTGAGGCGGATATCATCACCATCGCCAAGGGCTTGACCTCGGCTTACGCGCCGCTCTCCGGCTCGATCATCTCCGACAAGGTCTGGAAGGTGCTGGAACAGGGCACCGACGAGAACGGCCCGATCGGCCACGGCTGGACCTATTCGGCCCATCCGATCGGCGCGGCGGCGGGCGTCGCCAACCTCAAGCTCATCGACGAGATGGGCCTCGTCGCCAATGCGGCCGAGACCGGCGGCTATCTCAATCAGGCGATGGCGGAGGCCGTCGGCGGCCACAACAATGTCGGCGAGGTGCGCGGCGAGGGGATGCTCTGCGCCGTGGAATTCGTTGCCGACAAGGCGAGCCGGACCTATTTCGATCCGGCCAGGAAGATCGGCGCGGCGATCAGCGGTGCGCTCCTGAAGCGCGGCGTCATCGCCCGCGCCATGCCCCAGGGCGACATCATCGGCTTTGCGCCGCCGCTCTGCCTTTCGCGCGCCGAGGCCGACGAGATCGTCGAAAAGACCCGGCAGGCGGTCGAGGAAGTCTTTACCGCCTAGCGGTTTTTCCATTCGCGCCATTGCACATCAGCGCCCGCCGGCTCGCCGCCGGCGGGCAAGTTTTTAGTGGCCACCACGGGGCCCCCACGTTAATTCTCAAGGCAGCGGCGCAGCGCCATGCCGGCCGCACCCGTCCCGACACGCGCGGAGATTTTCGTGGCCGACACCGACACCGTCGAACGACCGCAGGAGGATGCCGCTCTCGTCCCGACCGTCCGGGACGAGGAGGGCAACCTTTCGCCGGAGTTCGTCGAGACCGTCGATGCGGCCATTGAGGCCGACGATACCGACCGGCTGAAGGCGCTCACCGAAGATCTCCACGAGGCCGATCTCGCCGATCTCATCGAGGCGCTGCATCCGACGGACCAGTCCAAGCTTGTCCGGCTCCTGGGGCGTGACTTCGATTTCGTCGCGCTGACCGAGCTCGACGATGCGATGCGCGTGCGCATCCTCGACGAGTTGCCGCCCGAGGCCGTTGCCGAGGGCATGCGCGAGCTCAATTCCGACGATGCCGCGCACATCCTGGAAGACCTCGACGAGCCGGACAAGGACGCGATCCTGGAGCGGATGTCGTTCGTCGAACGGCTGCAGCTGCAACGGGTTCTGGATTATCCCGAAGAGTCCGCCGGCCGGCGGATGCAGACCGATTTCATCGCCGTGCCGCCGTTCTGGACGGTTGGCCAGACGATCGACTATCTGCGCGAGGCGGAGGAATTGCCGGAGGAGTTCTACCAGATTTTTGTGGTCGACCCCGGATTCCGCCTGCAGGGCACGCTGCCGCTCGATGCGCTCCTGCGCTCCAAGCGGCCGCAGAAGATTTCGGAAATCATGCGCGGCTCGCCGTATCTGGTGGCCGCGACCGACGACCAGGAGGAGGTGGCGCACCTGTTCGAGCGCTACAACCTCGTCTCGGCCGCCGTCACCGACGATTCGGAACGCCTCGTCGGCGTCATCCATGTCGACGACATCGTCGACGTCATCCAGGAAGAGGTCGAGGAGGACATCAAGCGGATGGCCGGTATCGGCGACGAGGAGGTCTCCGACTCCATCCTCGCCACCGTGCGCAGCCGGTTTACCTGGCTGCTCGTCAACCTCGCCACCGCCGTGCTCGCCTCGCTGGTCATCGGTTTGTTCGACGCGACCATCCAGCAGATGGTGGCGCTCGCCGTTCTGATGCCGATCGTCGCCTCCATGGGCGGCAATGCCGGCACCCAGACCATGACGGTCGCCGTGCGCGCGCTCGCCACCCGCGACATCGATATCTTCAACGCCCGGCGAATCATCTCCCGCGAGACCATCGTGGGGTTCCTCAACGGCATGCTGTTCGCCGTCGTCATCGGCGTCATTGCGTCCGTCTGGTTCGGCAGTATCGGCCTCGGCGGCGTCATCGCCGCGGCGATGGTGGTCAACATGGTGGCGGCGGGCCTGTTCGGCATCCTGATCCCGCTGACCCTCAACAAGATCGGTGTCGACCCGGCGATCGCGTCGGGCGTGTTCGTGACCACGGTCACCGACGTGGTCGGCTTTTTCGCCTTCCTCAGCTTTGCCGCCTGGTGGTTCGGGCTGGCCTGAAATCGCGGCGCCGGCGCCGTCCGCTTCACCGATCATTAACCATAAAAGCGCACCGTCGCGGCATTCCATTCTCGACGGGGACGCCCCATGCCGCGCGCGCTTTTCTTCGTTCCGCTCCTTGCCCTTTCCCTCGGTGGTTGCCTCGGCAACGGCACCAATCCGACCTGCCGGACGACGACCCTGCCGGGCGACGGCGACTATGAGATCTGCACCGTCGGCCGGGTCATCACCCTGGAGCGCACCGGCTACGCGGTGAGCGATCCGGCAATGGAAACGCCGGCCGAGCGCGGGCCCGTTCCCAAGCCGGTCCTGGAAAAGATCGACGATGAGGATTTTTCCGACGGTGAGCCGCTGGTCATCACCTCGACGAACCTGGCGTTTTAGGGCTATCAAGACCCGCGCATGGCCGGCCGCACCGGCCGCGCCGAAAAGGGTCCGTCGATCATGGCATCTGAGAAACATTCCCGCGGCTTCCGGCTGTCGCCGCTGACCGCGTTTACGCTGCTCGCCGCCGTCGGCATCATCGGCATGATGGGCGTCTATGTGGCGACCGGCTTCGTCCTCGATGCGCGCGAGCGGGCGCTCGGCGAGGCGTTTGCCGCGGTGCCGGAGGGAGCGCCGACGAAGCTGTCGGAGGTCGTGCCGGGCGACTGGACGGATGTGTGCATCCTCAACGAGCCGATCCCCGATCCGGGCAAGACCAGGACGCCGGGAAAGATGCCCGGCATGCTGATCCCGCCGATGCGCAACCATGCGACATTCCTGACCAGCGGCTACTGGCTGATCGTCACCCTCGATGGCGGCGGCGATATCCTCTCCGAGGCGCGCGTCGACCCGAGCGCGGTCGCCAACCGGACGGCGGATAACGGCGGCAATTTCTGCGCCGCCCGCGATGCGCTTTCCTTCACGCTGCAGCCCTGCGAGGAGGGCTGCTCCCGGCGCATCGTCTTCGACCGCAAGGCGTCCTGAGCC
This sequence comes from Rhodobium orientis, assembly GCF_003258835.1. GTDB lineage: Bacteria > Pseudomonadota > Alphaproteobacteria > Rhizobiales > Rhodobiaceae > Rhodobium > Rhodobium orientis. Next base: position 8,443 of record NZ_NPEV01000061.1, on the reverse strand, counting down.
GCAGGCCCGTTGCGGCTCTCCGCCCGGTCGCCTTTTGCGCGTTTTGCGATAAGGTGCGGCGCTGAATGACCCCGGTTTTCGGAAAATGCAGGATTTCATCCGGACATGCGCAAACTCGTTATCGCAGCCGTCGCGCTCGTCGTCGTCGCGGCGGGCTCCTATTGGTACTACATGACTTATGAGCCCTCGCGGATACGCTTTCCGGTGCAGGGGATCGACGTCTCCCACCACCAGGGCGCCATCGACTGGCAGCAGGCAGCGGCGGCGCGCGTCGATTTCGCCTATATCAAGGCGACGGAGGGCGGCGATTTCACCGACCCGAATTTCGCCGAGAACTGGCAGGGCGCCAGGGCCGCCGGCATTCCCGTCGGCGCCTATCACTTCTACTCCTTCTGCCGCGATCCCAAGGAGCAGGCGGCCCATTTCGTCGCCACCGTGCCGCGCGAGGCGGGCACGCTGCCGCCGGCCGTCGACGTGGAATTCGAGGGCAATTGCGACGAGGAGCCGGCGCGCGACGATTTCGTCATCGGCATGCTCGCCTTCCTGGATGTCGTCGATGCGCATTTCGGCACCAAGGCGGTGATCTACGCCTCGCGGGACTCCTACAAGAAGCTCGTCGGCGGGCGCTTCCTCGACCGGCCGTTCTGGTTCCGCTCGATTGTCTCCGCGCCGGTGTTGAACGAGCGCATGTGGACCTTCTGGCAGTACCACGACCGCGGCAGCCGGGCCGGCATCGACGGCGATGTCGACCTCGACGCCTTTGCCGGCACTAAGGAGGAGTTCCAGACGCTGCTCCTGAAGCGGGCCGACTAGCGGCGGCGCTTGGTTGCGCCCTTCACGGGTTCTATAAGGGGTGGAAAGCCGGCGCATGAGAAAGCCGGTACCTTACGGAGAGGACCCGAGGATGCCCGCCAACGATATCCCGACGCTCGATTTCGACCTCGGCGAGACCGCCGACATGCTGCGCGACAGCGTGCGCTCGTTCTCCGAGGACAGGATCGCGCCGATTGCCGACGAGATCGACCGGACCAACGAGTTCCCGCGCCACCTCTGGCCGGAGATGGGCGCGCTCGGGCTACACGGGATTACCGTCGAAGAAGACTATGGCGGGGCGGGGCTTGGCTATCTGGAGCACTGCATCGCCATGGAGGAGGTCAGCCGGGCGTCGGCCTCGGTCGGGCTTTCCTACGGCGCCCATTCCAATCTCTGCGTCAACCAGATCCGCCGCAACGGCTCGGAAGAGCAGAAACGGCGCTACCTGCCGAAGCTGATCTCCGGCGAGCATGTCGGCGCGCTCGCCATGTCGGAGCCGGGGGCGGGGTCCGACGTCGTCTCCATGCGGACGAAGGCGGAAAAGAGGGGCGAGCGCTATGTCCTCAACGGCTCCAAGATGTGGATCACCAACGGCCCCGTCGCCGAGACGCTGGTGGTCTATGCCAAGACCGACCCGGACGCCGGTCCAAGGGGCATCACGGCCTTCCTGATCGAGAAGGATTTCAAAGGTTTCTCCACCGCCCAGAAGCTGGACAAGCTGGGCATGCGCGGCTCCGACACCTCAGAGCTCGTCTTCCAGGACTGCGAGGTGCCGGAGGAGAACGTGCTCGGTACCCTCAATCGCGGCGTTGCCGTCCTGATGTCCGGGCTCGACTACGAGCGCGCGGTGCTTGCCGCCGGGCCGCTCGGCATCATGCAGGCCGCTCTCGACATCGTCGTGCCGTATCTGCACGAACGCCGCCAGTTCGGCCAGCCGATCGGCAGCTTCCAGCTCATGCAGGGAAAGCTTGCCGACATGTATGTGACCGCCAATGCCTGCCGGGCCTATGTCTATGCGGTGGCGCGGGCCTGCGACCGGGGAAAGACCACCCGTGAGGACGCCGCCGGTGCGATCCTCTATGCGGCGGAGAAGGCGACGCAGATCGCGCTCGACGCGATCCAGTGCCTCGGCGGCAACGGTTATATCAACGATTATGCGACCGGGCGCCTTTTGCGCGACGCCAAGCTCTACGAGATCGGCGCCGGCACCTCGGAAATCCGCCGCATGCTGATCGGCAGGGAACTCTTCGAACGGACGGGGTGAGCGGCTGTGCCGGTGTGGCCATTTTCGCTTTTCGGCCGGGGATGCGGGTGTCAGAATGTCGCAGTTCGACGCACGGCATCGGCGACTCGAACGCCTGCCGTCGCGCCGGGGACAGATCGTTCGAGGCTTTTTCCGGGAGATGAGATGAAGACTGCCCTCAGAGCGGGGTTCGGAGCCCTTTTGCTGTTCCTTGCCGCCGACATGGCGATCGCCGCGTCGGACGACCTTTCCGAACCGTCGCCGGCCGACCACCAGGCGGTTCAGGAGTGCCTGGAAGCCTCGCGCGGCGCCGAGACGCTGAAGATCGCCGCCGACTGCATCGGCGTCGTCGCCAATCCGTGCCTCGACGTTCCCGACAACCAGACCACCTACGGCATGGCCTCCTGCCTGCAGCGCGAGGAGCGGATCTGGGATTCGCTGCTGAACGACTGGTACGGCAGCGCGCGCCAGTATTTTTCCGCCGACCTGAAGCGCCAGTTCCGCGACGTCCAGCGTGCCTGGATCGCCTGGCGCGACGCCAAATGCGGCTTCGAGCACGCCAAATATGAGGGCGGCACGCTCGGCACCGTCACCGGCGCGAGCTGCATGCTGGAGACGACCGGCGCCCGGGCGCTGGAGCTGCGCTCGCTCGTCGTGGAGTACGAATCCCGGTGAGCGATTTTTCCTTCCGGCCGCTGACGCCGGACCGGTTCGACGATCTCGTCGACCTGTTCGGGGCGGAGCGCGGCGCTTCCGGCGGCTGCTGGTGCATGTGGTGGCGGGTGCCGACGAAGACCTTCAACGGTATGAGCCGGGACGCACGCCGTGCGGCGTTCGAGGCGGCGGCGGGCGCGGGGCCGACGGGCATTCTCGCCTATGACGGCGCGACGGCGGTCGGCTGGTGCGCGGTCGGGCCGCGTGCGTCGCTGCCGAAGCTCAATCGCTCGCGCGTTGCGGCGACGCTGGACGATCCCGAAGGCGTGTGGATGATCAACTGCTTCTTCGTGCGCAAGGGCTATCGCGGCGGCGGCCTGATGGGCCGTCTGATCGCGGCGGCCGCCGACTATGCTCGGGGCGAGGGCGCACGGGCCGTCGAGGCCTGTCCGGTCGATCCGAAGCGGGCGCTGCAATGGGGCGAGGGCTTCATCGGCATCGCCTCACAGTTCGCGACCGCTGGTTTTGCCGAGGTCACCCGGCGTTCGCCGACGCGCCCTCTGATGCGGCTGGAATTCTGAGCCGCGTACACCATGTTGGTGTTCTGCCGGCACACACCGGCTTTCCCGATTTGCGGCCCGGCCCGCATTGGCCTAAACAAACGGATTGAAAGCGGCTGACCGCTCAAGATTCGGTTCCTTCAACAGCGAGATTTTCATGATCGACCGTCCGAATTCCCGTCCCTTCCATCTCGATGACGAAGAAGAGGACGAGGAGGAAAAGACCAAGACGCCGCATTCCCTGCAGGTCGACAAGCACCTGTTCGAGGCTCGCACCGTGCTGATCACCGGCCAGATCACCCAGGAACTGGCGCGCGACGTCTCGACCCGGCTGATGGCGCTGGCCCATGTCAACAGCGATCCGATCACTGTCGTCGTCTCCTCGCCCGGAGGCCATGTGGAATCGGGCGACATGATCCACGACACCATCCGCTTCATTTCGCCGAAGGTGCGCATGCTCGGCATGGGCTGGGTGGCGAGCGCCGGCGCGCTGATCTATGTCGCCGCCGACAAGGAAGACCGCTACTGCACGCCGAACACGCGGTTCCTGTTGCACCAACCGTCCGGCGGCGCCGGCGGCCCGGCGACCGACATTGAGATCCAGGCCCGCGAAATCCTGAAGATGCGCGACCGGCTCAACAAAATCTTCTCCGATGCTACCGGCCAGCCTGTCGAGCGGATCGAGAAGGATACCGACCGTGACTACTGGATGAGCCCGGAAGAGGCGATCGAATACGGCCTCGTCTCCAAGGTGGTGAACTCGCAGTCCGAGCTCGACTGAGGCCGGCTGCGCTAGAGGGGAGGACGCCCGTGCGCCATCTCGTCCTTGCCGCAGCCCTTGGGTTTTGCGCCGCGATGTGGGCCGCGCCCGCGGGCGCGGTCTCGCCGAGCCCCTACGACATGACCTACAATGTCCGGAGCGACACGCCGGTGCGCTCCGGCATGTCGGCGGGTGCCGGCGTCAAGGGCACTCTTAAGGCCGGCACGAAGGGCATCGTCCTTCGCTGGTGCCGGCCGGAGATTCCCTTCGCCGAATGGCAGTTCGGCTCGCGCTCGGTCAAGCGCAAGCTTCTCGATCAGCGCTGGTGCGAGATCCAGTCGGGGGCGCTGATCGGCAATGTGGACGGCAAGGCGCTCCGTCCCGACTGATTTTTTCTTTTTAGAGATAACGGCTTCCGGGCGTTTCTTTATCTGACGCATGAGTCTGGGGCCGGGAAGCGAGGCCCTCGTGGTTCCGACTGTCGATGCCAACGGACTTGCCATTCCCGCCATCGGCATGGGCACCTGGCGGCTTTCCGGAGCCGACGGACAGCGGGCGGTGGAGACTGCGCTTGAGGTCGGCTACCGGCACATCGACACGGCCGAAATCTATGGCAACGAGCGCGAAGTGGGCGCGGCGATCGCCGCCTCGGGCATTCGCCGCGACGAGCTTTTCGTGACCACCAAGGCCTGGCACGACCATATCGGCGCCGGCGACCTGCAGCGGGCGGCGGAGGCGAGCCTGGAACGCCTCGGTCTTGCCCATGCCGATCTCTATCTCATTCACTGGCCGAACCCGGACATCCCCCTCGGCCAGTCGCTGGAGGCGCTTGCCGATGTCAAGGCGCGCGGCCTTGCCCGCGCCGTCGGCGTCTCCAACTTCCCGGCGCTGCTGCTGGAAGAGGCGATCCGGCTGTCGCCGGTGCCGCTGGCGCTGAACCAGGTGGAAATGCACCCCTATCTCGCCCAGAGCGCGGTCATGGACGTGGCGCACCGGAACGGCCTAGCGGTGACCGCCTATTGCCCGATCGCGCGCAACACGGTCGCCGAGGATCCGGTAGTCGTCGCGATTGCCGAGGCCCACGGCAAGACGCCGGCCCAGGTGGCGCTGCGCTGGCTCATCCAGAAGGGCGGCGTTATTGCGATCCCGAAGAGTTCGCACCGGAAGCGGCTGATCGAGAACCTGGACGTCTTCGATTTCGAGCTGACCACCGGGGAGGCGGCCGCGATTGACGGCCTTTCCCGCAGCGACGGGCGCATCGTCGATCCCGACTTCGCGCCGAGTTGGGATCGTTGATTTCCACTACTACCGGATCATCTCGGCGTCATCGCGAGGAGCCGCAGGCGACGCGGCGATCCAGAGCAGCTTGCTCGGAGCGTGCCGCCCTGGATTGCCGCGTTCGCTTCGCTCACTCGCAATGACAGGGTGCTTGGCCGAGCGGGATCTTGTACGCCCCGTTTGGCTGCTTCTTACCGGGTTCCCCGCGCCCACGTCGCCCGCGCATCCAGCCAGGCGCCGAGCCGTTCCTCCGGATCGGCCGCGCCGAGGACGTCGGTGGAGGCGCAGATCATGTCGGCGCCGGCGGCGAAGACGGCGGACGCGCGCTCCAGGGTGATGCCGCCGATGGCGACCAGCGGGACGTCGAGGCGCTTCTGCCAGTCCGTCACCTTTTCCAGGCCCTGGGGCGCCCAGTCGAGTTTTTTGAGCGTCGTCGGGAAGACCGGGCCGAGCGCGATGTAGTCCGGCCGGGCGGCAAGGGCCTTTTCAAGCTCGGCCTCGTCATGGGTGGAGACGCCGAGGCGGATGCCGGCGGCGCGGATCGCGGCGAGATCGGCGGTTGCCAGGTCCTCCTGGCCGAGATGCAGCCAGTCGGCCTTAAGGTCGATTGCCAGCTCCCAGTAGTCGTTGACGACCAGTGTCGCGTCTGCCGCCCGGCATTTAGCGATTGCCGATGAGAACTCGCGCCTGAGCGTTGCCGCGTCGGCGTCCTTGATGCGGAGCTGGACGAGGGAGAGGCCGAGCGGCAGGAAGCGGTCGAGCCAGTCGACGCCGTCGACGATGAGATAGAAGCGGTCGAGCATCTGCTTGGTCCCAGAGGTGTTTTAAGGCGTGGCGAGTTTTTCCGGCGCGCTCCGCCGTGCCCCGCGCTGACCGAAGAAGAGGCCGGTGACGACCAGCGCAAGGGCGACGAAGAGGCTAAGCGAGATCGGCTCGTCCAGCACCAGGGCGCCGAGGCTGACGCCGAAGATCGGGATGAAGTTGAGCCCGAGGGTGAAATAGCTCTGCCCGATGGTGCGGATGAGGTGATAGCGCAGGATGTAGCCGAGGGCGGTCGGAAAGATGCCGAGATAGATCAGCGCGACGATGGCTTCCGCGGAAAGGCCGGTCCAGTCGGGCTGGCCGGTGGCGAGGGCGTAGGGCACCAGCAGCAGGGCGGAGATACCGAGGATGAGGCCGGAAAAGCGCGTCGGCGGGATGTCGCGCACGCGGCGTACGAAGACGCCGGCGATGGCGTAGCACATGCTGCCGCCGAGGGCTGCGGCCTGCGCCAGCAGATGGTCGCCGAGGCCGCCGGCCACACTCGGGCCGATGACGGTGAGGACGCCGGCAAAGCCACAGACGACGGCCAGCACCTTGAAGACGTTCATGCGGTCGTCCTCGGTCGTCAGGTGGCTGAGGATCATCGCCATGAACGGGCCCATGCCCATCAGCAGCGAGGTGACGCCGGAATCGATGGTGAGTTCGGCCCAGGAAATGAGGAAGAACGGTGCGATGATGCTGAGCACGGTGACGAAGAGCGTCAGCGCCCATTGCCGCCCGCCTGTCGGCAGGACGAGGCCGCGCCAGGCGATCCAGGGCAGGATCGCCAGAAAGCCGATGAGGACGCGAACGGCGACCAGCCAGACCGGGCCGATCTCGCGCACGGCCACCTTGATCGCCAGGAACGCCGAGGCCCAGATCAGCGAGACCAGAATCAACAGAAAGATATCGACGGGCGTGGGCTTGCGGATCATGGCGGCAGGTGGCCGTATTGGGGCAAATGGCGGGACCGGCGGACCCTAACTGTTCGGGGGATTCTCGTCGATCATCCTTTTCGATTCCGACCCCGCATGGGAGCTTCGATCCGTGTTTCTCATCATCGCCAAGGTCGCCTTCTTTTTCCTTCGGCCCTCGAACGTCATCCTGTTTCTGGTGCTGGGCGGGGCCGTCCTGCTGCTCGTCAAATGGCGGCGGACCGGCACGACGCTGGTCGTCGTCGGCGCCCTCTTGATGCTCGCCTGCGGGCTCGGGCCGGTCGGCAACATGCTGTTCGTGCCGCTGGAAAGCCGGTTTCCCAGGGTGACGGAGGTGGTGACGCCGCCGACCGGCATCGTCGTCCTCGGTGGGGCGGTCGATACGGTACGGACCGAGCGGCATGGCCAGGTGGCGCTTGCGGAATCGGCGGAGCGGGTGACGGCGGCGGCGGCGCTGGCGCGGCGCTTCCCGGAGGCGCGGATCGTCCTTTCCGGCGGCCAGGTGGCGATCTTTCCCGGCACGGTCCAGGAGGCCGATGCCATGGTGACGCTGATGGCAAGCCTCGGCGTTCATTCGCGGCGCCCGGTGCTGGAGGACCGTTCGCAGAACACCTGGCAGAATGCCGTCTACAGCCTCGACCTCGCCAAGCCGCAGCCGGGCGAGCGATGGCTGCTGGTGACCTCCGCCTTCCACATGCCGCGGGCGATCGGCGTCTTTCGCAAGGCCGGCTGGACCGGTATTACGGCCTATCCCGTCGATTACCGCAGCACTTCGGACCATCTGGGCTTCACCTCGGTCTCGCGCGGCCTGCGCTTCACCGACATCGCCGTTCGCGAGTGGATCGGGCTTGTCGCCTATTACCTGACCGGGCGCACCGACTCGCTCCTGCCGGGCCCGGACGGGGTCCGAAAATAGGCTGCGAAACGGCCGTTTTCCGCAAAATCCGACCCATGCAACCTGGCAGTTCAGCCATGCGTTGTGTGGATAACCGGCACCCTACAGGTCAAATATTTGGAATCGTTCAACAATTGCGGCGACAATGGGGCCGCAAAAAGGGTTTTGCGATAGAACTATGACGACGGGCGTGTTTTAGCGCTTGCGAAAAGCTTAAGCGAAGATTAATCCGGACATCGCGTCGCTCCTCCCTTCGCGGCGCTCTCCACATCACAAGCGAAATGGGGGCTTGATGGAACACCAGAAGCAGCAACCCTGCTGGAACGTCATGGCTTGGACCCTGTTCGGCATGATCGGCGTTCTGTTGGTGATCGGTTTGCTCGGCGGTTTCGATACGACCACGGCGATTGCGGCGCGCTAGGCGCTTGCGACGAGCGGGCAGGGTGCCCGGATGCCGGAAAAACCACCGAAAAGAATTCATCGAGGGCGCGGCCATGGGGGCCG
>NZ_NPEV01000060.1 GCF_003258835.1 Rhodobium orientis | reverse complement strand
GCCCAAAGCGAGGCTCGCGACCCCCGTAACTTTTCGCTCGCCGAATGGCAACAGGCGAAGCGCCAGGGCAAAGACCCGCGTGCCATCAAGGCGGTTCTGCAGGATGCCTGGGCGATCTCCGATACGAAAGCGTCCTTCATCCATGCGCTGGAGGAGCGTGGCTATCGACTGGCGAAAGGCGACCGCAGCAGCTTCGTTGCTCTCGACATGCACGGCGAGGTCTACGCCCTTCCGAAATGGATTGGCGTCAGGACGAAGATTGTCCGCCAACGATTGGGCGACGAAGACGACCTGCCGGATGTGGCAACCACAAAAGCAACGATCGCCGAGGAAATGCAGGACGCACTGCAGCGGCATAAGGGCCAGCTGCTAAGCGATCTTCAGCCGCGCAACAGCCGCTTGCACAAACAGCGCCGCGCCATGGTTCACCGCCACCGCGCCACGCGACAAAAGCTGATCGAGACTATCGAACGCCGCAAATGGCAGGAAGCCCGCATCCGCCAATCTCGCTTTCGTTCCGGCTTGAAGGGTCTGTGGGATTGGGCTCGCGGCGAGGCGAAACGCATTCAGCAACGCAACGAGGCGGAAGCAAAAGCCTGCGCGCTACGGGACCGGAAAGAACTGGACGCGCTGGTCTTCGCACAACTCGCCGAACGGCGGCAGCTTGTCGATATGCGGGCCGCACTTGCCCGCGAATTCGCGTCGAGAAGGCGGAATATTCACGACGATATCCGCGCCTATGATGCAATGCACCGCTCGCGGGGTTCTGAAAGCCAGCATCGAAAAAACCGAAGATTGGTGAGATAATTCCCGCGAAATCAAGCGCTTTCCAACTACTATGGCGCACTGAAAAACTCCTGCATTGCAACGCCCATCAGGACAAGCGCCGCCAAGACCTCGACCGCTTGCGCGGAGACGGGCAACAAGCGGGGACGTCGTTCGAAAAGCATCAGCATCGCCCCGCGGAACGCGACGGTGGCAAGGGCGACCGCGGACAGGGTCGCGGCGATCCCAAGGCGAAATAGATGTCGCGCTGGATGGCGACCAACTCCTGCATCAGCCCGTCAAATGGCGCTTCGGTCGCAAGCTTTCTCCGGCATCGATGAGCGTCCTAGCGGACCGGTGGCCATTCGGCGTGCAGATCGTCGATCACGAACGGGTGGCGGTGATGATGCGAGGCTGCGGGTTCCCCCTCCAGAAGGTGCGGATGGTCCGGCGGCAGGTCGGAATGGTTGTGCTCCGAGGCATCGTCCTCCGCGGCGGGCCAGACCCGAATGGTCAGCAAACCGCCAACCGCGGTGATCGCGGCGAGGACGCCTGCTGCCAGCCACTGCTGTCCGGTTTAAATTAGTAGACAGGATGCATGGCATTGATTCTTCTGTGTTTCAGACGTTTGGCAGCGTTTGGGACACACAAGGAAGGTCAACGCCATGCGGCATCAGAATAGCGTTTTTCACGAACTCCAGAAGCACATTCCCTGGGCCCTGTTCGATCGGCTTGTGGACAAGCACAAGGCTGACCATCGCGTCCGCCGGCTGTCGACCAAAAGCCAGTTCCTGGCGCTCCTGTTCGGCCAGATCGCCGGCGCCGACAGCCTGCGCGAGATCGAGGCCGGATTGGCCTGCCACAAGGCCCGGCTCTACCACCTCGGCGGACGCTGCCCGGCCCGCACGACCCTGGCCGACGCCAATGCCAACCGGCCGGCGGCCGTGTTCTGCGATCTGTTCGCCGCCCTGGTCGCCAATGCCGGAAGGGGGCTGCGCCGCGCCGTCGGCGACGCCGTCTATCTGATCGATTCAACCGGGCTGCGCCTGAGCGGAATGGGAAGCGAATGGGCGCGGTTTTCCGCCGGTGTCTGCGGCGCCAAGATGCACGTCATCTACGATGCCCACGCCGAGCGGCCGGTCTATGCCGCGGTCAGCGCGGCCCGGGTCAACGACATCACCGCCGCCCACGCCATGCCGATCGAGCCCGGCGCCACCTATGTCTTCGATCTCGGCTATTTCGACTACGCCTGGTGGGCCGATCTCGACGCAGCCAGGTGCCGCATCGTCACGCGGCTGAAGAAGAACACACCGCTTGCCGTAACCGCCGAGCTGCCCGTGCCGGACCACGGCACCATTCTGTCCGATCGCATCGGCCTGTTGCCGAAGCGGCGCTCAAAGGGCAAGGCCAATCCCTTCACCGATCCCGTGCGCGAGATCCGGCTGAAGGCCGAAAACGGCGCGATCCTGCGCATCGTGAGCAATGATCTCGATGCCCCCGCAAACGCCATCGCGGCCCTTTACAAGCGGCGATGGGCGATCGAGCTGTTCTTCCGCTGGATCAAGCAGACCCTGAAGATCCGCCATTTTCTTGGCCGATCGGAAAACGCCGTGCGCATCCAGATCGCCGTCGCCCTCGTCGCCTATCTGCTGATCAAATTGGCCCAGAACACACAGAAAGCAATCGCCAGCCCGCTTGCCTTCGCGCGCCTCGTACGCCTCAACCTAATGCACAGACGCCCGATCGATGCCCTCAAAGACCAGCCCCCGACACCGCCCACAGACCCACGACAATTGGCCTTCGAACTCTCATGAAACTAAACCGGACAGCAGTGGCTGCCAGCGAAAGACCGGCGTTTGCGCCAAGCCAGCCCGCCATCGGATAGGTCAACAGCCAACAGGCATGGGACAGGGCGAACTGGGCGGCAAAGACGGCCGGGACGGTCAGCCTGGTGCAACGATCTCCGCAACAGCCGCCCCGACGGCACCTGAGCCAGCGAGAAACCGGCGCGGATGACAAACCACGGGACCAGCAGCATCGCGTATCCGCCGAGAAAGGCGGCAAGGGTCGCCGAGAGCACCAGGAGCATCACTTCGACTACACTTCCGTCCAAACTTGAAACGCTTTAGGGTCTGGACCCATAAAAGGGATTCCCAGGTTGGAGGTTCTATGATTCACGGTCTCTGGAAGGAGACCATTGATGAATCAGGACTGTTTCTGGCTGACGGGTGAGCAATTCGCGCGGATAGAGCCGCATTTACCGACCGATACGCGGGGCAAACCGCGCGTCGATGACCGTCGTGTGATTAGCGGCATCGTCCATGTTTTGAAGTCCGGAGGGCGCTGGGTCGATGCGCCGGTATGCTACGGCCCACGCAAGACGCTCTACAATCGGTTTGTCCGCTGGGCCGAAAAGGGTATCTGGATCAATCTGTGCCACACCCTCGCCGATGCCGGCGGGCCACCCGCCCACGTGTTGATTGACTCCTCGGCGGTGAAGGCACATCGCTCGGCATCAGGCGGCAAAGGGGGGAGAAAAGCCAGGCTATTGGCCGATCCAGAGGTGGGCGAACGACAAAAATCCATGCGTTGACCGACGTTGAATGCCGACCCCTTGCCTTCCTGCTGACCGGCGGAAACGTCGCGGTCTGCAAGGCCGGCGCGGAGCTCTTGGGTCAACTCTCCGATTGCCGCAACCTGCACGCCGACAAGGGCTATGACAGCAACGCAATCCGCCGCCAGGTCGAAGCGACGGGCGCAATGCCAAACATCCCGCCCAAAACCAATCGTCACTGGAAAAACTGCTTCTCACCAACGCTTTATTGGGACCGCAATGCCATCGAGCGGATGTTTTGCCGTCTCAAGGACTTCCGCCGCATCGCAACTCGATACGACCGACACGCGACAAACTTCCTCGCCGCCGTTTGCATCGCGGCAACCGTCAGCTACTGGTTATGAGTCTGGACCCTAAACGACTTCATGGGCTCTCATCCGTTGGTCAACGAGTGTTGACTACGCAACACCCTAGGGACATTTCTTTCGTCCCGTCAATAGGACACCGCAAAAGCACATGCCGAGGTTTTTCATCGGGCCGGAGTCGGACGACACAACGCGCGAGCGCATTCTCAAAGCCGCCATATTGCGCTTTTCGACCCACTCCTACGAGCAGACCGGGTTCCGCGATCTTGCCGCGGATGTCGGTGTCGATCCCGCCTACGTGCATCGCTGCTTCGGCTCCAAGCAGAAGCTCTTCCATGAAGCCCTGAAGGCCTCCCTTCGACCCGAGCGGCTGTTCGTCGGAGGGTCCGACGATCTGCCGTCGACGCTGGCCAGGGAGGTGCTGGCCGAGTGCGGCGCCAACGAGATCCGACCCCTCGATGTCGTCATTCGCTCCTTCTCCAGTCCCGAGGCGTCGCGCGTGCTCAGCGACGTCCTGATGGACGATTTCATTGCCCCGATGGTCGAGAAACGCGGTCCGCTGTCGAAAAAGCGCGCGGCGCTCGTTGCAGCGCTCCTGGCCGGGGTCGGCATCCTGCGGGATGTCATCGGCGCCGATCCCCTTCTGGACGGTGACGAAGCGGAAACCCAGGAACTCATCGCCCAGGCGATTGAAAACCTCATTGATGGCGATGCGGACAACGACCTGAAGGAGCAGTCCGAGCCCGCCTCGGTAGACGATAAGGCCGAATAGGGCTGGCGCGACCGGGCAATGAACGCCGGGTCGGCACCAGAGGAGAAAAGCCCGTTGTTACAGGAGTCAACAGGCGTTGACTTGTTGTCGCCGCTCCGGTAATGCACGACCTTTCGGCCAATGCGGGTGAGATTGCGTCAGGGACGTGCCGCCGTTCGCCCATGCATGTCGCACGATACATATCTACCGATTTTCATGGGCGCGTAGGTTCCAAGGGATGATCCAGACTGACGACCTTTACCGGCAGCCCGCGATGCTGTGGCCGATGCTTGTGGACCTGATGCGGCGTACCGTCCGACGCAAGCCTGCGTGCGGGACGACGCGGGACATGTCACGATTGCCAAGCTTTCCCAATCGTACGTCCCGGCTGATCATGCTGATCGTGGTCGGAATGTGTGCCGGTTGCGCGTCGGCGCCCGAACGGCCCCAATACACCCAGGAGGCCGCCACCATGGCAACGGTGGTGGGCATGCCCGGCGACATCCGCATGTGGGCAGACGCACCGAAAGAGGTGTTCCTGTCCGAGGCGCGCCAGCTCGTTTCGGCCGCGCGACGCCGTGGCCAGTCGCTCGCCCTGCTTGCCTTGTCGGGCGGTGCCGACGACGGCGCCTATGGCGCGGGCTTCCTGAACGGCTGGGCACAGGCCGGCACGCGGCCGGAATTCACCGTTGTCAGCGGCATCAGCACGGGAGCCCTGATCGCCCCCTATGCGTTTCTCGGTACCGCCTATGACGACAAGCTGAAGCGCATGTTCACCGAGATCGAGCGGCAGGACATCTTCGTTGTGCGCGCGCTTTCGGGCCTTTTCGGCGCATCCTTCGCGGACAACACCCCACTCAAGAAGATGGTCGAGGAGCAGGTGACACCGGAGCTGTTGTCGGCGATCGCCGCGGAGCATGCCAAGGGCCGCAGGCTTCTTTTGGCAACCACCAATCTGGACGCGCAGCGCATGGTGGTGTGGGACATGGGGCGAATCGCCGAGGTCGGAACACCGCGAGCGCTCGAAGTGTTTCGCAAGGTGTTGATCGCCTCGGCCAGCATACCGGGTCTCTTCCCGCCGGTGCTTTTCGAAGCGCAGGCCAATGGGGAGCGTTTTTCGGAACTCCATGTGGACGGCGGCGCAACCATGCAGGTGTTCACGTTGCCGCCGGCCATCTTCACCCATCCGAAATCGGGCACCGTCCCGCGGGGCAGCAAGATCTATATGGTCATCAACAACAAGCTGGCACCTGAATTCGATGTGGTCCGGGTCTCGGCAATTCCGGTGGCCGGTCGGTCCTTCTCCACGCTCATCAAGTCGAGCGCACAGCAAACGGTTCTTCAGACATACGATTTCACGAGAAAGAACGACGTTGGCTTTTTTCTTACCTTTATCGGTTCAGATTTCGACTTCGACAGAGGCGACATGTTCGACCAGGCCTATCTCAATGCGCTCTACGACTATGGTCTTCGCCGCGGCTCAAGCGGCAAGGGCTGGCATGAGGAGCCCCCGTTTGGAAACTAGGCGTCCCAAGGAAGGCCCAAGCCCGTCGGAGCATCTCGGCAGCTTCGCCCCGTCGAACGCCGATGACGGACCGGTCCGCGTGTCACGGCCCGATGGAACGGCGACGTCGCGGTCGAGACGGTTTCGTTGCCTCCTGGCGGCGTTCTCCGTGCTTGTGGTCGGGTCTTTCGCGGCCCCGGCGCATTCCGAGGAGCCGTTGCCGGTCGAATTCGTCACGGTGGAGAAAGCGGCCGTCTCTGAGACCATCTCTATTACTGGCGAGATCGTCGCCCGCAACGAAGCGCGCGCTGGCTTTCGCGAAGGCGGCCGCGTGAACCGCGTTGCCGTGGAGGAAGGCGACCGGGTCAAGGCCGGCCAGACCCTGGCCGAGATTGACAACACACAGCAAAGAGAGGGTCTGAACGCGGCCGAAGCGCGGCTCGCGGCGGCGCGGGCAACCCTCGCCCAGGCACGAAACGACGACAGGCGGCAGGCAAGCCTGCTCGAGCGCGGCTTCACCACGCGTGCGGACCGGGACCAGGCACGGGATACGCTCGACAGCGCCGAGGCCGCGGCGGCAGAGGCCGTCGCAGAATTGGAGCAGGCCAAGACCGCTCTGGACGACACGGTCCTCAGCTCTCCCATCAATGCGGTGGTGACGGGCAAGATGGTCGAGCCAGGACAGGTGGTTGCGGGGGCGGAGGCCGCCTTCACGCTCGCCCCCGTCGGTGAGCTCGACGCCCTTTTCAACGTTCCAGATTCTCTCATTGTCGATCCGCTGTCGGACCAGGACATCGACCTGCAACTGATCGACCAGCCGGAAATCGCGATGGAGGGCCGGCTCCGCGAGATCTCACCACTGATCAACCCGCAGACCGGGGCCGTCGCGGTCTATATGGCGGTGCGGGATCCCCCCCCCGCCGTCCAGATCGGCGCACCGGTCCGCGGCGTTTTCACGCTTCCCTCCCGTCCGGTGGTTCGCCTGCCCTGGACCGCGCTGAGCGCGAATGCAGAGGGACCGGCAATCTGGGTCGTCGGCAAGGACAACACGGCCGTTCTGAAAAACATCGAGATCGGTCGCTACGAGAGCGGCACGTTTACCGTTGCCGCCGGTCTTGAAATCGGCGATCGGGTGGTCGGCGACGGGGCAAGCTTCCTCTATCCCGGTCGTCCCGTCGTGCCCGCGGAGGGGGGGGAGTGACGTCTCGCTTCATCATGATCGTGTGCCTTCTCGCCGTCGCTGGCTGTCAGGAGGAAGAGACACCGCCGGCACCGCGTCCGGTCGTATCGGAGGTTCTGACCCTCACGCCGACGAACGCGCGCTCCTGGGTCGGAACGGTCCAGTCGCGCAGCGAGGCCGATCTTGCCTTTCAGGTGCTGGGCCGCGTCGCCGAGCGCCCTGTCGATGTCGGCGATGTGGTCGAAGAGGGCGATGTCGTCGCGCGGCTCGATACGGCGAGCCTGGTCGCGGCGGAGCGTTCGGCGGAAGCGGCGCTCGGACAGGCCGAGGCCCGGCAGCGGACGGCGCGGGATGCTCTGACCCGTACCCGCGCCCTGTTCGAGCGCAAGGTCGCGTCGGAGGCCAACCTTGAGGCGGCCGTGCAGGCGCTGGCCGTCGCCCGCTCGGAGGTCGACCGGGCCCGCTCGGCGCTCGTACAGGCGGCCGACCGGCGCGACAACGCCACGTTGAGGGCCAGCACCCATGCGGTGGTGACAAAGACCTATGTCTCCCCGGGCGCCACGGTATCCGCCGGCGAGCGCGTGCTGCGAATTGCCCGAACGGACGACCTAGAGGCGGTCATCGACCTGCCCGAACCGGCGATCGCGACCATCAACAAGAACGCGGCGTTCGTCGTCGGCCTTGCGGCGGCGCCCCGGGTCACGGCCGACGGGCGCCTCGCCTATATCGAACCCGTCGCCGAAGCCGCGACGCGGACGCGGCGGGTCCACATCACGCTGGACAGTCCCCCGCCGTCCTTCCGTCTCGGATCGCTCGTCAGTGCCAGCCTGAAAACCGGCAAGGACGCCGTACTTTCCCTTCCGATCTCGGCCGTTTTTGAGCGCGACGGCCAAACGACGGTCTGGCGGGTCGTACGGCCGGAGAACAGGGTCGAAGCCGTGACCGTGGAGCTTGGTCAAGAGTTCGCCGAACGCGTTCGGTTGACCTCCGGCCTTTCGCAAGGAAACGAGGTCGTCACACGCGGCGTCCACAGCCTCCAGGATGGCACCATCGTGGGCAAGAGGATCGGCGATTGAAGGGCTTCAATCTCTCGGAGTGGACGCTGCAGCACCGCTCGCTCGTCTGGTACATCATGCTGGTCTCGCTCGTCGCCGGCGTGATGGCCTATTTCTCCCTGGGCCGGGCGGAGGATCCGAGCTTCACGATCAAGACGATGATCATCGGCGGCTCCTTGCCGGGAGCAAGCGTTACCGAAACGCAAAAGCAGGTGACGGACCGGATCGAGAAGGAGATGGAGGAGCTCGACGAGCTCGACTTCACCCGCTCCGTCACGATGCCCGGACAGGCAATCGTCTATGTCGAGCTTCTGCCCACGACGCCCGCCAAGGATATCCCACGCATCTGGCAGCGCGTGCGCAACATGATGAACGACGTGCGCGGCGAATTTCCGTCGGAGTTCGGCGGCTTCCAGTTCAACGACACCTTCGGCGACGTGTTCGGCAACATCTATGCTTTCACCGCCGACGGGTTCTCGCCGCGCGAACTGCGCGACTGGGTCGAGAAGGTGCGCGCCAGAATCCATCAGCTTCCGGATGCGGGCAAGGTCGACATGTTCGGCGAA
This sequence comes from Rhodobium orientis, assembly GCF_003258835.1. Classification (GTDB taxonomy): domain Bacteria; phylum Pseudomonadota; class Alphaproteobacteria; order Rhizobiales; family Rhodobiaceae; genus Rhodobium; species Rhodobium orientis. The sequence continues at coordinate 19,004 of NZ_NPEV01000060.1, read as the reverse complement.
CGCGACGAGCGCATCTATCTAGAGTTCTCGCCGCGCCGGCTCGCAGCTCTCGGGCTGGATCAGGAAAAGGTGTTGAACACGCTCTCGGCGCAGAACGCCATCGCTCCTTCCGGCGTGATCAACGCGGGACCGGAACGCATCCTGGTGCGCGTCGGCGGGCAGTTTTCCAGCGAGGAGAGCCTGGAAGCGGTGAACCTGAGGGTCGGCGACCGCTTCTTCCGGCTCGCCGATGTCGCCTCGATACGCAGGGGCTATGTGGATCCGCCGAGCGAGTTGTTCCGCTACGACGGCAAGGACGCCATCGGTCTTGCCATCGGCATGCGCGACGGCGCCAATATTCTGGAGTTCGGCGAGGAACTGGAAACGGCGATTGCCGCCGCGAAGGCCGAACTGCCCATCGGCATCGACATTCATCAGGTCGCGGATCAGCCGGCCGTGGTCGACGATGCCGTCGGCCATTTCGTGCAGGCGCTCGCCGAAGCCGTCGCAATCGTCCTTCTGGTGAGTTTCATAAGCCTCGGGTTCCGCGCCGGCTTCGTCGTCACGCTGACGATCCCGCTGGTCCTTGCGATCACCTTCATGGTGATGCTGGCCTATGGGATCGATCTGCAGCGGATCTCCCTCGGCGCATTGATCATTGCGCTCGGCCTTCTGGTCGACGACGCGATGATTGCCATCGAGACGATGATCGCCCGCCTCGAACTCGGCGACAATCTGGAAAAAGCGGCCTCCTACGCCTGGACATCGATCGCGTTTCCCATGTTCTCGGGCACGCTCGTCACCGTCGCCGGGTTCATCCCCATCGGCCTCAACAACTCCAACGCCGGCGAATTCACCTTCTCCCTGTTCGTCGTGATTGCCGTCTCCCTGCTGGTCTCGTGGATCGCGGCGGTCCTGTTCGCGCCGCTGATCGGCGTCACCGTCCTACCCAAGGAACTCAAGCACGCGCATCAGGGGCCCGGTCGCAGCCGGCGTGCGTTCCAGAGCATCCTGCTGACGGCGATGCGCCACCGATGGCTCACCATCGCGACAACGGTCCTATTGTTCGCGGCCTCCGTCGTCGGCATGGCGTTCGTCCAGCAGCAGTTCTTTCCGAGCTCGGACCGGCCGGAACTGATCGTCGACGTGACGCTGCCCCAGAACGCGTCGATCGCGGGAACGAGCGACACCATCGAACGGCTTGAGAGCTTCCTCGCCGAGCAGGACGAGGCGCTTTTCTTCTCGTCCTATATCGGCACCAGCGCGCCGCGCTTTCTTCTGTCCTACGACGTGCAGACACCGGGTCCCTATATGGGCCAGATCGTGATCCAGACGCCGTCGGTCGAGGCGCGCAACACTCTCAAGGCAAAGCTGGACAGCCTTGGCGAAAAGCAGTTTCCGGGCGCCGACATATTCGTCAAGCTGCTGGAAGTCGGCCCGCCGGTCGGGCGCCCCATCCAGTACCGGATCTCCGGCCCGGATATCGAAACGCTTCGCGACCGCGCACGGCGGCTGGCGAGCCTCCTGGGGTCGCAGGATCGCCTGTCGAATGTGGCGATGGACTGGAACGAGCCGGCGCGGGTCGTTCGCGTCGACATCGTGCAGGACAAGGCCCGTCAGCTCGGCATTTCCGGCCGCGACATCGCCGGCGCGCTCCAGGCGATCTTCGACGGCAACACCGTCACCGCCCTGCGCGACGACATTTACCTCGTCGACATCGTTGCCCGCGGCCAGGCGAAAGAGCGCAAATCCGTGGAGTCGCTCTACAATCTGCAGATCACCGGTGAATCGGGCGAGCCTATTCCGCTGTCGAGTTTCGCCACCTTCCGCTTCGACACCGAGCCGCCGCTGATCCATCAACGCAGCCGCCAGCCGACGGTCACGGTGCAGGCTCTGATCGCTAGCCGCGAGCAGCCCGCCACCGTCGTCAAGGCGCTGGAGCCGACCATCGCCGCCTTTGAGGAGGACTTGCCGCCCGACTACAAGATCGCCATCGGCGGCGTGGTCGAAAGCAGCGAGGAATCCCAGGCGCCGATCGTTGCCGTCGTGCCTTTGATGGCGGTAACCATGCTCACGCTCATCATGCTTCAGATGCAGAGCTTTCGCTTGATGTTCATCGTCCTGTGCGCCGCACCTCCCGGACTGATCGGTGTTGTCGCCGCGCTGCTGCCGTCAGGCACGCCGCTCGGGTTTGTCGCCATCCTCGGTGTGCTGGCGCTCGTCGGGATCCTGATCCGAAACTCGATCATCCTGGTGCAGGAAATCGAGGTCCTGCGCCTCGGCGGCGCAAGCCGGTGGGATGCCGTGTTCAAGGCCTCCGACAGTCGCGCCCGTCCGATCGCACTCACCGCGGCGGCGGCGAGCCTGGCGCTGATCCCCATTGCCCGGCAGATCTTCTGGGGGCCCATGGCCGTCGCCATGATGGGCGGCATCATCGCCGGCACGGCCGTCACGCTGCTGTTTATTCCCGCGCTCTACCTCGCTGTTTTCCGGGTGCCGCGCGAGGCGCGATAGGACGCGCGCGGAAAAGACCGCCTGGCTGCTCTCGTCAGCCCCCCTGGTACGGGCCGGCCGTGGACCGGGCGCTGTGAGCTGTAATTCTAAGCCCAGAACGTTTCACCCTAGACTTGCCCTGGAAAAGTGGAGGGCACCAACTGAGGAACCAGGAAGTGTTCTATGTCAAAAGGGAAACGACCGACGCCGGAGTTCCGGAGAGAAGCGGTCCGGCTGGCGCTGACGAGCGGGCGCACGCGGCGTGAGATTGCGGAGGCTCTCGACATCGGGCTTTCGACGCTGTCGCGGTGGCTGCGGCAGGAGCGCGATGCGGAGGAGCCGATTGAGGCACATCCAGATCTTCATGCCGAACTGAAGCGGCTTCGCAGAGAGAACGCGGTGCTCAAGCAGGAGCGCGACATCCTAAAAAACCGTCGCAGGGCCGTGGCCCGCCTGTGCGCGGTAGAAACACCTGCTACTCTTGCATGCGGAGGGGAGTTGCCGATGGCTTATTGGAGGCATTCGACCCCGTTAAAAGACGTGGCACATGGGCCGATGCGCACTTGAGAATGGTGACGCGGCTTCGACGGTGATCCCGGTTAGGAAGATGACGGACTTGCATGGCCCAACCCCTCCAGGATGAACGGAGGTGATGCCATGATAAAGACTACCAGCGGCGACCAGCCAGCTTTGAAGATGGTCAATTCCGGCGCTGCGGCGATCGACATTGGTTCGACCATGCATATGGCCGCAGTAAACCCAAATAGTGACGACATGCCAGTGCGCAATCAGACCCTCGAAAGCGATACTACAGTAATGGCAAAGCACACAAAGCCGTGATTGACGATCAGGGGATTTCGCGCAAAAATAAAGGTTTTCTTTTGGATTATATATTAGCATTCAAAAATTTATTTTGCGGAATTTTAACTAAAATTCTGATTTTTCTAGATCTTCCGGCTAATTAATTTCTATAAAAGCTTGCGGTGAGACGATTTATTTCTTGGACAATTCTGTGCCGTGAATCAGGTGCGATCTGATCGTTCGTGCAAGAGGCGGTGAAGTCTGAAAGCAAGCCCCTTCGAAGTTGGAGAAAATCGATCGATATTGCAGTTGGCTATGAGGCTTTTCTTGCACTGGGGCTTCTTTCGCTCCTCTTTGCAGGATTCGTATCAGAGCGCTTTGCCCCAGACGTCACCGCCGCGGGCGCCGCGGCTCTCTTTGTCGTCTTCGGCCTCGTTCCCACGTCGGAGGTTCTGGCGGCGTTTGCTAATCCTGCACCAATTACGATCGCCGCTATGTTCGTTATCAGTGGTGCGTTGGTCAGAACCGGGGCTCTTGATGCGCTCGCTCATTGGGTTGTGGCGGCAGCAAGCCGCCGACCAATTGCCGGTACGGCCGTATTTCTGCTGGCTACACTCCTTGCGTCGGCCGTGATGAACAACACACCGGTTGTCATCGTCCTGATCCCAGTGGCAATCCGCCTCGCGCGAAGCCTTGACCTTGCGGCGACGCGAATGCTGATACCTCTGTCCTACATGGCGGTTCTGGGTGGAACCTGCACGCTCATCGGCACCTCCACGAATCTGCTTGTCGATGGCGTGGCACAGAATGCCGGGCTCGAGCCGTTCTCGATTCTCGAAATAACGCCGGTCGGTTTGGTTGCTGCGGTCACCGGCGGTATCGTCCTGCTGATCCTGGGACCCGTCTTGCTGCCCGATCGGAGGGATCGCGCGGATCCCGGCGCGGACGGAGAGGCGACGTTCCTGACAGAGCTACGCCCCCGCGAGGGCTATAGAGGTCTCGGGACGAAAGTCAGTCAGATCGGCGACATGAACCGGCGCGGCGTGGAAATCATCGGGATTCGAACGCGGTCAAGCGTCAAATCGGAAGGCTTGAGCGAGCACGTTCTCGAGTTCGGCGATAGGCTCATCGCCAAGGTGACTACATCTGAACTGCTAACCCTGCGAAACCTCCAAGGTGTGGATGTGGGCCTGCGTCAGGGACCAGCGGCCGGTGATGCAACCGACCTGGTGGTCGCGGAGGCTATCGTTACCCTGTCGCGCAGGAGCCGCGGGGTGCGCATCGCGCAACTGGCGATAGGCCATCGCTATGGAATGCGTGTGCTCGGCGCCCATCGCCACGGTGAGAATCTCGGACCCGATCTGTCGACGGCTTTGCTGCGACCGGCGGACAAGCTGCTGCTCGAAGGGACGCCCGAAGCCTTCGCCCGAATGACCGAGGCGGGCGATCTTGCCGCGATAACGCAAGCGGGCGGTCGTGCGTTTCGCCGGCGTAAGGCGCCGCTTGTTCTCCTTGCGCTGATAGCAGTGGTGGCTCTTGCCGTGGCGGGGATTGCCGAGATCAGCATACTTGCGTTGGTCGCCGTCTCGGCAATCCTCGTGCTACGATGCATAGACAATGACGAAGCTTGGGGGGCAATCGACGCGAGCGTCCTTGTGCTGGTCATCTCGATGCTGATCGTAGGGGCGGGATTGCAGCATTCGGGGGCCGTTGAACTTATCGTCGACGCTGTCGCCCCCCTGCTCATCGGGCAGCATCCTCTTGTGGCGTTGGCTGCTGTCTTCGTGTTGTCATCGGTGCTCACCGAGGCGGTTACCAACAACGCGGTAGCCGTCGTGGTGACGCCACTCGCGATCGGACTTGCTGAACAAATCGGGGCCGACCCGAGACCGTTTGTCGTCGCGGTGATGTTCGGGGCGAGTGCGAGCTTCGCGACACCGATCGGCTATCAGACGAACACTTTGGTGTACGGAGCGGGAAACTACAGATTTTTCGACTTTCTCAAGATCGGGATTCCAATGAACGTTATCGTCGGTACCGCGGTGGTTGGGGCAACTTGGATGTTCTTCCCGTTCTAAGAGCTGCACCGGACGCACAGTTGAAAGGAGCGTTCGGCCTCAGAATCACATCTCTCCCGCAAGAGGATCTGCCGAAGCCAATCGTGTGGATCGACCGACTTGACACCTGGCTTTCCTTTGCAGGTCACCCGACACAAGCACTTGGCGAGGCGGGCTCGATCATGGTTTCATGCGACGGCTCCGCCGCGGGCCGCGCGGGATGTCAATAGAACCAGCATCACCGTACCCGCCACCGCGGCGACAGCCGATCCCGATAGGATCCCGAGCTTTGCGGCGTTGAGCATCGCCGGTTCGAATGCCAGGCCGGCGATGAACAGCGACATCGTGAAGCCGATGCCCGTGAGCAAGGCGCCTGCGACGACGAAGGACCATGACAGACCGGGTCCGAGCACCGCCAGTCCGGAGCGGACGGCGAGCCAGCTGAAACCGAGAACACCAATTGGCTTTCCCAGTACCAGCCCGACAATGATGGCCACCGAGACCGACTGCCCGAAATGAGCGCCACTGATTGTTATGCCGGCATTCGCCAGCGCGAAAATCGGCATGATCGCAAAGCCGACCCATGGGTGCAGCATCAGTTCGAGTCGTTCCACCGGAGACAGGGACTCCGTAACTGCCCTGCCGGCCTGACGGAGGTCGTGGCGGTCAACGGTATCACCACTCCAATGCTCGCCAACCGGATAGGCGAGCACACGCCCCAGGATCGCACGCAAACGCGTATCGCTTACCCACACCCGGGCCGGTGTCATCAGTCCAAGGATCACGCCGGCGATTGTCGCATGAATGCCGGAGGCATCGAAACACAGCCAGATCGCGCCTCCCAGCAGGAAGTAGATCGGCACGCTTCTGACCCCGAAACGCGCGATGCCGGCGACCGCGCCGAGCGCCAGCAATCCGAGCCCGAGAGCCGACCAGTTCATCTTATCCCCATAGCCGAAAGCGACAACGAGGATCGCCCCGACGTCATCGAAAATCGCCAGGGAGAGCAGAAACAGACGCAAGGTCGGTGGAATTCGGTTTCCGAACAGCGCAAGGCATCCGATCACCAACGCGGTATCCGTCGCCATCACGGTGCCCCATCCGTGAACTCCCGGCTCTCCAATCTTCAATGCAAGATAGAGCGAGACAGGAACGACCATGCCGCCCAACGCACCCGCGAAAGGTAGCGCGGCCTGTCTGGGATTTCGCAGTTCGCCGAGAACGATCTCCCTCTTGAGCTCCAGCGAAAGCACGAAGAAAAACAGGGTCATCAGTCCGTCGTTGATCCAGTGGCGCAGAGAGCGGCTGAAATCCAGCGCACCGAACGTCAGGCCAATCGGAAGTTCCCAGAAGCCCAGGAAAGCCTCAGCCCAGGGCGAATTGGCCAATGCCAGGGCAAGCAGCACCGCCAGAAGCAGGAGCCCGCCTGCCGCAGCCTCGATCTTCAGAAACCGCGCGAAAGGCTTCGTGATCCTGTCGGCGGTCTCACGGGGTAGGTTTGTTTCTTCCTGATAGACCATGGACGCCGTGTGCCTCTTGTCGTTTTCGATGGCGTGAGCCGTTGGAATCCAGGGCGCTCGAAGAGCCGGGAAACCGATGCGAAATCTTCAACCCGCTCATGGTCTTCGAACCGAATTTCCTCCGGCGATGATCCGGTCGATCAGTGCAGCGACGGCTCGGTGCGTTTCCTTCTCGTCGTCGGTCCCATCAGCGTTCTCGTGAGCCGCGGCAGCATCCTGAAGGATCCCCAGTATCTCCCTTTCGGGAAGAATCTCATGATCGTTCAGGGCAAGCAGCAGCGCTTCGCAGATCGAAAGTGCGGCCATGCCTCCGTAATCCGTATGGTCCGGCATCGGATAAGTCCTTTCTACCGACAAGGAATCAGGTCGCGGCGGCCTGACGAACTGCGGCACCCTTTCAGAAAATGCGTTATACGGAACTGATGGAAGTCAGCCTTCGCGCCGGCTGCTGCGCATATCGTCAAACAATACGGGTGAGGCCCAAACAATGCGGGAGACGCCATGAGCATGACGGACCAAAGCCCGCTCGGCCGAAAGCTTTCGGCCTTCGTCGCGTTGTCCGACGCCGAGCTCGCAGTACTGGCGGGCTTGCATCAGCGGCGCAGGGTATTTGTCGCCGGGCGCGACCTCGTGCATCAGGGACAGTCGAAACAGGCCGCCTATATCCTTGCATCCGGTTGGGTCTGTTCCTACAAAATTCAGCCCGACGGATCGCGCCAGATTGTCGACTTCCAGATTCCCGGAGACTTTCTCGGATTGCGCAGCGTCTTATTGCGCACGTCCGATCACAGTTTCGAGCCCATCGTCGATATCGAGGCGGCGGAAGTCCTCGCAAGCGACCTTCTCAAGGCATTCGCGGATACCCCTCGTTTGGCGACGGCCATATTTTGGGCGGCGTCGCGGGACGAGGCGATGGTCGTCGAACATCTCGTCGGCGTCGGGCGCCGCGATTCGGATGCCCGTATGGCGCACTTCCTGCTAGAGCTCGGGTCGCGGCTGGCTCTGGTTGGCATCGGGAGCAAGGACGGCTACGACTGTCCGCTCACGCAGTATCATCTGGCCGACGCCCTGGGCCTTAGCGCGGTCCACGTGAACCGCGTGCTTCGGCAACTGCGCGAGCGCGGACTGGTGACATTTCGCGACGGTCATGTGTCGTTCGACGATCGCGATCGTCTGGCAGAACTCGCCGAATTCGATTCCACGTATCTGGACCACGAGGGGCCGCTGCTCAAATGAGCGGAGGGTTGTCCGATGTATATCGGTCGGACCCGGCAGGCACCGCATGCGAACGCCGTCACCGGAGCGCCGCGATTGCTTCGTCGAGTTGATTGTTCGCCAATGCTTCGGCCATTTCCTCGTGTGCCTTTTCGGCAGCAAGTAAGTGCCTGAGCGCTTCGTCCTTCTTCGGGCCAGCGGGTGCGTTGTCGCATGCCAGCTTGACGGACTTCATTTTCAAGGTCGGTCGGCTCATGTCGAGCATCATAGGATTGTCCTTTCATGGATGGCCCAACCGGAGTGAGTGCGGCGGCGGGTCAATTGGTCAAGAACGGCTTGCCAGCTTACCTGCCCAACAACGATATCGGAATCCATACTCTTCACCATCTGGTGGACGACGCCTGCCTATCAGCCGCGCCATTTCAGTGCACTAATGCAGGTTAGCCTGGATTGAAGTCGTTTGTACGCGGCGCAAATCCACGCCGGCGATTCTCGCCACCGCTCATCAGGTGCAGCTAATCCAAACGTCGAACCAGACTAACCTGAAGCAGTACGGGCCAGCCGATCAAAAGCTAGAAAACGTCCGAGTGCCAAGTCGGGCCAAGCTTTTCGTACGCTTTTGCGGGGGAACGGATCCGATTGCGGTTAGCCGAAGCGGGACTCGATACGGTCGAGCCTTCGGAATGCCCTGTCGCCCCAGGCAGAAAATCATCTCGGACATTGGGATAACGCGAAGGTCATGGCGCGCGGAATGTGCGTCACCAGGAGATCGCCGCCCAAGATGGTCAATCGGGTCGGTTCTTGCAGATCGAGAGAGGACATGCGCCATGCCTGCACAAAACGAGGGTCCGCCAAATCGTGGACCTTGGAGCAACAACCCGAGACCCTCCCCTCCAGAGATCGATGACCTTCTTCGGCAGGTGCGCGAACAATTGAGTAACCTGCTGCCAAGCGGTCAGCCGCCAACAAGGAGTATGTTGGTCGCCGGCGCGATTGCGCTTGCCGCGTTCGGCGCATGGTCCTCCTACTACACGGTACCGAGCGACTCCGTTGCAATCGTACAGCGTTTCGGAAAATTCAGCTCGGAGGTTTCGCCCGGTCTGCATTTCAAGTTTCCGCTCGGCATCGACGTCGCCACGATCGTGCCCGTGAAGCGTCAGTTGAAACAGGAATTCGGCTTCGCGACCCCTGGCGCGAACGATCCGTATCAGAGCCCGACAGAGGGGCGACGCGAGACCGAGATGGTCACGGGCGATCTGAACGCGGCGCTCGTGGAGTGGGTCGTGCAATACCGGATCTCCGAGCCTCTGAAGTTTCTCTTCGAGGTCCGCGAGCCGAGCGCGACCTTGCGTTACGTCTCCGAGTCGGTGATGCGCGAAGTCGTCGGCGACCGAACGGTCGACGAAGTCATCACGATCGGACGGCAGGAGATCGAGAGCGAAGCTCTTTTGAAGATGCAGGCATTGGCCACGAAATACGCCATGGGAATCAGCATCGATCAGGTACAACTGAAGAATATCAATCCGCCGGAGCCGGTGCAGGCCTCCTTCAACGAGGTCAATCAGGCGCAGCAGGAAAAGGAACGGCTCATCAACGAGGCCCGCCGGGAATACAACAAGGTCATCCCGCTGGCCGAAGGTGAAAAGGACCAGCGTATTCGCGAGGCCGATGGCTACCGTCTCAAACGCATCAACGAGGCCGAGGGTGACGCGGCGCGATTCACGGCCCTTCTAACCGAGTATGGGAAGGCGCCGGAGGTGACGATGCGGCGGATATACATCGAGACCATGCAAGACGTTCTGCCCGGTATCCGGTCCAAGATCATTGTCGACGGTTCGACCGGCAGCATCCTTCCATTTCTTGACCTCAACCGGCAGACAGGAGAGCGGCAATGAAAATGATTTCGCTAGGCCTCGCCGGAATCGCGATCGCTGGCATCGTGATCGCGTCCGCTTCCATCTACACAGTCGGGGAGGTCGAACAGGCTATCATCACCCAGTTCGGAAAACCTGTCGGGGCACCGGTCACGACAGCAGGGTTAAAGCTCAAGATCCCTTTCGTGCAGGAGGTCAACCGGATCGATCGACGGGTGCTGGAGTGGGACGGCAATCCGTCCGACATGCCCACCAAAGACAAGCTCTATATCTCCGTCGATCTGTTCGCCCGCTGGAAGATCACCGACCCGCTGCAATACTTCCTGCGTCTGCGCGATGAGCGTAGCGCACAGTCGCGGCTCGATGACATCCTCGGCAGCGAAACCCGCAATGCCGTTGCCAAGCACGAACTGATCGAGATCATCAGGACGACGAGGGACAGATCGCCGCTGCGCGATACCCTGCTGACGGATGAGGAACTGGCGCAGGACATCGGCGCGTTGGTACCCATCGTGAAGGGAAGGGCCTTGGTCGAGCAGGAAATCTTCGAAGCCGCCGCCGAAAAGGTCCGCGTGTTCGGGATCGAACTTCTCGATATCCGGTTCAAGCGCATCAACTACAATGAAAGCGTGCGGCCGAAGATCTACGACCGCATGATATCGGAGCGACGTCAGATCGCCGAGCGTTTCCTGTCCGAGGGCAACGGGGAAGCGGCGCGCATTCGCGGCAACCGCGAGCGGGACCTGAACAAGATACGATCCGAGGCCTATCGGGCTGTCGAGGAGATTCGCGGTGTGGCCGACGCGACCGCCGCGGATATCTATTCAAAGGCATACAATGCCAGTCCCCAGGCAGTAGATTTCTATGAATTCACGCGGACGATGCAGGCCTACGACGACATGATTTCCGACGGAACGACGCTTGTCCTGAGCACGGACAGCGATCTCTTCAGATTTCTCGGAGGAATGCAGGCCGACTCGCAATTTAAAACCGGCTATCCCGAAAAACCGGAAGAGATCAAAGCCGCGCTGCCGAAGGATGCACCGTAAGATGGGCGGTGCCGACCGCCATCGAGCGACAGAAACCGTAACCATATCATGAGCTGACAGCTCCTGAATGAGCGTTCGTGCCGACGAGGGCGTCGCGCGCAAGAAAATCACCTCAAGCCCTGGCCGACGCTAACCTGGGTCAGCGTACGACATCCGATCGAAACGTAAAAGAATGTAGGTCATTCTCGGCAGCGATTGAAGGTGCCGCAGGACGACAGTGTTACGCCTGACTACGGAGTAGCATCCGCGCTAACGTCCCGGCCGCACGGCAAGGAATGTGCCCTTCGGTCGCCGAGGCGCAACGGCTTTTTTCCCTTGGAGGACGCGAAAATGAACGCACCCGAATGGCTCAAACCCGGCATCTATGGCGCGGTGATCGGCGCTGTCGTCGTCAGCGTCGTCGGCTTCACGTGGGGAGGCTGGGTTACGGGCGGAACGGCCGATGAACGGGCTATGACCATGGCTCGTGACGACGTGGTCGCGGCTATGGTTCCGGTTTGCCTCGACATGGCCCAGAACGACCAGGAGCGCCTGGAAAAACTCGCGATGATCCGCGCGGCTTCAACCTACCAGCGGCGGGACGCACTTATGGAGACCGGCTGGGCGACGATGCCCGGAACGGACGGGCCAAACAGGGACATCGCGGCGGCCTGCCTTCCGGCGCTCAAACTCTGAACGCTCCAGTCGAATCGAAGACTCGTCTATTAGGAGGAGACAGGTCATGGGAACGACTAAGATGCTTCCGCAATACCGCTCCGAGGCAAGCGACCTGGAGCGCCGCATGCTGGCCCATGAGAGGGTTCTTCAGTCGCTAATCGCCTACATGTCCCGCACGGAACCTCGTTTCGTCGACCATTTGCGAAAGAGGTTCGTTGAGCCGATGAGCATGGCTGTTCGGGAACACGACTTCCGGGACACCGACGACTACGCGGAGGAGTTCATTCGTGCGGTTATGCTGCTCGGGGAACTGCTCGCCACTCGGCCGCCCGAGACCGCGAGCGAGGCTATCGCTCCGCGACCGCCGCAAGGACAAGGATTACCTCCTTGTCCCACCGAGCAATCGTCTCGGCTCGATCGGGTACAGCTTAGAGAGCGAAACGGCATCTGGGAGGTCAAGGTCGATGGTGCCTTTCATGGTGACTATCACCAGCACGAGCAGGCTCTAGCGGCAGTGGCGCTCATCAAGTTGTCCCTGCGATGACGAGACCGAGCAGGCAGATAATCTACAACATGCGCTCGATTGCGGGACCCGACGGCAAAATGAGCCCGAAGAGCAGCGGTTCTGGCTTGACGGCGCTCCACTTGGGCTCGGATGGCCACCGATCGGCTCCCGCCGTTGGCCGCACGCAACGGCGATATTGCGCACACGAGGCGATACACGCTGCCGAGAACGAGGGCATGCCGTGTCGGTCGGATTAGGTTGAACTCTCAATCCTGATCTCGACCGGCGAAATGGCCGGCGTCAACAGAATTGCAGCTCTGCGCAGCGATGGACTGACGGCACGTGATCCAAAGACGTCCTGAAGCGCAATGAAGGCCCGCGGCAGCACCTGCAGAACGGCCTCCGACCGAAAAGGAACAGGCGACGATGACCGTTAGAAAATTCGAAAAGCCATGGGTTGGCCTCACAGTCGGCGTATCTATCCTGGCCGGTTTCCTTGTCGCTCTCGCCCTCCCCGTGTTCGCTCAGGACGGCACGGGATCCACTCCTGCGAATGCCCACAAACGGGCCTATGGCGCCGGCTGGGACTGTGATCTGGGATATCGTGTGAACAACGACTTATGTGATCGAATTGTGGTGCCTGAGAACGCATATGCGACGGGTCGGTCGTACGGGACGGGTTGGGACTGCCTCCGCGGATACAAAGAAGTGGGCGGTTTGTCTTGTGAGGCGATCATCGTACCCGAAAACGCCTTTCTTCGGGCGTCGGGCTACGATTGGCAATGCGAACGCGGTTTCCGGCAGGATCGAGAGGCGTGCGTGCCGATCACCGTGCCGGACCACGCATACTTGACGGAAGATCCTTCGGGTTCGGGCTGGGACTGCGATCGAGGCTTTTTCGCGGATGCGGGCGGATGCCTTCTGATCGCGGTGCCCGAGAACGGCTATCTGTCCGACGCCCGTTATGGTGGAGCCTGGGCCTGTGAAAGGGGGTTCAAAGCAGTTGACGAACGCTGTGACGCGATTCTCGTGCCGGCAAACGCCTTCCTGGATACAAGCTCGTACGGCTCCGGATGGCGATGTCAACGAGGCTACGAAGCCCGCGACAACGCCTGTATCGAAATCGAGCTGCCCGCGAATGCGCATCTCGAACGCTCCGGCAACAGCTGGCGTTGCGATGTAAGCTTCCAGTTGTCGGATGGTTTTTGTGTTCGTGGGCGGTGATGCATCGGCGCGGCCGACCACACAGCGGAGTCGGCTGACATGCGCGTGAGTATCGGGTGCTGCCTCAAATACAGCTTGCCCCAACCGACGCCATTGATCGCGTTGCTGAACGTCCACTACTCGCGCTTCGGTGACCTCGAACGAGCCGACTACCTGGTGACGTCACCCAGCGTGCCACTGGAAAGCTACCGGGACGGATTCGGCAATTGGTGCACGCGGATGGTGGCACCCGCTGGCGATTTCACGCTCTCGACCGACGGCGTTTTCCGCGATTCCGGTCAACTGGATCCGGTCTGTCCGGCAGCCCGTCAGCAACAGGTCCAGGACCTACCGTTCGAGACGCTCGTCTACCTTCTCGGCAGCCGCTATTGCGATACCGACATCCTCTCGGATGAGGCATGGCGCCTGTTCGGAGACACTGCACCGGGATGGGCACGGGTTCAGGCGATCTGCGACTTCGTACACAACACGGTAACGTTCGACTACATGCGGGCGGATGCAACGCGCACTGCGTCGCAAACCCTTTCCGGGCGCTATGGCGTCTGTCGCGACTTCGCGCATCTCGCCATCGCGTTCTGCCGTTGCGTGAACATTCCGGCCCGCTACTGCACAGGTTATCTGAGCGATATTGGCGAGCCTGAGCCCCATCCGCCCGGAGATTTTGCGGCCTGGATGGAAGTCTTCCTCGAGGGACGCTGGTGGGTCTTCGATCCGCGCAACAACATGAGGCGCACCGCAAGGATCCTGATTGCCGTGGGCCGTGACGCGGCGGATGTTCCGTTGACGCAGACTTTCGGCCCCAACACTTTGAAGGACTTTAGGGTCTGGACAGTCGAAACCCCGAATGACGCGGTCATCTGAAGAGGCGGAAGCGCCGGTTGACCATTTCGCGCGCCGAACCGGAGCAGACGAAATTGAAAGGCCAACCGACCAGCAAGCCGGCGGACAAGCGGGAACGTCGCTTTGCCGTTGGAGTTTCGGGGACAAGGGGGCGGCGAATGCGCATTTTTGCCCCTCATGCGCCGAGCCGCCCTTCTTCGTCGCGGTGCGAAAAGGTGCCGTGGGAGGAGTGATGCCGTGACGGACCGTCCCATCGATCTCGATACTTGGCGGACCAAAGAGGGAAAGCTGGAAATCGACATGCGTCGAAAAGCAGTGACCACTCATGCTTCTCCGGATGAAGAGGCGGACAGTGTGAGCGCGCAGATCGATGCGGCGACGCTGGCTGAACCGGCGCGCACATGGATCGAGGCGACGAAGGAAGTGCGGTTCCTTCTCGAGTTATACGCGGCGACACCGGAAGCGGAGGACCCTCGGCTTCACAAACTGATCCAGCGTGCCTTGAGCGATTTGGCGCGGCTGACGAAACGTGAGGAGAACAAGTGATGACAGAGATCGGGGCACTGCCTCTGGTATTGGCCAAGCCTCAGGGCGATGTGCCGGCGGAGCGTGTTTGTCTCCGCTGCAAGAGGCCGTTTTGGAGCGAAGGCTTTTACGAGCGGACCTGCGCCCACTGCAAGAGTTCGACGGCTTGGCGCACCGCCGCGTCCTCACCATATGGATACGGCCGGAGCCGCTCATTGGGCCGGATTTCTTAGATCGCCGCCGATGCCGCTGGTCAACATCTCCCACAACACCACCTATCGATACGGATCCGCCGTCGATCTGGGGCCGCACCGGATGATGCTTCGTCCACGCGAGACCCGCGATCTCCGGCTTGTAGCCTTTGATCTCGATATCACACCGGCCGCAAACATTGTCTGGTCACATGACGTCGCAGGAAATGCAATCGCGACCGTCGTGTTCGATCGCCCATCCGACGTGCTCGTCATCGATTCACATGCGACCGTGGATCTGACGGCACCGGTCTGGCCCGTCTTCGCGATCGCGGCTTACGCAACCTCATATCCCTTTCAGTACGAGGCCGACGACCTCATTGAGCTCGGCGCGCTCGCCTTGCCGCAATATGCGGACGATACCCGCCGTCTGGCTACTTGGGTCGAGGCGTTCGTGATGGACCGTCCGACGGATACGCTGTCTTTGCTGAAAGACGTCGCCAACGGCGTGACGGCACGCATCGCCTACCAGAGCCGGGAGACCGAGGGCACTCAGGGACCGCTCGAAACCCTGGACAGGGGCTGGGGATCATGCCGCGACTTTGCCGTTCTCTTCGCCGAGGCGGTGCGGACGCTCGGCCTCGGAGCGCGCCTCGTATCCGGTTATCTCTACAATCCGAGCGGAAATTGGCTCGGATCGACGGCGATAGGCTCCACACACGCCTGGGTCGAAGTGTTTGTCCCCGGTGCTGGCTGGATCCCGTTCGATCCCACCAATCGGGCAGTCGGGTCAGCCAATCTGATCCCGGTCGCCGTCGCGCGGAAGATCGAGCAGGTTGCGCCGGTGAGCGGCAGCTTTCATGGTACCAACGTCGATCTGCTCTCAATGGACGTCGTGGTCGGCGTCGAGGATGCCGCGCGGTCATCTTTCGGCGCGGTGGACATGCGACGATCGCCTCCGGAAACGGCTCAGGACTGACATCGATGACCGTCCTGAGCCGGAGTCAGACAACACGTATCAGGTGACACTGCATTTGCACTTGACCAGCCTATCGTAAGTGCATGCTGATCAATCGTAAATTTTGATGATTCCAGAAGGCATTATTTGAATTTAGGTGTTCCGATGCAAAACCAAATCGCCCGGCGACCGCTTGGTCGCCGGGTGCAAATTTGTTAGTGAGACTTTATAAATCGGAAGATGGAGTTGCCCCCGTTTCACCGGACAGTCCGGCTATTGGGTTGGACTGCCCCTATCCCGGTAGACAAGCCCCGCCTATCCTTGGACTGCCCTGGAGTTGCCCCCGTTTCGCCGGACAGTCCGGCTACTGGGTCCGAGCTCGGATGAACTCCCTTGGGGAGCGCATCTTGAGCGCTGAATGGGGATGGATTTCGTTGTAGTCGTCGATCCATCCGGGGATAAACCGGAGCACGGTCTGGGCGTCCGGCAGCGGTTTGACGCGAGCATAGTCGCGCTTGAAGGTTTTGACGAACGCTTCTGACATACCGTTCGATTCCGGGCTCTGAACCGGCGTGAAGCAAGGAGTGAGGTTCAACGCAGCGGCGAAGTCGCGGGTATCCTTGGCGGTATAGGGACTCCCGTTGTCCGACAGGTGTTCGATTGCGTGCGGCGCCCTTGTCGTTCCGAACCGTTTCTCTACGGCCTCCAACATCATGTCGCGCACATCGGAGCCGCTGATGCCGGCGCCGGTAACGGCCACGAAGGCGATGATCTCGCGGTCGAAGGCATCGATGATGAAGGCCAGGCGAACGACCTCGCCGTTCCAGCAGGTGAACTCCAGGGCATCGGAACACCAGCGCAGGTTCGAGGCCATCACCATGATCTTGCCGTCATGGACACGCCCGGGCCGGTCGGCGGTATGGCGCTGAAGCAGCAGCCCGTGCCGCTTCATGATCCGGTAGATGCGCTTGTGATTGGCCGGCGCCCGGCCGTTCTGCACCAGTTCCCGGTTCACCAGCGCGGTGATGCGGCGATAGCCATAGGTCGGCCGCTCAGAGACGACGCGCCGGATCAGCGGCAACAGCGCCTCGTCGGCGGCCTTGACGTAGGGGCCGCGGGATTTGGCCTCGCCGCGTTGCCGCTCGTAGAGATTGGAGCGCGAAACCCGGAGGACTTCGGCAATCCGGCTCATCGGGAACCGTCCTGTCGTGGCGACAACAGCCGCAAGCCCTGTTTTTTTGCCCGTGCCTTGTCGAGCGCCTCGCGCAGGATCTCATTCTCCATGGTCTTCTTGCCAAGCAAGCGTTCCAGTTCGCGCACCCGCTCTTCCAGGCGGCGCACTTCGGATGCGGCAATCACATCGTCGTCCGAGCCCACGGCTACCGTTCCTCCCTCGGCCATCAGGCGGCGCCAGCGGAACAACAGGGTCGGGGCGACGCTATTGCGCCTTGCCACCTCCGAGACGCTGGCTCCGCTGTCATAGCTTTCCTCGATGATCCTGAGTTTTTGCTCGGTCGTCCACCGCCGTCGGCGGGCCGTTCCGGTGATCACTTCAATGCGCTGATAGTCGTCCGACATAAGCCTGTCCTTGGGGATATCCCCAAGCCTTCTTGCTTACGCCGGACTGTCCGGTCGAAATGGGGGCCAGTTCATTGGGCGTGTCGGCCCATAGCCTTTACAAGTGGGTCAAGGCCGTATCGCCCGACCGATCGGAGCAACAGTCGAAGGAACTCCTGGAGGCCAAGAGCGAGGTCCTTCGACTGCGCGCGCAGCTGCGGCGGGTCGAGGAGGAGCGGGATCTCCTAAAAAAAGCCGCGCGGTACTTTGCCAAGGAACCCGAGTGAAGTACCGCTTCATGAACGAGCACCGTCGCGACTACGCCATTACGTTGATGTGTCGGGTTCTGCGGGTGGTCCGCGCAGGGTTTTATGCATGGCTGCACGAGCCGGTGAGCGATCACGCCAGGGAAGATGCCCGCTTGCTCGATCTCATCCATGCCTCCTACAGCGCAAGCCATGGCGTTTACGGTGCGCGTCGCATCTTCGGCGACCTTCGTGAAGCCGGAGAGAGCTGCGGGCTCCATCGTGTCGAGCGCATCATGCGGGAAAACGGCATCAAGCCCGTGCGCGGCTACAAAAAGCCTCGACCCATTGCCGGCCGGCCCTCGATCATCGCTCCGAACCGGCTACAGCGCGCGTTTACCGTCGATGCGGCCAACAAGGTCTGGGTGACCGACATCACCTATATCCGGACCTGGCAGGGCTGGCTTTATCTGGCGGTCGTCGTCGATCTCTTTGCACGCAAGGTCGTCGGTTGGTCGATGAAACCCAGTCCCTCGAAAGAACTGGCCCTGGATGCGCTGCTCATGGCTGTCTGGCGCAGGAAACCCGCCGGTCGTGTTGTCGTTCACTCAGATCAGGGCAGCCAGTACGGCAGCGACGACTTCAAACGGTTTTGCCAAGCCCACAATCTGGAGCCGAGCATGAGCAGGCGCGCGAACTGCTGGGACAACGCCGTCGCAGTATCCTTCTTTCTGCAGCCTGAAGAAGGAGCGCATCCGAAAACGCATCTACAAAACGCGAGACCTCGCCTAAGCCGACATCTTCGACCATATCGAGGTCTTCTACAACCGAACCCGCCGCCATTCTCATCTTGGCGGCGTCAGTCCCGAGGCGTTCGAAAGCGCCGCAGCGTGAGGATGGGGATTGTCTGCCAAACCGGGTGCAGTCCAGGGGAGAGAGTCGCGGTTGCCGCGAGAGTGACGACATGGCCCTAAAATGAGGGCGTAAGAGCCTCGGCATCTCAACGACATTGGCCGATTGTGCCGACTAGGTCATCTTACAACAGCCAACTACATCCGACAAAATGCGGAATAAAATGTGGGCTTATATGTTGGTCGAGAGCTCTCGGATAGGCGAAATATCAGTAAAATCAATAAGTTATAAAAGGAAATGGCGGACATCGATGTAGAAACTTCGAACTCCGTCCTTGAAATCTTAGAAAACTGGAACACTCAGCTAAACTCTGAAAATATCAAACTAAAACAAGAAGGTAGATCACCCGGCGGATCGACCCGCCGGGGGCCGACGCCGTGACGGCGGCGGGAAAGCCGGACG